>DLGT01000118.1:0-214 GCA_002482845.1 Saprospiraceae bacterium UBA7687
CCCTGCCCCTAAAGGGGTATAACGCCTGATTATCAAAGCAGTAAAAATAAAGATTGTTCGTTTTATTTGAACTAAGCACTTTTCCGAGTAGAGTCAATTTTATAAAACAAAGTTAGTTGTTTGATTTTCTAAGAGTAGAAATTTGGTATAGTGAAAAGTTAAATGAAGTTTAGAAAAGACTTTTTTTATTTTTACTCATCCTAAATCCTTCTCA
>DLGT01000118.1:260-20186 GCA_002482845.1 Saprospiraceae bacterium UBA7687
GTGACGCGGTCTTAAAAAAGAAGGACTTCTGAAACTGTCTTTTCTAAACCTCATTTTTTTAAGTAAGAATTAAATAATATTTACCAATCCATGAAAACCATCGTCACTTTTTCCTACTTACTTTTCAGTCTATTGGCTTGTCGGAATGCATCTACTACCCTTCCTGCACAGGCTGTCGTATCAGACACTATTACCGCAGATACAATACCGACAACTGAGATGGAGATGGAAATAGATACCGAAGATGCTGTCGCTTGGCTGACAGAAGTCATCGAAAATCATCTGAATGAAGGTGGATTTGCTATGGAAGACATCTGTACGCCACAATACTACGAATACAAAACTGACGCCACCCAAGTAGGCTACGACGGAGGTATGGACGAAGCCGCATTTACCAAAAAATGGTCATCTACGTATGATGTCACTCGTGCAGGTATAGGTACAGCATTCCTCATCTCTGGTCAAGATAACGGCAAAGTTAAAGTCACTAAATGTGTTCCAAAACCTACTACCACTTCTGAAGCTATCATCCTAGAAGTGGTCATCGCTGATCCCGATATGAATGCTACCTACCACCGAGATTTTAAGATCGTACCGATAGGCAAGGCATATCAGATAGATGATGTGGTGGAGTTTGATTGATAGGGTAGAAAAACATTTTTCATAATATCATCTAGGATACGTCTTGTGCTAAAAAGAAAAATACTGCTTAGCGTTAGATATTGTTTTTTAATTTGTGGACTTGGGTAAATCTATATTTGCTGATTAAGACAATACCAAAATCATTTATAATGGAAAATAAACGCCAAAAAGCGGGTTATAATGGAAAAATAACGTCGTTTTCTGATAAATGAGCCTTTATAGTGGAAAATAATGGGATGTTTTTTTTTACCACTCTTTAGTGCAGCTTTGCTGTAAAGGAAACTAAGGATTTCACTAAGGGGCAATTTATAAATTGTGGATGCCGCTGAAGCTGCACATGACTGCTGATGCCGCTGTAGCTGCACATGATTGCTTGTTCAGGGTTTACTTCGCATTGTTCAGAATAGAATTTTAATGGGCTATTTAATGTTTTTACCACTAAGGAAACTAAGGATATCACTAAGGGGCATCAAGATTCAATATTAAACTATACTAAAAATCGTAGCCTAGGGATTTCTTTGGGTTATATGTACTCGTTATAATAGCGGCTAAACCTAGCATTTTCGTCATCAATATGGGCTATTACATTTATGTTACGTCATCAATTGATGATAATAATCATTTAGTTTCTTGGATGTCTATATTATCTTTTACTATTGAATTTTATAAAACAAAGTTACTTGTTTTTTATTTAAAGTATGTACACCATGTTGCCATCAAAATAATTTAGCATCCTCAATTATATTTGAGAAAGATTTAGAAATACTTCCTTACATTTTTGATATCACCACCACTATTTTATTAAAATCTGCCGCAGCATTTACCACCTTTTTGTAAGATTCGAATGCACTTAATGGGTAATCTATAATGTCATAATTCTCAGTATTATTCACGATCAGTTCTGAGCCATTGATAGTAGCAGAACTATGCCAATGAGCCACTTTTTTATCATCGATAATGGTCTCAAAATTCATTTCAAAAGCTTCGGGATTTTTAATTGTATATCCAGGCGGTAATAAAATCTTTATAGTCCTGGTATATCTGTGTGGGTAATATAGTTCCACAGGCAATACTCTGTTTTCGACTTGATAAAGTTCCATTTGTTTACCTATCAATACTCCAACATTGAGCAATAAATTATCACCTGCTTTCTGTACTAGGTCCTTGCCTTCAAATGTTACATTCAAAATTAAAGGTAACAAGCCGATATTATCACACCCGTCATTTTCAATTTTAATAGACTTGGTTTCTGCCTTTTGAGTATAGTTTTCTGAAATATTTTTTATGATATCCTGATATTGGTCAGCAGATACAAAATCTTTGATGTATTGAATGCCTGCTGCTGCATATCCACCTTGTTTATGCGTGGTATTTATTTCAGGGTTATATATATCTTCCCGTAGATCTATTGTAATATCTGTGAAATCATGCGTTATTTCTCCACTGGGAATATCAATAAATTTTATTTCTCCTAAACCCATCATAACACCACCAAATTCTTTTGCTTTTATAAACAATCCGTAAGTATTGCCTAGATTAAAATTAAATAAAGGGAATCTGTATTCAAATGCACATGGCTCGAGATATTGCCTTAAAGTAGGAAAATAAAAAATGATGTCCGTCAACTGCTCTATGGTATCAAAATCTTTGTCAAAAAACATCTTAAATCTCTCGGAAGTCACTACGAATTGGTGCTCGATATTGAAATGTTTCAGGACTGCAGCATAAAGTTTGAGCATATCTATTTCATTGGCTTGTTTGCTCTTAAGTGCTGCCGTAAAGTTTGAGTTTTCGCCATAATATCTATTATAAGCTATATTGGTTTTGATAAACTGTTCGATAAGTCTTATTTGGGTAAAAGGATCTTTAGATGTAGGGATTTTTTTAATAAAAATATCCAACTCCTTTTTCATTTTTGAATCTAGTTCTGCATTTAGATTTTCAAATACGTTTGTGGCAAACTCTTTATAATTGTTTAGATTTTTAGCATTAGAGTTTAGATTTGATTCCAACTTATAACGCAATGATTTAGTATGCGCTTTTTCATTTGCATACTTTTCATCACTAGGTATAGCTGTAAGATTAAATGCAGAAACACTTAGGCTATTTTTATCTTTGTAGGCTTCTTTGATCTCTGTCATGGTAGCTAGGCCATTATAAGATTTGGTTTTAAATTGTAAATGTTTGGGGTAGATTAGTTCGAAATGTGCAGAAAGTATGGGCCTACTATCTTGTAATACTACGGTAGCACCTTTTATTTCTGGTACTTCTTCCAAGATAAATAGTTTTTCAATAATTGCCCCTTTTTCCAATCCTGTCACAGCATAATATTGGTATTTTACACCAGTCTCTTCATTGGTTTCTTCCTTGATATCGCTTGTTTTAAGTTCTATTACTTTTCCATTGTTTTGTATTACTCTCAGCTTATTCACCAAGAGTTTTTCTTCTGTTCTGAATGGTATATAAACTTTATTATTGCGCTCTATGGCATTTGCACTATTGATTAAAACTTTTTCATGGAGTAAGTAGAATTGCAAAACCGCATTATCTTTTGAAAGTAATTCGGTTTTTATGTTTCGCAACAATACTATTTCATTTTCAGATGCATAATTTTCAGGTACTTCTATTTTTTCGTCTGAAAATTTATAGTCTTTAAATTCGTATTGACCAAAGATATTAGCAGTGACAAATAAATAAAGTGATAATAAAATAAATTTTGATAAGTTCATTTTTAATTTTTACTCTGTTAAAACAATATTTTCATTATAAATAGATTTTAGATTTTGCATGTTGGTATTCCAAAGTTCAAAATCAGATGGCTCAAGCAACAATTTTTTATTTTCAATAGTAAAATCAAGTTTCAACTCATCGTCTTTCATACTGTATTTTATACTATAAGCCATTAATGCATTGTCTACAGAAATGTCTTTGGGCAATTTTTTAACCTTCATTCCTGTCGGTAATACGAGTGAAACACTAAATTCTTTTTGATAAAGAAAATCAAATTCATACTTTGCTTCTCTATCCTTTTTGATTGTATTTTGCTCGAAAGGCTTGCTAAAAAACATCGATAGATAGTATTCATTGGCCGCAGAGACTACATAATTTTCTAATGTAAATTGATAATCTACTATATAAGGGAGATCTCTATCTTCGACATTTTTCTCTTTGTATTCTTTTAAATGAAATTTATTATTTCCCTTGATTACTAAACTCTTAATGATTTCCAGTCTATTATTTTTGGCAGCGTCACCTATTTTGTTGAGAAAGTCGCTTCTATTGATACCATGGAGCGAAAGATTGCCCTCGCCCTTTATCGTAGTTTTGTCCAAAGTAAGTTTTATAGATTCTTTCCTGAGATTCTCCAATGGTGTTACTACGGGTACTTTTACGATCTCAAACCCATCTCCTCGCTGTATCATGGCATCTTTTCCTTGAATGAAACCTGTAGGAAGACCGAACACAGCTTCCTTGTCTGTCGCATCCAAAAATATGACCTTACCTTCTAAATCTATAGCTGCGATCATATGATCATCTACTGCCGGTGTTGCTATTTCATGATACGAATATGGAATCCTGCGTGTACCTATCCAGCAAAGATTTACATTAGGGATTTTAGCATATTTTGCCATTGTGGTAATAATACTGGACATATCTTTACAGTCTCCAAATCTTCGGGCATTGACCAACTTTGCATCGCGTGGAATGAATCCTTCATAACCATTTTCGAAAGCAACATATTTTATATTGTCCTTTACCCAATAAAAAATCGCTTTGATCTTTTCTTCAGTACTTGCCAAAGATTTGGTAATATTCAAAGCTATTTCCTTGAGTTCAGGGTCTTCGGTCTTATTGATAGAATCTGTAAAAATTTTGTAATATTTGTATAACAACTCTGTATCACCTAAAACATTTGTTGTGTTTTTTCCTGATTTGTATTGCTTAATATAAACAACTATGTGTGGGGCTATGTGTAAGTAACCAGGATGATTTTGTTCATATTTTATTGGTTTATTCTCTACTCTTTTCCAGTTATAAGTCGTCTTACGCCTACCTTCTGTTATGATAAGTTTAATCTCATTATTGGGGTCATTAAATATCTTATACCCTATTTTGATGTCATTGTCTGTAATTACTTCTAATTCAGCTTCATCTACAGGAAGATTATTTGCAAACATAAATCTGTGCAAAAGGTAAGGATCCAAAAACTCTGACTGGTAAGTATATACTTTTTTAGAACCTATCTCTAAGTTATTGAACGTCAGCTTTTTTTCTTTGACATCACTATAAAATACAGAATTGCTTTCAGCAGATTTTTCAGTGGGTGGATTGATAGGTATCTTCTTCTCTTTTCCCTTGGCATTTACAATAGTGTAAGCATCAAATGACTTCAATGGTACCAACTCAGAAAAAGAAAAACTTTCTGAAGTATTCTGGATTCCTGCTTCTGACAATATTAGAGATTCAAAATAATTGTCTGAAATGATTTTTGGTTTATTGTCAGAAAGGCTAAAACGATAAGTTTGTTTATCTTTAAGAATTAACTCATTTTGTCCAGGATATTTGGCTTTAATATCTGCAATATTTTGGCCATTTAAAATGCATGACCATATTGTCAAACAAAATGAAAAAGTGAAATACCTCAAGGACATAAATATTTTTAGCATTGTGATTATTATCAATGATTTATAATTTCGTACAGAATGTTGGTGTCATATTTCTTTGTTTTTTGGAGTTTACCATTTTTGTACAATTTTAGATCACCATGCACTTCATCATCTTTGTACATTACACTCATCATCAACTGTCCATCTTTATCATAATACTCCTGCAATCCATCAAAATCACCATCTATAAGATTTTCACTTTTGTATAAGATACCAGATGGATAATATTCTTTGCTGACGGTGTGTAACTTATCGTCTTTAAAATTAGAAATTTGTTGAAGCTTACCATCCATACCATATATCTCCATAGGTCCATCCCAATATCCCGATTTGAAATTAATTTCAATTGCTTTTTTGCCATTCGTATATTTTGATTCGATTTTGAAATCCGAATTGGGTTTTACTTCTACTTTTTCTCCTAACTGTTCATTTTTATCCAAAACTTTATAATATAAAGGATATCCAAAACTATAACCCACAAGTGCTATTATTTTACCTTGCATATTATAATAAATCATATCACCATGTTTGGTATCCGAGATAGATTCATATTCATACATTTTGCTGCCATCAACGTAATACCTGATTGTTTTGCCATTATCTACATCAAAGGTATAAGTAAATTCTGACTTAAGAATGCCCATCTTATCGTAATATTTGGCCATTCCATTTTTCAAACCATTGTAATATAGAACTTCAGAAGATATGGTTTCTGATGAATTATATGATTTGGCAGGACCATGTAGATTACCATTGATATAATTAAACTCTCCCAACACTTTGCCGCTATTATCAGTGATACGCTGAAGTCCGTGTTTCACTCCGTTTTTAAAGTTATTAGTGATATTCAAAAGTCCATTTTCAGTTTTTGACTTTACTTCTCCATTCAAATTGCTATAATAATCTTCTGAATCCAAGCTTCCATCCAAGTTGTATAACTTTTGACTCATTAATTTGTCATCATAATACTTCAATTGGCTGTAAAGTCGACCACTACGATAGTAAGTGTTAACGGTGTAATAGTGACTTTTATCTATAACATACCCCTCATAATTTTTGCTTCCATCTGGGTAAAAACTTATGTACGGTCCCGTATGAATGTCATGTATAAGATAACTGATCTGCAAAAGTTTACCATTATTATAGATCTCTTTAATTCCGTGCTCTTCGTTATTTTCATTTCTGTTTACACGGACCAATTTGCCTGAATAGTCATATTCTCTAGTACTTCCATTAAGTACATCTTTTGTATAGTCTTGTTCTAAATACAATTTGCCATTATAGTGATAATATTTCCATAATCCATTCATTTTACCTTTGGAGTATTGACCTTGTGTGATTACAATACCATGATATGATTTGAAAAAGTAATTATCATCTTTAAATTTTACCTCTACTGGTTTGGATTGACCTTTGGTGTGTTGATAAGCATTTTTGACATTACCGTTGGAGTAGGACTCTTCGTAATATTTATCTCCATTTCCATCAAAATATGAGATCGACTTTAAATTAGATTTGTCATCATAAAATTTGTGGATAAAAAGCTTGCCATGGATATTGTAACTAAGGTATTCAGTCATCTTATCTGCAACATACTTTGTTTCGTATGCAATAGTTCCGTTTGTATTATAATAGATCACTGGGCCACTGTTTTCACCTTGATGATATGTACCTACGCTTTTTATTGTTTTACCATCATAATATTCCCTACAAGTACCGTTCAGTTTACCATCGATATAGTTAAAATCACTGATCAAATCTCCGACCTCATTGTATGACTTGTTAGAACCATCCAATTTTCCTGACTTAAATATGGTTTCGACTTTTATGCTTCCATCTGGATGATAGCAGGTAAATTTACCATCAATTTGTCCTTTAACGTAGGTGCATTTACAATTTACACCACCATTAACATGATAAGTGGTATTAGGACCATCTAATTCATCATTGAGAAAGGTTTCTTCTTCTTGAAGCATCCCATGTGGATAGTAGGTTTTCTTTATTCCATTGAGCAAATCATCTTTGTACATTGCTTCTGAAGTCAGTTGACCATCCATGTTATAAAATTTCTGAAGACCTTGCAATTGATCTTTTTTGTAGTAATATTCCCCTAATTTTTACCCATGTTTATTGATTTTTAAAAATGGTCCATCATATTCGTTATTAACGACCTTACCAATGATTGAAGGCCAATTATCTTTCAAAAATATCATGACCTCTTCCTTTTTTCCGAAATGCATTAGCTTTCGTTTGCCAAAATAGGACCAAATATCATTTTCCAAATAATTTTCATTAAGTTCAGCTACCATCTTATCTTTAGATGTCAATTTTTTACCCAATTCTTCTCTATATTCCTGAAGATAAAAATAAATAAGTGCTTCAGTTTGATTGCGCAGCGCAATTTGCTTCATCCACGGTATGTACATGTATTCAAAAAAACCATCTCCCATAGTATGAGAATCTGCATATTCAATCACCGCTTGAACTTGCCTTGTAAAAACATCATCTATTGATGCTTTGAGTTTGTATTTTGGGTTAAGTGCTAGTTGATTTTGCAAGATCGTATTTAACTCAGTGAAGTCATCACCCACTTCAGATGTGGTAATCGTAGGTGTATTATCGTAGTAATATGACATTTTTACATTAAGTTTGGCTATGATGTCTCTTGCTATTCCGCTTGATGGATTGTTTAATAGACATGAAAGGAGGGCTAAGTTACCTTCAGCCACTTTTCCCTCTTCCAGACATATCAAACCCAGTAGATAATGCGATGAAATATGATTTGGATTATGTGTGATGGATAACTTTAGATAGTCAACGCTTTTTTGTAAGGATTTCGTACGATAATGCAAAAGTCCCATATTGTAAAGCAATACAGAAGAATTTGGTACCATTTTTTCTACTTCTGTAAAAAGCTCGAGTGCTTTGACATAATTCGAATCATTGCTCAAATAGCTACCATATAATAAGAGCATATCGGGATTGCTGTTGATTTCGCCTACCAGATAAAGAGAATCCATTTCTTTTAAGATGACATCGCCTTTATCCATAAAAGCCAATGAAAGCATCCTTTCATACCTTGCGCTTTCATACAACGGATCACTAGGAAAAATAGCACTAAAATGACTCACTGCTTTCTCATATTCATTGTTTTCAAAAGCTATTTTACCTAACGCAAAAATACTGTCTCCATCGTAGGTCTGAGGATAGGTTCGCTGTGCTTGTATTTGGGAGATAAAAATAAAAATAAGAAATAAGAAAACTTGTAATTTTCTACTGTAGGTTCTTAATTTTGAGTTCATTTCTAATGTATAGTAACGCATGATTTTTTATTTTTTAAGCAGAAAATTAGAAAATTTCGTATCAAAAATCATTCTAAACAAAAGAATTTTTCTAATGAAAAAATGAATTGCGTCTAAGATGATTTATTGATTGTTGATTTTCAAGGGATGAAAGTAAAAAATAATCTAATAAAAATGACAAAATGTCTTTAAAAAATATAATTATGGTATAAATTATTACATAAATAAATCCATTTACAGGTTTTTCTGGTATGATATTGGATTTCTTCAATTGTAGAATTGAAAACAAAGATAACATGATGAATTTGACCTAAACTTCAACAGGTTTTTAAAATGCAATTTCGTATATTAACATTTACCCCGGTTATAGTTGGCATGTTTATAGTCAACATTTTTTCACCTTTAATGTGTAAAAATGGTAGCGTTATCCGTAATAATCGGAAAAAAAATAGGTACTCCTGATCCCGATATGAATGTTACCTACCACCGAGATTTTAAGATCGTTCCGATTGGCAAGGCATATCAGATCGATGATGTGGTGGAGTTTGAATGATGGAAAAAAGTGCATAATTCACTAAGTAATAACTTTTCGAAATACTACTTAAGCAAAAAATAACCTAATGCTAGAAAGTAGTAATGTGTGTCACACATTACAATATAATTCTTGTTGTATTAAAATAAACTACAATATTTTTATTTTTATAGACAAATGAAAGAATCTTAATCATTTGTATATCAGATAATTAATGATACAAGGAATTGACGACAAACCACCGTGACTTATAGTCCGTTGCCTTATAGTCCACTATCTTTTAATTTTACTGTTTCACAAAATACATTTATGACTGACATTCGTTTGCGTGTGGGTACACGTATAAAAGAATTACGCAATCAACTAAAGATTTCACAGGAGCAGTTGAGTTTTAAAGCTGAATTGGATCGTACTTATATAAACAGTGTTGAAGCAGGTAAAAGGAACATATCTGTAATAGCTTTAGAGAAGATTATTCTGGCTTTGGAAACGAATTATTCTATATTTTTTGATGACAAAAACTTCAAAGATGAAAATTAAAGAAACCATTTCAATTGAAGATTTTGGAGATTCAAAATATAAAATAAGAATTATTGAACCTGCTGAAAACCGCAGGGCCATAATTACTCATTATTTGAATAATCAATCAAATGGTGTAACTGCAAAATTTAAAAAAGAAGCAATTAATTATATCAATGACTTCTCATCTTCAAATGATATTGCCGCCGAAGAAGCCTTACAGTATTTATTATTTGAATTACATGATGTACCATTTCCATCTCCAAAAAAATATGATTTCAAATTTATAGACCTTTTTGCTGGGATAGGTGGGTTTCGTTTGGCTCTACAAAGTCTTGGAGGTAAATGTGTTTTCACTTCTGAATGGGATAATGAAGCAAAAAAAACATATCGAGCAAATTTTGGCGAAGTCCCATTTGGAGATATTACAAAAGAAGAAACTAAACAATTTATTCCAGATGACTTTGATATATTATGTGCTGGATTTCCTTGTCAAGCATTTTCTATTGCAGGTAAAAGAGGAGGGTTTGAAGACACTCGAGGAACTCTATTCTTCGATGTAGCTGAAATAATAAAACGAAAGCAACCTAAAGCAATTTTCCTAGAAAATGTAAAAGGTCTAAGAAGTCATGATAAAGGTAGGACTTTAAGTACGATATTAAATGTTTTGAGAAATGACTTAGGTTATTATGTTCCAGAACCAGAAATTATTAATGCAAAAAATTTTGGTGTTGCACAAAATAGAGAAAGAATCTATATCGTAGGATTTCGGGGAGATTTGAATATCAATCATTTTGAGTACCCAGAAAAATTTAATGAAACTTTTGTTTTTGAAGATATAAGAGAAAAAAATGTAGTCCCATCTAAATACTACTTAAGTACACAATACTTAGATACTTTAAAGAAACATAAGCAAAGACATTCAGATAAAGGAAATGGCTTTGGGTATGAAATTATTCCTGATGATGGAATTGCAAATGCTGTTGTCTGTGGTGGAATGGGTAGAGAAAGAAACTTGGTTTATGATGATAGATTAGAAGACTTTACACCAACTACCAAAATCAAAGGAGAAGTAAATAGGGAATATATACGAAAAATGACACCTCGTGAATGGGCAAGATTACAGGGTTATCCAGATGATTTCATAATCCCTGTTGCTGATGCATCAGCTTATAAACAATTTGGAAATTCTGTAGCAGTTCCAGCAATTAAAGCTACCGCATTTGAAATTATAAAACATATTAAATTGTAAATGATCTATGGGATTTCATATTTGTATCACAAATGAACAAGCTTTACCAATATCAATTTCAAAAGGTGTGTATGGAAATGTTGCTACAGCAAATGAAAATAGAAAGATTATTTGGGGAAAGATAAAGGATTTATATGCAGTAAAACCTGGTGATTTTATTATTTTATATGCCAAAAACCCTTCATCTAGATTATATGGTGTTTATGAAGTTACTTCATTACCATACATTTGTTCTGATAATCTTTTCAATGATGAAAATCAGTTATACCCATTTAGGTTCAATTTTAAAATCAAGCTATATTTCCCAAACACTGTTCCAGCCTTTGAATTCTACAGTTTAATTGAAGCGGGAAAAATTGAATCCTTAATAAGCTTATCAAGAGATACGAATTCTACATATAGAGGAATACGGCAACTATTTGAGTCAGAATTCCAAGAGATTCTCCATTTATTTTACAAATACAACCCTAAAACTGACCCTTCCAAATTTGACCAGCTGAAAATACAAAATACAAATTCTATAAAAATTGAAGCCAATGAAATTAATATAGATGACATCCCTCAATATAATCTACCTGTAGAACTATTGTTTAATAAAATACCTTCTTTAAAAAATTTTGCGATATTAGAGGATGTTTTGCATGCTTACATAGTGTATAATGTTCTACATAATAAAAACAATGTAAAAGAAACTCTTGGGCTGTTAAATTTTAATGAACTAATTTTAGAAGCACCAATCTTTAAGTCTATGCAATATAGAAGTGATATATTGGCCACATTCAAACATGCCGATAGAGTTTATTACTATTCTTTTTTTGAATTAAAAAGAAATTCTAAAATTGGAATAGATGAAATCTCTCAATTAATAGGTTATTTAAAATCATTTGCGGTAAGTAAGTCATTACCAGTTAATAGTTATGAAGGGGTTTATATCTCTTCAAGTTTCAGTTCCGAATTAATAGATTATTTAACAAAAAGAAAAACTGTGGAAAATGAAAACATTATTAGCCTTTTCGATTATAAAATTGATAATGAAGGTTTGGTCACATTTAAGCGAATAGTATGATAACTGGTAATAAAGGCGAATGGAGCGAAATTTATGCACTCTTCAAACTTCTTAGTGACAAAAACATTTATGCTGGCGATGCTAGTTTAAACAAAGTTGAAAATTTATTTTATCCTATTCTAAAAATAATAAGAAATGAATCTGGTGGCAAATTTGAATATGAAATAGATGGTGATATAGTAGTTATTTCTGGTGGTGTCGAAAATATTAGACTACCTTACAAAACCTTTCAAGAACAAGCAATAAAACTGCTCTCAAAAATTAAGGAAAAAACAGGTGTTTTTGGACTTCCAGAGATTGAAGCTTTTATGACTTCAGTTAACGTAGCTACTTTAAAGGCTAATTCATCAATTAAAACTGATATAAGAATAGTAATTTATGATAATAGAATTAATCAATCTGCTGAATTAGGTTTTAGTATAAAATCTAAATTAGGTGGAGAATCAACTTTATTAAACGCAGGCAATACAACTAATTTTATATACAAAATTGTAGGATTTAGCGGTTCAGTTCATGATATAGAAAGAATAAATCAGATAGAATCGAGAAGTAAAATAAAAGATCGCTTGGATGAGATAAAAAAACTAGGTGGTCAATTAAAATTCATCGATCCAGAAAAGGACATTTTTAAAAATAACTTAGTTTTAATTGACAGTTTATTGCCCAATCTTTTGGCAGAATTACTTAAGCAATATTACACAAGTAATTTAAGTAGAACGAACTTATTAACCGAAGAAATAACCCGAGTTAATCCATTATCATATGACACACAGTTTTCACATTCATTTTATGAATATAAAGTTAAGAGGTTTCTAACTGATATTGCTCTTGGGATGATGCCATCTAAAGTTTGGGACGGAATTTACGACGCTACTGGAGGTTACCTCATTGTAAAGGAGAATGGTGATGTACTTTGTTATCATATTTATAACAGAAATCAATTTGAAGATTATTTATTTAATAACACAAAAATTGAAACTGCCAGTAGTACAAGACATAATTTTGCCCAAATTTATTCCAAAGGAGATGAATTGTTTTTTAAACTTAACCTTCAAATAAGATTTTTATAAACTTTTAAAATTTCTATCAAATCGACAATTTTCTAATATTTAAAATTGAAACTTTAACTAATTCATTATGGAAAGCTAAAGTTATTTCACATATTAACGTTTTAGAAATTTGGTTTCGGAAAATGGGAAAATTCATTTCTAATATTTTAAAAACAGCAAACACTGTCTGCGTTTTTTTATGTAGAAAATAACAGACAATGCCTGCTAAATTTATTTTCTTTTTCAGAAAATTACACCGATCTTTATCATTTCAACCTAAAACCCACTCCAAATGAAACCAACCATCCTACTCCTCCACGGCGCCCTAAACACTTCTGATCAGTTTACCTTACTTACTGAAAAGCTGGAGCCATTTTTTGATATTTATTCTTTTGATTTTAGTGGACATAGTCAAGAAATGTATGAAGATGTGTTGGATATGTCTGTGTTGGTGCGTGATGTCGCACGATTCATGGACCGAATGGAAAGCGAGACGTGTCATATCTTTGGATACTCGATGGGTGGATATGCTGCGGTGTCTTATGCTACATCTCAACCCCAAAAACTGGGCAATATTGTGACGTTGGGTACCAAGTGGGACTGGAATCCTACATCATCTGCCAAAGAAGTGGCTATGCTCGATCCTGAGATGATGGTAGCAAAAGTGCCTTCTTACGTAGCAAAGTTGCAGGTTATGTTTGGTGAAAAAAACTGGATGAATGTGGTGAGAAACACAGCATCGTTGATGCATGATTTAGGTCATGGCGGTGGATTGATGGAGGAAGGTTTTAGGAAGATTGAGACAGATGTACTGATCTTGCGTGGATCTGAAGATAAGATGGTGACTGCTGAATCGTCTAAGGATGTAGTTAGTTGGTTGAAAAACGGGACTTATACAGAGATAGATGGTGCGCCACATCTGTTGGAAACGGTGGATATGGATGTTTTGGTAGGTGAGATCGTCGGGTTTTGTGGTTTGACATCGTAAAATGAATATATTTACTCAGGCAAGGATGCCTTAGGATACTGCATCAGAGAGTATCTTTAAATTTTTATTGCCTTATAATCAACATCTTATGAACCTGACTTCAAAATAATCTCATCGTTTAGTACATTTAACTCTTTAATTCTTTTATTGTCAGAACCATAACCTATTGATTAGCAACTAATAAAATTTTTATACATACTCCAAGCTCGGAGGACACGACGAACGTTTGGTCAGACAAGCTGCTGACTTTGGGAACCACTTAAGCAATATAAGCGCAATTAAGGGATGCCATGTAAAAAGGTATCTATCGATTGGAATCTTTTACTGAAATACTTAAAATTTTAATAGGATGTGATTAATGATTGACACCCTTAAAGAAATAATTGTGAAATACATTAGTGTTTTACATTATATATAGTATTTTTACTATCTTTGCGTTACGATTGAAATTCGGTCCCTTCAATCTCTTCTCCGAAACAGTAATTAATTGCTTTATTTCTCAAAATAAAAACGAATTAATTATGTCACGTTCAAGTGAAAAAATGGCTTTTGGCAAAAGTAAATTATTGACTTCCGTCATTAAAAACTTCTTTATTGTGGGTATAGTGATACTTTCCCATTTTACCCTACATGCACAAGCTCCAAACTTAGGAGCTACTTCAGATTTTGCTTTATTTACTGCATCAGGCGCATTCAACAATGTTGGCGCATCTACTGTAGTGACGGGTGATGTAGGTACCAATGTAGGTGCATTTAATGCTTTCCCACCAGGCACACTGATAGGATCTCGGCACATAGCAGATGCGGTATCTGCCCAAGCTGCTACAGATGTTTTGACGGCTTATACCTATCTCGATGGACTCACTTGTGGTATGGTTCTCGGCACAACGCTCGGAAGTGGCCAAACCCTCACTCCTAACATTTATTGTTTAGGTGCAGCATCTACCATCAATGGTAATTTGGTATTGGACGCGCAGGGAAATCCCAATGCAAATTTTATATTTCAAATAGATGGTGCACTGTCCACTACGACGCTGTCCAATGTACAGTTGATCAATGGTGCTTCAGCATGTAATGTATTCTGGCAGATCAATGGCGCAGTTGCGTTAGGAGATAGTTCAGTTTTTGTAGGGACCATGCTTGTACAAGGCGCAATCAATCTTTTGCAAAGAGCAACCTTAAATGGTAGAGGTCTATCGACGGCAGGTGCTATATCGATGGCTGAAAATATTGTAAATATACCGGGAGGATTACCACCTACTCCATCTGTCATCACGGCTGATGGTCCTACAACATTTTGTGAAGGAGATAGTGTGACGCTGACTGGAAATGTAGGTGGCATTTGGAGTAATGGTTTATCCACAACTTCTATCGTGGTGATGGAGAGCGGCGACTATTTTGTCATCAATGCAAATGGATGCGGCATTGATACATCAAATATTATTATTGTAACGGTATTTGCAGACACACTTCCTCCAGATATCGTATGTCCGCCAGATATAACAATACAACTAGATCCATCGACTTGTGACACATTAGTCACTTTTGCATTGGCTACAGCCACTGATAATTGTTCGGACCCAGCAGATATCACGATTACTTCTGACATCATTTCTGGCAGTTTATTTGGGATAGGTGAACAAGTGGTCACATTTGAAGCAACAGATATGGCTGGAAATATTGCTACCTGTTCGTTTACTGTAACGATTTTGGATTTTATCAATCCTTCATTGGGATGTAAGGATGTAAATTTCTCTTTGGATGAAAATTGTGAAGGTGAATTGACGCCAACATTGGTACTGACTGGGTGGGAAGATTTGAGTGGTGTGCCACAACTAGGTTGCGATGGGTTATTTGACATTACCATAGAAGGAAAAAATGGAGAGATTCTAGGCAATATCATCACTAATGATCTATTGGGCAAAACATTAGAATATACCATTACAAATGTAAATGGGTTTATCTGTAGTGGTAGTTTGAACGTAGAAGACAAGATCAAACCTAGCTTCATATGTCCGAGTGTACCTTTAAATATAAATTGTCTGACTGATCTATCGACGGTTGCGCCTCCAGTGGTTGTGGATAATTGTAGTGGTGCTGCTGCGGTTTTGGTCAATGAAGTCCATGAGACTTTACAATGTGACCTGAATTACATTGGTACGGTCACTAGGACATGGAAAGCTGTAGATGGTGCTGGTAATGAGAGTGTCGTCTTGTGTACACAGGTTATTAATTTATTACGGTCTAATACTGATGGCATCACAGCGCCACCGGCCAATGTCACACTTCAATGTTCAGAAAGCTATGAAGTGGATGATAAAGGGTTTCAATATCCGTCACCAAATGAAACCGGCGTGCCTATATTGGGCACTACCCCATTGTACCCTTTGTCACAGTTAAATATGATCTATTGTAATGCTACTATAGATTACACCGATGTATTGGTCATAGATACTAAATGCAAAAAAAGAATACTAAGGACATGGATGATCACGGAATGGTGGTGCTCGACTGCTGTACAGAAATTGATAAGTATGCAGATTATAGACATTGTAGATACTATACCACCTGTGATACCTAGCCTAGATAATATTATCGTAACGACAGCAACTAGAAGCTGCTCTGCCACCATTTTACTTCCTACATTAAACATTACTGACAATTGCACGGAAGTATATAATGTATTTGTCAATGCGAGCTTAAATGGTGTTCCTTCAGGATATATTGGTGGTAATGGCGGAAACATAACATTAGTATCAGGAATTCATACGATCACCTATTCAGCTATAGATGAGTGTGGCAATCAAAGCGAAATGAGTTATAGAATCACCGTCCAAGACGATACCGACCCTGTAGCTATTTGCGATCAATCTACTACTATCAGTTTGAAAACCAATGGCTATACAGAAGTTACGGCAACAGCTATCGATGATGGAAGTTTTGACGAATGTGGTGCCGTGACGCTTCAAGTGAGAAGGATGGAAGACCCTTGTGGTTTTGGCCAAGACACAGCATGGTATGATAAAGTAGGATTCTGTTGTTTGGATGCCAATACTACCCGTATGGTTCAGTTGTTGGTAACGGATGCAGGTGGTCGTACGAATATTTGTATGGTGAATGTGCAAATCCAAGAAAAAGTAGATCCACAAATCACGTGTCTAGCAGATATTACAATTGAAGACTGCAACTTTACTTTTGACCCACAAAATCCTGCTGTATATTTTGGAGAGATTTTGATAGAAGACAATTGTCCAGCGAATAATACGCTCAGAGAAGATGTCAAAGATAATCGAAATCAATGTGGCATTGGTACGGTCGTAAGATCGACTAGTGTCTTGCAAGGTGGAATCACCTATGCTACATGTGTACAGACGATCACTTTCAGAAATGATGAACCATTCTATATCAATCAAAACGATCCTCTAGACCCGAATGATGACATCGTATGGCCGGGTGATTATGTAGCATTGGGCCAATGTACTGCTTTAGGTTTGGATCCTTCTATCACGGGAGAACCCACGTTTACTGAGGATGCTTGTGACCTAGTGGGTATGAGATATGATGACGTCCTTTATCCATTTTCAACTAATGGCGCATGTCTGAAAATCATCCGTACATGGACTGTGATTGATTGGTGTCAAACTGATATTAATGGCATTAATCTGACATGGACATATGACCAAGAGATCAAAGTTATAGATAATGCTATACCGACTATCACTAGCCCTGATACTTCAAAACTAGTGTTAACATATGATCATACATGTCTGGATGGTCTAATTGAATTGACTGCGTCTGCTATAGATTGTACACCAAGCAATGAATTGAAATGGAATTATGTGGTTACCAATGAAGGTCTAGTATTCCGAACAGGAACTGGAAATAATGCTTCGGGAAGGTATCCTGTAGGTATATATAATATTACATTTACGGTAGAAGACAGATGTGGTAACCTAGCCATGACAAGTTATGATTTTGAAATCAGGAATGCAAAAACACCGACGGCAGTCTGCAAATATGGTCTTTCTGCTCCTTTAGGATTGATGGATAGTGACGGAAATGGCAGCGGTGATACCATCATGGTGGTACTGAAACCTGAATATTTTAACAACAAAAGCTATCATGTATGTGGATATGACTTAAGCTTGAGTTTCTCATCTGATGTGAATGATACGATTGTTTCTTTCAGTTGTGCAGATTTAGGTACACAAACTATTGAAATGTGGGTAACTGATGTGAATGGAAATACGTCTTATTGCGAGACATTTGTAGATATACAAGACAGTGAAGGGCTATGTCCATCGATGCTATTTGCCAATGTATCCGGAAGAACTTTGACAGAAAATAATGTGGAAATAGAAGATGTCATTGTGGAAATGAAAGGGTCAGAATTGGCACCGAAACATACTGATATAAATGGTCATTATGCATTTGCACCAATGCCTACAGGCGGAAATTACCAAGTGATTCCAAGCAAAGATGGTGATGATAAAAACGGTGTGAGTACCTTGGATATCGTGATGATACAACGCCACATTTTGGGCATCGAAAAACTGAAAGGACCATATCAAATATTAGCAGCAGACGTTAACCATAATGAAACGGTGACAGCAGCGGACTTGATAGAATTGCGTAAGTTGATTTTGGGATTGATACCTTCTTTTAGTAATAATAAGAGTTGGAGATTTGTGGATGCTTCTTATCAGTTTGTAGACAAACAAGATCCATGGATGACTTCATTTTCAGAATGGTTCAATATTGAAGATCTCAGCAACCAAATGGATATAAATTTCGTCGGAATAAAAGTGGGCGATGTAAATGGTAGTGCAAAAGGCAATAATTTCCAAAACAATCTATTGGAAAATAGAAGTAAGATGAATGTCATAATGGACGACAGAAATGTAGTGAAAGGAGACATCGTGGAGATACCTGTCCTAGTGCCATCCCATCAAATGATATATGGTATGCAGATGGCTTGGAAATCAAATGGGCTAATCATCAGAGAAATAAAAGATGGCGCTTTGGGTATAGGTATTGAAGATTATGCCGTCACTGATATCAACCATTCTGGAATGAGCGTTTCCCTGCCAGAAGGCGTAAATGTTCATGGAAATGATATATTATTTATACTAGAAGTGGAAGCACTTAAAACTGGAAAGCTGAGCGAAATGTTACAATTATCTGAAACCGTGCGTCCTGAAATTTATGTGGGAGATATGGAGACTAGCTCACTTGGTATAAGTTTTAGATCAAAACCTGAGACAGATTTCCTTGTGAAAAGTGTAGCTCCGAATCCATGGAATACTAATACAAACATCTCATTTGAGTTGCCACAAGATGGCATGGTAAGTTTTAAAGTGAAGGATTACACAGGTAGAAAAGTAATCAGCACCATAGATCAGTACAAAGCTGGAAACAATACCATTTATCTAAACAAATCAGATATTGGTCAGGCAGGTGTATATGTGTATGAGCTAAGATATGGTGACAAAGTGGTTTCTGGAAAGATGATCATGATAGACTAAGTCGAGTATTAAAAAATAATCAAAGAAAATCCTGTGGAGCAATCCATGGGATTTTTTTATTTAAGGAAATAATTCAAGCCCTTCAGGCTTGTTTTTTTTAGTCATTTTTACCGTAGGTTTCACCTACGGTTATTCAAATTTAAGCCTTTTCAGGCTTAGTAATGACTCAGATATCGGAGAGGCAGGTGTATATGTGTACGAGCTTAGATATGGTGACAAAGTGGTTTCTGGAAAGATGATCATGATTGACTAAGTCGAGTATTAAAAAATAATCAAAGAAAATCCTGTGGAGCGATCCATGGTTTTTTTTTATTTAAGGAAACATAATCAAGCCTTTCAGACTTGTTTTTTTTAGTCATCTTTACCGTAGGTTTCACCTACGGT
>DLGT01000009.1:0-26139 GCA_002482845.1 Saprospiraceae bacterium UBA7687
CAACAGTTGTTGTACTTGATTCAATAGTTGTTGAACTTGATTCGCTGATCAATAAAATTGCCCCCTTTAACAGGATATACGACTTCCATAGGAAATGGAGGAAATTTTATTATTTTATCGTCAGAACCATAACCTATTGATTTGCAACTAAGAAAATTTTTAAATATACGCTTAATTAAAATTACCTAAGGAACATAAAAGAAAAAGTATAAGCTCAAAAATCCCCAAATATTTATATTTTTGCAGTCTTAAAACGTAACAAAGCTTATGTCAAATGTAAAAGTTGGGTTGGTGCAGATGTCTTGTGTAAAAGAGACAGCTACCAATCTAGAGAAAGCCATCAGAGAAATAAAAGTAGCCGCTAGCAAAGGAGCAAATATAGTTTGTCTTCAGGAACTATTCACATCCTTGTATTTTTGTGATGTAGAAGATTATGATAATTTTGCCTTGGCGGAAGCGATTCCAGGTAAAACCACGGAGACATTATTAGCTGTAGCAAAGGAGTTGAATGTGGTGATTATTGCATCACTTTTCGAAAAAAGAGCCGAAGGTCTCTATCATAACACTACGGCTGTGATTGATGCTGATGGTACATACCTTGGCAAATATAGAAAGATGCATATTCCTGATGATCCTGCTTTTTATGAGAAGTTTTATTTTACACCAGGCGATTTGGGTTACAAGGTTTTTCAAACAAAATTTGCAAAAATAGGTGTGCTTATTTGTTGGGATCAGTGGTATCCTGAGGCTAGCCGTATCACTGCTTTGATGGGTGCGGAGATTATGTTTTATCCTACAGCTATTGGGTGGGCAACATCACAAGATGAAGAAACCAATCAAGACCAATACAATTCATGGCAAATTATGCAGCGATCACATGCCGTAGCAAATGGTGTACCTGTCGTCAGTGTGAATAGGGTAGGATTTGAACAAAATGGAGCAATGAAGTTTTGGGGAGGAAGTTTTGTAGCTAACGGACAAGGCAAACTGCTCTTCCTAGCATCACATGACCAAGAAGAAACCAATGTGGTGGATATCAATTTGCGTGAGACAAATGAATTTCGTATACATTGGCCATTTTTGCGAGATAGAAGGATCGACAGTTATCAACCCATTACCAAAAGATTTATAGATGAAGATTGATTTTACGCCAAGGGAATTAGGGTTTTATTTTCCTGCTGAATTTGCACATCAAATAGCTATGTGGCTGTCATGGCCACACAAAGAAGCGTCTTGGCCTGGAAAGTTGCACTTGATATATGATCCATATGCTGAGTTTATACTACGTGTCGCTTCACATCAAAAAGTTTGTATCAATGTTGCGGACGAAACCATGCATTATGAAGCTTTAGAAAAGATCAAAAATGCACATTATTTTGGTTCAGTATCTAATGCAGACCAAGTATTAAACAATATTTCTTTTTATTACCATCCTACCAATGATGCATGGTGTAGAGACCATGGTCCTGCTTTTTTGATCAATCCAGAAACAAAAACCAAAGCCATTGTAGATTGGGGATACAATGCTTGGGGCGATAAATATCCTCCCTATGATCTTGATGATGTAGTACCTACTTTAATAGGTGATAAACTAGGACTTCAAGTGTTTCATCCGGGCATAGTGATGGAAGGAGGCAGTGTTGAGTTTAATGGTAAAGGTACGATCCTCACTACAACAGCTTGTTTGCTAAATAAAAACAGAAATCCACATTTATCCCAATACGAAATAGAGCAATATCTCGTAGAATATTATGGTGTAGAACAAATATTGTGGCTTGACGAAGGTATTGTGGGTGATGATACGGATGGACATATTGATGATATCACCAGATTTGTGAATGAAGACACGGTCATTACCGTCATAGAACACGATAAGTCTGACGACAATTATGACTTGCTAAAAGACAATCTTAAATTGCTCAAAAAAATGAGATTGGCAGATGATAGGCCTTTAAATATTGTGGAGTTGCCAATGCCAAATCCAGTGATATACGAAGATCAAAGGTTGCCAGCTTCTTATGCAAATTTTTACATCTCCAACGAAAATGTGATAGTGCCGACCTTTAGAGATGATCGGAATGATCAAGACGCTTTGGAGATCATTCAAGAGTGTTTTCCAAATAGGGAAGTGGTCGGTATAGATTCAGTGGACATCATTTGGGGATTGGGCAGTTTCCATTGTTTAAGCCAGCAAGAGCCTTTGGTGTGATTCTAGAAAAATAAATGAATAATATTCCAAGATATCTCCTGCATTAATAATCAAACGGTTTCCTTTAGGGGTAGGTTATAAAATGTTTGATCATTATTCAATTTGTTTTTTCGGTGTGGACTCACACAATTTATCTGTAAAAAGTACACCTTGTAAGTGATCGTATTCATGTTGGAAGATGATGGAAGTAAAGTCATCTACGCGTGAATATCCAGTTAGTTTTTCTCTCACTAATTGGCCACTTTCATTGATGTATTCTACTTCTACCCAAGGGTACCTCATAGAGTTGCCTCGAGTGTCAGGTATAGAAAGACAGCCATCTCCTTCAAAACAAATAGTTTCATCAGGTTTAGAAATGATCTTTGGATTGATAGCTACTTCTATAGGTCTGTCTGCTTTGTCGATACGCAAAAATAGGAAAACATTACGCGAAATTCCAACTTGTGGCGCCGCGATACCTACACCTGACTCAGCTGCCATTGTTGCTTTTAACCTTGATATGAGATGATCTAGGAGTCTTTTATCTTTTACGAAATCAATATTTTTGCAGGCAGTTCTTAGGACTTTATTATCTTTAGGTTCTGTAACTTGGAGTACTCGGAATGGTGTGATTTCTTCTTCACTTTGAATGAGAACTCTTTCGTAAGCGGTCATTTTTTGGACAGTTTTACAAGATGTTATGGAAAAAATGATAAAGGGTATAATTATGATACGAAACATATTACTTTCAATTTTTAGAATCTGTTTGATGAATTTATTATTGACAAGATATACATTTATTTTCTTGGAAAAATCTTATTTCTTCAAAATCTAGTTGCTCGACAGGAGATCTCTGTATTGTCATGATGCAAAGATAAGCATTTTATGGTTTTACGAATATGTATTTTTTTCTCAAAACATGAAGTTGAAAGTCATTCGTTACTTTCACCATTTTGATAAAACTGACTAAAATTTATCATGATTCAATAATATTACTATCTTCGCATTACGAAAAAATGATGAGCAAATGATGCAGTCCGCCGAAACAAGAAATTTATTATACACCCAAATTGAAACTATTCATCATCATGAAAGCTGGACGATTGCCCAAAAAAATAAAGCACTTTTTGAAGTATTTACGCTAATATTGGAAGAAGCAACTAAGGAAGAAAGGCTTAATTTTACAACCCTATTTTCAAGACTAGCTTATGTCGGAGCTAAATTTCAATTGACTGGCACTACCTTACATCATAGCCACATGTTCAGAAAAGCGGTGGAACAATCCAAAATAGACAAAGAGAAAGAAGGACTTTATTTTCAGTTGGGCGCGTACATTTGTGAATCTTTGCTTAATGAAATTTTTAAAACAAACATAAGTCATCAGTATGCGCTAAGTCAAGAAGCGACACACTATTTTGTAGGAGATCAAAAAAAAATGATTGGTTTTAAACCTGTCGTCGAAGCTGTCCTTTATGAAGTTGATGCTGATCAGAAACATTTGCATTTCTATGATGAAGAAGATCCTGTAAATGAAAAAACAGCAATCTACGACGTCCATGACAAAAATGAACAATTCAATCAAAATATTGAATCTCTTCGTAAAACATTTTCCCTTCCCATTCATATCAACTTGATAGATGTGGAAATTCGTGAAGATGGCATTTATGTACCTACAGCCATTATTATTCAGCCTGATCATATGGTGGATGTGACTGCGATTGCTGAATGTTTTAAGGATTATGGTTCGGAGCCTTTTTTATATCTGATTTCTAAATTTAAACCTGCTGAATCGACCCCTTCTCTTCTCATAGGTAACCTAGTCAATTTTATGTTGGACGAATTAATTTCTGATCCAAAGGTGGAATTCAAGACTTTGCTTATGCAAATGTTTCATACCAACCCATTGGGATTTGCGATTTTGGATGATCATGCTATCAAAGACTTGATGGACAAAATAAAAGGACATTTTAGGAATTTACAGTTTGTTGTATTGCAAGAGTTCAAAACTTTTGAGATAAATCGAGAGACTATTTTCCTAGAACCTTCTTTTTATTCAAGAGATTTTGGTATCCAAGGTCGTTTAGATTTACTTCATCAAAAAAAAGATAAAATTACATATGATATTATAGAATTAAAAAGTGGAAGTACATTTAAACCAAATGTGTATGGTATCAATGCTAGTCATTATATTCAGACATTGTTGTATGATCTGATGATAAAATCTACCTTTCAGACCCGAGCAAGATCCGTAAATTATATTTTATATTCTAAAGAGTCCGACAAGCCATTACGTTTTGCGCCGCCTGTAAGAAATCAGCAATACGAGGCGATGAAACTCCGTAATGATCTTCTTGCCATCGATCAAAAAGTGAAGCAATGTGATGTCGATAATGCTATTTTACAATACATAAAACCACAAAATTTTCCTAAACTAAAAGGATTTAATATTAAAGATATTGAGAATTTTTATAATGTATATACCACTTTAAGTCCAATAGATAAGGCCTATTTTGATCATTATTCTGCATTCATAGCAAGAGAGCAATCTTTAGCTAAAACTGGTGAACATGGCATCAATAAGTCCAATGGACATGCAGCCCTATGGCTAGAAAATAGTGATGAAAAAAAGGAACGATTTGCCTTGCTTTCTGGCTTGACCATCATCGATAATAAATCATATGAAGAAGATGCCATGATTACATTTGCTAGAAATGTAGAAGAGATTAATCTAGTCAATTTTAGGATAGGAGATATCACCGTACTTTATCCTGTGGAAGCTGGTAGAATTCGTCCTGTATTGAGCAATCAAATATTCAAATGTACGATCACTGATATGACCAATGAAACGGTGACAGTTCGATTAAGAAGTAAACAATACAATCAAACCCTTTTTTCGACAGATAAAAAATGGTCACTTGAACAAGATAGCCTTGATAGTGGGTTTAATACAATGTATAAAAGCTTATTCACTTGGGCAGCTTCACCTATGGAATATAGGTCGTTAATATTGGGTATGAAGCAACCGCGTTTTAAAGAATCGGCAAATGATATCTTATTTGATAATGATGTTACTCCTGCACAAGCTACTATTTTGAATCGTATCATTGCTGCCAAAGACTATTTTTTACTTTGGGGACCACCAGGTACAGGAAAGACTTCTGTGATGTTAAAAAATCTTGTTAAACACCTTCATCATCATACACGCGAAAATATTCTATTGCTTGCTTACACCAATCGTGCTGTGGATGAAATATGTGAAGCAGTGATGTCTATCGATGCAGATTTTAAGGATAAGTTTTTAAGGCTTGGTAGTAGGTTGAGTACAGATGAAAGGTACGAAAATAACCTACTCGATCAGGTCATCAAAAAATGTTCTTCAAGACAGGAAATAATAGAACTTTTGATGTCGAGACGGATTTATATTTCGACGGTTTCAAGTGTGGTCAATAGGGTAGAATTGTTCCATCTGAAGGATTTTGATACGGTCATCATTGACGAAGCTTCTCAGATTTTAGAACCAATGTTAGTAGGATTATTATCAAAATTTAAACGATTTATCTTTATTGGTGATCATAAACAACTACCTGCGGTGGTCATACAACCGGGATATCAGAGCAAAATTAATAATGAAATACTGAATGAATCGGGATTTAAAGATACTAGGACGTCACTTTTTGAACGACTTTATTTTCAAATTCAGCAGCAAGGGTGGCAAGATGCGATCGGTATTCTACAAGAACAAGGAAGGCTAAATGAAGCATTGATGCAATTTCCTAATCAATATTTTTATGAAGAAAAACTAAGATTGTTACCTGGCTTGAATAGACTTTCTAAGGTGTCTTTTTTTGATGAAAGTAACGCTTCCTTAGACTTTTTGGCACACCAAAGAACAATTTATATTGATACTCCTGCAGACACAGAACTCAACTGGAAAACCAATATATTTGAAGCTGAAGCCACTATTGATGTTATTCAAAACATAATTGAACTTTATCACATCAATAACAAAACTATTACAGCGGAATCTATAGGAGTCATCACGCCTTACCGAGCTCAGATCGCTAGGGTTAGACAGTGTATGCTAAGATTGCCAGCTGATATTTCAGAAAAAATCACGGTGGACACTGTTGAAAGATATCAAGGTGGTGCGAGAGATATAATATTGATTTCTTTTTGTGTCAATCGACTCAGTCAGTTGGATACGCTTGTTTCTCCTTCGCTTGATGGCATCGATAGGAAACTAAATGTGGCATTGACTAGAGCTAGAGAGCACATTATTCTCATTGGCAATCGTGCATTGTTGTCTCGAAATGAAGTATATGCAAAGCTGCTAGAGAGTTATCAAGAATATCGGCTGTCAGAATAAAAGCGTCAGGTTAATCCTTTTTCGTGGGATGTCTATACCGATAACTTTTACCATTAATTCTTGTCCTAAATGAAGTACTTCTGATGGATTTTGGATATACTTTTTGGTAATTTGTGAGATGTGCAGCAATCCATCTTGCTTGACGCCAATGTCCACAAACGCGCCAAAATTTGTCATATTGGTCACCAGTCCTGGTACTACCATTCCTTCATAAACGTCATTCATGGTCTTCAGTTTATCATCAAATCTAAACTGTTGCGCTTCGCCACGTGGATCTAATCCCGGTTTGTCGAGCTCTTTCATGATATCCATTAGCGTAGGTAACCCTATGTTTTCAGTGACATATTCATGAAGGTTTATTTGTTTTCGTGCTTCCGTATTATCTATGAACTGTGCTAAGGAAAGGCCACTTTTTTTGGCCATTTTCTCTACTATTCCATATGATTCTGGATGAACACCAGTATTGTCTAGTAGATTTGCACCTTCACGAATTCTCAAAAAACCAGCACTTTGTTCGTAAGCTTTATCGCCCAATCTTGGTACTTTTTTTAATTGAGCTATGGAATTGAAATCACCATTAGTTCTCCGATATTCCACTACGTTTTTTGCAATCGAAGGCCCCATGCCAGCGATATATGTCAAGATGTGACGAGAAGCTGTATTGAGATTGACACCAACACGATTGACGCAACTAGAGACCGTCATATCTAGATTTTCTTTGAGTTTACCTTGGTGCACATCATGTTGATATTGACCTACGCCTATGGATTTTGCATCGATTTTGACAAGTTCTGCTAACGGATCCATCAACCTTCTACCGATAGAAATTGCTCCCCTAATGGTAAGGTCCATGTCAGGAAATTCTTCACGAGCTACGTCAGAAGCTGAGTAAATAGATGCACCACTTTCATTGACCATATAAATATCTACTTTTCTATCAAAAGTGATTTCTTGTAGGATCGATTGGGTTTCTCGTGAAGCGGTACCATTGCCTATGCCTATCGCTTGGATCTGATATTTATATACTAAGTTTTTGATCATTTCTTTTGCATCTCCAACTTGATTTTGTGGTGGATGCGGAAATATGGTTTTATATTCTTTAAAATCACCATTACTATCTAGGCACACGACTTTACAACCCGTCCTAAATCCAGGATCAACAGCCAATACTGCCTTCTGACCGAGCGGTGGTGCGAGTAATAGTTGTCTTAAATTTTCACCAAATACCTTGATGGCTTCATCATCTGCTTTTTCTTTAAATTCATTTTTTATTTGAGTTTCGATGGCAGGGTAGATGAGTCGTTTATAACTATCGGCCACAGCATCTGCGATGATATCTGCTTCAGCACCATTTGATCTTATAAATTTGCGATCTATCATGGTGAGCATTCTATCATCGTCAACACTGATACCAACTTTGAGCAGACCTTCATTTTCTCCACGCATCATGGCTAGATATCTGTGTGAAGGACATTTGTGCAGTGCTTCTTGAAATTCAAAATAATCCATAAATTTTTCAGCTTCATCTTTTTTCTTAGGCACAACTTTTGACATGATGATGCCGAATTTACGGAAGTTCTGACGGATTTTGTCACGTAGGTCTTGGTCTTCGCTGATCCATTCAGCTATGATATCTTGTGCACCTTGGATCGCATCTTTTACGGTGGTAATGTTGGTATTTAGATATTTTTTTGCTGCGAGTTCAATGTCTTGACCACGTTGGCTCATGATGATTTTTGCTAATGGTTCGAGTCCATTTTCTCTAGCTACATCAGCCTTTGTTTTTTTCTTTCTTTTGTAAGGTAGGTAAAGATCTTCTATTTCATTGGAATCAAAAGATGCAGTTATTTTTGCTGCAAGTTCTGGGGTAAGTTTCCCTTGTTCTTCTATGGATGAAAGGATAAAAACCTTACGATCTACAAGCTCAAGGAGTTTTTTATACTGTTTTTGAATATCAGATATTTGCACTTCATCTAGACTGCCTGTCATTTCTTTTCTGTATCGAGCTATGAATGGAATGGTAGCGCCGTCTTCCATGAGCTGGAGTGTGCTTTTTACAGAAGAAAAAGTAATGCCTAATGTATTGGAAATGAGTTCTATAAGTTTCTGATCCATCAATATTTTTATTTATATGCTTATTTTTTTAACTTTTTTTACTTAATTCGAAGATTATAAGAAATTTCATTTTCATTGAAATGATTTTTCAACGCTTCAACCTTTTGAGTACCTAATAAAAAATGTTTTCCTTGTTTTGTTTTAATATAACATCCCAAATTACCTTTTAAATTATAGACAACACCATATTTTGTTCCAAATCTACAACCAAAACCTACGAAATCATATTTTAGGATATCTACGTCTAATATATCATTAAGTTTTATTTCTTGGGTACAAAAAGGAAATAAAGAAATCTTGATCTTTTCAATATTTATAATGGTAGTTAGCTTAATCTGACTTAAAAGTATTAGAATCATTGTAGGTAAAATACCTAAAAGTGTTAGCTCCATGTTGGAAGCAGGCTTAGTCCCGATTTCTATATTGAAAAATACTTGAGCAATAAAAGCTGTTAACCATATAAGGAACACACAAATTGGAATAATCCATATGTACCATTGCGTTATTTTTTGTAATTCCTTAAATACTTTCATTTTTAGCGATTTTTAAGCTGTAAGCAAAAGTTGTTTTGGACACATTTCCTATCCTTTCCCTTTTATCCGAATATAAATGTGTCTAATATTGTTTTTGCCTGTGACTCTTTCGTCTATTTCAAACTGATTGATGCTCTTGATAAGTGGCAACATTTTTTGGAAACCATAATTACGTGGATCAAAATCTGTCTTCTTCTTTAGTAATAAATTGCCTAGTTCACCTAGGAAGGCCCATCCGCTTTCATCGGCAAGATCAGAGATACTATCTGTCAATAATTTTATAAGTTCTCTATTGACTAGATCGACAGATTTTGGTGGTTTTTTATTGGGCTGTCTGCTTGTTTTTGCGGTAGTTTTTACCACAGGTTCTTCTTCTTCATCACCGAGTATCTCTATATAAATAAACTTATCGCACGCTGTGATGAATGGTTTCAAAGTTTTTTTCTCACCCATACCGATCACTTTCATTCCTGCTTCTCTGAGTCTGATCGCCAATCTGGTAAAATCACTATCACTAGATACGATACAGAATCCATCTACTTTTCCTGAATACAAAATATCCATAGCATCAATGATCATGGCGCTATCGCTAGAGTTTTTACCGCTAGAATATGAATATTGTTGGATAGGTGTGATGGCATTTTCTAACAGTACTTTTTTCCAACCGCTTACTGTGGGTTTTGTCCAGTCTGCATAGATCCTTTTGAAAGTCGGAACACCAAATTTTGCGATTTCTTCCATCATTTCTTTTACGTTGGCAAAAGGTACATTATCTGCGTCGATGAGTACAGCAAGTCTGAGATCTTTGATGGTATGGTCCATGTGTCAATATTTATAAGGAACAAATTTCGGTATAATTTATTAGAATGACCTAATTTTATTTATGCAGGGATCACATATCTGCGGATCATCACAATTATAACCAAAAATACATTGTAAAAAACAAAAAATGGCAATATATATTCAATCCATCCCAAAGGTAGCATAATGGCCATGATCAGTAACTGAAATCCCAAACCATATGCAGAAACAAACGTCATAAACCAATTGGGAAATGTCTTTACTTTATATGCTTGTGGATCTAATAAACAAACGATTTTGTCAAAGAAACCATAAAGTATATAGAAGATTCGGAATAAAATATCCACGGATTTTTGGGTTTCTCTGGGTAGCGCAATTGGTGCTTTATTTTCGAAAATTTTACTAGTAGTATCGCTTCCTGGTGACCTAGTGCGTAGGATGACGTAGTAATAATTGTATAAAGTGCCTTGGATTTGAATGCTTATAAATGCTAGTAATGCCCAAATAATATGAATATCTACTACGCAATAAATGGTCAATACAAACAAAAAATTTAGGATGATATCAAATATACTATCAAGATATCTTCCACTATGTGAAGGCGTATTTTTTAAACGTGACAGTTCGCCATCAGCAGCATCAAGAATTGATTTTAATACCAAAAAAATACCAGCAAAAATGTACTGCTCTGCATAGATAAAGTAAACAGCAATCAACCCACAGATACCAAAAAGACAAGTAACATGAATGGGGGTAAATGAAGTGTTTTTGAGCTTTGTGGCTATCCACACAGCGGGCGATCTTCCATAGTCAGATAGATCTAAAAATCTATCTTTAACGGCAAGTTTTGACATCTATAAAATTCAGAAAATACAATATGGCAAAATAGCCAGAAGTTGTTTTTGATTCTAGTGCTACGCTAAAAAGTACCATCAGATTTTCAAAAAGTGTGCAAAGTTATCTTTTTTTGATTAATTGTACTTTGTTAAATTAAATTCGTTTTTCACAATCTATTTAATTCAAGCCCTTCAGGCTTGTTTTTTGGGTCATTTTTACCTTAGGTTGCACCTAAGGTAATTCAAATTAAAGCCCTTCGGGCTTGGTAGTGATCGCGAAGTTACCGATAGGCTGTCTTGGAGCCAGACCATCGGGTTAATCTGCTGTCATAGAGCCAAACCATCGGGTATTTAATCTACTTTTATCAGTTTTTGTCTTATTTGTTCTTTGTTATTTTGGGCAGTTATGAAGTACATTCCAGCTGGCAATTGTGCACCATTAAATGTAAAAGATTCCTTTTCGCTGCTATTTGATTGATACGATTCTCCTATTTGTCTTCCGAATGCGTCGTAAATCTTGACAGTGACAGCCTGACCACAATTGGATGAAATGTCTATCTGTGTATTGACTGTAAATGGATTTGGATATGCTCTGACGTCCATACAATAAGCGAGGTTGTTATCGTCATTTGTACTTGAGATGTAATCAACATTTATCTTCATCTCTCCAAAGCTGTAACAACTTCCACCATGATTTTCTAAAGCTGTGAGTAGGATGTATTTTGTTTCTACGCCTTGTAGATCAGGACCTTCTGTGCCTTCATAAGTTGGTTTGCCTGAAGCGATTGGCAATTCGAATTCTGTCAAGGTAGTCCAAACAACACCATCGTCAGATACATCTATTGCTATCCTTTTTATGCCATTTTGTAAAGCATCTTTTTCGTTATTATTCCACCAGTAAGATCCACCTAATGCATAGGTATGTCCAAGGTTGTAAAGTATCCAATGTCCTTCTGAACGCGTAGGGTTTGGAGATGATTTTTTCTTACAAGATATCCATCCATCGTACCATGTTGTACTATGTTGGTCCATAAAACACTGACCACTTGCAGATAAGCTTATGGCAAAAACTATAAAAAGTGTATAATAAAACTTCATGGTCATCTATTTTTAAATATTTAGGAAACCTAATGGTGCACTTGCTCCAGGCGTATAAAAATTACCCAAATTTGGCAATAAGGTTGGTAACTCTGAAGGTGCTACCCCAAACCACAATGCCAATTCGGCAAAATATAGATCATTGGATGTGGTAGGTAACATAATACCACCATATAAGTCTAATGCACTACCTAGCGTGAGATCTGGATATTGACCAAACATACGATTACCATTCACAGGTCCACCCATTGCAAACACATTTCCGCCCCAAGCATGATCTGTTCCATTACCATTTGATGTCAAAGTTCTTCCAAATTCTGACATTGAAAATGTCACAACACAATCTTGCATTTCTATTTCTTCCATGACATTGTTAAATTCCGTTAAGGCTCTATCTACATCTGTCAATCTAGCTGCCTGATTATTCAAAAGTTCGTCATGATGGTCCCAACCACCATAATCTATGAAAAATATTTGTTTAGTAAATCCGAGTGTTTCTCTTGCAGCAATAATTTTTGCGATCATGCGAAGGCTTCCAGACAAATCAGTATCTGAAAATGTAGTTGCAAATTCTGGAATGGCATCTATTGCGGTCTGAAATTCTATACTTGCGTCTAGTGAAGTTCTAAATGATTTTTTATACGTATCTTTAAATGGATCACTATAGTTTTTGGCAAATAACTTGTCGATAGCCACTTTCCGCGATGGACCAGATCCATACATCTCATCATATCCATTAAGTCCAGTGGCGCCATCTCTATTTACGGTATATTCTACAGAGCGATTGCTACTTTGAAAGGTATTGGTACCACTCAATGAAATATTCATCGAGATGGTATTATTAGTATTTACATCAAACAGCATGTCTGACATCCTACCTGCCCAACCTTTGATCTGTCTTTGATCTGTGACACCTGTGTGCCATTGATTGGTCTGATCTGAGTGTGAAAATAAACCAAGCGGCACAACAACGTTGCCCATCTCTATTTCTGTTTTTGTAGTAGGTCTCACAAGTGTACCAATATTGTTTATAAAACAAAGTTTGCCATCATTAAATAGCGTTTGCATGCCTGTGAGCGAAGGGTGTAATCCATAAGGTACACCTGAAATATTCATCGGGTTTACTGTTAATAAACTATCAAATGGCAATGCTAAATTTGATCTTGTATCTGCATAAGCTTGATATTCTGGTGTTGACTTGGGTACCACCATATTGAATGAATCTGCGCCACCACCCAGGTATAGACAAATCAATGCTTTATAATCATCATTTTTGGAATTATTAACTGCAGCGGCTGCACCAAGATTACGAAGGTTAAATAGTGAAGTGCCCGTTGTGGACAAGCCCGCACTTACTAGACCTGCCATCTTCATAAAATTTCTTCTAGAAAAAGTATCTCTTGACATGAGTTGTTATTTTTTAATGAGATAATCAGGACTATTTAATGTAAGATAGAGTGCCACATTTATTTTTTCCCTAGCACCATTCAATGTTGGAGGTATCCATCCTATAGATTCACGAATGATGTCACGAGTATCTTCACTCATCGTTCCATTTGTAAACATTAAGTCTATTTGATTGATCAAAACTTCGTCATCTTGTGCACTTTCGAAATAGCCTGATGCATTGGTCGGCGATCTAAAATATTCGTTTTCCCAGTTATCTGTCGTATATTCATAGAATGTCCAACCAAATACCAAATTTGCATAATTGAGTGATGTAAGACTATTTAGAATTTGAAATTCTGGTGCTACCAGGTTTGCTTCACTTAACTCGCCTGTGGGTTTGTGGTCTGGTAGGTAAAAATTAAATACACTTGGTGATGATAATGGGTGCTGAAAGGTATTAATTTGAAAGCCGTACCCATGATTGAAGAAATACTTGGAAGGAGATTCTACACCTACCGCTTTAAGGAATTGGGTATGTCGCAATACAGGTTCTTGCATTTTTCCGAAAGATGGGTTAGTCGTGCTTTCACAACTTCTGGCTTCTTCGTCTAGCAGGATAGATTTAATAACAGCTTTCATATTGCCACGAACGCCATTGCCATCATCATTAAACGTACCAGCGACTCTAGCTATATATGCTGGTGTAGGATTGGAAGTGACCATTCGCTGAATAAGTAATCTAGATATAGATGGACCCGTATTCGGATGGTTAAACAACATATCAATAGCGTCTTGTATATCTTCAATACCTGATTGTCCAGAAGGAATGGTGATGTTTCTAATCAATTTTTTTTCTCCTTCTTGGTGCCATTCTTCATACATAATCATTGGATAGGTCATATCAGCGCCATATATATTATTACCAAATTCTGGAGGATTCATACCTTCCAATGAGGCGCCAAATCCAAGCCCAGTGAATACTTTAGCCAATTCTACGATATCATTATTTGTGTAGGTAGGTATGTCATTACCTTGAGCATCTTTTTTTCTAGTGCCGTCTATGTTCAATTCGTATAAACCAATGGTAAATAATTGCATGATTTCTCTTGCGAAATTTTGGTCGGGATTGATGTTGTATTCTGGTATTGCTTTAGGATTATTCAGATGACTAAGATAAAATCCCATGCAAGGATGAAGTGTCATTTCATACAACAAATCTCTGTAATTGCCGAATGCATGTCGAGCCAACATATCGTAATAAGACGCCAATCCACGAGCGTGTCCGCCTAGATCTGTTTGGTCGGATATTACAAGGATTTGACTCAAAGCGTAGGCTACTCTTTGACGCAATTGGTCTTTTCCATATACTGCATTATTCCACCAAGAATACCTGAAATGTTGCCATCCAGGATTGTTAGAGATATCATCCGGGTCTTCGCCTTGGGCTATATAATAGTCATAAAGAACTTGTGCAAAATTGTCTGTCACCGCTAGGTATTCCGATCGTTCCACATCCATTTGCTCATCAATCCAGCCTTCTATACCAAGTTCAGCAGCAGCTTCTAAGTCTTTGGCATCATAACCAAGTGCTGCTTGTGTTAGGAATCGAGCCATTTCTACTTTTTTGCCATTTAGGCCAGAACCATCGATGGTTTTTGAGCCAGCAGCATCTTCATAAAAGAAGGTTCTTTCTTCTTCGTCGCTAGAAGAGACTACGATGCCTTTGTTATGTCCTGCGCCAATGTAATCTGTATACGGCTGTGCTAGGATTAGAGTGAATGGAAATAAAAAAATACAAGTCTGTATCAATATTTTCATGTGTTTATTTTATTTATTTTTAATTGTCACATGGAATCTTTGATAAAAAATAATCATTGTGGTTTGGACCCGCCTGGCGTCGGGCAGGTAAAATAAACCATGATTATTTTTTATGTCGATTTCATAAAGTTGGTTTTACTTATGATTACTTTATTATAGATGCCATAAAGTTGTGTTTCGCTCCCTTAATGACAATGATTTTAAAACGTATTAGTGTCATGTTCTCCCTAATGTTTAGTTTAAATGTTTTTTTGCCAACCAAATCTGAAATGTTTCGGGCATTCTTTTATTAATAGCTGATATAAATCCATAAAACCTTCCCGGTATTAATGTATCTATTCCATGAGTATGTGCCCTATATATTTCTTTAGCTACAAAAGGGGCATCTACCGTGAGCCAATTATTGAATAATCTTGATTTTTGCATACCCGAATTGTTTTGAAAATTGGTTCTTACAGGCGTCGGATTGATGGTGATACATTTTACGGCACTCTTTTTTTCTTTCAGTTCTTCACTTATAGCACGTGTAAATTGATAGACAAATGCTTTGGCTGCTCCATAAGTGGCGAGTGTAGGATTGGGTTGGAATGCTGATATGGACGAAATATTTATAATGGTACCTTTATTTTGTAAGATCATGTCATGCAGGAATAATCTTGTAGAAACATACAGATTTTTGACCATCAGATTTATCATGTCCAATTCTCTGTTCATATCCAATTCGTCTATAAACCCAAATGTACCAAAACCAGCATTGTTAATGACAATATCCAAGCTTGGAGTTACGCTTTTTGCCCAATCATAAAGCTGTTGCACGCTACCATCTTTTGATAAATCAATATTGAGACCTACCACAGATATATTATTGTTGCTAGCTTTTATTTGAGTGATGGCATTTTCTAGTTCTTCTTCTTCAAGGGAAGTAATCAATACATGAAATCCTTTGGAAGCAAATAATTTTGCAGTTTCTAGACCTATGCCCGAAGAACCACCTGTGATCAGAATATAAGAAGAATTGGCCATTTTGGTTAGAAATATTTAGGTTTGAGTAGAGAATATTTGACTGTGGTTAAAATTGCTGCCCACTTAATTTGATTTTAAGCGCTACGTACACATTTTAACAGCCATAAACACCACAATTTTAGCACAATTCTATTACTTTTGCAACATTCGTTTACAATATTTCAATTTTAATAGAATCATATGAAGTCATTAAAAGTCATAATTTGCCTGCTTTTTACAGTTTCTTTTGCTAATGCTCAAGGGTATGAATTTACAACTATTCATGAATGTGAGCGCCTTCCTGTCATTTCTCAAGATAAAACAGGTACTTGTTGGAGTTTTTCTACGTCTTCATTTTTAGAATCTGAAATCATAAGAATTAATGGGAAAAAGATAGACCTTTCAGAGATGTATCAAGTACGTCAGACTTACCCAATGAAAGCTGAAAATTACATTCACAGACAAGGTAAAGCACAGTTTAGTGAAGGTGGATTGGCACATGATGTGTTGAATAGTGTGCGTGAATATGGTTTGGTACCCGCAGAAGCATATGATGGTTTGTTAGCGATTGAAAATAAACACAATCATGCAGAAATGGTAGAAGTCTTAGAATCAATGTTGAAAACCTATGTATCAAATTCAACCAAAAGGGTGTCGACACAATGGAAGTCCGCAATTTCAGCCGTCCTAGATGTGTATATTGGAGAGATTCCAAAGGACTTTACCTATGATGGTAAAAAATATACGCCTAAATCGTTTCAGGAGATGACCAAAATCAATCCTGATGACTATATCACTTTGACATCCTTTACACACGAACCATTTTACAAACAAGTGATTCTTAATATCCCAGACAATTTTTCTAATGGCATGATGTACAATCTTCCAATAGATGAATTTATGGAGAATATTGATTATGCCTTAGCTCAAGGTTTTACTTTGTCACTTGATTGTGATGTATCCGAACCAACATTCTCAGCAAAAACAGGTGTTGCTGTCATCCCGAAGAACTCAGATGACATGAAATCTATCATTTCTGAAATTAAACCAGAAAAGGAAATTACCCAATCATACAGACAAGAAGAATTTGAAAGTTACAGCACTACTGATGATCATTTGATGCATATCATAGGGAAAGCAATGGATCAGAAAGGCAATATTTATTATAAAGTTAAAAATTCTTGGGGATCTGATGCGAGTAAAGTAGCTTATGATGGATACGTGTACATGAGTACTTCTTTTTTACGTCTAAAATCCATTTCTGTCCTTTTGCATAAAGATGGACTAACTCCCAAAACTAAAAATGCAATCAAATTCTAATCATCATTATTTCCTGCCATGAATCAACCATTAGCCGAAAGAATGCGTCCCAAAATGCTCGATGATTATATCGGACAGGAGCATCTCGTAGGCAAAGGTGCCATTCTCCGTAAGGTGATAGAGTCAGGAAGTCTGCCTTCATTTATTTTATGGGGACCACCAGGTGTAGGCAAAACAACTTTGGCATCCATTATAGCTAATACGCAGGATAGACCGTTTCATAGTCTTTCTGCGATCAATAGTGGTGTGAAAGATATCAGAGAAACCATCGAAACAGCCAAATCTCAGAAGTTTTTCTCTCGACCTAATCCAGTTCTTTTTATAGATGAAATCCACCGTTTTAGCAAGTCCCAACAAGACTCGCTTCTAGGTGCTGTAGAAAAAGGTATTGTGACGTTAATCGGTGCAACAACTGAAAATCCATCCTTTGAAGTCATATCTGCATTGTTATCTAGGAGTCAAGTGTATATCTTGAAGCCATTGGAGCGACATCATTTAATTACGATGATAGACAAAGCCATATCAGAAGATTACGACCTTAAAAATAAAAAGATCAAAGTAGAGTCTTATGATGCGATGATCAAAATATCTGGTGGCGATGGGCGTAAACTTTATAATTGTCTTGAGTTAGTGATCAACCAGTTTGACAAAGAGGAAGAGATCGTCATTACCGATGAAGTTGTAATGGAAGCTATCCAACAGAATCTGGCGATGTACGACAAGTCGGGTGAGCAACATTATGATATCATTTCTGCTTTTATAAAATCGATGCGTGCTTCTGATCCGAATGCTACTGTTTATTATCTAGCAAGGATGATAGAAGGTGGTGAAGATCCAAAGTTTATCTGTAGGAGAATGATTATCTTAGCTTCAGAAGATATCGGACTTGCAAATCCCAATGCGCTGCTCCTTGCTAATAATTGTTTTCAAGCTGTGCACCTAATAGGTATGCCTGAAGGTCGCATTATTATGTCTCAGACAGCCATCTATTTGGCTTGCTCTCCAAAAAGTAATGCATCTTACGTCGCTATTAATCAAGCCATTGCTCTTGTACGACAGACAGGCGATCTGCCTGTTCCATTACAACTAAGAAATGCACCCACGGGCCTTATGAAAGATATTGGCTATGGTGCAGACTACAAATATGCGCATGACTTCAAAAATGCTGTTTCTGATCTAGAGTGTCTGCCAGATGATATCAAAGGTACCAAACTATACGCACCGGGCGCCAATCCAGCCGAACAAAAGTATGGTGAATTGTTGAGACATTTCTGGAAAGAGAAGTATGGATATTGACTCCAATAAGTGAAAAATGAACTTAAAAGAAAATGTATGAAAGTCCTACATTACTATTTAGTTGGATCTGGTTGTAACTGTATTCATAAGCTGGTCGAAAATATAATTCAGCTCTTTGGGTGTAAAAATAATAAGCTGATAAGTTTCCAGAAATCCTGACTCTATTATTTATAAAATATGAAGTTTGGAAAGAAATTACGGTATTGATGAAATTTGATCTTGTTCTTCCGAATATCACACCATTAAATTGACTGTAAGAAGCGGCAGCCCTAAGATTCAGATAGGTTCTGGAATTCGGATAATATCCCAAAGCATAAGACGCATTTAAAAAAGGCTCAAGGAATTTTCCTTTATTTTCATTATAATCCCTTTCTATGGCCGTCAATCCTCCACTAATATTTATACTTCTTTGAAAAAATTGAGATATAGGCAATTCGTTTTTATATTCCAATATTCCAGATGTGGCTAGTTCAATGGATTCATAAGTTCCTTCTTTTAAATCTCGATCAAACTGTAAAGATGGTGTGACCCCGAAACTAAAACTTTTTCCTGATAATCTATTGGTCAGAAATGCATTAAGCCAGTTGTCAGTGATAATATTTACAAGTTCGATGGTTCTTTCTTTGTTTGTTTGAAAGTTGTTTTCTAGCCATTTTGAAAGGTTTTCTTGCACATAAACTCTGTATCGTCTGCTATCAAAAATCCTTTGGTTCTGTAAAATAGCTATTTCATTTGCAAATGAAAATAACTCACTTTGCGTCATATGTCGACTGATAATGCCTGATGAAACTAACTCGTCAGCGATAAATTTCGCTAAAAACACATCGGTAATAGGTTGTATTCTACCTTTGCCAATTTTTAAAGGAACACTTATGTTTGTATAAAGATTTTGTCTATTCTCATCAGTGAGTTGTGAACTTTTAAATCCCGTGTATGATGAATTTAACCGATATCCCCATTCAAAGAAGTGATTACGAGCATTAAATTTTCTTTGTAAATTATTCATATTCATATAAAATCCATAGTTGACTTCCTTTGTTTCATCTGATTTTCTTCTTGAATATGAATTGCTAAATGATCCATAGGACTCACCCTGCGTTTTTTCATCATTTCTAAAAGTTGAAAATGATAGTCGTAGGTCTTGATCAAAAGAAGAGGAGATTTCAGGCTCTGAATCGTTGTGGTCGTTAAAATTGTTATATGAACCACTTAGTCCTGGCTCCAATTGTAACGCTCTCCTATACACATTTGGAAATTCATACGTCCGATAAAGGATGCTGTCTGTTTGGGCAATTACTGAAGATTGGACTAGTAGGCAAAGAAAGATAGTTAAAAATGTAAACGAAATTTTCATGATGATCTGATTAAATAGTTGAAAATATAAGTTTTAAATTATGGTCAAAAATAGTGCTAAAATTGGTTGCTAGGTTATAAAAGCGAGATTTAATTTAAAACAAATTAGCCCTATTTTTCTTACCCAAAAAAACTCATCAGTGTAGCACCGTATTTTCGTTCTTCTATGAAGCGGCTGTGTTGTTTAAATTGATGGGATTTGTCATGTTCTAGTACGAATAGACCGTTAGGAGCTAGGGCATTGTGCTGAAAAATGAGATCAGGTAATGTATTTAGTTTAGGAAGACTGTACGGTGGGTCTGCAAAAATATAGTCATACTGTCGGATATTGGTTTGTAGGAATTTGAATACGTCAGATTTAAAGATTTTTATTTGGTCTTCTATTTTTAAAGCTTCTGCCGTTGATTTTACAAAAGAGACACAGCCAGCGAAATTATCTACATAAGTGGCATCTGTACATCCTCTAGAAATACACTCATAACAATGACTACCTGTACCACCAAAAAGATCTAACATCACCATATCTTCCCAATCTACTCGATTGTTGAGGATATTAAACAAACTTTCTTTTGACATGTCTTTGGTGGGACGTGTAGGCCAGTTATTTGCAGGAGGGACAAATCTCCTTCCTTTGAATATGCCGCCTATGATGCGCATAAGGCATTGGCATAGTGGATAAAATAGAAGTGTTTTTTGAGTTCTGTATCACCTGATATTTTGAATTCACCATCTATGTGGACGATCGCCAGATTATTGATGTATCCATAAAGAAGTGTAAATAATGGTGATTTTTTTTCTATCCATCCGCTCACTGTGCAGGCATCTTTCATAGGGTCTAGACCAGTTTCTTTATACACTGCTAGGATGAAATACAAAATGTCATTGATAGCCGGCGTACTGAAAGAGTTATAAAACTTAAATTTACCTTCACTTTGATGAAAAATAAATATTTCGTCTTTTTCTACGTGAACATGCAGGGTTTGACCTAGCGATTCGATGTAATAAGTGGATAGTAAGTTGGATATGTGGTGGATGATATAATTGTCTTTTCCGAGAACTTCGTTCAATAGGTTTTCTTGGTGTGTTGTAAGACCGAAGTATGTATAAGCATCATTTCCTGTTATTTTTTCTATCTTATTATTGGTAAGCGATAGATTGGGAAACAAGGTTACTGCATTTTCATTTACGATTGGCAAATGATGACTACTTCCAGAAAGAACGACGACAGATATTTTTCTGAAATTATTTTGTAGGTTTTGGTCAGTTTTGATTTGATTCTTAAAAGATAGGTCTGAGTATCTAATGTCATCATAAGATTTGTGTGCGAGTAAGACATTATTCAGATCAAACACACTATAAAAAAAACTGTCTGCCATTAGCACGACAGACAGTAACAAATTATCTTTTGATTGTATTAAATTAAAATCTCTTTGGTACATTATCGGGTGTTACCAGTTACCATTTGTATTAGGAGAATTCATGTCCCCGAATTTTATGGTTTTAGTTGGGTCATAACGAGCATCGTATTTTTTATACCTTGGATCTTTATATTCTCCCATAAATACTTCCCACTTGGTAGCTACTTCTAGAACGTTTACAAGTGTGTTTTGATGCGTCAGGGTATCGGCATCGATTGTAAATGTTTTACCCTCGCCATATGGTACATATCTAAGTGAATCTACGTTGACCATTCCGCCCAATAAGCTGTACAATGAGTCTTTAGCTTCCTTGTAACTTACAGATCTGACGAATTTATCTTGATTGGTAGGATCCGAAGGGTCTGATTCTAGTTTTACGATTTCTATTTTGCCAGTATTAATGACATTAGATAAAGAATCAAAATTACTTGCATATTTTCCAGTCACCATTCTATGTACATCCTGAGTGATTTGTAGTTTTTTAAGTACTTTTACCACTGCGTCTTTTCTTTTATCTCTTTCTGCTGCAAACGCAATAGGTTCACGCACAGATGCATATAGCCAATAAGCCAATATTACGGTTATTAAAACTAAAACAAGATTTATTACCTTCCTCATAAAGTGTGTTTTAAGAATGTGTTATTAAAAATACGATTTTAATGTTTTGTTATCTTTGAAATGATGCACAAAGTACTACTTTTGGCGTATCATTGGCAAAAATATTTATTTTTTTTAATTCTGATCCAATAAATAGCAATAATCTTGATAAAAAAAATAGTTACGATCCTTTCTATAGAGTCGTCTTGCGACGACACAAGTGCGGCTGTAATTAGAGATGGTGCAGTCTTGAGTAATGTCACTGCAAGTCAAACCATTCATAATCAATATGGTGGCGTGATACCTGAGCTCGCAAGCCGTCAGCATTTGCAAAATATCATTCCTGTCATTGATGTCGCATTAAAAGATGCTCAGATTTCGAAGTCTGCGTTAGACGCTATTGCCTTTACACGTGGTCCTGGTTTATTAGGAAGCTTGATAGTCGGCGTTTCGGCGGCTAAAGCGCTTGCTTTGAGTCTGGATATTCCTATTATAGATGTCCACCACATGCATGCGCACATCTTGGCACATTTTGCAGATGACCCAAAGCCTGATTTTCCTTTTCTCTGTCTTACGGTGTCAGGTGGCCATACACAAATAGTCAAAGTAAATAGCTATCGAGACATGGAAATTCTTGGTTCTACGATCGATGACGCTGCTGGTGAAGCATTTGATAAAACTGGTAAAATGCTCGGCCTTGAGTATCCTGCGGGTCCTATCATCGATAAATTGGCAAAACTTGGAACGCATACATTCACTTTTCCTGAACCTCAGGTCGGTGTGTTGGACTTCAGTTTTAGCGGATTGAAAACATCTATCCTGTACTTTTTGCAAAGGGAAATGGCTGTCAACCCTAATTTTATCCAAGAAAATATGAATGATATCTGTTGTTCGGTACAGACGACCATTGTTAAGATACTACTTAAGAAGCTTAAAAAAGCATCTGATATTACGGGTATAAAACAAATAGGCATTGCAGGTGGCGTTTCTGCCAATAGTTTCCTGAGAAGTGAGCTAAAAAGTCTCGGTGAAAAGCACGGTTGGCAGACGTTTATTCCTGCTTTTGAGTATTGTACTGACAATGCAGGTATGATAGGTGTGGCGGCATATTTTAAGTATTTAGACCAAGATTTTGCAGATCAATCTGTGACGCCACAAGCGAGATTAGAATTTTAATGTCCCAAGATGACTTATTTGTCTGTATTACTTCCTATTTTTGTGCTTTATACCTCACCACATCAGAAACCTTCATGAAGTTTAAAGCATATTTCCCATTACTTTGTTTGCTCATAATCTTGTGTTCTTTTAGCAATAAAAAGATGGAAGTAGGTAGTAAAATCGATTCTTTCAACAATGTATCTATATACTACAATGGTGAAAACTTTACTAATGTTATTGGTAGAAGTGTAGCAGATGATGGTTATAACTTAGGGTTAAAGTTTCAGTGTGTAGAATTTGTCAAACGATATTATCACAAAGTACACGGACACAAAATGCCAAATTCATTTGGTCATGCCAAAGATTTTTTTGATAAAAGTCTAGGAGATCGAGCATTTAACAAAGGTCGCGGGCTTATGCAATATAGAAATGTGAGGGAATATAAACCCAAAGTAGAAGATATTTTAGTGTATGATGCTTATCCTGGAAATAGATTTGGACATGTGGCTATCGTTTCGAAAGTTTCTGATGATGAGATAGAATTGGTCCAACAGAATATTGGTAAAAAGACAAGAATAAAGATTCCTTTGGTCAACTTTTATCAATATTGGACAGTGGCTGATTACAATATTTTGGGTTGGTTGCGCAAGGAGTAATTATTTTAGGAATATTTTAAATGTCTATTTGAAACTTTAAAATATTTTGAACGATTTATAGTTATTGGTATGGTCATTTTGAATGAACGGTCTTTATCTGAATATCCTTTTGAAAAGTCTTTTGTGTCAAACATACCACTTCATTTTACCAACAAGCGTTTGAGTCAATAAAAACAAAACTTAATGAACACATTAAATCAAGGTAAATTTTTTCTTTTTGGGTTACTTATGTTCGTAACCACATGCATAAATGCTCAGATAGACTCTTCTAAAGTAGCCATTACAAGATTTGAGAAAGTCAGTACCGATGCTCGTATCAATAATATTTTTATCGATGAGCGTAATGTTATTTGGCTGGCAGGCAGCAAAGGACTGATAGAAACGATAGGTGATGGTGGAAAATTTAATGTGTTTTTTCCTGATACTGAAATGCGAGATGTTACAGCAGACAAACGTAACAATATTTGGGTGGCATCTAGCAATACGCTTTATAACCAAGCTTCTAAGGCATCTTTTCCACTGCCTATCCAAGCCAACATCTCAGAAATTGCATACCTTGAAGGTAGTGTATGGGTAGGTACGGACAATGGACTTTTTGAATTTAATACCACGACTTCTAAGTATAAAACGTACGATAATAAAAACTCAAAGCTACAGAGCAATAAAGTCAATTTTGTACATGCAGACAAAAACAACATACTTTGGGTAGGTACGGACAATGGATATATAAGGAAGGAAGGCGATAGTTGGGAATTGCAAGACAAAAAAGTAAAAATGCTTGCTACCTGTGAGAATAGCGAAGGTCAATGGATCATAAGTGATAAAGACATGTTTCTGATCAATAAATTTAATAGACTTTTCCCTGTGAAGTTGGACCCTTCACAATATAGTGGTAAAATCAACAACTTCGTACTAGACTCTAAAGGTAGGATTTATATAGCATCAGACATCCTTGTACGATACGACCCTTACCAAGAGAAAATAGAAAATTATTCATCCGATGCGGCTACACTGTCAAAAGCAGCATTGAGCCTTGGAGCGGATAAAAATGATAATATTTGGATAGGAACAGATGGTGCAGGTTTTTACAAACTATTGTTCGGAGATGTCGCTAAAGAACAATTAAATGCCTTCTTACTTATTGAAAACAACGTGGCTTGTACCAATAGTAAAAACGGTGTTATAAAAGTGAGTGTATCAGGTGGTACCAAACCATATACGTATAAGTGGAATAAACGAGAATTGAGTGGTGGACAAGTATCCGGTCTTACCGCTGGTGAATATGAAGTGACTGTAACCGATAAGATATCAAATACTGCGATAGCGTCAGTGGTACTATCTGCACCTGAGCAGATCACCCTTGATGTAGTCTCCAATAATAGGGTCACTACACCTGAAAAACCTGATGGATCTATTGTGATCAACGTGAAAGGTGGTGCAGGTGGATTTACCTATAAATGGTCGAATGGTCAGACAACACAGAATCTTACCAATGTTCCTTCTGGTCTTTATAGCCTTAATGTAAAAGATAAAAATGGGTGTACTGTCACCGGTACATTCAATGTAAAAAGAGAGAAGTTTATCCCTGACCTAGACATGTCCAAAATCACGTTGGGTCAGAAATTGCGTATCAATGATTTGAACTTTGATGCAGATAGTGCGGCTATTACCCAAGCAAATTTTGATGTATTAGAAGAGGTGTATGAATTCTTGAATGCCAACCCTACCGTTACAGTAGAGATCGGAGGTCATACTAATACGATACCACCGCATGAATACTGCGACCAATTATCTACTGCAAGGGCCAAAAAAGTTGCAGAGTTTCTATACGATAGAGGTGTGACAAAATCTAGGGTAACATTCAAAGGCTATGGCAAACGTGAGCCACTCACAGATAGTACATCACTTCAAGGAAGGCAAAAAAACCAAAGGGTAGAGATAAAGATATTACAGATTTAAATGTGTTTGTCCACATTGTTTTTCTTTAACATCGAGTCTACTCCGAAATGGCAAATTTTATGATAATCAAACGTTTTTTACTATTACATGGAGAGAAACTTTTATTATTGTTTGTAATCAATTGCACTTTTTTGTATTTTAATAATTATTAGTTGTTAATCAATACATACGGTTTTAATTAGCCATTTGCCTCGAGCCGGCAAGGCTTTAACTTTTTTCTTCAGCAAAAAAAAGTA
>DLGT01000009.1:26260-26384 GCA_002482845.1 Saprospiraceae bacterium UBA7687
AACTCGCCATTGAGGTTTGTTCTTTGATTTACTTATTCATTGATTTAAAATTTGTTTCTTGATTTTAGATTGTTTTGGCTCATACAGTTTTTTGTTTATTCCGTCTCCAGTGACTTTTAAACTA
>DLGT01000009.1:26446-27371 GCA_002482845.1 Saprospiraceae bacterium UBA7687
TTAAACTAAAGACAAAAAGGCGGTGAGATGTCACCCGTAGTAAAAAGACAGCCCTAATCAAAGTATTACTTCTTTATTGTAAATTTTTTATACACCTGTTTTATTATTAAATTATTAGATATAGAGATTTTTCTTTTTTACCTTTAGACTTTTTAGAGTAGGTTCAATATTTTATTAATCAAATCAATTATTTCAGCATGAAATTATTTTTAGTGTTTTTGATGGCAGTGAGTTTTAATGTGGTAAATGGGCAGAAAGTGGCGAGCCATCTACTTGAGCTTGAGTCTAATACCAAATGGGATGCAGTAGACCCACAATGGGCTACGACTAGAGATGCTTGGGTAGCAAAATGTAATGACAGCAATACTGCGAAAGCAAATGCAGATTTACTTCTTTTGTTTGAAGCAAATATTAAGTGGGAATCTGTTGAAAAAAGTTGGGAGACTAAAAGAAACGCTTGGGTAAAAAATGTAGGCAAGGCCACTACAAATGCACAACTAGCAAACTTATTGATTGAGCTAGAGATGAATATCAAATGGACAGCTGTAGAAGCAGCTTGGAAAACAAGAAGAGAAGCTTGGGTCAAAGAACTTCAATAGGAAGATGTAAAACTCAATAGATAAGGCAAAGCCCATTTATGACAGTGATGTTGTAAATGGGCTTTTTTATTTGGTCCTTGCAGAAACCTACCATATTTTATTATACTACACTTACCTGATTTTTATAAGATAACCGATCATAGGGTTTGCTTCCACTAATTTGAATAACTAATCACCTTTCTTAAATGTTATTAAATGGACAATTACGTGCAAGGGTTTTTCACCATTTAAATTAAAACTCATGCACTTACATTTTTCTAATCGACGCCTCATGCCGGCTAGGCAAATACTTTTTGCATTGTCGAGTCCACTCTAAAAAGTGGTCT
>DLGT01000092.1:0-6345 GCA_002482845.1 Saprospiraceae bacterium UBA7687
GCTACAAACTACAAAATCCTGCATGGAGCCCAGACGGTAAATGGATAGCATTTGTACAGGGAGCACAGATCTTTAGAATGCCTTTTGATGGAGAAAGATTTGATGAAACAAAAAAATCTCAGTTAACTTTTAGTGGTAGAAATTTTTTTCCTGCATGGAGTCCAGATGGTGAATCGATTGCCTATAATGAATCAATTTGTAATAATATAAAATCATGTGGTATATGGGTTTATAATATGGCAAGTAAATCCGAATTACTTCTTAGTAAATATGGGAATTTTCCTAGCTGGTTAAATAATAATGAAATTATCTTTTTAACAACATCGTTAAAAGATAAAGGAGAAGTGGTAGGTGATTCACTTTGGAGATTTAATCGATTACAAAATAAAAAAGTACTCATAAAAAATTTAAACAAATCTAACTTTCGAAATTATTTTGTTAAAGTGTCTTATGATTTTAATTTGATTGGTTTGGTGTCTCAAAGCAGTACAAATAATGAAGGATTACAATTATTTACAATAAATTCTAATGGAGATAATATTGTCAAGCTGACATCAAATGGAACAAATAATTTTTCATGGTCACGAGAAGGCAAAATAGTTTATGTAAGTTTTGATGAAATCAGAATCGATGAAAATAAAGGAGTATTGTGGACAATGAATAAAGATGGAAGTAACAAAAAACAATTAACCTATAATCAATTTAAAATAACAAAATAAATTCACTTAAATTTTTTATGAAATGAAAACTTTTACTCTTACAATTTTAATTTTTTTGCAATCATTAGTTTGTTTTGCACAGCGTGATCCTTCCAGAGAAATACTGATATTTTTTAAAGAAGGCGTAACACTAATTACTAAACCGGTTAATGGTAAATTAGTAAAAACAGCAACTATAAAAAGTAATGAGCTTAAAACGAAGCTACAAAAAGCAGGTATTGAAGAGAGCATGTTAGAAATTGCTATGCCTCGTTTTAAACAAGCTGATACCTAATGAAGGTTACAGATACTACACAAATTATACAATTGGATATGACCAAGTTGTTTAGACTTAAAGTTCCAGAAGGGAAGTTGAGGAAAGAATTTATAGAGAAGCTGCGTTTGATGCCAGAAGTGTTATATGCGGAAGAAAACGGCACTGTGGCACCTCTTGCAGTACCAAGTGATACAGATTATGGCTCACAGTGGTCTCTTAATAATCCGGTTAACCCAGGTGCGGATATCCATGCAGAAGCAGCCTGGGATATTTTTACGGGTAACCCTAATAATATCATAGCGATTATAGATGGCGGGGCAGATATAAACCATGAAGATTTGAACGCTAAAATTGCTGAAGCAGATACAGGCTTTGGTTGGGATGGACATGGAATCCACGTAGCAGGCATAGCCGCAGCAGAATCAAACAATACACAAGGTATTTCTGGTGTAGACTGGCAGGCAAGAATTCTTGCCAAACGGATTGATAATCTGTCGGATGATGCGGACACTTATCAAGCCATTATAGACGCTGTTAACTTTAGCCCGAATGTAAGGGTGCTAAATCATAGCTGGGGTACTTTATTTTCTAATCAGGCACCAGGTAGATACTCTACCACCATTGCACAGGCATTTGCTTATGCTTATAAGGCTAATAGAGTTTCGGTAGCTGCAATGGGAAATCATCAAATCACTCATAACGGCACAATTTCTTACCCGGCAGGTTTTAATAATGTGATAGCCGTTGGCTCTACAAATGATGAGGACATTATTGCAACTTCATCAGTACAAGGTGCCAATATAGATATAGCTGCTCCAGGCGTTGGAATTCTCTCCACTTTTACAGGCGGAGGCTATTCCTTTCAATCAGGTACGTCTATGGCATCTCCACATGTTGCAGGTATAGCCTCTTTATTAAAGGGATACAGGCCTAACCTGGCTAATGATGATATTGAAAATATTATAAAAATTAGTGCTGATAAAGTTGGAAACGATCCTTATTTAAACGGTTTTAACAACGTTATGGGCCATGGCCGTGTGAACGCAGCTGAGGCTTTAACTTTGTTACAGCAAAATACGCTTAACCAGTTTACCGCAACCGGAGGAACAGTTGCAAGTTCAACAGGTAATTACAGTAATGTTTTTTACGCAACTTCAGGCCTTGCACCTGGTACTTATATTGTTAAAAGACATGAGGTAACTAAAGCAGTAACTTTTCCTTCCTCTTTTTGTGATATAGTTGGTGCCTGGGGCAGGGGTGTAGGTTCTATTGGTTACAGTGTAGCAAGCCCTAATTATGGCGAAGGATTTTGCGAAGTAATTCCTGGGACACAAACCAGCACAGGTGCAACTTTAAGAACCTATGTTTACCAGATGTATAATGTTTTGGGCCAAAGTTTGGGTTATTATCCCACCACACCAGCTAATGTAACTTTTGCTTATACGGTTTTGGGGAAAACAAACACTTTTGCTATCAGCGGACCAGATTCTTTTTGCGATAATGCGGCAAACTACAGCGTATCTAATATACCAGAAGCAGGCACTACAATAAATTGGACTGCTACTGGTAATACTACCTTTTCAGGTTCAACCACTGGTAATACTGTTACAATTGTAAATAATACGCTTGAGCAGATAGTTTTAACTGCAACCATAGTTACTTGTGGCGTTACACACACTATTACAAAAAATATTTTAGTAGGGATGCCCCCAGTAGCTGCTATTACTGGAGACCAATTTGCTACTACAGGGGTTTTATACGGCTGTTTTATTCAAGAATATCCAGAGGCAACAGCTTACGAATGGTTTGTTACAAATGGTGATGCTACTGTTTACCATGATAATACTAACTGGATAGATGTTATGTTTGAACATGATGGTTATTATATTATACAAGTAAAAATAAGTACACCATGCGGTGATGTTTGGAGTGAGAAATTATATGTAAATGTTAGTGAAGAAAATCAATTTCGTACCATTACTTACAGCTCTTTTCCAAATCCGGTTGATAGTGAAATAACCATACAAAAAATAATAACGAGGAACAAGAAACGGATAAAACAAATAGTACAAAAGAATTTAGCGTTGTTTTGTTAGACAATAAGGGTGAAGTATTACGTTCAGGAAAAAGTAATGAAAATAAAGACAAAATTATTTTAAATACGCTCAATATTCCAGATGGTACATATTTCTTGCATATTAAAGAGGGTAAAAAAGTTATTAAAAAACAAGTGATTATTAAACATTAAACAAGTTATACGGCTTGTGATGCCATTTATTACAAGCTGTATTAATTATTTCATTCTCTAACAATTATGCCAGATGCAGTTGTTGATAGTTTGAACTCTGAGAAGAGAAAGATGTATAGCTAAATTTAAAATTCAGGTGGTTTTTAAACTGCTGCAATTATTCATAATTTAAAAGACCTAACCCGCCATGAAAATCAAAATCCTCATTACTGCTTTTCTTTTGTGTTTGTTAAATACTGCAATTGCCCAAACGTTAAAAAAGAATATTTATATGTTCTCTTATTTTAAGGATAATGGCAAAGATGGCTTACACTTGGCCTATAGCAAAAACGGATTGGATTGGAAAGCCCTAAAAAGAGATAGTTCTTTTTTAAAGCCTGTGTTAAGTAAAGATAGTTTGATGCGAGATCCTTGTATCATAAAAGGTGTTGATGGTATTTACCACATGGTTTGGACAGTGAGTTGGAAAGCTAAAGGAATAGGTTACGCTACGTCAAAAGATCTCATAAATTGGTCTGCACAAAAATATATACCTGTTATGGAACAGGAGAAAGAAGCAAGAAATTGTTGGGCACCAGAGCTTACTTGGAATAACGAAAGCAAACAATATATTATTTATTGGTCAACAACAATTAAAGGTCTTTTTGAAGATCCAGAATTACCCAATCGTTTTGGAAACCGAATTTATTATACTACAACAAAAAATTTCGAGGACTTTACACCCACAAAGTTACTTTATGATCCTGGTTTTAATATAATAGATGCTCACATTGTTAAAGATGGGAGCCGATGGCTCATGTTTTTTAAGGATGAAAGAGAAAAACCTCTTCAAAAAAACATAAAAATAGCATTTGCAAACCATATTACGGGGCCGTATTCAGAAGCGGGTTTACCTATCACAGCAAAAACGGAAGCAGAAGGACCAACATCATTAAAAATAAAAAATAGATGGATTTTATATTATGATAAATTTCTTTCTCATTCTTTCGGCGCAATGGAAACCACGGACTTAATTAATTGGTCAGATATATCTTTAAGCATTAAGTTGCCAAATGGTATCAGGCATGGTACTATTTTTACAGTTAAAAAGAGAGAATTAAAAAAACTATTGAAGATATAGCATCTAATAACTAGGGTAAACTAAGGTTATCTCAGGCATTACAATTTTAGTAAAACCCACCTCAATTCAACTATCAAAATAACTGCAAATAATCGTAAAAATGAAATATTTTACATTACTAATAGCATTACTAAGTTCTTTTTTTCTTTTTCTCAGGTAAAAACAGAAATCAAATTTCAAAAAAATGAAAAGTGGTGGGCAGGTGTAATTGATAAAGGCGAGCTAATGCCACTAAAAGAAAATTTTAGTCAAAATATGAAATAAGATTTTGAACCTAAATATACCTATTCAAACACCTGTCATCTAAATTTAAACTTGCGCATGAAAAAAATATTTTTTTATTTAATTATCTTATTACCAATTTTCACCACAAATTATTGTTTTGCCCAATCATACGCAAAGAACCCCATTATATTTGCAGATGTGCCAGACATGTCTATGATTAGAGTTGGAGATTCCTATTATGCGAGCAGCACTACAGTTCACATGAGTCCCGGAGTGCCAATAATGAAATCTAAAGATCTGGTAAATTGGAAAATAATTAATTACGCCTACGATACACTAGCAAACAATGATCAGCAAAGTTTAGTAAATGGAAAAAATGCGTACGGTAAAGGTTCTTGGGCTAGCAGCATACGTTTTAATAAGGGAGTTTTTTATGTAAGTACTTTTTCAAAAACAACGGGTAAAACATATATATACAGTACTAAAGACATAGAGAAAGGGCCTTGGAAAACGGTTTCGTTTAAATCTCTTTTTTATGATCACTCATTATTTTTTGACGATGATGGGAAAGTGTATATAATTCACGAACCATTTAAGATAAAATTGACAGAACTTAATGAGGATGCTTCGGAAGTAAAATCTACTATACAAGAAAAAGTAATTATCGAAAACCTATTCGAATCATCAGGAGCAAAAGTTGGAAATACTGCCGAAGGTTCACAACTTTTTAAAATAAATAATAAATATTATTTATTTAACATCGTATGGCCAAAGAATGGGATGCGTACAGTGATAGTTCACCGAGCAGATAAAATTACCGGGCCTTACAAAGGTCGGGTAGTTTTAGAAGATATGGGTGTTGCACAAGGCGGATTGATAGAAACAACAAAAGGTGATTGGTATTCTTATTTATTTAGAGATTTTGGTTCGGTAGGACGTATCCCATATTTGGTGCCTGTAATATGGGAAGACGGATGGCCAGTACTTGGAGAAAATGGAAAAGTGCCTGATATATTAAATCTTCCTACTAGTAAGGGGTTGATTTCTAATATTGTAGCATCTGATGAATTTAAGCGAAAAAAAGGTGAAAGGCCATTGCCCTTAGTTTGGCAATGGAACCATAATCCTGACAATGAACTTTGGTCACTTATCGATAGAAAAGGTTATTTGAGACTTAAAACCGGTAGAATTGATACCGAATTTACGCAAGCCAGAAATACTTTAACTCAACGTACGATTGGTCCAAAGTCAACAGCAATTACCTTAATTGATGTAAGTAAAATCAAAGAAGGTGATTTTGCCGGCTTAGCTTTATTACAGAAAAGGTTTGGTTTAGTAGGGGTTAAGTTTGAAAATGGTCAGAAATTCATTGTAGTTGAGAATGCCGAGAGTGGTAAGCCAATTGAGCAAGAAAGAATTCCTATATCACAAAATAAAATTTATTTGAAAGCAGAATGCGATTTTGCCGACCTTAAAGATGTTGCCTATTTCTTTTATAGTTTTAATGGTAAAACATGGAAGCCAATTGGCAAACAATTAAAAATGACCTACTTAACAGCACATTTTATTGGGTACAGATTTGGGTTGTTTAATTATGCTACACAAAATACTGGTGGATACGTTGATTTTGACTTTTACGATATAAAAAATGAAATTTCTAAATAAATCTCCCTTAAGTTACGATGCTTTTAATGTTAAATTCGGGAGTGTAACTTGAACTGTGTCAAGGTCCAAATTAATGTTACTCAAATACTTCTTTGTTCTTTAAAAATTCCAT
>DLGT01000092.1:6363-14419 GCA_002482845.1 Saprospiraceae bacterium UBA7687
CCATCGCCAAATTTACTATATAATTGTGAAACGGCAACGCCCCAGTTATGGACAGGCATTGTCCACTTTTTGATGATGTTCATAATGACCAGATACATCAGTTTGAGCAATGCCTGATCAGAAGAAAAAGCACCTTTTTGCTTGGTGACTTTTCTGATCTTTCTGTGCAACCAAATGTAGATCAGATAGTTAAATATTGTTTAGGCAGAACGAGCCAAAGTATTTCGGGAATTATTCATCAATTACGCTACAAATTTAGCCCGCCCAGCCGACAACGGTTCGCTTCGCAAGAGTCGTATTTAAAAAATGGGTATCCACCTTGGGGCGGAGCCTCCGCATTTTTGAAATCTCCACCCTTCCTTTTGTCGGCTTTGCGAGCTTCGATGCACCATATTCAATAACATTTAAAATTTAATTATTATGGAAACTAGCATCAATCAATCAGCATTTCAGGTAGCAGAGATCAGTATCAGTTACAGTTCTAAAATCAAAAATTCTGAAAGACCAAAACTAAACTCCTCCAGAGAGGTGTATAAAGTTTTTTCAGAGACTTGGAATCCTGATACTATTGAATTGTTGGAACAGTTTAAAGTGTTATTATTGAATAGAGCAAACAGAGTGATAGGCTTATTTGAAGTTTCTTCTGGAGGAGTATCAGGGACGATAGCCGACCCTAAATTGATTTTTGGAACAGCATTAAAAGCTTGTGCAAGCGCAATAGTTTTAGCGCATTAACCATCCATCCGGAAACTTGAAACCTAGTCAGGCAGATATAAGTTTAACCAAGAAAATTAAAAAGGGTGGTAGATTGTTAGATATTGAAGTTTTGGATCATCTGATTATTACCACAGAAGGTTACTATTCCTTTGGAGATGAAGGAATGATGTTTTAAAATAGGATCGCAAAAATAAAACCCGACTGGTTTGTGAGCCAGTCGGGTTTCCCATAATCTTTGCTTTTAAAATTATCCGTTTTTCTTAGCTGTTACTTCAGTTCTGATGTCCTGTGCCAATACTTTCGCTTGTTGCATCGCATTTCTTAAACGTGTGCCGGCTGCTTTGTTTCCTTTGTCAAAAAATGCTCTTGCTTCAGCTTCTGCCGTTTCAATAAGGCTTTTTAATTCTTTAAATTTTTCCATGTTGTTTTTAATTGTTTGAACTAAGATAGGAAAATAGATGAAAAATATATGAATTTCGTTTTTTGAGGAAATTCTGAATTTTTGGAGAATGAAAATTAAAAAATAAATGATATAGGTTTAAACTTGAATTAAAAAGGTCAAGTAAAGTGATATTATGTCTCCAAAAGAAAATAATGGGTGTGGAAATTTATTATATTGTTTAATCCGATTGACACTACACTGAACACTTCGGAAAGTGGGGGTTAATTTTCCCTACTATAATATTTCTCTATTATCTTTATTTCTTGTAAATAACCTTGTGTCTTCAGTAGTTCTAATAAGGATCTACGATCATATGCTACATTCATTTTAGCCGACTTTAGATCCGAGCCGTTAAGGCTTAATAAATAATCCTTGCCGTCTTGCCAAAAATTTGCAGTAGTAATATAAACACCCTTGAATTTCTTCCCTGCGGCAATCTCCTTTTTATATTGAGCTCTAGCAAAAGGTAGTGTTCTTTCAAAAAACCATTTTAAAGTAGCTTTTTTCTCTCTATTACCAACTGCGATGCTGACGTCCGAATTGTAGCCTTTTAGTTCTATCACAACAATTTCTTGAGGATTACTTGAATCGAAAATATAATCATACTCATACCCCTCTTTTGTGCCATCTTGATGCGTTTGCGTATAAGTCTTGCCTCTTAAGTAGTTAGCACTACTAAACATCTCCTTCAGCATGGGGAACATCAACAACTCAAACATAAGACCACGCAAATCCTTAAGTGCATCTTCCTGTCCTGCTGCCTTAATCACTTTTAATACTTCTTTGACTGACTTTTCAATTTGCTCATCCGCCACTAGCAAATCGTTTACTTCCTTTAACCTATTCAAGATAGTGTAGATCCGAGTTCCAAAAATAGAGCCTACGTCAAAAGATAGAAAACCCAGTTTTTTAATTTTTCCTAACACTTCATCAGAACATTTTTGATAAACCACAATGGGCATTATTTTTCTTATCCCTTTTTTTACCGCATTCAAAGCGATTTGTATCCGAGCTAGAAACCCATCTAGATCTTGCTGACTGTAACCCTCAGATAATACCACGTCTAACACCACGAGCGTCTGTTTATCAACTGTTTCCGCTTTACTGCCCAGTACTGGGTTGATTCCAGTAGCTCTGGAGTAACTATAAGCATCCCAGTACAAACCGTTCTGCTTTGCCCCAAGCGAGGGTGTTTTTTTATTCCGATAAATTGCATTTATGTTATCAATCAAGTTGGATTTGACTAGCCAGCGTATAATGTCGGGCATTAGGCTACTATCTATTACCATTTTATTAAAATGAGCAGCCATTAAGCTCTTATCACGGGCTTCCGAATCATCTGAAAAGTCATCTCTGAAAATGATGTAATTAATACTATTTGCATCCTTCTTTTCATAGACCAACTCTAATTTTACTAGAACCTTAAGTATATCTGCAATTGTATTTACCTTAGTTGAACTTCCTTCATCAGGAGATGCGGTAATTTTTAAACCCTCATAATAGGATATAATTCCATTGTTGGATTTCATCATTTTAAGAAGTCGATACAATGGTGGGCGCTTTTTGTGGCAAATGGTCATAATCATCTCCACGGTCAAATCCTGTTGCTGAAAAAGATAAATGAATTGGCCATTTCCAAAGGTGTAAGGGCTTGATGATTTAATATCTCTGGACATTGCGCTTCTAGCAATGATCTTACGAGCATTCGAGTCTGTAACTCCAAACTTCTCCACAAGAAGCAACCGTAGTTCACTTCCGGATTTAAATAATTGCTTGCTAAGTATCTCAACAATGAAATTGTTATACTTCTGCTGTTCTGGTATTAATGCTATTTTTGTCACACTGCCCTTATTAATTTTATTTTTTTCCTACTTAACCGCAATATCGTTTTTTTACTTTAAAAAATATATAGAGTCAATAATTTGATTTTCAGCGCTTTAAAATATGGCTTTAATGTTAAAAACAATAAAATTTGAGAACGAGTCGTCACCTACTTCAAAAAAATCTGTCATTAAATGATTAAATTTTAATATTCGAAACTAAAAAAAATTAAACGATCAACACCGAATATATAAGACGAAAATTCAATATTAGGCTAAAGCGTTGTATTGGAAAGGAGTATCTTTCCGTTTTTTGTTTGTAGAATATAATAGTAGCCAGGTTCTTTTCCGCTTCTTATTCCAGCAGATTTTTCTCTGCTAATGACTAGTTCTGCCGAATCTGTACTATCAATTTTTATTTTAATATAGTGTGCTTGTGCATTTCCACCGAATGGTTTGTAAACTTTTAACTGCTCAATTTCTGAATCTACTTCGACTACCGCAGTAAACATAAGAGCCTCAATTTTGTGCAGATAAAATTTTTGTTTAGAAACATCTTTTATATACATGCCGTCTGCATCTGCAACTAAATCCGATATTAATTCTGATTCCATGGATTCGTCATTTTTTCTCTCGACGTAATATTCCATATTAGCTTTGCTGATTTCTTTCCTTTTATTTTTTACAAAATTGGAAGCTAATATTTTGCTTTTCGGCAAAGCTAATGGCTCCTTTCTGAAAACCTGATGAGGAAATAAAGACTATTTTGTTGATTTTTGATACACGATCACATTTCGCCTTAAAACCTTCTACTAATTGAGCACCAACAGAAGCTTTGTGTGCTTTACATTCTATTGCAATAACTAAGTCAAACCCCTGCATCTTTGTTTCGACTATAACGTCAAACTCTCTGGGATCTCCAGATTCAGTGATTAATTTATGATTAGGGTAGATTTTTGTGTGAGGAGAATCTTTGAAAGCTTTCTGAATTAGAAAAACGATTTGTTCTAAATTTTTCCCTTTGCTCTGGTTAGTTTCCATTTTTAATATCAAGTGTAGAATGCTATAATCTCTTTTGCTCTTAAAACTGACGGTAAAATAATTCGATTAATCTGATTGAAGAATATATAGTCGATTTTATCAACATTAAAACTAAACATAAGAAGTTAAATACGTCTCATTTATTTTTTTTGATAGAAAATGTTTAAAAGAATTCTTTAATAGAAACAGAATATTTATTAAATAATTAATTTCATAAATTGTTCAAAAAATTTAAAAGATCTAATGAAACATCCTTTGGAAAAAGACCTGCTCCAAACTTATGAGTTATTCTTGCTTAGTCCAATGATTTGGATTTATAAAGCCCGTTTGAAAACTAAATTGGAGGGATTCCAAAATTATTCCAATTTAATCATTGATAAGTTTGCAATCCACTCAGCCTCATTTTTTCATTTATCAAAGGGCATTATTGAAACAAAACAATCAACCGTAGAAAACCCACAGAGGGCATACGATTTATTTACTGTAAATGCTGTGTTTAGAACTCTCATGGAGAATTACGCCACCTTTAATCATCTGTTTGTTGAGCCAAAGACTTTAGAAGAACAAGAGTTCCGGTTTTTGCTCTGGAAGATTGACGGGTTGGTAGATAAGCAAAAATTAGATATAGGAATTGATGATTTTGAAGGTGTTGGAGATATATTAAAAAAGGATGTGGAGACACTGAATGAAACGATCAAGGCATTTGAAGATTGTGCTTTCTTTAATACTATTCCAGCGAAAGAGCTAGAAAAAATCTATAAATCTGACAAGCGCAGATATTCCTGGCGTTTTCTGATTTCTGAAAATAAAATAACACCTTTAAAAATTTCGGATCTTATTAAACATACATGTAAAACTAAAGCGTTTATGAATATGTACAGATATACGTCTATTCATACGCACACGAATTATCTAGCACTTGAACATTTTAAAAATACCAGAAGTAAACCAATGCCTGAAGATTACACAGAACCGATTACTAAAGTGGCAATTTACCTAACTATATTAATGATGGTTGACATCTGTAAGATTGATAAGCATGCGATGGCAGAATTTGAACAATTTCCATTACCTATACGTCAGTATATACAAGGGATTTACGATGCTATTAAACAAAGTCAATGATGACAATTAATGATTTTAATTTTGTTGGTTGTCTAGGAATTAAACCTCGTTTAGAACAGTCGTATGTTCTGCTTTATGCTATTTTAATAGTTGTCTTTTATCCCCATCTTATATCTTTTCCAACAACTCCATTTTTACAAACTCATAAGCTTCACTAATCTTATAAGATAGTTCTGACCTCAATAACCCCTCCATATCTCCTAAAAAATCTTGATCTGAAATTTTCTTTTCCATGTTTTCTAGGAATTCTTTTTGCGACACACTATTACCCTCTTGCTTCATGTAAAATCTCCAAGCGTCTATAATTCTATCTGTATTTACATCAGTCTGTGTTAATGCAAACCACATATCAAATAAATCTCTTCCTTTTCGTCGTTGGTAAAGGGCTCGCATTTTAGTTCCTAACAGCTCGGCTAATTCATAAGTGGGTATTAAAACTTTACCCGAATACCATTCTGATTGCATGGTGTGTTCCATATCTTGAATGCAATAAATAGTATGGTGTTCCCGACAGTTTACCTCAACTTTTAACCTTAGAGGGATTCCACCTTCAGCATCAAAACGATAAATTAATGTATTGTTATGCTGTTTCTGTTTACGGATAGGCTTATCTCCCAAGAAAGATAAGACCTCACGAAGCTTGTCCATAATGGGGCCGAATGGCTCAGCTGTAATTTGTACTAAATCTATATCTTCAGAATATCTTGCAGCGGGGGAAAGGTATAACTTATGTAAAGCGGTCCCGCCTCTAAATGCCAATCGTTCTTTTAAATAATCATTGCTATAAATTGCCATCAAAGCCCGTTCAATAACCAAATCCTGCTCTACCTGAAAATCTTCCTGCCAAGGAGCTTTTTTGCGCCATGCTGTAATATATGCCTGTGGAATCATAAATCTGTTTCTATATCTATATTTTGCACAACCTTCCAGTCATTGCCGGTAACCATCTCTCGTCTTTCTTTTTGTGGCCTCAATAATACCGGAAAATAATTCACTGTTTTTAAGTGCTCTTTTATGGGGTCGCTCAAATCCCGCCTATTCAAAATTACTTCCAGCAGAAACCCTAGCCGTTGAACCGCAGTGATAGGAACGTACCGTTTAGCGACATCAAGCATTTTATCAGTGTTTATGCTTTCACAAAGTTCTTCGAGAACTGTCGCTACTCTATTTAAACCGCCAGCCTGATCAAAATAGTTTACTAAGTCTAGTGCAGTTAATTCCGCTGATGAAACGTTTATGTAACCTGTGTCAACTTTTTTCTGAACGATGTCATCTTTAGCCCAGTCCTTTTTTACGTAAAAGTTTATTTTCAGGTTATTGCTATTGATACTTCTTAAACTTGGTTTCGCGGTAATGACTGAAAAAGATTGGGGTTGCTGGTGAGCAGCGCCATAATAGGCTGCTGCGTTGAGCAGGCCTACGTAATAATCTTTCTCTAAAAATTTCATCAATTCCGCAATAAATAAAGAGGGTGGAAGGATGCCTTTGCTTCGGTATTCTGGAGTGATTACCACATAAAACTCGTTTCTTACTAAGGCAATCGCTTTTTTCTTTTTTAATCGTTGTAGCGCTTTCTTGATTGCCTCGTCCGATTGCTCAAACTGGTTTCTTACCTCTGCTAAGGTAAAGGCATACTTTCCCTCCGAACGTAGCTCGTTAATGAATTGATCCAAATAGCCATAAGTAATACCCATCTAAGTTTTTGCTTACAAAAAGGGATGTAGTTTATCCCCTTTTGCTGATGTAAACTTAATAATAATTCTATTTATAGTTTTGTATTTTGATAATAATTATAAAATAAGCACAAATTAATCAGTTACTATTTGTTGATTTGGGCGTTTTAACAGGCTTTCCACTATATCTTTTTTTGCATTTGCTGAATGGCTAGAGCAAAAAAAGGATGCCGTTTCAATCCTTAACCGCACTCTGCTAACTTTAAAACTGTGGAGCTTTACTTCTAAACTGCCATAGTAAGTTTAAACTGGACAATCTAATTTTTTCGAAGCTTGGCTAAGCGCTCATCCAGTTCAAACAGATTAGCTTTCTCCAAGCAAGTCTTCAACATTTCCTGTAACTCGTTACTGCTTTCCGCACCAGCAATTGTCGCGAACTCCAAAGCCTGGTTACCAGACTCGGATAATCCCTTTTGGATAATCTGGCTAAGCAACAAAATCGATTTCCTCGAGATTCGAACATCAACTTTCACTGTCTCTTTCATTCCCGGGCTGCACAATAAAGTTTCATACAGCTGATTCATTTCTACACTTTTCATAAACATGTTTTTTGGTAGCTACAAAGCTCAGAAAAAACGCTCGTTTTATCCTATCTAAAATATGGACAGGATGATTTAGCTAAAGGAACAATAACCCTAAAAGCGAAAAACCAATCAAAAGTATCCTGTCTAAAAAATGGACTGGTTCGTTTCAAAAGCATTAAGCACCCTAATTTTGTATCACAGAAGAATTTACCGAAAACAAGAAAAACATGAATTGTGAAAAAGCAAATGAAATGGATTTGGTCAACTATTTAAAACAATTAGGACATGAACCAAAAAAAGTGAGAAGCAAAGATAACTGGTATCGTTCTCCGCTGAGGGAAGAATCCACAGCCTCATTCAAAGTCAATCAAAAACTAAACGTATGGTACGATCACGGAACTGGCGAAGGTGGTAGCTTAGTCGATTTTGGGATCAAATATTTTAAATGCTCCGTAACCGATTTTTTAGAGAAGCTGACCCTATCAGATTTCTCCGTTCCAAAGCATTTGCACAACACCCATGAAAGTGATTCTCCGACCGAAAGCAAATTGCAGATAATATCGGTCGAACCACTCATCTCCAAAAACCTGATTCGCTATCTGGAGCGTAGGGGAACTGACATAGCTGTAGCCCAAAAATTCTGTCAAGAAGTTG
>DLGT01000061.1:0-709 GCA_002482845.1 Saprospiraceae bacterium UBA7687
CTGTTGTATTATTGGTACCACTAGTCCAATTTTCATCTTTAGTGATTGTTTTGTACAATTGGTTTGGATCGTAATTTGTAGTTGTAGTCAAAGAAGTAGGAATGATATACAAATTACTTGTAGAATTCCAAACAGCAGTTATTGAAAATAATTTTACTGCATCGGTAGCCGTGTTGGTTTGATAATCAAAACGTATAACGTGATTGTTTGTCATTGCCCAATCATTTCCAGGAGCTACTTGTTGCAATACTCTGTTTAGATGCGAGGCTTCTAGCAACTTCTCTGAATACGGATTCAAGGTGTTTTCATAGCTTGCTGTATTATAAAACGTACTCACATCGGTAAGTGAACTTGAAACATAATTTAATGAAGCTGAACTCGTAGCATAAGGCAAATAATCTCATACTTGCCTTCCAAAAGCATCATATTCAATATGGGTTACGATGTCTTTTCCACTGTTTGACTGTTGATGTGCTATTTGTTGAATTGGTCTTCCAAGTCCATCAAAATAGGTGATATTTTGATTTACTTCCGTTACACTTGGTGACGAAATACTGGTTGCCGTTTCTGTTTTATATGTTTTTGTTCTGATGTAATTTTCAGAATTTGTTTGACCAATAACTACTATTGGAAAAAGTAATAATATATATAATATTTTTTTCATGTTAGTGTATTTATGGTCTGTAATGATATTCGTTTTCTGATAAAA
>DLGT01000061.1:767-5608 GCA_002482845.1 Saprospiraceae bacterium UBA7687
GATAAGGGGTATGTAATTGTATGTTGTTATCTTAGCATTTGTTAATATTGAATTAGTTCTCAAATTATCAATAGTGGCAAGATTAGCTTCATTATAACTATCTAATTGACCAACCGAAATACCCAATGCAATAGCAAGTTGTGAATAGGATAGGTTTTCAATAACGGCTATTGGCTTAGTTTTATTAATACCCCAAATTACACTAACAGGTGAGCCATTTTCCTGAGAATATTGAGTAATGTTTCCTTTCAAATCATAGCTATCAAATATGACTTTTCTATTATTAATACTGTTTAAATCTATATTACCATTACCTTTAAGAGTATGTATTTCTTTTGGTAAAAGAAAATTTGAAGTAGAGGAGTTGTTAGCAAATTTAGTTGTCTGCTCAGAAACTTTTACTCCATCAGCTAAATTTTCTTTTTTTATTGGAATATCAATTTTATTTAGATTAATAAGTTCTTGCATTTCTGTGCTTTGAACAGATGTACTTACCAAATCAAATGGGAAATATGATTTATTTTCAATAAACTCATTTTTACTATTGGTGAATTTCTCAGATACGACCTGATGTTTTGAATTATAACCATATTCAGTTTTAGTTTCAATCTTGGATAAAAAAGTATCACTTGAGTCATAAAAATAGTCTTCAACTGTAGCGTCTTTTAATTTTATAACACCAACTTGAATAGGCATAAAATGCATAAAAACTCTATTATAATTAATACCACATCCATCAGTCATAACAGATCCATAACAAATAACTTGTTTGGGATAATATTGCGGAATGAAGTCCCAATATAATTTATAATCACTTACTTTATAGTTGTATTTTTCAACTTTAAGAGTAATTAAACTTGTTGCCGATTTCTTTTTTATAGTTTTTTCGATTAGCTTTCCATTCATCAACTTAGGGGTTGGTTTTACTGAGGATGAAATGTTTTGATAATAAAATATATTGTCAAATTCATTTTTGTATTTATAGATTTCTTGACCTATCTCATCATTTGGTCCGTAAGATATTTTAACTTCATCATAGCCAACTAAATAACCATTTGCGCTATTAGTTGATGGTACAATTGGATTTGAATGTAGTGTTCTTGTGATTGGATATTGTCCCGACATACATGCCNNTGCAAGAAGTTGGTATGTAATGGGTAAAGCAGTTCATTGAGCCAAAGTAGTTACTATTAAATTGTACTGCATTAACAGTGTTCTCTGTCACCACATTAGCAAAAATAGGTTTTGACATTAACTTTCCTAAACTATATGTAAAATATCGTTCTTTTGCTAAGTTAGTTGCTTTAGAGTAATCTTTTATAGATTTTACTCTTAATCCTGCACCTGTTCCGTTATGTGGAATAGTGGTTGTATCATAATCTTTATACTTAATCTTAATAAAAGACCATGGACCACCTAGAACACCACTCATATTATCTGGATAATTAGCTGTAATTCTGTAAATTCCTGGTGTTAAATTAAGGGCTTTGTTGTTTAAGCCACATGTTCCACTTGTACTATTAATCATCTCTGTATTAAATCTATCATATGGATCATCTATTAAACTCCAAGTTCCATTTGTATTTTTTTTCTCTATTAATGCATATAGTCTATTATCAGTGCCTGTTGGAGCGCCAGAATTTGATGCATTATAACCGAAACAATTATAATTATTTGGATTATAATCAATGGGATTGGTACAAGGTAATGAAGGATTAGTACAAATTACATGTGTCGTAATTTGTCCAATATTACCAGCGGTTCCAATTCCAACATTGGGAACTGTAAATTCTACTCTACTTATACCACTTCCTAAATCCTGAGCAATTTTCTCTACATCTACAATTTGTGTATTATATTGTGGGTGATAAAATTGATTAATTTCATAGTCAATTTCTGTAAAACCTTTTGTAGGTTGTGTTACTTTTTTAAGTAATCCAAACTTCATTTTTTCTTGATTAGCTTTTCTGTGACCATTAGATGGACTTATATAAAACTCTATTGGAATTGAAGAATCGTAGTAGCCAAGTGTTGCTACGTTAGGAATTAATGTGTTATTGTTTTCACCATTAAAATAACCCCAAATATCTTTTCCTCGAGAGGTTTTATAAGGCAATATTGTAGTAAAGTATTCAAAATTATACAGTTCGACTGATGATGCGTTATTGTCTCTAAAATTAATTCCGTCTAATCTCAATCGTTTTGACTTTCTATCTAAATTTGAAAAATCATCATATATTGCTCCACAACTTCCTGGCGTATCAATTACTAGATAATCGCCATAAGTTGAATCTCCATCAAAGTAAGATGTATTAAAGCTTACCGATTTTAACGGTTGGGAATCACCTTGTTTAAAAACATTTATTTGAGTGATTTTTTTTGCATTATACATGTCAATTCTTGAATCGTATAAAAATTGTATTTTAACACCCTCCGTGTTTATTTCTTGAATATTAAACTCTTTAATAGTTGTGCCTACAGCTAAAGTTCTTATGCTATTTCCATTACTTCCTACATTACTCTCCACTCTCCATTCTGTTTGTTGCGGTAATGTTTTTATAATATTCTGCACATATGTGAAAACAATTTCTCTATTGGTTGGAGAAATTATTTTACTTAAATAAAAAGTTTGATTTTGATCTATAGATGGAAAACCTCCTGAAATACATGGTTCGCCTGCACTTCCGGGTCTTTGAGTTGAAGTATGTCCTTCAACTTCAAAAAAGTATTGAGTCCCATCTGTAGTTATTGCCTTGAACTTATTATCTGGTAAATTTTCAAATTTTATGTTACTTCTATCTATAGTTATGTAATTATCGTAAGTGTCTTTAATAAACTTACCACTATGACCTGCGAAATTGAATACATAATACACATGCTTGTAACCCACTGAGGTTAGTATATCGTTACTACTTACTTCTGTTATAACTCCATTTAAATCTGGATATGCACATCCACTTTGATACTTATTTTCAACAACATTTACATCATAAAAAATTTCATCATTTGGATCAACATTTGCAGGAACACTATAAGGTATAATCCTCACAATATTCATGTTATTTAAATCTCGAAACTGTTGAATAACCCCCCCCATAATTTAAAGTCCAACCTAATCCTACATTAGAAGCTTCCTCATCCACTTTAAGACCATTACTACTATAATTAAGAGAAATTGGCAGTCTCAAATCTCCTTCATTAATTTCATATATTGGTATATCATATTGTGTGGTTCCGTTATAATTTGACACAGGAATATCTGCATATTTAATCAATGACGCTACCTCCGGACTTACTGGATTAATTTTCGGAATTAAATTAGGGTTGGTTTGGCTATAACTTCTATCTATTAAACTAATTAACAGAATAAATATTAAAATTCTTTTCATTTGTTACGTATTAATTTTTACTAATTCTTTTAATAATTTTCACACCATCACTTTGCTTTTTGGTTTTGATGTTTACAATGTATATTCCTGCTGGATAATCACCTAAGTCTATGGGTATCGTTCTACTGTTGACTTCAAAGGTTTGCAATACTCTACCAGCTAAATCTACTACGGTGGCGGTTCCTGTTTCAAATTCATAACCTACAATTACATTGGTGTACTGATTTGTAGGATTTGGAAAGGCTTCTATGGCTTCTTTTGCTTGTTTTGGTTTCTTTTCGTCTTTGAGTTTCACTACCCAAAAGTCATTGCTTCCTAAATTGTCTTTTTTGTCTCGCGATGCAGGTTGTTTTTTCTGTTGATTGGCACTTGTGCCATTGTTTGAACCCGTATTTCCATCGCCTAATGAGGGCAAATTAATTCCGTTGTTGGTATCGCCAGCTCCAAGTTTGAATCTGGAATCTTCTTTCATGCCAAGTGCGTCTTTTCCTTTTTGAGTAAGACTATTGGTCGTATCGTTTATCTCTTTGTTTACATCATTTGCCACTTTACTAATTTCGTTATTCACTTCGTTTTTAGCATTTTGTACGTCTTTGTTGGGTTCGGTATATTGGCTTAAACTGTTTAATCCACTACCGTTGTTAGCATTTAATGTAACTGGATACGGATTGGATGTTCCTGCCATCAAATAGCCACCATCTCTGGTTTCGATCACTTTCTTTAAAACATCTTCGCCATTACTGCCTAAAATTCTGCTCCATAGTTCTTCTCCTTTTTCATTGATTTTTAGAGCAATATAATCATCGATTCCTTCTTGTATTTTTTCGGATTTATCGGTTCTAAAAGCGATGTTTCCTTTGGCATAACCACCAATTAGAAAAGAATGGTCGTCGTTTTCAACTAAAGAAGTAAGAATGTCAACTTTGCCAAAATCGTAGGTTTCTTGCCAAACTATCTCTCCATTTTCGTCTAATTTCAGTACCCAAATATCGGTTCCTTCTCGGTTACTTTTACTTTTGTCATTACTGCTTGAGGAGTTGGAGTTTCCTCCGATAATATATCCTTTATCATAGGTTTGATGCGCCACATACAAATGGTCGTCTTGGTCACCACCGATGGTTTTTTGCCACTCAATTGCGCCTTCTTTGTCTAACTTTAAAACCCAATAATCACCATTTCCTTTGTTTTCTTGTTCTTTATTTCCCGAATACGGCGAATTGGAATACGCTCCAACAATAAATCCACCATCTACTGTTTGCTCGATGCTTCGCAATTCATCTACATACCTACCACCGTACGATTTTTGCCATTCTATTGTACCTTTGGCATCTAGTTTTACAATCCAGCAATCTTCATTGCCAAACGATTCGTCTGTTTTATCACCTGTTTTACCAGAGCTGGAAGTACCACCCAAAATGTATCCGCCGTCACTGGTTTGTGCAATACTGTGCA
>DLGT01000061.1:5750-6139 GCA_002482845.1 Saprospiraceae bacterium UBA7687
ATCCAAAAATCATTCTGACCTATGTTTTCGTCTAACTTATCGAATGACTTACCCGAGTTGGATGCGCCAGCCAAAATAAAACCTCCGTCATTAGTCAAATCAATACTTTGTAGAAAATCACTACCCGAACCACCAAAGTTTTTCTGCCACTCTAAATCGCCTTTTTCATCCATTTTCCAAATCCAATAATCCAAATCGCCGTTGTTGCCTTCGGTTTTATTACCCGACTTTTGAGAGAGCGAACTGCCTGCCAAAATGAATCCGTAATCGGCCGTGGCTTTGGCATCCATTAAGTAATCGGCATGTTTGCCTCCAAGTGATTTTTCCCAAAGAAGGTCTTGAGAATAACTGTTGCTTGTAGCCAAACCAGCAGTTAATAACAGTAGTTG
>DLGT01000048.1:0-8987 GCA_002482845.1 Saprospiraceae bacterium UBA7687
CATATCTCATAATTCATATCTCATCTCTCATAATTCATCTCTATAGTTGATATTACAAAATATACCTTTCAAGAGCAAATCTTAACCAGATAATAAGTATATCCACAACAACAAATCAAACAAAAAATATCAATTGTAAACGGAAAAGTGACTACCAAATTAATCGTCAACAAGCGTTCCGTAAATCAAAAAAGATAATTGAGATGATAGAGAAAATACTTTATAGAAAATGGTTGGATAAAATTAAAAATTTTGCAAATGAGCTAATGAGACAACTTGAAATTGTTAGGCCAAATAGTAAAATCCCTATAGCGAGAAGATATGGTGGTCGACCTGTGAATTTTATGGTTTATATACCTTTACTTAACGACATTGATAATGCGGGATTAACCATTAATCACACAAAATCGGTTAGACATTAGTGGTAAAAATATCAATAATGAATCAACTGTAACAATAGTAGCAAACCATTACTTTGACTACCCTTACCTTTGTGTCATTAAAAATATTAATGATATGAATATTGAAAATTTGATCACAGAAAATAAAGGCACCATTGTAGATGTGCGTACTCCAGGCGAATTTATGGGTGGTAATGTACCCGGTTCAGTAAATTTCCCATTAAATGAAATTCCAGCTCGTTTGAATGAATTAAAGAAATTAAAAACACCACTTATTTTATGTTGTGCATCAGGCAATAGAAGCGGTCAAGCGGAAGGATATCTATCTGCTAATGGCATATCTTGTGTCAATGGTGGTTCATGGATGACCGTAAATTATTATAAGTCACTTTCACTACAATTTTAATATTATGACAGACACACTTCTCCACAACTGGCACTTCATGCGTTGGTTGCGATTGGGTTTAGGTCTTTTTTTTGTATATCAGGCGATAACGGGAAGTGACAATATTTCAGGCTTTTTTGGGGCTTTTTTACTTTTTCAAGCTGCTACAAATACAGGATGTGGTCCAGCTGGATGCACTCCCCAAAAATCAGCTGATGAAAACACAGCGTGGAAAGAACCCGATTTCGAAATAATTAAACCAAAATAATATGGAACCACATATTTTTAATGTAAATCTAAAATGGGTAGCTGATAGAATAGGGGAAGTTTCTTCACCTGAACTTCTAGATGCTATTGATGTAGCTACACCACCACAATTTCCCAAGGGAGTAGACGGTGTTTGGTCGCCAGAGCATTTTTTTACAGCAGCTGTCAATAGTTGTTTTATGACTACTTTTTTGGCCGTTGCCGAAAATTCAAAACTCGAATTTACAACTTTCTCTTGTGAATCAGAAGGGATATTGGACAAAGTAGATGGCAAGTACATAATGACAGAAATCATTCTCAAGCCACATCTAAAAATTATAAACGAAGCAGATGCTGAGAAAGCAGAAAGAATTTTGCACAAATCAGAAAGTGCGTGTTTGATTTCCAATTCTATAAAATCTCAGGTCACGCTACAACCTACAATAACTTATGCTGGAAAACCAGTTTTGGTTAGTTAAGCAAATTCCATTCGAACATACGTACCCAAAATGCAAGGACAGCTGTTTTTAAAGCAGTTATCTTTTGCATTTTTTTGGACTCAAGCAATTATAGAACCCATTGTAAACTACTTTTTCAAGATGATTTAAATCATAAAAGCTTCTGTCTTTTCATCCTACTTTTGCACCCAAAATAAAAAAGTAAGGTGAAGACAATCATTGAGCCATTCAGAATAAAATCTGTAGAACCCATACATTTTAATACGGAGACCTATAGAAGACAAGCTTTAAAAGACGCATACTACAATACATTTTTATTGCATTCAGATGATGTAATGATTGATCTCCTTACCGATAGTGGGACTAGTGCGATGAGTAGTGCGCAATGGGCAGGCATGATGATGGGAGATGAATCGTATGCGGGTAGTCCGAGTTTTTATAGATTCGAAAGCGCTGTCAAAGATATTACTGGCATGTCAGTGGTCATACCTACACACCAAGGGCGTGCATCAGAGAAGATATTGTTTAGCATTACAGGCGGAAAAGGCAAAGTTTTTATTTCCAATACGCTATTTGATACCACAAGAGCCAATATAGAATTTGCTGGTGGCGAAGGGATAGATATGATTTGTAAAGAAGGAAAATCACCCACTATTCCAGCACCTTTCAAAGGTAACATCGATATAGATGCACTCGAAAATTATATCGCTAGTCATGGTGCAACGCACATCGCCATGGTCATCATCACAGTGACTAATAATTCTGGTGGCGGGCAGCCTGTAAGTATGGCAAATATCCGAGAGACCAGTCGTATTTGCAAGGCGCACAATATCACCTTATACATTGATGCATGCAGATTTGCAGAGAACTGTTACTTCATCAAAACCCGTGAAGATGGATACGCTGATAAGTCTATCAAAGAAATAGCCAATGAATTATTTTCATATGCAGACGGCTGTACCATGAGTGCCAAAAAAGATGCTTTTGCCAATATTGGTGGTTTTCTGGCGCTGAATGACCCCGAACTCGCCACCAAATGCAGAAATCTATTGGTCATTACGGAAGGTTTTCCAACTTATGGTGGATTGGCAGGTCGAGATTTGGAAGCGATAGCCATCGGATTGTATGAAGTGATGGAAGAAAATTATCTACATTACAGGATCAGAAGTACAGAATACCTTACCCAAAAACTAAGTGACGCGGGTGTACCTGTCATGTTGCCTGCTGGTGGTCATGCTGTCTATCTGGACGCTAAACAGTTTCTCCCTCATATACCTGTTGACCAATATCCCGGACAAGCATTGGTGTGCGCCTTGTATATAAAAGGTGGTATCAGATGTGTAGAGATCGGTTCGCTTATGTTTGGAAAATACGACGAAAACAATCAACTAGTTCCTGCAGCATTAGAATTAGTAAGATTGGCTATCCCTCGTAGAGTGTATACCCAAAGTCATATAGATTATGTGGCAGAAGTGATCATCGAAGTATTCGAAGAAAGAAATCAGATCAAGGGTATGAAGATTATTGAAGAAGCAGAAATCCTAAGACATTTTACTGCTAAACTAGATTTTGTTTAATTCAATTACCTAACATTTTTTCGCGCTATGTCTTCTTATAAAAAACCTTTATTGCTTGCTCCTGTGGGATCTTTTGAATCTTTGCACGCTGCCATTCGTGGTGGTGCAGATGCCATATATTTCGGAGTAGAGCAGCTCAATATGCGAACTAAATCTATTCCAACTATCACCATAGAAGACATCGGAGAAGTAGCCCAGACTTGCAAAAGCCATCACATAAAAGCCTATCTTACACTCAATACTGTGGTGTTTGATTATGATATGCAGTTGGCTCGAAGGATCATCTCTGAATGTAAAAACCAAGGGATAGATGCAGTAATAGCGTCAGATTTTGCAATTTTTGAAATGTGCAAATCTATTGGAATGCCGCTGCATATCAGCACACAATCCAATGTCAGCAATATAGAGTCTGTTGCGTTTTTTGCTCAAATGGCAGATGTGGTTGTATTGGCTAGAGAGCTTACATTAAAGCAAGTGGCACATATCAAATCAGAGATAATAAGGAGAGATTTACGAGGTATTTCCGGTGAGTTGATGAAAATTGAAACCTTTGTACACGGTGCTTTGTGTATGGCCGTTTCCGGCAAATGTTACCTAAGTCTCCACGAAAAAAACGCTTCTGCCAATCGAGGAGCATGTGTCCAAAACTGCCGAAGACCTTACCAAGTGACAGATTTGGAAACGGGCAATGAGTTACTTATTGATAATGAATACATCATGTCTCCCAAAGATCTCTGCACTATCGAGTTTGTAGATGAATTGATAGAAGCTGGCATCGATGTCTTCAAAATCGAAGGTCGCAGCAAGTCTGCCGAATATGTCTTTGCTACTACTAAATGTTACAGGGAAGCGATTGATGCTGTGATGGATGGTAGCTATTCAGAAGCAAAAATCAATCATTGGTTACAGGAATTAGACAAAGTCTATAATCGTGGATTTTGGGAAGGCTATTTTATGGGTCGGAAACTAGGAGAATGGACAAAAAATCCAGGATCGATAGCCACAGAAAAGAAAATCTACCTTGCCAAAGCGACCAAATATTATCCCAATATTAATGTGGCTGAATTTCTGGTGGAAACAGGTACTATCCGTGCAGGCGAACATTTAATGGTCATAGGTAGGAATACAGGTTCTGATAAAATTGTACTCGATGAATTAATCGTCAACGGTATCAAACAAACAGAAGCCAACAAAGGAGATAAAATCACTTTCCCTTTCCCCAAGCCTATAAAATCCAATGACAAACTTTACAAAATCGTTGCTTTAAATGGCTAAAATTATCCATTATCGCAGTAAATGTATTGGCTGTAATATTTGTTTTGAGATGCAACCTGAATATTGGCGACTATCCAAAAAAGATGGAAAAGCTACCCTTGTCAATAGTCATCTTAAAAAAGACACTCATATTTTGGAAATACCATTTGAAAGCATCGAACTAAGCAAACAAACTGCAGATCACTGTCCTGTGAAGGTGATTAAGGTGTTTTGAAGATAGATTTGGTTATTGTATATTGGTGAATTACCGATTAGTATAAAACCACAGTAAGTGTACTGCGACTATTAGAATAAAAGGCAAAATGTAGGGAATGATTATTTTTGCACTTTCTGATGTAAAAAAGTAAAAAATATGAAAAGAGATGATTTGCTCTGGAAAGCTATATTAGAAGACATTTTTGATGACTTTTTGAGATTCTTTTATAAGGAAGCTGAGCACTTATTTGATATATCAAGAGGGTTTGAGTTTTTGGACAAAGAGTTGGAAGAATTATTTCCAATAGACGAAGGGTCAGACATCAGATATGTGGACAAGCTGGTCAAAGTATATTTAAATGATGGTCAGGAAAAATGGATCTTAGTTCATGTAGAGGTGCAGGGTTATCGAGATTCAAACTTTGAAGAGAGAATGTTTACCTATTATTACAGGATAAAGGACAGATACCAACATGATATCACAGCCTGGGCCATTTTTACAGACAATAATATGAAATATCATCCCACGGAATTTAAATCAGCATTTTTGGGTACATCCCTGAGTTATAAATTCAATACTTATAAGGTAATACTTCAAAATGAAGATGTTTTAAGAAAGAGTGACAATCCATTTTCGATCATCATTCTAACTGTCTTGCTTGAAATCAAAAAGGGCAAGTTGGAAAGAAAAGAACTCATAGACCTGAAGTTAGAACTCGTAAAAAATCTGCTCGAAAAGGGAATAACAAAAAGAAAAATACGACATTTGTTGAACTTTTTAAAGTATTATGTACGTTTAGAAGAAGATGATGCTTTTGAATTTCAACAAAAATTAGATTTTTTAACTGGTAAAACATATCCAATGGGAACAGAAGAATATTTATTGCAAAAAGAAAGAAAAGAAGGAATTCAAATAGGAATTGAACAGGGAATCGAGCAAGGAATCGAACAAGGAGCCTTGTTAAAGACAATAGAAATGGTGCTGAGTCTATTTGATAATGGATTTCAAGTGGAGAAAATTGCCACGCTTACCAAAATAAATACAGACTATGTGTTAGATATTTTGCGAGAAAATGGACGGGTTTAGGACCATTAGGATAAAAATTAGATCAAGAAAATTTCGGCTAGAAAAAATATCACTCAATTGTATTTGATTAAAAACCCACGACTTTATTTGTAAAACAGATTTTCTAAGTTGCACAGAATGTTTTGACAATATTAGTAAAATTCTATCATTTGTTTACTTTAACATAATTAGAAGGATATTTATTCATGTTAGGAGAAATTGCTATTTATCAAACACATTACGATTCCAAATTATCCATAGAAAAATTCTAGAATTCGTAGATAATTCTACGAGTTTGATATAATTGTTAAGAAATTAAAAATAAATTTTGTCATAATATTGTTATCTTGTCGACAAATCACTTTCTTAACCATTTAAATAGTTAAAGCTATGCGCAAACATTTAATTTACACCCTTCTTTTTAGTTTGGTTGCCTTCATGCCTATGATAAATGCTCAAGTCAAAATACCAGCAGGTATGACTAAAGTAACATCCGTAGAAGGTATCACTGAATACAATCTGCAAAACGGACTTAAAGTCTTGCTTTTCCCAGATCCTTCCAAACCAACCATTACTGTTAATATTACCTACATGGTCGGATCACGGCATGAAGGTTATGGCGAAACAGGTATGGCCCACTTACTCGAACACCTTGTTTTCAAAGGTACACCTCGTCACCCTAATATTCCGCAAGAGCTTACAGAACATGGAGCGCGCCCTAATGGTACTACTTGGTACGATAGGACAAATTACTTTGAAACTTTCAACGCCACAGAAGAGAATCTTAAATGGGCGCTAGATCTTGAAGCAGACAGAATGATCAATTCGTATATCGCTAAAAAAGATCTAGATAGTGAGTTTTCAGTCGTAAGAAACGAGTTCGAAAGCGGCGAAAACGATCCATCTGGAGTACTAATGGAAAGAGTACTCAGTACCGCTTACATATGGCACAATTACGGAAACAGTACGATCGGAGCAAGAGCCGATATAGAAAATGTGCCTATCGAAAGACTTCAGGCATTTTACAGGAAATATTATCAACCAGACAATGCAATATTGACCGTTACAGGCAAATTCGACGAGTCAAAAACACTTGCTCTTATAGATGAATATTATTCAAAAATACTACGTCCAGAAAGAAAATTAGAAATCACGTACACCAAAGAGCCTACCCAAGATGGCGAAAGACAAGTAGTGCTACGTCGTACAGGAGATGTACAAGTAGTAAGTTGTAGTTACCATACTGCTCCAGGATCTCACAAAGATTATGCTGCTATCGCTGTTATTGATGAAATCCTGAGTAACGAACCATCAGGTAGACTTTATAAAGCATTAGTTGAATCCAAAAAAGCTTCTTATATATGGAGTTTTGCACCAAGTCTTAAAGAACCAGGATTTATTTACATCAATGTCACATGTAGAAAAGAAGATAATCTCGAAGAAGCAAAAAACATCATGCTTGCTACTTTGGACAGTCTGAAAATTAACCAACCTACACAAGAAGAACTAGAAAGATCAAAAGGTAGATTGCTAAAACAATGGAATCTAGGATTTAATTCGTCTGATAGGGTAGGTATGAATATCAGTGAATACATTGCACAAGGCGATTGGAGATTATATTTCCTATATAGAGATGCAGTGGAGAAAGTTACATTGGAAGATGTACTAGAAGTAGCAAATAAATACTTTAAGCCTTCTAATAGAACGATTGGTATTTTTATGCCAGAAGCTACGCCTGATAGAGTGGAAACACCTGCAGCGCCAGATGTGGCTAGTCTTGTGAATGGTTATGTAGGTAAAGAATTGATCGCTCAAGGCGAAGAGTTCGATCCATCATTTGAGAATATCGAAAAAAGAACGACAAAAGGCAAAGAAAAATCAGGATTAGAATATGCCCTATTGCCAAAACAAAATCGTGGGGACGCTGTAAATGCAAATATTACCCTTAGATATGGTACGCCAAAATCATTAGTTGGTAAATCTAGTATAGCTCAACTGACAGCTTCTTTGATCGATAAAGGTACTAAGTCGCAAGGCAGACAAGCAATCCAAGATAAATTGGATGCATTAAAAGCACGTGTGAATGTATACGGTGGACAGTCAAGTGTAACGTTTAACGCAGAAACAACTAGCCAAAATCTGAATGAAGTCCTTGATCTAATAGGAGATATGGCGCTTAATCCTGCGTTTTCACAAGAAGAATTTGACAAGCTAAAAACAGAACAAATCGCTGGTATGGAAGAACAACTTTCTGATCCAGGATCTGTAGCAAATAATAGAATTAGCGTGATCACCAATCCGTATCCGAAAAGTGATGCTAGATACGTAATGACACTCCAAGAAGAAATAGATGCTATGAAAGCAGTAACCTTGGATGATGTAAAGAAATTTTATGCAGAGAATTATGGAGCTAGTGAAGCTACGGCAACGATCGTAGGTGATTTCGATAAAGCAACTGCCAATACGAAATTGACTAAATATTTTGGCGATTGGAAGACACCTTCGAAATATGAAAGAATCACGGACCCATATGTAGCCATCAAACCAGTAGATGAGAATTTAAACACTCCTGACAAACCGAATGCTATGTTTTTTGCTTCGTTACCGTTGCAGATTAATGATAGTCATCCAGACTATGCAGCTATGGTGATTGGTAATTTCATGATCGGTGGTGGATTTTTAAATTCAAGATTGGCGACTAGAATTCGTCAGAAAGAAGGTCTGAGTTATGGTGTAGGTTCATGGTTTTATGGTAGTAGCCAAGATGATTCTGGCAATTTCGGTGCATATGCCATCTACGCTCCTGAAAATAGGGACAAAGTTCAGGCAGCTTTTAAAGAAGAAATGGACAAAGTAAGATCAACAGGTTTCACACAAGAAGAGCTTGATGCAGCTAGATCAGGTTGGATCCAAGGTCAAGTAGTATCAAGAGCACAAGACAGATCATTGTTAGGCAAGTTAGGCAATAATATGAGACTTGATCGTGATATGATGTGGGACAAAGCCCTTGAAGAAAAAATCATGAAGCTTAGTGTAGCAGATATTAATAAAGTAATGGCAAAATACCTAGACCCATCCAAAATGGTTTATGTAAAAGCTGGCGATTTCGAAAAAGCATTTAAGGAAGTAAAACCTTAATAAGTTTTTAGGATATCACGTATAAAGTAAAAGATGGCTTTCAGGATGATTTCTTGGAAGCCATTTTTTGTTTCACCTGATTTGACAAGAAAAGACTTGAGTTTATATCTATACTTCTTTTTTTATATAGGTATCTTTCATTTCATATTGATTAAAATAAAAAAGCAGCTATGAAATGAATCATAACTGCTTTATTTTTCTAGGTGGTGGGAGATGAGGGGCTCGAACCCCCGACCCCCTCGGTGT
>DLGT01000048.1:8995-23830 GCA_002482845.1 Saprospiraceae bacterium UBA7687
GTGTAAACGAGGTGCTCTGAACCAACTGAGCTAATCTCCCAAATATTTGTCTTAAATGACTTCAAAACTGCCTTTCTTCAAAAGCGAGTGCAAATATATGACTCTTATTTATACTCACAAATTTTTAGCATCATTTTTTGAAAAATATTTATATTTATTTTCAAATGTCTTTAAACGGTTAATTCAGATTTATCTGAAAATCGCACAATTATGGTAAAAAAGGAATGGAGCACACAGTAGCTTCAAGGTTCTTTTTGCCCACCTGAATATAAACCTTACTACCTACAGCTGCGTGGCTGGTCGGCACATACCCCATGCCTATTGGAATGTCCAATGACGGTGCCTGAGTGCCTGATGTCACTACACCTATTTCCGTATCATTTTCATCCATGATCAAATACCCATGTCTCGGTACCCTTCTTTCTTGCATGGTGAAACCTACTAGTTTTTTGGTAAGACCTGCTTCTTTTTGTTTAGTCATCCAGTCTTGGCCGTTAAATACAGCAGGCTTTTTTAGTTTTGTTATCCAACCCAAGCCTGCTTCGAGTGGTGATGTAGTGTCGTCTATGTCATTGCCATACAAACAGAATCCTTTTTCAAGTCTTAAAGTATCTCTTGCGCCTAAGCCACATGGTTTGATGTCAAAAGTTTTACCTGCTTCGAATACAGCATTCCAAAGATCTTCCGTATGTTCATTTGCGACATAAAGTTCAAATCCACCACTACCTGTATAACCTGTGGCAGATATCAGGACATTGTCAATACCCGCTATTTTTCCTTTGGTAAACGAATAATATTTAATGTCACTTAGATTGATATCTGTAAGTTTTTGTAGCGTTTCGACTGCTTTTGGCCCTTGCACTGCTATCAAGCCAGTTTTATCAGAGATGTTGATCATTCTCGTATCAAATTCATTCTGAGATGATATCCAATTCCAATCTTTGTCAATATTTGACGCATTGACTACGAGCATAAAAGCTTGTTCGCCTTCGCTACACATATCTTCAGGAAGACGATATACTAATAAATCATCTACAATTCCGCCAGTAAGATTTGGTAGGCAACTATACTGAGCGTCTCCTATGGCAAGTTTCGAAGCATCATTACTGGTTACTTTCTGAACTAAATCTAGTGCTTGTTTGCCTCTGACGATAAATTCGCCCATGTGCGAAACATCAAAAACGCCCACGCCATTCCGCACAGCATGATGTTCTTCTGTAATCGTAGTATAGGAAATAGGCATATTGTAGCCAGCAAATTCAGCCATTTTGGCCCCGAGTGCAATGTGGAGATGTGTGATAGGTGTATCTAACATGGTATATGGTTAATGATTTTAATAATGGATTTGTTTGCTCAAAGGTAGTGAAGTTGTAGAATTTATTTTGCACAACAATGCATTTATTTTGACGAATAATTTGATTTGCCTTGGCTATAACCGTGAACAAATCGGCCAATATGGCATATTATTTAATTTGAAACAGACATTATGACATGCTTTTTCGATAAAAACTGTCAAATTCGGTCTGAAAAATGTGGTGGAATAAAATTTGAATAGGAATGATTGTTATTCAATTTTTAAAAAAAAGTAAAATATTTATACCATGACAAATGTAATGTTCAGACCAGTTAGTCAAATCCAAAGACCAAATCATTTTAAATCTTTTTCAAATCCTACAGTCGGTCAAATACCAAATCAAGTGAAAAAATCACCAGCTTTTGCAAATATCAAGGAATTTGACGGACATTTTTTAATCAGTCTAGCTATCCCAGGATTTAACAAATCTAATGTGGAGATCAAGCAAGAAAAAAATATCCTTTCAGTACATGGCAATCAAGAAGCCAACAATGATGTGAAATTCTTGAAAAAAGAGTTTGCACCTACTGAATTTACACGCACATTTACATTGCCAGAAGACGTAAATACAGAAGCTATTTCTGCATCTTTTGAGCAAGGTATCTTAAACATAACTGTTCCAAAAGGCGAAAAAGTACAACCTAAAAAAATAGAAATCCTTTAATTTTAACCATATTTTTAACCATTTAAATCATAAAATCATGAACATCGTAAAAGTAAATCCTTTTTTACAAGGTAGAAGTTTCTCAAACATCATTGATGATGTATTCAACAGAAGTATCTCTGATTTTGTAGGTAATGACTTTGCGGTCACCAATCCTTCTGTCAATATCAGCGAACTTGATGATAAGTTTGTACTAGAATTGGCGGCACCAGGATTAGAGAAAAAAGATTTTAATATTGCGCTTGAAAAAGGACAACTCACCATCTCAGCTTCTAAAGAGACCAATTCGGAAGAAAACGAAGCAGGAAAATGGACGAGAAAAGAATTCAATTTCAGTTCATTCAAGAGATCTTTTCATATCACAGATACTGTTGATGCAGAAAAAATTGTAGCAGAGTACCAAAACGGTATTCTCACAGTCGCACTTCCTAAAAAAGAAGAAGCAAAAGCAAAAGAGCCTAAGACAATAGAGATTAAGTAGGGTCAGCTGAAAAAGTCAGATGTGCTTAAGATACGAAACTTCAAGCCGTAGATGTATAAGAATACTTCAAGGTGAAGAAGCTGAAGTAGATTGAGTACAGATGACTTAAAAAAATAATTTTAACTGAGTTCAAGATTTTTGTTGACTATGCTTTTTATTTAATATATAAGTATCAATTATTTTTGTGAATTTCAGTTGACCCGTGGTAATAAAAGTTGAGGTAGTTTTTCATAATATGTAGTTTTGATTGGCAATCGGTCTGTTAGATCGGTTGCCATTTTTTTGCTATATTCAGCGCTAACTGCCAATAAAATGAACTAAGATTGGTTTAAATTTATGGATAATAACATAAGTTTTTCAAAATAAAATGGAAGTATAAGTTCCCAAAGAGCCTTCTTAACTCAAAATTGATTTAAATTTTACTAATAGTAGTAAGGACTTTGGCATAGTTTATGAAATATTTTTTTAACAAAATGTTGACAAATTGAGAAACATCGTTATCTTTGCAATTCATAATTAATTTATTTCTTTAACATCAGTCAAAATTAAGCGTTTATAGAATATAGCTCTACACTAAAATAAGAAAATTTATTTAACCCATAATGTGTAGGTATGCAGCTTAAGATGTTAAACGATCAAGAATTGATTTCACTTTACCTTTCAGGAAATCAGACAGCTTTCGAGTTTTTATTAAAAAGACATAAGGACAAAATATATACGTCCATATACTTATTTGTCAAAGACACAGAACTTGCAGAAGATATCTTCCAAGAAGTATTTATCAAGATCGTAGATACTTTGCGTAGAGACAAGTATAATAACGAAGGCAAATTTTTGCAATGGGCCATGCGTATTGCTTACAATATGTGTGTAGATCATTTCAGAAGATCAAAAAGAATGTCAAAAGTATCTAATACAGAGACGTTTGATATTTTCAGCATCATCGAGTCTAAAGATGATAATATGGAAGGCTCCATCATAAAAAGCCAAATCCACCAAAGATTAAGAGAGTTGATAGACCAATTGCCTGATGAGCAAAGAGAAGTGGTGATATTGAGACACTATGCAGATATGAGTTTTAAGGAGATATCCCAAATGACGCGTGTCAGTATAAATACATCACTAGGTCGAATGAGATATGCATTGATCAATCTTAGAAAACTGGTCAGCGAAAAAGAAATGGTGATTTAACACCAATGTTTTAGAAAATAATATAATTTTGCTTTTTAAGAGAAGGTGTACCGTCATATACACCTTCTCTTTTTTATTTGAAACAGATAAAAAATGTACTAGATGGCCGACTTACTTAAGAATGTTTATAACGATCATTTCTTCAATATCTATACAAATGCGTTAAAAGCTGTAGTAACTGATTTTAACCTTGATCAGTTTATGGATTCTGTGAGAGACGACTCATGGGAATCAAAAGAACTGAAACAAAGAATGGCTCACCTTACGCTGCACACTGGCAAACTTCTTCCCACTCAAAATCAAGAAAAAGTTACCACAATTATTAATATTGTCAATGAACTACGAAAAAGTGGTGTCAACGATCAGAATTTTCCATATTTATTTATGGCAGACCTGATACCTGCACACATGATCGAAGATCTACACCTGTCTATTCCGGCTATAGAGTTTATGACTGTTTTCACTAGTTTTGAATTTGCGGGAAGGCTTTATTTTGTTAAATACCCTAAAGAAATGATGGCTCAGATGCTCAAGTGGAGCAAACATTCAAATCCATACATAAGACGATATGCAAGTGAAGGTTGTCGTCCGAGATTACCGTGGGGATTGCAGCTCAAACAATTTGTAATAGATCCTACTCCGATTATTCCCATCTTAGAAAATCTCAAAGATGATCCATCAGAATACGTTAGAAAAAGTGTGGCCAATAATCTGAATGATATATCAAAAGACCATCCAGACCTAGTCATCGACATCATAAAAAAGTGGAAAGGAAAAACAAAAAATACCGATTGGATATTGAAACATGCATCTAGGACATTGCTCAAAAAAGGTCACCATGAAGTTTTAGACCTATTCGGTACTTCAGCGAAAACAATGTTTGAAATGACACATTTTGATATATCGAACGATCAATTGACCCTAGGAGACACAATTTCTTTTGATTATAAAATTGTGAATAAAGAAAAGACATCAGCAAAATTCAGACTAGAATATGTCATCCATTTTGTAAAATCTAACGGTCAGCATTCCAAAAAGATATTCAAAATAGCGGAACCTACATTGTCAGTGGGAGAAATTTTGTCAGGTACAAAAAAACATAAATTCATAGACTTAACTACTAGGAAACACTATGCCGGTGCCCATAAAATTGCCTTGGTTGTCAATGGTTTAGAAAGTGAAGGGATCCAGTTTGCGTTATTATTTTAGTCGGTTTTATGGTAAAAAAAATGGCCCGAACGAATCCAGGCCATTTCACATATCAACAACTATAGAAGACTATTTTAGTTATTTTCTTCCACTTTTACCATTTTGGGATTGCCCAAAATGGTAATCTGAGTGTTTTCAGGGATTAATGTCAAATTATCTGATACATAGACTTTACTGTCTGAATGATTACTTCCGTCTGACTTCAATTCCATATTTTTTACCATAAACTTATTTGCTATTAGATCAGCATTGTCTGACAAATCTACTTTCATCATTTCTGCACTTCCAGTGAATTCTACATCAATAAGTCCACTCAAATTCAAATTTATATTCTTGACAACTCCTTCGAAAACCAAGCCACAATCATAGTATTCACTAGATGCAATAATCTGAAGATTATCATTATTTAAACCTACAACTTGAGCATCATCTACATTTTCTAATTGAATTAAATCAACATTTTTGTCTATGACCAATTCCACTACTACGTTTTCTATCATATAATGTGCATCCCTATAGTTAGCGTCAAAATCTAATGTCAAAAGGTCGCCAACTTGCTTAAAGATAACTTTTGAAACCTGATCTTTTGGCCCTAGAATGGTCATCTGATTTTTATCGCCACTTGTAATTTTTATATTAACTTGGTTAACGTTCAATTTTTTGAAACTGCTGATATCCACACTTTTTTTATGATTAATTACATCTTCCCATTGGTTAGAAGTAGCACCATTTGAAGTAATCTCCCACTTCAAATTTTCGATGTCCGAATATATTTTATCATGTGAAAATAACTCTGAAGATTTCATCGATTCTTTTACATTATTATCTAGGACTACAGTCTTACCTTCTGGTATATATATGGTATATTCTATCTCTTGATTTCTAAATTTTTTGTCCTTAGGTATATTCATGAATTTAGAGATGCTGATGGTATTTCCTTCTACCTTTAGGTCATTAGATACCATGGTGGTATTTACTTGGGCATCGTTATTATTAGACCCTTTGCTATTAACCGTCTTTTCTATGTGCACTAAGTTATCAGCAGACTTTTCTACTTTAAATTTTACATCTCTAATCGACCAATTTTCATCATTATTCACAAACAAATTGCCTAAATGTACTCCAAATGAATGGTCCGAATTTTCTTCTGGCATGGTGATGATAATCTCCTTGTTTTCAATATTATAATCCGTCATGGATGTCGATGTATGGGACATCGAATAATCCTTGATCGTGGTCATTCCTACACCCATCAATAGCACCAATGCTACTATCCAAACGGTCCTATAAGTCAATCTTACATTTTTGTGTACCCTATATTTAAATGCCATTCTCGATATGAGCAACATAATACTAAGTATAGGTATACCTACGACCAAAAGCAATGACCCAATGCCAATATATGACATGAAACTGAATTTAGGCCCTGCAAAAATTAGGGCAGGAGAAGCATAAGTAATTCCTACGAATGATGCTGCCCACATGATGCCTAGTGAAGACAATAGAAGGATTGCTATTAATATGAATAGAGGTCTAAATATTTGCCTGATCACAGGTACAATACCACCAATGACATTGCCGAACATATTGACACCACCACTCAGGAATGACTTAGCTTGGAAACTGTTATTTACAGCATCATTTTTTTTTTTGGAACCGAGATCTTTACTCCATTCGTTGATTTTGTCGCCTAGTTCTGACAATTCTGTCTCTACAACTTTAGCTATATTTTCTATGGTTGCTGGTTCGCCACGCATAGCAAGTTTGTCACTTGTCGTACTAGCTTCAGGTACTAAGGCCCATAAGATAATGTATGTAATTACACCGGTTCCTGTAAAAAACAGTAGTGCAAATAGCAACCTTACCCATAGTGGATCTTCAATACCGAAGTATGCCGAAATACCAGAGCAAACGCCTGCTACTTTTTTGTCTTCAGGATCTCTGAATAATCTTTTACCAGTATTGATTTTGGTATCTGATCTCCTACCTCTAGTAGAGCTATACGAATGCTGCTCTGACATTGGTTCCGCACCGAAATCTTCTGGTTTTCCCATGATCATGATGACCTCATCAACTTCTTTCATGCTGATTATGGCTCTACCTTTTAGATGTTCGGCAAAAAGTTCGGCCATTCTGACTTCGATGTCATAAAGAATCTCATCACATCCATCTGATGTCGAAAAATGTCTTCTTATGGTATCAAGATAATTCTGAATATAATTGTACGCATCTTCGTCGATGGCAAAAGGATAAGATCCAAGATTTATATTAAATGTCTTGTTCATTGGGCTTCTATTTTTGAGTTGTTTTGTGATTGATTGACTGCGTGATCGAGTTCTTTCCAGGTGTCTTTAAGACCTGCTAGAAACTCACCTCCTTGATCTGTGATTTGATAATATTTGCGTGGCGGACCCGATTTGGACTCCTTCCAGGTATAATCTAACAGTTGTGCATCCTTTAGTCTATTGAGCAGTGGATAAAGCGTACCTTCTACGACGATCAATTTTGACTCTTTAAGTTTATTGATGATGTCTGTAGGGTAAGCTTCTTCCTGAGCTATGATAGACAGGACACAAAGCTCGAGCACGCCTTTACGCATCTGTGCTTTTGTGTTTTCTATTTTTAGTTCCATGGTTTACCTTTATATATGGTTAATGATGAATGATCGAACAAATTACCTCACAAAGATATGGTGTTTTATAGTACCATGCAATACATAGTACTGTCTTTAGACAGGTACTATATACAAACGATTTATTTTTATCGACGAAAGCATGTTTTTTTGATGTAGAAATATTTTGAAGAACTTCTTTTTTTTATAAATTTTACTTAATAAAGGGTAGTTTACGTCAATCAAGCAGTTTAATTTTTGCGTTAATTAAACCCCAAAATTAACTGAAAATGTTAATGGACGTAAAAAATGATGTATCTTCGACTTTGATTATTAATGTTTGAGTTTACTCCGAAAAAACCTTAGTTAGAATGAAAGTTTATACTGCATTGATAATCAGACGTTTCCCTTAAGGGTCAGGGTGAAAACGGTTGATTATCAATGAATTTGCTTTTTTCAGAGTGGACTCATGTTTTAAAAAAGTAAAGATGAACGTACAAGCTAAGATAATAAATATCAAAACAGTCAATGAATTAGGTCAATATTGGACAAATGATGACTTTATCCAGTTATTGGACAAGATGAATCTACCCGACGCAGACAAAGTCAAACCTGAAGAACTGAAGGATCTCTTATATATGGCCATCACAGACTTTGAACCAAATGAAGCTGCTGAAATCGTACTTACTTACAAATTAGGAGAATCGCTCACAGCCGGCCAAATCCAAACCATCGCACATGATATGACAGATGAAAAAGTGGCAGAGCAATACGCAGACCCATCATATCATTACGACCTTTTTAATATCAATCAATTATTATTCAAATCCTACAATGGCACTTTTCCCAATACTGAAGCATCCATCATCAACATAGAATTGACAGATGCAGATGGTGGTACGGTAGAAGCAACTAATGAGATATTGACCAAAGCATTATCAGCAGGACTTAGCGATCGTAGTATTATCAAACGCCTGTATGAAGATCAAATGGAGGGACTCGTTGACTTTGGTGATGCAGAAAAAATATTATGGAGATTTCAAGACAAAGGAAATAACACTTATGAGATCATCACATCTAGATATTGGATAGATAAAGAAGATATTGAAAGTGGTGAATATGATGCTGAGATCAAATTTTTTGAAGAGAAGGATTAATATTAGTTTGCTTAATAGATTGTATCAGATATACGATTTTGTGTAGTTTTGTCCATATTTAGTTATTAATGGACTTTTCGCATATAAGGTTGGCAGAAATGAAAGATGCAGAAGAAATTGCATCATTATTTAAACTAGTTACAGATCACTTGATTGATAATAGAATCTATCAATGGAATTATAAATACCCTTTGATAGAGCATGTGGTAAAAGACATCCAACACAAAACTTGTTATGTATTTGAAATAGATAGTCAGATAGTTGGTACCATCACCATAGATAGCAACCAAGATGTGCAGTATAAAAATGTACATTGGAAGTATGCAACAGACACTTGCTACGTAATCCATCGACTTGGCATTCATCCATCTTATCAAGGGAGAAAGATAAGTAAAACACTTTGCCTATATGCAGAACATTTAGCCCTCCAAAATCTAATTCAATTTATCCGGCTAGATGCATACAGCCTAAATCCTATCTCTAAAAATCTATACACATCTCTAGGCTACCATCTTGCAGACGGTGTTTGTTTTTTTCATGGAAATGATGCACCATTTAATTGTTATGAGAAAGAGATACTGACATCTATTAATGTGTAGTGTAAGATGAATGTTTTTTTGATTTTTATCACTTTTTCCGATCGTCGTAGCTTCCGAGCTACGATGCAGTATCAATAGGCATCCTTGCCTGAGTGGTTTTATTTATTTTGACATCACAATTATATCTTTACACAGGCTAGAAGCCTAAAGATATAGTATCATAGCGGACAAATTTAGTTATTAACCACTGAAATCATTAATTGTGTTAGAAGTTAAAAAAATCTCTTCATTTACCAACGAAATGTTACTAAAATACGTCTGATATTACAAATACATTGATCATGGTGATATCAAATAGGTTCATATTAGTTTTATTAGTCTCCTTGACTTTTATGCAAAAGATACATGATGCTATTATTTTGATTAATGAATAAAAGTAAAAAAATGAAAATTTTATTGAAAAGTTTGCTAATTTTATGTTTTGGTATTTCTTGTAGTGATTCATCGGATGATATGGTCACTGCCACCATAGAAGGATACGATTTGAGATTATGTGCCTGTTGCGGTGGATTGATGGTCAAACCTTCTGACGCCAACGGGGACAATTATCAATGGTATCAAAAAAATCAGAAATTTGATGTAGGCGAATCTGATAAATTTCCATTAAAAGTAAAAATAAAATATCACAATCGGAATACAGACTGTATTGCATCCGATGGAGAGATAGAAATTACTGCTTTGGAAAAGGAGAAATAGTTTAATAATAAAAGCTGAAATAATGAGCACAAATTTTTATAACCACATCATTTATTTGTCCATAATGTTGTTATTCTCGTGTACAAAAAAAGAAACGATAGAATGCCCTGAAGATCTGGCATGCACAGAAGTTTTTGTATCTGTCAATGTGCAGGTAAAGAATACAAAAAATGAAAATATCAATCTTTTTAAGACGATTACTGAAATAGAAGGAGTTGACACCATCCTTGTAAAAACAAATTTTACTTCATTATTTGACAATTATGTTATTATCGATGACTTATCCAAAAAAGACTTAAAAAAAGCTGGATCCAAAGTCACTTTCAAAGGATTTGACGAAGGGAATCAGCTGATTGTAAATGAAGAATACCTCATCGGACATGATTGTTGTCATGTCGTCAAGGTGTCAGGAAAAGATATTATAATAATCAATTAACTTTTATATTCATGTGTAAATATTTATACCCAAGCACCTTTATTCTATTAATATTTTTAATATCCTGTAGCAAAGAAAGCAATCACAAGGATTGTGCATTAATTCCTGAGGTAGGACCATGTAATGCAGCGATACCAAAATTTTATTTTGACCAAACAGAAAATAAGTGCAAAACCTTTGTTTGGGGAGGCTGTAATGGCGTAGTTCCATTTGAAACACTAGAAGATTGCAATAAAAAATGCCCTTGTCAGGGAAATTAATTAATAAAATCTTACAATCTAGAAGCTTTAACCGTTCGTCGTAGCTTCTGAGCTACAATGCAGTATTGTCAGGCATCTTGCCTGAGAGTCTTCACCAATTTAATAGTAATTCTAACATAATGGCTAATAAAGTCTTTTATATTAGTAAAACCAAAACAATCGGCAAGCCTTTGCCTACTTCAATACGTACCCAACATGTCAGCGCATTTCTTCGTATTCATGCTCGAATAAACGAACATTAAACTTTAGATTACGTTTAAAAACATATATCCTTCGTTTCAGAGTCCCAAGTAATTATTTATATCAACAGGTAAATCAAACGTAAATGAAAAATTTTCTTACTATCGCCTTTGTATTTTGCGCGCTGCTAATGGCAGTTTCACAAACACTTTCGCCAGTTACAAAACCACACGACGGGATACATAATAATCGTCTGTCTGAAATTGACAATATTATGAAAGATTATGTGGATAAAAACCAACTAATCGGAGCTGTAGTCATGGTTGTCAAAGATAATCAGGTAGTGTATCACAAAGGGCACGGATATGCAGACCTTTTGGCTAAAAAACCGATGAAGCCAGATGCAATATTCAGGATCATGAGCCAAACCAAAGCGATTACTAGTCTGGCGATCATGCAGTTATTTGAACAGGGAAAGCTTGGCTTAGATCAGCGTATTTCTGACTTTATACCAGAGTTTAAAAATCCGAAACTGATTAAAACTTTTAATGCTGCTGATTCGAGTTATACATCGGTTCCTGCTGCTAGTGAAATTACATTTCGAGATTTGTTGACACATACATCAGGTATAAGTTATCCAGATATAGGAAAAGATACGATGCGGGCTATTTACGCTAAAAATGGAATTCCTTCAGGATTAGGCTTTTTTAATGAAAATCTTTTAACAAAAATGAAATCATTGGCCACTTTGCCGCTGCTCCATAATCCAGGTGAGCGCTTTACCTACGGATTAAGTACGGATTTGCTGGGAGCACTAGTAGAAGTGATAAGTGGTAAATCACTTGAAACCTATTTCCAAGAGAATATTTTTGAACCAATGGGCATGAAAGACACCTATTTTAATGTACCGGCTTCAAAATCTCACCGACTGCCCACTGTATATACCGAAGATAGCAATCAAAAAATAATAGAGTGGTCGCCTACTTTCAGAAATATTGATCCCACTTATCCGATCATCCCTAAAACCTATTTTTCAGGTGGTGCAGGATTATCATCTACAGCATATGACTATGCCATTTTTCTACAGATGCTTTTGAATGGTGGAAAATATAACAACAAACAAATTTTAGGAAGACGTACTGTAGAATTAATGCTAAGTCCCCAACTAGCAGATAACTTTTATGGAGATGATAATTTTACGCTGGGTTTTGCATTGACATCAGCAAAATCAGCAAACTTACGTATGCGTAGTGAAGGTTCTTTTGCTTGGGGAGGATATTATGGCACCACTTATTGGGCCGATCCCAAAGAAAAATTGATTTGTTTATTTATGACACAGCATACACCCAATTCACATAGAGATTTTGAAGATAAAATAACAAGTGTGATATATTCAAGTCTGAAATAGTTATGGAGCTCTTCATCTGCGGAATGTAGTTAAAAATGGATAGATTCCGCAGAATTATTCATCTTAATCTGCGGAATGTTGGTTGAAAAAGTATAGATTCCGCAGAATTAGCGTGTTTTGATCGACGTAGCTTCCGAGCTACGATGCAGTTTCATCAGGCATCCTTGCCTGAGTTTCTTTACCCAAATAACGCACAAAACCAACTATTCCCCTTTGCCAGAAACAAAAATCTTTGTAAATTGTGTTATATCTATAAAACACCTTTTATGAAGCCCACATTTTCGCCAGGAGTCATTAGTATGTTACCACTGTTTTATGTAGGATGGAAAGATAGTATCCTTAGCCCATCAGAGATGAAACTCATCCACGAAAGGATTAAAAAACTAAATCACTTGACCGAAGATGATATTAATTACCTCATCAAACACACAGATCCTAGTCATCCACCAAAACCTGAACTGTACAAAGAATGGCTCCAAGCGATCAAAAACTATACACAGGACCTAGACCATTACGAAAGATCTAGTCTCGCACAACTAGGTGTAGATATGTCGCTCGTCTTGCTGCCCAACGCATCCAAAACGGACATACAGTCTATGGTATCCGCCATCACGACGCTAGAAAAAGCCATGGGCATTGATGATATCAGTAGCCAACAACGTCTCTACAGACAAATAGGGTGGGATGATGTTGCAGATGAGGATCATGATTTCAATTTTGATCCAAGCAAGTTGTTTGACATGACCAACGCTTTCCAACTAAAAACCAAAAAAGATACCAAAAACCTACTGCTCGACCCCATATTTAATATCGATGAGTCCTTGACTGATAAGGATTTATTGCGTATCAAAACACTCGAAAGACTACAGGCACTTGCTAAACAAGGATTCGGTGCGCTTTCTTATCCTATCTCTACAGGTGGCAAAAACGACATGGCCGCTTACATGTCCATATTTGAGACATTGGCCTACCATGATTTGAGTCTTGCCGTGAAATTTGGTGTACAGTTTGGACTTTTTGGTGGTGCTATTCTCAATCTCGGCACGCAATACCACCACGATACCTACCTTCCCAAAACGGGCACAGCCGAATACCTAGGTTGCTTTGCGATGACAGAGACGGGTCATGGTAGCAATGTCAAAGACCTAGAAACCACTGCCACCTACGACCACCAAACCAAACAAATCACCATCCACTCTCCGACCGAAACCGCAGGTAAAGAATATATAGGAAATGCTTTACATGCGGGGTTTGCAACTGTATTCGCACAGTTGATCGTAGATGGGACGAGCCATGGCATCCATACAGTGTTGGTACCTATGAGAGATGAAAATAATAATCTTTTGTCAGGCATCAAGGTCATGGATTGTGGCCAAAAAATAGGTCTTAATGGTGTGGACAATGGCAGAATATGGTTTGACAACGTCGTCGTACCTAAACAAAATCTACTTAATAGATTCGGAGACATTGACGCGAATGGGCAATACACTAGCCCAATAGAGAATCCCAATAAACGATTTTTTACCATGTTGGGCACGCTTGCAGGTGGACGAATATGCGTAGGTCTAGGCGCACTAAGCGCTGCAAAAACTGCCTTGTCCATCGCCATTAATTATGCGGCAAAAAGACGACAGTTCGCCCCAAAAGATGGACAACCCGAGAGCATCATCATGGATTATCCGACCCATCAGCATCGACTCATACCCAAGCTGATCAAAAACATCGTATTCCACAACGCCTTATCTATCTTGGCAGATGAGTTTGCTTCCCACAAGGACGAAAAAGACATCAGAAAGATAGAAACCAAGGCCGCGGGTCTAAAATCTCTAGCTACTTGGCTCAGCACAGAAACCATCCAAACCTGCCGTGAAGCATGTGGCGGTAAAGGTTATCTCAGCGAAAATACCCTTGGCAGACTCCGAGCAGATGCCGATATTTTCACCACCTTCGAAGGAGACAATACGGTATTGATGCAGCTAGTAGCCAAAGGACTATTGACGGAGTTCAACCAAGCCTTTCACGAATCAGGATTTACAGCCGTGGCGAGATACATCGGTGGCAAGATACAGTTCCGTCTCTCTGAGTACAATCCACTTTTCACAAGAAATACCTCTGTGGAACATCTAGAAAGCAATGAATTTCTATCCGATGCACTCAAATACCGGGAGAAAAAAGTGCTCATCGCTTTGGCAGACCGTATGAAATCATACATCAGCAAAAGAATGGAGCCCAATGAAGCCTTCCTAAAATGCCAACTCCATATGATGGACGCTGCTAGGTCATACATAGAGCGACTAGCCTACAGAATGATGGTCAGAAAACTAGAAGGTCTAGCCGACTCACCAGAAAAAACCGTACTCACAAAGATCAACCAAACCTACGCACTCACCATCATCATGGAAAATAGAGATTGGTATCTAGAAAACGACTACATGGAAGGTAGCAAAACCAAAGCCCTAAGACGTGTTTATGACAAACACATCGCATCTTTCCGCAAAGACATCGTAGGACTAGCGGCTTCTTTGGGTGTAAATGATCGTCAGTTTTATGTAAATCCTTGATGGGTTAATGGGCATCCAAATTTATTTG
>DLGT01000160.1:0-1353 GCA_002482845.1 Saprospiraceae bacterium UBA7687
AAGCATGTATTTAGACAAAAATCCCTATAATCTTATGAATGTTTACAAAATGCATGAAAATTGCAGTCATTGTGGTACCAAATATAAAATGGAACCATCGTTTTTTTACGGAGCCATGTATGTAAGTTACGCCTTAGGAATTGCTTTTGGTGTAGCTGCATTTATTATTACCTACTTCTTTATTGGAGAAAAGAGTTTAATCACAAACTTTATTGTTATAATTATTACGCTAGTTGTTTTTATGCCAGTAATCATGAGACTTTCCAGAAATATTTGGATAAATATGTTTATCAATTTTGACAAAGATTGGAAAGAACACATTAAAGATAAAAAGAAACCAACATTACGATAATCGAAAAGCCAAAATTAAAGCGAATATACCCCAAACTGCATTTTACTTATGAGTGTAGTGTAGAGTTAGTTTCGGTTTTTTTTATAACACCGTAATATATCTATTTCACTTTCTAAAGGAATATTATCTTCTATATGTTGGAAAAGTTGATTTGCTAAATAAGGCCCAAGCATAACACCACGAGTTCCCAAACCGTTTAATACATGCAATTGAGAATAATTTGGATGTGTTCCTACCAAAGGCCTTCTATCCTTTACCGTTGGACGAACTCCTGCAAAATGTTCAATAATTTCAAAATCGCAGGAAATAATTTCTTTTAATTTTTCGACCAATTCTTGTTTGCCTTCTTCTGTTGGTATATTCGTCTTATCTTTCCAATCATAAGTAGCTCCTACTTTGTATAAATGATCTCCAATAGGAAGAATAAAGACACTTGACTTAATAACTACATCCAAATCCAAATTAAGGGCTTTAATAATAAGAAGTTCGCCTTTTGTCCCATCTAAAGGTAAATCATTAAAATAAGGATTAGCATGTAATCCAAAACCTTCAGCAAAAATGATGTGTTTTGCTTCTATTCCGTTATAAGAAATTTTGTTATCAAGAAATTGAATGGCGTCGTAATTGAATGTATCATTTGAAAAAAAACCTAAGCTTTCAAGCATCTTTGAATAGGAAGAAATCAAAGTATTAATATCTAAGTAACCTGTTTCATTAACCAAACCATAATGAAATGGTGAATCAATATTATGATATTTTTTGTTTACTAAGTTAGGACTAAGAAATGGCGCTAAACTTGGTTTATCAGCAGCTTGAAACCAATTGTTTTGTTCTTCAATGGAAGCTAATTTTCTGAGAATAGGAATCTTATAATCAAAAACAACATCTAGTTTTTCTTGAATTTGGTGGTAAAGCGGAAACGCAAATTTTAATTGTTCTTTTGCTTTCCAAACTTCACTGAAACGTTTTAATACTACTGGATTGTACAATCCACCAGCAAT
>DLGT01000160.1:1371-1513 GCA_002482845.1 Saprospiraceae bacterium UBA7687
CGAGATGAAGGTTGCGAATTGTTATCAAAAACTAATATTTTTTTATTTGCTTTTAAGGCAATTTCAGCAAATGAAATACCTGCAAGACCATTACCAACTATAATAAAATCTATCATGATGTAAAATTAAAAAACTCTTACCA
>DLGT01000160.1:1559-3908 GCA_002482845.1 Saprospiraceae bacterium UBA7687
CATATCTTGTTCAAAGTCACGAATTTTTTCTTTAACGCGCTCTGATTCTAATAATTGCATTTGAGCATTTTCTTTCATGTAATCTTTAATCAATCGATCGCCATATACATTCTCTTCAAGATAAATGACACCACTAAAACGACGTGCGTTCAAAAGGTGATCAAAAGTAAAAGACATTGCTGAATTTTCATTATTAAATGCCTTTGCTGCATGAAGAACATCACGAGAAGCAGGGAAATAAACCCAGAATAATTCAATATAATCTTGCTCTTTCTCTCCCATAGTGTAAACATCAGGAATACTTGGACAAATACCTAATAAACGATATTTTAACTCTCCCTGGCGCTTGTCAAAATACCAATATCCAACGATTTTATAGGCATCAACATCAATTGCTTTTAGTTCTTGTTTAACAATAAACTCGGCAGGAATTGCTTCACCAGCATTATAATATTCTCTACCAGCATCCGTTGTGTCAATTCTAACTAAAGAAGCTTCAATATCCGTTAAGGATTTCTTTGTAGTAAAATAACTTGAGTCATACACTTCGGTGATTTTACCTTCTTTAATTGCATCAATTAAAACGTTATATAACGGTTTTCTATCAGAAGAAGCCATGACATCTCCATCTACTGGAAAATATAATGGAAAGTTAACTCTCTCATCTAAATCAATAATTTCCCAGATGCGTTTACCCATTAAAATATCTCTATCATGGACATAACCATAAGGTAGCGGTTTATCATTGTCCGCACTTAATTCCGCTTCTGTCTTTTTACCGATTTGATCCGGTGTTTTAGCATTCAAAAGATTAGACTGAGCAAAGGTAAAAGAAGTGCTTAAACCTAATACTAAAATTGCAATACTATTTCTCCAATTCATCTTAATTCATTTTTATTTAAGTTCTATATAAACTCAAAATATTATTTTTTATTGTATTTCGAAAGTACATGGAGCTGTTTTTGGCAACATATAATTACCAGCACCAACTAATTTTGTTTGAATGTTATTGATGATTACAACATCTCCTCTTGAAGCTTTAGCGATAGCCGCTCTAGCTCTAGAATCCATTTTGTTACCAGATACAACAACTGTAGGTTGACCTGGAACTTTAATGGTAAAACCTGTAACATTTAAACCAACTTCAAAATCGAAGTCTTCTAACTTAGCACCAACACTTGAAATCTCTAAACTACTCTTAGGTCCTTTAGCTGCATATTCACCTCTAATAGTTCCAGATGGTCCAGGAATTCCTTTAATACGGAATACTTTTTTATCAGAGACCATCTTACCATCAGGTAATTTAGCACTAACATTAATTACGACTTCTCTTCCTGCGCCTGGGCTCATATTGTATTTACCCATAGCACCAGCTTTTGAAAGACCAGCACCAGAAGCGGTAACATCTTTATCAGAAACACCAGCAAATGAAATAGTCATAGGGTTAACAACACCTCTATAAACCACATTCATTTTATCAGCTGATATAGTAGCTGAATTTGGACGAGGCACAACTACATATTTCCCTTCAAATTTTAATGGAATTTCTTTACCATCTTCTAAAAATCCGAACTCTCCAGAAATATTTTGTTCTCCAATACCTCCAGCAGTCATCGAAATAACAGCTTGACCATTTTCAATCTTACCAGGTCCCTTGAAAGATGTTGGTTGCGTATTAGCATCATAACGACCTAAAACCACTTTACCAGTAACTTGTTCTCCTTGAAAATATGCATTTTTATCAAGAACTACAATAGCTTGAAAATTTTTCATAGAAGCTGCAGATTTCAATGCATTTCCTAAAAATAGATTATAGGCTCCTGCTTCTGTATTCTTAACATCATTTTGCATAGCTGTTAAAAAAGTCAAAGTTGATACAGCCGGAAAACCTTTTGTTTTATAATCTAAATACTTGATTTTTACTCCTTCTCTGTTTGCTATATCAGCAGTAGAAAATTTCTTTTCCAACTCTTTAATAAAAGGAATGAATTTCACATCATTACCCACAACAGATTTAATATCTGCAACATATTTATCAATTCTTGTAACAATTTCTTTTCCTCTTGCGCTATATCCATCACCTTGAAACCACTTTTCATCAATAGTTGATTTGTCCATTGATTCAAAAGGAAGTTTACCCGTTTTAGAATCTACCTCAAATCCTTCAGTTACTTCTTTTTTTAATGTTTCTATAAATGCAACGAATTCTTTTGAAATTTTTGAAACATCTTGAGCCATCTTAGCAGAAGCACCGTATTTAGCTGGCTCATCTGAAGCTTTAGTATTTAAAGCAGTCAATAAGCCTTCGTTAGATTCTTCTGTTAATTTATTAGACTCGTGAAATTTATC
>DLGT01000006.1 GCA_002482845.1 Saprospiraceae bacterium UBA7687
GATAAATCAACTTAAAGATCAAAAAACCCCAAATGATCAATGACCATGTATTTAATTTATCTTAAAACTTATTAAATATCTTTAGCTGTATGAAAAGTACATTTAGGAATCTTAGAAGCGCTATCTACCCAAAAGATATCGCCATTATTACTGGAAAAAGCTCGAAGAGCGCTAGCCGTATCATTGCCAAAATCAGATCAGACTTAGGTAAAGAACCCAATCATATCCTCACTGTGAAGGAATTCTGTAATTATTCAGGGCTGAATTTAGATGACATCCTAGATACTTTGAATTTGTAGGTAGTCCTGCGGTAATAGTTTCAGTATTTCCTTTACTTTGGTACATACAACTTCGAATCCCTCAAGTAGTCATACACTGCTTCAGGTACGAGATATTGCACCGACTTTCCAGCTGCAATGCTGTTTCTAATGAAAGTAGCTGATAAGTCCAGTAGTGGCGCATCTACTACCTTTACCCTTGGATGGTTTTCGTATTTGCCCAGTGAATATCCAGGTCTTTTGTAAACATATATGTCATTTTCTGCTAATAGTTTTTCATAATTTTTCCACTTTTCTATACTTTCAAGGTTATCCCCACCCATGATAAGGCTGAATTTCTTACCAGGGTATTTTTCGTGAAGATAGGTCAGAGTATCTATCGTGTAGGAAGGAACAGGCAACGAAAATTCTATGCTTGATGCTTTTAGTTTTGGGTTGTCTCCGATAGCGAGCTGCACTAGATGAAGCCTATCGTGATCTTTGGCTAAAGAAGATTTTTGTTTCAATGGATTGTGGGGACTGACGACAAGCCACACTTGATCTAAATCAGAATATTCTACCAAATGATTTGCAATAATCATATGGCCTATATGTATAGGATTAAACGATCCAAAAAACAAGCCAATATTCATTCTAAAAGCTAGTTGCCCATCATTACTGGCATCACTAACATCAATAGTGCTTCGCCTATTTCTTCTTCTACAGGTACGATAAGACCTGCTCTGCCTGGTGTAGAAAGCATTAGTTTAATATCATCTTTCTCCAATACTGTCAACATCTCTCCTAGAAACTTGGCATTAAAACCAATAGTCATAGGATCACCTGTAAAAGCACAATTAAGTTGTTCAGTTGCCTCATTAGAGAAATCAAGATCTTGGGCAGAAATAGTCATACTCTTTTCAGATATATTCAGAATAACCTGATTGGTAGATTTGTTGGCATAAATTGCTATCCTTCTGAGTGAATTCAAGAAATCCTTCCTATTTATAATCGCTTCAAATGGATTTTCTACAGGTATCACTGCATTGTATTCAGGATACTTAGCGTCTATCAATCTGCACACTATTTTTGTGCGACCGAAAGAGAAGAAAATATTTGCTTTGTTAAAACTGATGTTGACATCACACTCTTCAGAAAGTGCATTTTTCACAAGGTTCAATCCTTTTTTAGGGATGATCAGTGATTTTGCGATATCTGTTTTCAGATTGCCAATGGTATATTTGACCAATTTGTGCGCATCTGTGGCTACAAAGTGTACTTTTGTAAAGTCGATTTGGATCAACACACCTGTCATGGCAAGTCTTAACTCATCATTGCTCGTAGCAAAAACCGTATTGGTGATACCCTTATTTATTTTTTTAGAATTCAGAATTAGTGTTTCTACATCATCTTCTTCTGGCGGAGTAGGAAAATCATCCGCTGAGTCTCCAGACAATTTATACACTCCAAATGCAGAAAGTATTTTTACACCATTATTTTCATCTACGGTGATGGTAAGTGGTTGCTCTGGAAGTGCTTTGATAGTATCCAATAATATTTTTGCGGGTACTGCAATGATTCCGTTTTCATCAGCCGTCACATCTAGTTGGGTAATGATGGTGGTCTCTAGATTGGTAGATGTGATCGTCAGTACATTGTCTTTCACATCAAATAAATAATCTTCCATGATAGGCAAAACAGGATTGGCACTTATGGCTCCTGATGCGATGTTTAGTTGTTTTAGCAACTCTGATGATGATACTTCAAATCTCATTGTACATTTATTTTGACTTATTCCAAGACCAATTTTTACTTCCACTTGACAGAAAACCTTCAAGCGCTGCGATCTATTTCAGACCACAAAAATAATGTATCTTATGATATTTCCTAATATCTTGGACCGATAGAATTAATTAATTCCAATTTATGGATATATATTTATTTTCAAATATGAAGTTTACCATTCATTTGTAGAGAAACATTGTACTTTTGCGCCTACAAAAATCAGTAATGATAAACAGAAAAAAGGGACCCGAGATACATCCCGTCCAAAAGCTAAATATTCCAGTCATTGACCAATACACTTTGCCCAATGGTGTAAAAGTATGTGAAGTAAATCTGGGAAGCCAAGAAATCGTAAAAATCGAAGTCGTACATACCGCGGGAAGATCCTACGAAGACCATCATCTCATCGGTAGGGCTACTTCGTCACTTCTCAAAGATGGATGTGGAAGCTTGAATTCTGCCCAAATCGCAGAAAAAATTGATTATTACGGCTCTAGCATAAAGACAGCATCCAATATGGATTTTTCGTTTACGAGTATTCACACACTTAATAAACATTGTGATAGAATACTGCCGCTTTTGCACGACATGTACACAACACCAACTTTTCCAGAAGATGAAATCGAAAAATTTAAAAGCCTTAATATTCAAAAACTAAAAGAAGAACTTACCAAAAACGAAGTAATCACTTACAGACAGATTACAGAGGAGATTTTCGGCATAGACCATCCTTACGGGTACAACAGTAAGGAAGAAGATTATCTTGGTATAGATCGTCAGAAAATTATCCAGCATTTTGATGATTTTTATGGCTCTGACAATTGTTATTTGTTTTTAAGTGGTCACATAACAGACAGCATCAGGAAAGATATAGACACATATTTTGGACAAACTATTAAGTCATCAAAAAAGAAAATATATCAACCATCTAAGACCGATTTAGAGAGGAAAGAAATTTTGATAAGTAGTAAAAACGAACATCAAAGCGCTATTAAAACAGGAAGAAAATTGTTTGACAAAGACCATCCAGACAATGCGGCCGTATTTGTGTTGAATACCTTATTTGGAGGATATTTTGGGTCAAGATTAATGACAAATATTAGAGAAGAAAAAGGACTTACTTACGATATTTATAGTAGCGTAGATCAGATGCTTTATGATGGGTGCTTTTATGTGAGTACCGAAGCTGCGACTGAATATGTAGCACCTATTCTGAAGGAAGTTTATGATGAAATGGACATTTTAAAACAAGAAAAAGCTGACATTGATGAGCTTCAAATGGTAAAAAACTATTTGATGGGCAATTTCATGAATATGCTTGATGGACCAATGAATGTATCTTCTTTTGCAAAATCGATGGTTCTGACAGGCAAAAACCCAGAAGAATTTCATGATTTCGCTGATGCAATTATAGGGATGGAACCAGAAACAGTCATGGAGGCAGCACGAAAATATCTTAATAAAGAGCAGATGATAGAAATCGTTGTTTCACCCATTTAGTACAATGTAAACAACGGAAATACAAATATTTACACGTTAGATGTCAAAATATAACCTTTTGTTGTGTAAAATCATTATTTTTGCACCTGCTTACCTTTAGACCATGTTTGCAAGGTAAATTAGATGAATATTTCAACCAGAAAATAGAATGAGATTTTTTAATTTTTTTACACAGGAATTGGCTGTCGATTTAGGCACAGCAAATACCTTGATCATTCAAAATGATAAAGTAGTTGTGGATGAACCATCCATTGTAGCTATAAATAGAAATACAGGTGAAGTCATAGCGGTAGGCAATAGAGCCATGCAAATGCACGAAAAAACACATGACAATATTAAAACCATAAGACCACTCAAAGATGGCGTGATTGCTGATTTCCAAGCAGCAGAAGCACTTATCCAAGGTTTGATAAATATGATAGGTGAGAAACGAAGGTTTTTCACACATTTGAAAATGGTCATTTGTATTCCTTCTGGTATAACTGAAGTAGAAAAAAGAGCCGTATTTGACTCTGCAGACCACGTAGACTCTAAGGAAACATACTTAATTCATGAGCCTATGGCTGCAGCGCTAGGTATTGGACTTGATGTAGAAGAACCTATCGGAAACATGGTCATTGATATAGGAGGCGGTACTACGGAGATAGCAGTGATTGCACTATCTGGTATTGTAACTGATCAGTCGATAAGAATTGCAGGTGACGAGTTTACCAATGACATCATCGATTACATGAAAAGAAAGCACAATATTCTCATAGGCGAACGTACTGCCGAACAAATAAAAATCAATGTAGGCGCAGCTATTGCAGACATAGCCGATCCACCAGCAAAATTTGCAGTCAATGGTCGTGATATGCTTACAGGAATTCCTAAACAAGTATTTACAACACACGTAGAAGTAGCGGAAGCCATTGATAAGTCTATTGCAAAAATAGAAGAAGCTGTTCTAAAAGCACTAGAAGATACGCCACCTGAATTGTCATCTGATATTTATCAAACAGGTATTTACCTTACTGGTGGAGGCGCATTGTTAAGGGGATTGGATAGAAGAATGGCAGCAAAAACAAAACTAAAAGTTCATATTGCTGATGATCCATTAAGAGCAGTGGTGAGAGGAACCGGATTAGCTTTAAAAAATTCGCACAGATACTCATTTTTGATGGATAGAAAGAGTATTTGACATTATTAAACTTTTATTGTGAATGTATAATGTCATTCAACTTTTTGCAAAATTCGGGGCACACATTTTATTTGTGGTGCTAGAGATTATTTGTTTTTACTTAATTATAAATTATAACCAAAGTCAAAAAGAAATATTTCTAAACTCATCCAATATTTATGCTGCGAAAATAGGTGAACAAAGAGCAGTACTAACTAATTTTGCTAATCTCAAAAGGGTGAATGACAGCTTGATGCGTGAAAATGCTACCTTAATCGAAAATTTAATTTTGATAGAGTATGCATCAGATAATATACCTGATCCCGATAGCATCTATAATCCATACAGTCTAATACCTGCTACGATCTGCAATAGTACTATAAATCTAAGAAATAATCACATCACTCTTTGCAAAGGAAGTAGAGAAGGCATAAAGCGAGATATGGGCGTCATCTCATCTTCAAAAGGCATTATTGGTATTGTAAGAAACAGCTCACCCAATTTTGCACATGTCATGACATTATTAAACTCTCAAATTAAAGTTAGTTGCGGTATTAAAAGTAGAAAAGGTCATGGTAGCTTAGTGTGGAAAGATACAGATCCACTAAGAATGACGTTAGAGTCAGTTCCTAAACATGAGGTTATTGCAGTGGGAGATACAGTCATCACAAGTGGCTACTCTACTATGTTTCCTAGGGGAATACTAGTGGGAAAAATTGAAAAATTTCAGATGATTCCAGGTAATAATAATTATAATATTACTGTAAAATTGTTTAATGACCTTACATCTTTAAAATATGCTTACGTGGTCCAAAACCGATATGGTTCAGAACAATTAGGGCTTGAAAAAGAAGTTGCACAATGAATAATAGTATTCCTACCAATATTGTCAGGTTCATCATTGTGTTCTTAGCGCAGATTTGGATATTTAAGCATATCACATTTTCATTCGGAGGATTTGTGTTTATTCACTTTTTGATATATCCTATGGCTATATTGTTACTTCCAATCAAGTTTTCGAGAAGTGTTGTCCTTATTCTTGCCTTTATTTTAGGGATCTTCATCGATATGTCTTATGATTCTGTAGGTGTTCACACAGGTGCATTGGTCTTTACTGCTTACGTTCGTAATATTATCATTGCATTTCTAGAGCCATATGAAGGTTATAATATAGATGATGTGCCTACAATCAAAAACATGGGCATAGGTTGGTTTGTTTCCTTTCTGAGTATCAGCCTTTTGATACACACCTTTTTGTATTTTAGCTTAGAAGCTTTTTCTTTTGTTTTTATTTTTGAAATATTTTTAAATACTATTAGTAGTTTTATCGTTTCCTTTATAGTAATATTAATTTCTCAGTTTATTTTTAGAACAAAGTATTAGATGAGAAACTTAGAAAGTAGGAAGTATGGCATAATTTATTTTATAGGATTGGTTTCATTGGTATTAACACTGAAGGCTGCACATCTTCAATTGTTTTCTACAAAGTATAAAGAACAAGCTCAAAGGACTACTTTAGAAAAAAGTCAAATATATCCATCACGTGGTATTATCCTTGATCGAAATGACAAAACACTAGTGTACAATAAACCCATTTACGTCATTAGCGCGATCTATAATAAAATTGATCCTAAAATGGATACGTTGCTTTTCTGTTCTCTACTCGGTATAGATAAAGAAACGTTTATTACAAATTTACAAAAAGATTGGAAGAACCCACAGTTCCGCAAGTCAATCCCTTTCATATTTCTCAACAAAGTAGATCCTATTCAGTATGCAATTTTTCATGAGCATTTACATAAGTTTCCAGGGTTTTATCCAGAACAAAGAAATATTAGAGGTTACCCACATACCCACGCAGCGCACGTACTAGGTTATTTAGGGGAAGTAAATCAAAAAATTATTGACAATTCTAATGGCCTATACAGCCCAGGTGACTATATAGGACAGTCTGGTTTAGAATTTGCATACGAAAGAGAATTAGGTGGAAAAAAAGGTGTAAATTATATATTGAAAGATAATCTAGGAAGACAAGTAGGTTCTTATGATAATGGCAGGCTTGATAGTATGGCAATACCTGGAGAAGATGTTAAAATTTCAATTGACTTAGAACTCCAAGCTTATGCAGATAGTTTGATGATCAATAAAAAAGGTGGAATTGTGGCTATAGAACCATCTACAGGTGAAATTCTTGCTATGGTTAGTTCACCGTCATATGACCCTAATATTCTAAATCTTGATGGTAACCGAGGCAAGGGCATGACGTCACTTATTTATGACACCATAAATAGACCTCTTAATAATCGAGCGGTAACTAATAGATATCCACCTGGTTCTATCTTTAAACCCATTTTATCTTTAATAGCACTACAGAAAGGAACAACTTATGCAGATAGACCTATATTTTGTCCTGGGTTTTATCGATTAAGCCCTACGAAAGTACAGAAATGTCACCCACATACGACCGCCAATAACGTGTCTGCGGCTATTATGCATTCGTGCAATACCTATTATTTTACCATGATTAGGGAGTTATTGGATTTGTATAGTTATAAAAAACCTGGGATCGGACTTGATACCATCGTAAGTTATCTTCATGACTTTGGTCTTGGAAGTAAGCTAGGACTTGATTTTAGCTATGAAAACAAAGGTTTAATTCCTAATTCTTCTTATTACGATAGAGTGTACAAAAAAGAAGTCAATGGATGGAGATCTGGTTGGATATTGTCTTTAGGTATAGGACAAGGAGAAATGCAGCTCACAACGGTTCAAATGGCTAACTTAGCAGCAATTCTAGCCAATAGAGGATATTTTATAACACCACATCTCATCAAAAACTATCGGTCAGGCAAATCTATTCCTGAGAATTTTAAACAAAAAAAATATGTGAGAATTGACAAAAAGCACTTCACACCTGTGATAGATGGTCTTGAAAGGGTAGTAACTTCTGCGGCAACTATTGCATATGTACCTGGTCTAGATTTATGTGGTAAAACAGGAACATCTCAAAATCCACATGGAAAGGACCACTCTGTTTTTTTTGGTTTTGCTCCAAAAAATAATCCCAAAATAGCCATTGCTGTATTTATAGAAAATGCTGGCTTCGGAGCGCAGTGGGCCGCGCCAATAGCTAGTTTGATGATGGAAAAATATATCAACAAAAAGATCATGCCTTCCAGAAAATACATTGAAGAAAAAATGTTTAAAGGCATCTTAATGGAAAATTCTGTGGAGGTAAATTGGGTTAACAACACAATTAGTCCTCAATTATAATTTTTTTTTAAATCTGCCTACAAATTCCTGACTGATGTTTGTATATTGCTGACGATAAAATAATTTCGTTATGAATGACACAAATGTACAGGTTCACTCACTTTTTACTGAATTTGATATTTCACTATTCAAAACAGGAAAACATTATCACTTGTATCAAAAAATGGGATCTCATCTCATGACCCTTGATGGTGTAGAAGGCTGTTATTTTGCCGTCTATGCGCCCAATGCTGATAAACTTAGTGTTGTAGGAGATTTTAATCAGTGGAATGGTGAGAAATATATGCTTTATGCTAGATGGGATGGATCTGGCATTTGGGAAGGATTTATACCAGGTGTCACTCATGGGATGGTGTACAAGTACAAAATTATCCCAAGGAATTATGGTAGAATCCGAATGAAGGCAGATCCATATGCTTTTAAAGCAGAAAAACCACCACTGTCAGGATCTATAGCATGGGATATTAACTACGATTGGAATGACAAAGAATGGATGCAAGAGCGCATTATTAAAAATGGTCATAATCAACCACACTCTGTCTATGAAATGCATTTCGGTTCGTGGAAGCGAACAGCTGAAGAAAATAGATCCCTTACTTATGAAGAAATGTCAGTTGAGCTTGTGAATTATCTCACTGAGATAGGCTATACCCACGTGGAGTTTTTGCCATTGGCTGAGCATCCTTACGAGCCTTCATGGGGATATCAAGTCACGGGATACTTTGCAGCTACGAGTAGATTTGGAGATCCTGAAGGGTTAATGTTTCTAATTGATTCTTTGCACCAGGCTGGAATAGGTGTTATTATGGATTGGGTGCCAGCACATTTTCCATCCGATGATTTTGCCCTTGCTACTTTCGATGGTTCATGTGTATTTGAGCATCCAGACAAACGCAAAGGCTATCATCCTGACTGGAATACACTGATATTTAATTTTGGTAGACCAGAGATTAAGAGTTTTTTGATAAGCAATGCATTTTTCTGGTTGGAAAGATATCATATAGATGGACTGAGAGTAGATGCGGTTTCTTCTATTGCTTACTTAGATTATTCACGCAATGAAGGTGAATGGGAACCCAATCAATATGGAGGTAGAGAAAACTTAGATGCAATTGTATTTTTACAAGAGTTCAACACAGCAGTATATGGAAGTTTCCCCGGTATTCAGACAATAGCTGAAGAGTCTACGTCATATCCGATGGTATCTAGACCAGTTTTTCAAGGAGGGCTAGGTTTTGGTATGAAGTGGATGATGGGTTGGATGCATGACACAATAGATTATTTCAAAAGAGAATTTGTGTATAGGAAATTTCATCAAAATGATATTACTTTTAGTATTGTCTATGCGTTTTCTGAAAACTTCATGCTAGCACTTTCGCATGATGAGGTAGTACATGGCAAAGCATCTATGATAGGCAAAATGTCAGGTGATGAGTGGCAGAAGTTTGCTAATTTAAGGGCTTTTTATGCATATATGTTTTCCCATCCTGGTACAAAACTCTTGTTTATGGGTAATGATATGGCACCCTACACGGAATGGAATTTTAAAGGACAATTAGAGTGGAATCTCTTAGAATTTCCTTCTCATAAAGGACTAAATAATACAGTAAAGGATCTAAATAAACTTTATAAAACTGAAAAAGCACTTTATCATTTCAATTTTAGTCCTGAAGGATTTGAATGGATCGATGCGGGTGATAGAAATAATTCCATACTCATTTATCAGCGGAAGTCAGACATGAAAAATGATGTAGTAATGGTTATTTGTAATCTGAATATTACACCACATGTTGATTATAAAATAGGTGTGTACGCTAAACAAACTTGGTCGCTTATATTCAATTCTGATGATAAATCTTATTGGGGAAGTGGTTATGAAATAGCCGCTAAAGTTAGCACTAAAAAAGAAGTTTGGAATGGCAGAAATCATATGCTTGAGATTAATATTCCGCCACTCTCCGTTATTATGTATAAGCTGATTTCGTCAGTAGAAGATAAACCAAAAAAAGTTACGGTCAAACCCAAAAAAGTAGTTGTCAAAAAGTAAATTATTTTTTTGACAAGGTCTCTTTTGTTATATTTTGGTGATGCTGTACATGATAAATGGTAAAATACATCATTTCTCTTAGTGTAATTTTGCCGAGCAGTGGATGCGGTAATATTAACAAGTCTAGATCAGTCTCTGTATACTTTTCAAGTCTGCCTGCCAGTATCTTAACCACTTTAGTAAGTTTGTCGATAAGTACTGACTTTTTATCTAATGTAGCTTTTTCTGGTAAAAACCTTCCTGAAGCTGCGCCACCTTCTGAAAGTTTCATTTGGTATTTTGCCACAAGATCTTCGTATGATTTAGAGGTGCGATTTGCTTTTCCTATCCAGAGTTTTAATATCCATGATGGAATAAATAATGCCAAAGTTAAGGGTTGCACCGACCTATATATGTGATCCAACTGTTGTCCTGCAGACCATTTTTGTGGCAAACTAAACAAAAAATCTTCATCACCTAATCCAGAAATATAAGTTATAAATGCTGCATGATGTGCCTGCAAAGATGATTGAATTTCCTGTTTTGTCATTACTTACTTTTTATGATCTAGTTAATCGATATCAAAAGTAATAAATATTTGCTGAAGGCTTTTGGATTTTAAAAAAGAATTTCCTGATTTTCTTATTTGTTTTTACCACGCATAAATCTTAATTCCTTCAATACTTTGATTCGTTCTTTTGCATTCTTTACCCAAGTAGCATTCTCAGGATTGGTGTCTAGATATTGCTGATAATATTTAATAGCCTTGGACTTATCTTTGTAATATTGCTCTGCTGCGTTACCCATATAATAATAGACATCTGCATCTTGCTCATATGCTTGGCTTTTACCATATTGCTTTAGGACTTCACCATAATTTCCCCTGATCGTATGCGTCCTTGCCAATCCACGATGGTAGTGTGTCATGTTTTCTGATATACCTTGTTTAATGGCTTCGCCATAATAATAATCTGCTCTATCATAATCCTTCTTTTTTTCATAAGCTAACGCTAAATAAAACAATGCATACTCTGGATCTCCTTCGTTTAGTAGTGACTTTTGTAAATGATAGATAGCCTTATCCAATGAGTCAATTTGCATAAATGAATATCCCAATAATTTATTATAATAATTATTCAGCTCTGTCGCAAAGGTGAGTTTGTACAAAATATCAGCAACTTCATCATACATTCTTTGTCGATATTTTACCCTTGATTTTAATAATGATAGACCAATATGCGATGAGTCAATTTCTAGGCCTTTTGTCAGTAAACTATCTGCCACATCCAAAGAATCAATCGATATGTACAATTCACTAATACCTTGGATAGTTAGCAAATCTCTTTTATTGAGCTGCATGGCTGTTTGGTAAGAAGTGATAGCTTGTTTTTGCTCATTCCCCAATAAAAAAAGGCTACCCAATTTTCTATAATATATTGGATTATTGGGAAATCTTTTGGACAATGCAATATTATATTTGATAGCTTTAGGCAGATTTTGTTGGGATTCATATATTGCCGCTAGTCTGACCAGTGCATCCGATTGATAACTTTCTTGATGTTCTAAATGGTGATAATAAATTTTTGCATTTTGATAGTCACCTAGTAAGTAATATGTATTTGCCAGAGCTAAATATGGTCGTTTGTCTGTTGTATCTGCTTCATAACAAGCATGGTACCAATCGATTGCATTGAAATATTCTTGCTGCATCATTAAACTATCAGCAATAGAACAATTGTTTTTTTGCGCATTTAAAACGAGCGACAAACTAATAGTGGAAAGTAAAACAGTCAATCTAAAAATCATAACCTAAACTTATTATAATCACAACTAAACACACAAATATATAACGTATTTATTAGTTATTCAATAATTTTAATCTAATATTTTGTCAACAGCTATTCTATATCCTTTCTGTTTGTGCTTTCTTCCCCTATACCATCCTTTATTATTCCATTCACTTCTTTTATTTCTTCTTTTGAAATATCTTCAACAAAAGATTCTTGTACAGTACTTTCTGTATTGATAAAAAATTCTACCAAAAGTGGAAAATGATCAGAACCAAAATATTCTAGACGTTTTAATGCAGTAACAAAAATGTCGGCTGTATGAAACATTAAGTCAATAGGATATCTCAATATCCAATACTCGGCATGAAATGTAGAAATTAGCCCTTTCCCGATTCTCCCATCTATCATTTGACTTGTTTTTCTAAACAATTTGGAAGATCTAGACCAAGCCACATTGTTAAAATCACCTACAACGAGACTACTATCTGCATTTGCCCTGACCTTTTTTGCCACACTGAGTAATTCGCCATCTCTTTCTTTACTATTATGTTCTTCTGTAGGACTTGGTGGCGGCGGATGTATGGCAAAAAGTGTAAATGAATATTTATCTTTGGTAATAATGTTTGCTTCTATACTTGGTAAATCCTCTGCTACAAAATAATGCACGATAGAACGTTCAATCTTCAGTTTTGAATATAGATGCATGCCATACGTATTTTCCAATGGAACTTTTATATAGTATGGATATTCATTTTCAAAAACATAAAGTGCTTTTTCCCAAGCATCATTGGATTCCATGGTAATAAAAATGTCTGGTTTGTACTTTTGTATTAAAGATACAAACCGAATATATTGGGTATTCTCTTGAAAAACATTGGCAGAAAGAATACTGATTTTTTGTGATGAAAGCTCACATTGTTTTTTTTGATGAACCTTATAAAAAGGCGTAAACTCAAATAAATTTATCAAATGGTGAATGACAAACAAAACATTTAAAGTAGTAAAAGTCCAGAATAAATAATCTTTATTTTCTAAAAACATTAAACCTAAAACAAGCAAAACAACCTGTATGACAAGTAGTTGCACCTTGCCAAATTCAGCAGCTCTAAATACCCAATGAGTATTATTTGATAGTGGCAGCAGACTTGCTAAAATTAAAATTGTGGACAAAACAAAGTACCACATGACAAACCATTTTTTTGTAAATGTACCTAAATAATGTAGTTTGACTGCGAATACTGACAAAATTTTGGATATAATGTTTTGAAATGGCTGCATTAAATAAAATATTAAACAACTAATAGACCAACTTTTCTATGTTCAAATACGTCTTAGTTAAGTATAGTATTAAGTAGCAGAATTTGTAAACTTTAAAATCTTAAAAATGAAAGCATCCATTTTTCTAGTATTCCTAACTCTTTTGATTTCATGTAGCAAAAATGATTCTAGTTGTACTTCTATAGATTACGATAAATCTTTTATTGCTGAAGTAGGAGATGTGTACTGTGTAGATGAAAAAAATACAATCAAAATTGACAGTATAGAAAATCAACTTTGTCCATGTAATGCTGATTGTGTGTGGGAAGGTGAATTTATCATCCATATGTCCGTGATTGCTGATGGTGTAGCACATTCATATAGTTTTGGTTCGGCAACACAAACTATAGATATACAGCCTTTTGATTCATTCAAAGTGAAGTTCTTATCTATTACTCCTGATGCTTGCGACTCAGAAGTTCAAAAAGATTTCAGAGTAGGATTTGTATTGGAGAAAAAGTAGATTATAAAAATTTCAATTAGACCTAACAATAGTTGAGACCAACTCACTACACTTCCACTTGCCGTAATAACCAATCTCTATCTGGTAGCAACTTTTCAGTTCGTATTTGTTCTGCGAGTTTAGCTTTGGCTTTGGAATCAAATCTATTGAGACGGATTAGTTTTCGAGTATATTTGACGATGTTAGAATAATTGGTTTTGTGGTAACCTATGATTTTTTTACGTGTCAAGTAGATATTCATAGCATCAAGGTGTGAATCAAGTAGTCTTTCAGATTTGGTTTCATAATAAATTTTTAACATCAGCGTCTTGGCAAATAGATTGGACAAATGATCATCAAATTCTATGTTCCTTAGTGACTCAAGAGCGTCGGTATATTTTTCTGTCGCATAGTAAATATTGGCCATATTGAATCTGAATGCACTATCTTTTTCTTCTTTCCTTAGATATTGTACATTATCCGTACTGATTTCCTTTGCTTCGTCGTATCTACCCATTCGCAATGCTATGGTGTTGATATTTCGGTAAGTATTTTTTGATAAATATCCATTTGTGAGAAGATATTTTTTTGAAAGGGCGATTTTATAATAGTTCAGCAACTTTTGACTGAATGCTTTATCACCTGAGTTGTGTTTACGAATGCAATAATTGATGCCTTGGAAGTACAGATTTTTTAATTCTTCGTGTGGAAATAAATGTTCATTTGGCTCTAGCATCTCATTAAATTTTTCAAACCAAACAACATCTTCCGGGTACAAAATAAGTTTCCAAGCATAGTAATACAAGGCTATACACGGAAAGGCCAAATAACTATGTTCGATAATGTAAGATTCTAGGTGGTCAATGAGTTGTGTGTTTATCTTTTTGGATATGAGTGTAGACTGTGTTGCAAAAGTGACAGTTTGCATCAATTTCTTACTAATGATAGCTACATCTGTATCATGAATAATATCCTCTGCATCAGCATTAGAAAATCGACTTTTAACCTGATCAAACTGCCATTTTTCATATAAGATATCAGCATTTTGTTGATAGGTTTTTTCATTTCTTAACGCTTGACCTTCTTGGTTTTGCATACTTTTATAAGCTTCCGAAAATAACTTTTCATTTTCATGAATTCTATAATATTCAAGGAGTGTATGATTATAATGAAAAGCTGAAGCTAAAGAATTTTTAATAACAATATACTTTTCCATCATTTTGGTAAGGTCGCTCATGAGCAATCTTTCAGTGACAGGAATGTTTTTTTTCTCATCCATTTCATTAGTATTCCGATATTTCAGATAGGCTATATGCTTTTGATTTCCTTCCATAATACTTGTTGGAATAAGCGAAATGATAGCTTCTACATCCTTTGATCCTAGTGTGGATAGTAAGTGTTCAAATTTTGTTTTCATATAATATTAAATCAAAAAATACAAATAAATCATCTATATATATGATAATCAATTAATTATAATATTTATAAACCGTATATCAATCTACAAATGTAATAAATTGTTATTTTATTGTATTGATTTAATGTAGATATTTGTACTGTTTTTAATCTTTAACTCATATCACAGACTCATAACAGATGAAAAATTTAACATTCATATTGCTCCTTAGCCTGCTCCCCCAAGCAGGACTTTGGGCGCAATGTCAAGACACCGTGAAGCTTTATCTCAATTATACTTATGATGGGCCTGACATTGTGGTGGATATTCAGGTTGAAAATTTTCAAGAAATTTTAGGTTTTCAATTTGGGTTAAACTATGATAATGAAGTCATAAAATACGAATCTGTTAGCTCACCCATTTCGAGTTTTGATGAAAGTGCATTATCTGTTATTGAACAAGGCAATATTAAGTTTCTGTGGTTAAGTCCATCGTCTACGATTGGAGAGTCATTACCTGATTTTAGTACATTAATTCAATTGAGATTTTCTGCTTTACAAGCTAGCTCAACATCTTATCTTGAAATTTCTGAAACAAACCTACCAGTTGAATTTATTAATGAAGCAGCTTTTGAACTTTGTGTCAAAGGTAGTTCAACAACATTAGTAACTAGTTCAGGTAAAATTTTTGGTAAAGTTACACATGATTTGAACAAAAATTGTGATCCTGAATTGTTAGATCCAATACTTAATAAATGGGTTATTGAATTATCTTCTTCCACAAAAACCTACTATAGGGCTATTAACGAAGATGGAGAATATTCTTTTGGTTTGCCTGCTGGTGAGTATACCATTAGATTAATACCAAAAAATGAACTTTGGAAGGTTTGCTTCGATGAATTTGATATTATATTGACTGAAGAAAGTGAGGTTCTCCAGAATTTTAGCGCTCATGCTGCAGTTGATTGCCCTCTCATAAAAACTGACATCTCTACACCTTTTCTAAGAAGATGTTTTGACAATACATACACCCTATTTTATGAAAATCAAGGGACCATCGTTGCAGAAAATGCTTATATAGAAGTTGATCTTGATGATGATTTTGATTTTATAAGTACTGATTTTACTAATTATACGATTACTGGACAGCAACTTAGGTTTGAACTTGGCAATCTTGCTGTTAATGAAAGTGGATATATAAAAATTGTATTAAATCTTAATTGCGCTACCACCATTCTCGGACAAACTCATTGTGTCACAGCGACTGCATTTCCGAATGAGCCATGTATCGTACCACCTACTTGGTCAGGATCAGAATTATCCATCACTTCAGAATGTGACGAGCTAAATGACAGAGTGATATTTACCATTTTAAATACTGGAACAGGAGCAATGAAAGAAGCTAAAAGGTATATAGTGACAGAAGACGATGTCATGAGACCACCAACCAATATACAATTGGACATACTTCAAGCCGAAACCTTAGAACTACCTGCCGATGGTACAAGTTATAGAGTCATCACAAGCCAAGATACAGATTATCCATTGGGAAAGTTGGCGACTTTAGCTATTGAAGGTTGTGGAGATGATGGATCTGGGCAATTTAGTACAGGTTTTGTCACCCAATTTGAAGAAGATGATAGAGACCTTTTCATAGACACAGACTGTCAGGAAAGCATAGGTTCATTTGATCCTAATGACATCATAGGAATGCCTAAAGGATATGGGACGAAACAATACATAGAAAAAGAAGTCAATGTAGAGTATCTCATCAGATTCCAAAACACAGGTTCAGACACTGCCTTTACCGTAAGGATAAAAAATTATATTCCAGAATCACTTGATCTTGCCACTATTCAGATGGGTGCAGCAAGTCATGAATACACATATCAATTCAACCAAGATCGTGAACTTATCATCACATTTGACGATATTTTACTTGTAGATAGCACAGAAAATGAAGCAGCATCGCACGGATTTGTAAAATACAAAATATTGCCATCTTCAACTTTGATAGAAGAAGATAGGATAGAAAACCAAGCAAAAATTTATTTTGATTACAACGAACCTATTACGACCAATGAAGTATTCCACACTATTGGAAGAGACTTTATTTTGGAAAGCATTGATTGGATGGGGGAGAAAATAAATGTCACATTTTATCCCAATCCTACGGATCAAGAATTGAAAATCGATACGGGAGACTTCGATTTTGAAAAAATACAATACACAATTAAAAATCAAATAGGTCAAAACCAACTATCGGGTATAATTTCAGATAAAAATGCAAATATTCCTTGCGGCGAACTGCCTCCAGGAATCTATATTATGAATATAAGATTTGACCAAAAAACCCAAGCCGTATTGAAATTTATTAAGATGTAATAGGCCCTCAACTATTTTTAAAAACCCATTTGCGTATCCTTATTATAAGGGAAATCTGTAAGAATCCGGCACTAATAAAGATTAAGGTCGGATTCTATTAACTATTTAGTAAGTTTTAATTGATAGAGTAAACAACAAAAACCTATATAATCGTTTCAAAGTATCCATTACTTTTCTTAATTAACTAAAGTTAGAATTTCTGATTCAAATTATTACACCCATCAAAACTTCACGTTTAAAACTTGTTGACTAAGCATTTTTGCAAAATCAAAAAAAATGAAAGATGTATTTGTATTATTCATATATATTTTTCATACATTTGTTGTTTAATTCAATAATCTGAGAAACATGTCAAAAGAAAGAGAAGAAAAACTAAAAGCTTTGGCGCTGACCATGGACAAGCTTGATAAAACATACGGTAAGGGTACGATAATGAAATTGGGTGACAAACAAGTTGTTGCTGTCGAGACTATATCTACTGGCTCATTGAGTCTTGATATTGCTCTTGGTATCCATGGACTTCCTAAAGGAAGAATTGTAGAAATATATGGTCCTGAATCTTCTGGTAAAACGACACTTGCTATTCATGCGATCGCAGAATGTCAAAAACAAGGAGGCATAGCAGCATTTATAGATGCAGAACACGCATTTGATAGATTTTATGCAGAACATTTGGGTGTGAATACAGAAGAACTTTTGATTTCACAACCAGATAATGGTGAGCAAGCGCTCGAAATAGCAGAAAACCTTATCAGATCAGGTGCAATCGATATTATAGTTATCGACTCAGTGGCAGCACTAGTACCTAGAAGTGAGATCGAAGGCGAAATGGGAGATTCTAAAATGGGACTCCAAGCCAGATTGATGTCTCAAGCTTTGAGAAAACTTACTGCTACCATCGGACGTACAGGATGTTGTTGTATATTTATCAATCAGCTGAGAGAAAAAATCGGCGTAATGTTCGGTAACCCTGAGACAACAACAGGTGGTAATGCTTTGAAGTTTTATGCATCTATTAGATTAGACATTAGAAAATCAGGTACAGCTATTAAGGATAAAGATGGCAACACAGTGGGTAATCCTGTAAAAGTTAAAGTGGTAAAAAACAAAATGGCACCACCTTTCAGAATTGCTACCTTCGATATCATGTTTGGTGAAGGTATCTCCAAAACTGGTGAAATCATTGATATAGGAGTAGAAACAAATGTCATAGGTAAAAGTGGTTCGTGGTTTAGTTATGAAGGAACAAAAATTGCTCAAGGAAGAGAAGGTGCAAAACAGTTTTTGGCAGATAATCCAGAAGTAGCACTCGAAATAGAAAAGAAAATTGTAGACAAATATCAACCACTTCTTGCCAGCCCTGATGAAGTGGATGGTGGCGATGATGAATAATAATTTTCATATATTGAATATAAAATAAAAGAAGCCGTCTGATATAAAATATCGACGGCTTCTTTGCTACTATCATACTCGGTTCTAAAGACTATTCTATTCGTAGTATTTTTATAATTTGATCAAGATTCTTTGATTTAATTTTACAAATAAATATTCCAAACTTATTGCCTAGTTGGTTTGCATTAAGTCTCATGGAATGATTTCCAGGATTATAGATATCATTACTTTTGAAAACTATTGTTCCATTTGAATCATAAATATTGATCACTACTGGACTTTTTTCCTGCAAATTAAAATGAACAGTTGTCTCATCCTTAAATGGATTTGGATGGTTTTGCATAATAAATGAGACTCCTTCTGTTATTAAACTTCTGAATGAAAAGTCAATATCAGTTGTTATTTCGTCTATAGTGTAAGCCTCCGCGGAGACAATGGCTTCATTCATCGATACTAAATCGCTGAGTTTCGTATTTATAAACGGACGACAAATGATGTTAAACAATACACTACCTTTAGGAAGAGACACACCGTCCATATCATCATATGAAAGTGTTAGATACTTTTTACCATTTTTGTCTATGATGGCCAAATGTTCGTTTCTCAAAGGTAAATCTACGGATTCAAATCCAATATAATCCATATCAGCAGATAACTCTAGTGTCCATTGCATTCCTATAATGTTATCTAAGTTTTCTACCTTAACCGGAACAGTGATCAGTTCATTTGCTTTTACATCGATATCTTCTGTGTATAATTGCAACTTGTCGTTGCTACGTAATGCCGGTTTGCCTTGGATGTTTTGTGATACTGTACCATTGACATCACCTATTTTAATGGCAATAAAATCTGAATTTTCCATGCTTGTGGACAATCCTTCATAATTAAGCCTTTCTACAAATGGCCATGGATTTTCTTTATCATTAAAAGTAAATGAAGCATCAACAAATCTCCATGAAGTGTTATTACTGAATGTAGGTTGTATGCCTAATATAAGTTTCCTTAATTCCACAAGATCAGCTGCTGTAATTTTTTGTGAATTATTGACGTCCGCTGCAATCAATTTATAAGGTGATTCTAGATGTTTTATACCTAATATATGTCTTTGTATCAAGACCAAATCTAGAGTTGTGATGCCTTCGCTGTGATCGGTATCCTTAATGGGTTGGAGTTCGTAATTATTATACATGGCTAAATCTGTGAATCCAAACTGACCATCAATATTTGTCATTAGATAATCTTCAGTTTCGCCACCATCAATATTAACTTTTGTATCAGAAATGTTTACCTTTTGTTCTGTGTAAACTTGACCCTTGATATTAACCAGACTTCCTGCCCCACAAATGTTTCCATTATCTTGGACAATGATGTATGTAATTGCTCTTGACTGATTGCCTGCAAGATCTGTCACCCAAAACTCAATTCGTCGTTTGCCAAGACTATCGCAGTTGAAATTCCTAACTTTATCATTGACATTAGCTGAAAAAGAATACTTTAGCTGTGAAGTTGGTGTACAGTTATCTGAACTAGATTTATTAAAATCTTTGGCATTAATGGATGCTTGTCCTGATGGAGGCAGAAGGTTTGTGGCTAATCCATTTAAGGCAACAGCACTTGGTGATTTACAATCTTTAATAGTAAAAACCGAAGCACAAGTACTTTTATTTCCACATTTATCTTTGGCTTCCCAAGTGATTTTATGTAGACCAATACTATATTTTCTTGTGATGGATGAGCCTACACCAGATATATCGGTAGTTCCGTTATTGTCTAAATCAATTTTGTATGACCAAGTTATACTTATTGGCAAACAATCATCTGTACCTATACCATTAAAAGTAACAGTTGCGTCACACCCATTTCCTGTACAAATTATGGTGTCTCTACAAACTTTGGAATTAATGACTGGAGCGACATTATTGGTAATCAAAATGCTTTGGACAAAAGTCCATTTACCTATACCCGCAGGATTATTGGTTTGGTATTGACACCAATCGATAACAGTCCATGTTCTCTTTATAAATCCACAATTATTTGGATTGGTAAACACCTGATCTTTATATGTTGCTGCCGCAAGATTGCATCTATCTGTGCTTAATATTGGCTTGCCAGTAATGCTTACATCCGGATCGTTATCGTTACAATTGTTATAATTTATATTGGCAGATGGCCACGTAATATCATTTACGTCAAATTTATCGACATCTATCACATATATGGTTTGGGTATAGGTCGCCTTATTACCACCAATATCTGTAATCACAAAATCTCTTTTTATTTCCCCGGTATAACACATTGAGAGTAGGTTTCTCGTTGTCACAGTAACAACTGCCCCAGGACAATTATCTGAAAATACACCATCTTTCCCTGCGATGCCTGTAGGATAAAAAGGATTGCCAGGGTCGTTGATCAATATATTTTGTCTCGTCGATCCTTGTGGCACAAAAGTACCAAACGCACTTAGATTATTTACATTAATGCTATATCCACAACTCACACTCACATCAGGAAGACTGCCTAAAATGATATTTGGAGCAAGTCTGTCACGTACTTCTACCAAATTCATACATTCAGTAAAATTACCACGACTATCTGTGACCCTTACGACAATTGTTATTGTATCGTTTACATCATTACAACAAAAATTTACATAATTACCAAAATCGTCAGGCGTATTTGTACCACAAGTATTCCCCATTCTTCTTACTGTATATGTCAATGGTCCACCACAATTATCATTTGCCGAAATGACAAAAGAAGATGCGGTCAGCTCTGGCAAGTCACTAATTGATATCACCCTAAAACCTTCGCATACTATATCAGGACCTACATTATCTATAGAAGTGATTATAGTGTTGCAAGTTGCTGTTAGTCCTACACCGTCAGTTACTGTAAAAGTTATTGCTTGTGTCTGATTGTGTGATGAAGGGATTATTGTTCCTGCAATAGGTGATTGAGTTACCATTGTGGATGGACAATTATCAGTGCTAGTGACAGATGTACTTAAATTTGGAACCACAAGTTGACAAGAATTATTTAATGCTACAGTAATATTACCTGGACATATGATAGAAGGTACCTGATTATCGACAACCGTGACATTAAAACTGCATGATGAGGTCCTGCCATTATTATCTGTCACCACAAAGGTATTGGTTGTGATTCCAGTAGGAAATGTGCTGCCACTTGCTAAGCCTGACGTGCGAATAGTAGTTATATTTGAACAATTATCCATTCCGACGGGTGTTAAATAGTTTGCGACTGCACTACATTTGTTAAAATCTGTGTTTACAGTAATGTTTGCTGGACAACTGATAGATGGTGGTTGATTGTCGATCACGTTTATGGTAAAGGTACAAGATGCTGTTTGTCCATTACTTGAAGTCACCACAAAAGTATTTGTAGTAATGCCTACAGGGAAGGTACTACCACTTGCTAAACCTGCAATTTGGGTAGTGACCGCACCAGAACAATTATCTATACCTACAGGTGTGTTATAGTTAACTACAGCATTACATAAGCCAGAAGCTGTATTGACAGTAATATTAGAAGGACAAGTGATGATAGGTGGCTGATTATCTACAACTGTCACGGTAAAGCTACAAGAAGCTGATGCACCGGAATTATCTGTCACTACAAAAGTATTGGTAGTCACGCCGATAGGAAATATACCACCACTTATTATTCCTACTGTTTGACTTGTTATAGCTGATGGACAATTATCAGAACCAATAGGGCTTTGATAATTTACTATTGCACTACATAGTCCAGTTGATGTGTTTACAGTGATGTTAGATGGACATGAAATAATAGGAGATTGATTATCTCTTACAACAACTGTTTGAGCACAAGTGGCGGTATTTCCACCGATATCAGTGACTGTCCAAATAACGTTATTTGAACCCACAGGAAAAACTGTACTTGGAGTCACTATACTTCCCATAAATGTAGCATTTATAACTGCTACATTACAATTGTCAGTAGTACTTGGATTGCCTAAGACAACATTAGTGGCATTACATTGATTGAGACTATTATTTACTGTAATAGATTGATGACATATTATAGTAGGAGGTAACTGGTCCAAAACTGTGATTGTGGAAATACATGTAGCAGAATTTCCACATTGATCAGTAACCCTAAGGATAACATCTACTTGTGATGATTCTTGGATGACATCATTACATCCGAAAAATAAAGCAAAGGTTGATGAAAAAACAAGGCTTCCTCCGCAATTGTCAAAACTACCGTTATCCAATGAATCTGCAGTGATTATGACTTGACCATTTTCATCTAAATGAACAGTTACGTCTTTGCATATTACAGTCGGTGCTATGGTATCATAAACAATTATTATCTGACTGCAAGTATCGAAATTACCATAGGTATCTCCTATACTATATACACGCTCAATAGTATCTGGACATGTGAAGGTGGTATCAATATCCTGTAGCCATGTAAACGTTGATGTGTCTATTTCTGTTTCATCTGTGGCAGATCCTCCAGCTGCCAAAAACTCTGTATAAAATTCGAATGGATCGTCTGGAAGGCATGTTGTCCTAAGTGTGTCAGGACAGGAAATGATGGGTTCTGTATTATCAAAAACGACTACATTCATATTACAAGATGCGGTATTGCCATATAAATCTGTTACCACCCAATTCAAAACAGTAGTGCCTAATGGATATACACCACTAGCATCATCTGTATTGTTGAAATCATTTATTACTGAGAGTATCCCACAATTATCTGAGACGTCGGGCTGTGCAATCGATAGGAGATTATTTCTTCTACCATCTGTTCTATTTCCAACAGAAATATCATCAGGACAAGTAATTAATGGTGAAATGGTGTCTTGAATCAAAATGGGTTGATTGCATACTGCGTTTGTAGGAGGAATACAGTTATCTGTTACTGTCCATACTACATTAAAGGTATCAGGAGGGAAGGATCCAATACTTATTGGACCAATAGTTCCTAACGGTACTACGATGACAGGTCCTCCCGCCACAGTATAAGATATGGACGTGATTGTACAAGTAGATATTGGTATCTCTACTGTAATTTCGACCTCACAAGTTTCATCTACGTAAGCTATAACACCTGGTGGGCAATTTATAGCAAGTACATGGTTTTCCTGATCAGTGTGTATCTTATCAGGTATGTTGAAATCGAAAGGCGCTGTTTTAGCAGCAAACAAAGCTGTTCCTAGAGCAGCCACTGTTAAAATGTGTAAGCTAAAATTCGGTTTTTGCATATTAAAAAATCGTTTATTCGGGAAATCGGTTACGCTTTTGGGAAAGGACCTTGAATAAATCAATTCTTAAATAAAAAATTTGGTGTAAAATTGTAATACAAAGATATTAGACATTTTACACATTACATAATTTTTTAATACATTATTTCAATAATTCTTTTAAATCATCTAATTTATTAGCTTCTGATACATTTTTGTCTTTTCTCCACCTTAATATTCTAGGAAATCTGACAGCAACTCCTGCCTTATGTCTACTCGATAATGCCACACCTTCAAAGGCTAATTCGAACACTAATTCGATTTTCACACTACTCACAGGACCAAAAGTTTGGAGAGTATTGTTTTTTACAAAAGTAGTAATTTCTTTCATTTCATCATCCGTAAGTCCAGAGTATGCTTTGGCAAATGGCATTAACTTTTCTCCCTCCCAAAGGGCAAAAGTAAAATCGGAAAATAAATTTGCCCTTCTACCATGTCCTCGTTGGGCATAGATAAGTACAGCATCAATAGTAAATGGATTGACTTTCCATTTCCACATTTCTCCTGTGCGCCTACCTGTATGGTAGATGCCATCCTTTTTTTTTAACATCAATCCTTCAGCACCGATCTCTCTTGACCTATTACGCCATTCATGTAGCGTATCCAAATCGACAAAGTCCAACTGTGGAGATAATATAATTTGTTTTTGATCACTGTCATTTACCAAGTTTTCTAAAATTTTCCTTCTTTTATCGAATGGTATCTGCCTTATATCCTTCAGACCAATTTCCAAAATATCATACGCAATGATTTTGACGGGCGTGTCGTATTGTAGTTTTTTGGATACATTTTTTCTGCCTATTCTAGTTTGTAATGATTGGAAATCCATTGGTTTGTCATCTTTCCAAGCAATGATTTCTCCATCTATAACAAAGTCATGACCCGCCATTTCAATTTTTTCAAACTCTGGAAATTTATCTATGATTAATTCTTCACCTCTTGACCATAGAAAGACCTCTCCATTTCGCTTGATGAGTTGTCCTCTAATGCCGTCCCATTTCCACTCTGCTGTCCATTCTTCAAGGACTAAAGCTGATAAATCGGTCTCAGAAATCGCATGAGCTAAGTAAAATGGATAAGGTCTAGAGACATCAGCACTTCCTTCTTCGAAACTAAAAAGACTGGACCAACTTACTTTTTCTGGAGACCAGTCTCCCATCAAATGATGTGCAATGGTATTTTTATCTACATTTAAGGCCTGAGCTAAAGCAAGTATAACTATGTTTTTCGAGACTCCGATTCTGAATCCACCAGTGATTAGTTTATTAAAAATCCACTTCGCAGCTTCATCAAGATTTCGCCACATAAGGAGCACAAAATCTTTCTTTTCTGTCTCTGTTTTGTTTTTTAATCCTTGTATTTGAGTAATACATTCATGCAAACTAAGGTCAAACTTCGAATCTGAAATTGGCAATATCAAAGCAATCGTTTCAGCTAAATCACCTACAATATGATAGTTTTGCTCAAATAACCACAAAGGTATGCCTGCTTCTTCTGCACACCATTCTCGAAGCAGCGTGGTATTGACAGTTCTTGGTGGTTTTTTACCTATTAAAAGTGCGATGACCCACAGCTTGTTGAGCTCGTTTGTTTCTTGTATAAAATAAGCAGATAGCAGTGATGTTTTCTTCAGACTACTATTGGTCTGACTTAATCCATTGATAAGTGTGGTAAATAATTTCATATATTTTCCGCATTTGTATCTACTTCTTCGTCGCCAGTAAATGCTGTTTTCACGGCTTTGGCGTCATAACCTTGCTCTGAGAGCCACTGCGCAAAGATTTCAGTGTAGCCATGCGTGACAAATACTCGATGTGCTCCCGTATTTTTTATTGCTTCATTGAGCCCTGTCCAATCTGCATGATCCGAAAGTACGAATCCACGCTCTGCATTTCTCCTTCTTTTGATTCCACGCACATTCATCCATCCTGAAACAAAAGCTTCTTCATAATCACCAAACTTTTTAGTCCATGCTGAACCGATAGCTGATGGTGGTGCTATAATGATTGCTCCTTTGTATTGATCTGTTTTGGCACCATTCTCTATTTTTGGCGAAAGCGGAATATTAAAACCTTGTCCACGCAGCACTTCATTGGTATTTTCAATAGCTCCATGTGCATAAATAGGTCCAATGTCACTATTTAAATTATGGATAATGCGTTGGGCTTTACCGAGTGAATATGCAGAAATGATACTAGTACGACCTATTTCTCTGTTTGATTGCCACCAATCATTAATTTCCTGATAAACTTGTGCCTGTGGTTTCCATTTAAAAGATGGAAGTCCAAAAGTAGATTCTGTTATAAAGGTATGACACTTTACTGGTTCAAATTGACCTGACAAACCATCATTCTCTATTTTATAATCTCCACTTGCTACCCAAATTTCACCTTTGTATGCAAGCCTTATTTGTGCAGAACCTATGATATGGCCCGCACGATGAAATGAGATCTCTACTTGATTGATGGTAATTGATTCTCCGTAGCGCAATCCTTGTACTTTTATAAATGAACCTAACCTATGTTTAAGTATTGGAACAGAGTCAATGGTAGCCAAATATTGCTTATGACCAGTTCTAGCATGATCAGAATGGGCATGTGTGATTAATGCTCTATTGACTGGTTTCCAAGGATCGATATACACATCCGCTTGTGGACAGTAGATACCTTTCTCCGTAAAAACCAATAAATCTGCCATGCTTTAAAATCTATTAATATGTGAAGCAACAGTTTTGGTCAGTAATAGTTGATTTAGAATATTTTCTCTCAATTAGCCGACCAGTTTACCTTCATTTCATTGTACATCTAACCATACAACTCATAGTGAACTTGAGATTTGTCGTATCCCATTTTCAAAATGATATTTTCGACAGCTTCATCGATCATTTGTGACCATCCACAAAGATAAAAATGTCTCATTGGCGAAACTTCTTGGTAGCTTTTCAAATACACATCATGTACGTAACCATGGTGAAAACCATCTAATTTCTCTCTACTCAATGCTACGTCGTATGTAAAATTAGAATATTCGAGTGCCATTTGCTCCATTTCTTCTCGATAGAGTATTCCTGCACTATTTCTAGTTCCAAAAATCAAATGAATTTTATAAAAATCAAGTTGGTGATTTCTCACATGAGCTAGCATACTTCTGAATGGTGCAATACCTGTACCAGTACAAATCATAATGATTTCGTTCTCTAAGTTTTTGGGTAACACAAATCCACCATCGGGTCCTTTAAACTTAAGGTTATCGCCCACTTTTACTTCCTCAAAAAGATATTTGGTACCTACACCAGCATCTGCTTTTACAATACAAAACTCAAGTACATGTCCACCATCGGGATGACTAGCTATGGAATAACTTCGCCATCTCTGATTTCGCTTTTCACCTACAGGTAGATCCATCGTTACAAATTGACCTGGTAAAAAATCAAATGCTTCATCACCAACAGACACAAAAAATTGTCTAGTTGTGGGACTCATTTCTTTAATGTCAATCACTCGACCTTCATACCAATGAACAGGCATCTTCTATTCTATTTTTAAAATAAATTACTTCACATTTATTAAAGGATAATACCTTTCTTTGATCACTTCCATATGATGAATGACATGACCTACGATGGTATATCCAAGACCTATGACAGAAATGGGATTACCTGAACCAATGCCTTGTTTTAACAGGTCTTCTGGCTTAAAACTTCTAAATAATTGTATAGTACTCTGACGGACAGTCACAAACTCATCCATCAAATCTTCAAAACTTCGCTCAGATGCGTGAGCTTGTACAGCATATTCATTTTCATCAAATCCAGGTAATGGTGTTTGATCGTTTCTCCCAATTCTCAATGCACGATAGGCAAATATCCTTTCTGTATCTATGATATGTTGCATAATATCAGCTATCGTCCATTTTCCAGGAGCATAAACTAGATCACCAAGTTGGATGAGTTTATTTTTTTCTGCATCTAGCAGTTCAAAACCATAAACTTCCAAGGCTTTTGGAAGTTCCATATCAGGGACTTGATTGATATATCTTTCGAAATAAACTGGAAGAAAAGGGATATCTTGCTTTGTCATGTTAACTATTTATTCTTTGTTGGCCAGTTGACCGCAGGCAGCATCAATGTCTTTGCCACGGCTTCTTCTCACGGTTACGGTGATGTCTTGGCTTTTGAGATATTTTGCAAAAAGATTTAGTCTGTCTTCATCTGATTTTACAAATGGAGATCCATCGATGGGATTGTATTCTATGATATTGACCTTTACAGGAAATATTTTACAAAGTTTGGTCAGATTTTTAGCATCTTCTATGCTGTCGTTAAAATTCTGGAAAGCTATGTATTCGTAACTGATTTTATTGCCCGTTTTCTGATAAAAATAGTCTAGTGATTCCATCAGCACTTCGAGATTATTTTGCTCATTGATTGGCATTATTTCATCTCTTTTGATATCGTCAGCCGCATGAAGAGATAGCGCTAAATTAAATTTGACTTCTTCGTCTGCGAGTTTTTTGATCATTTTGGCAATACCTGCTGTACTGACGGTGATTCTTTTGGGTGAAATATTGAGTCCAAAGGGTTCGCACAAATATTCTACACTTTTCATAGTGCTAGCATAAGCAAGCAACGGCTCGCCCATACCCATATATACCACATTTGTCAGTGGGTGACCAAAGGTTTCCATACATTGTTTATTGACCAATACATATTGATCATAAATTTCTGACGGATCGAGATTTCTCAACCTTTTCATTTGTCCAGTGGCACAAAACTTACAAGTAAGGCTGCAACCTACTTGTGTAGATACACATACCGTATATCGATCATCATCAGGCACAGGAATCAATACTGACTCTATCATATGTCCATCATGCAACACAAAACGACTTTTGATAGTGCCGTCATTACTTTTCTGAACTTTATCAGTTTTTATGGCAAGAATTTCGAAATTTTCATCCAAATATTGTCGAAGTGGTTTAGACAAATTGGTCATTTCTTCAAATGAAAAAGCGGACTTTTGCCACAACCATTCATATATTTGCTTGGCACGAAAAGCTGGTTCTCCTTTGGCAGTGATCACTTCTCTGATTTCATCTAGAGATAGCTTCCGAATATCCATTTTTACAACATCTATCATACCACAAAGGTAAGTCTAAAAACTGATATTTCAAATGAAGTCAAGTGTGGTATCTTTACAGATCATTATATTTGTAATCTTGCCCCAACCTAAATTTTTATTTCGGAGACATTTTGCTGTGCTATCCACGTATATTTCCAATGTATAGATAATGTTTTGGCTAGATATTCTTGCTCAGTTTGTCCGGGTGTAGGTATAAAAATTGCCTTAATGTCCAAGTGGGCAATATCCATCACAGTAGTATAACCTGACCTAGCAATGAGTAAGTGACTACTTTGAAGAGCATCTGAAATTTGCATAGTATCTGCCAAATCTAATATGGTACAATTTTTTTCTACATCTGCTAATTGTGGGTTAATTTTTTCTGACCCTCTTATCATTAACACCTTTTTGTCTCCCCAATTAGGCAAAAGTTTTATTAATGCATTTTCGAGTATTGTCCTTTGTGGTTCAGGTCCTGATAACAAAATAAAAATATCCCATTTTATTGGAACTACTTTATTTTCTATCCTTGTCAATGGTCCTAAATAAGCTGCATTTTTTAAGCGCGTCGATACGGACATTCTTCCAGCCAGCGATCTTTGGTCAGCAAAATCTGGTATCCAACATTGGTCAAACTTGTTGATAAAATATCTGTGTACAGAACTTGCAATTTTCGAAAGGAAGCCAATCGGATGTAAAATGTTTACTTGGTGTGTGATATAATAATTTTTGGTAGTTGGTGTTCTAAACCCAAATCTATTATCTGAAATGATCACAGTTGCTTTAGTTTCTGATACTATTTCTTTTGCAATATTAAGCTCTTTATAATAAGCTTTTGCTATAGTTGGACTTTGCAAAACCATATTCAAAGCCATATTATGATACCGATAACTAATTCCGTATGAAGGCAACTCATAAATTGGTAATTCTGGAAATTCCTTCTTAAGAAGTTTTAATGAAAGTCCATCCGAAGCAATAATTACTTTTGTACCTAATGATAATAAGTAATCTATCAAAGGTATACATCTTGCAGCATGGCCAAGTCCCCAATTGAGTGAAGCCACGATGACTATATCATCTTTATTGATATGCGTCGACAAAACTTCTATACCTTCTTTATATAATGATGCCATATGGAAGGTTAAAGTTAATCTGTTTCACATTGTCAGTGAAATAAAATTACGTCAATCTGATTTCGTCGTCAGTTTCATCAAAAAACTTGTATTCGAATAAGTGGAAATTAGCATCACTTTGCATCTTGATCCACTTTTTGTATTTCATCCACCATTTCATCTGCATGCTTGGGAGACCATTTTTTAGGTAAGCATAGACAAATTGGTTTAATTGAAGTCGCAACTTGGTTTGTGGTCTTGAATTGATGATGTATTCAATATCTCGCTGTATGTTATCGATCACAAGTATAGTCGGATTGACTTTACCGGTTCCTTGACAAGACGGACATAGTTCTCGCGTATCAATATTAACTTCTGGTCTGCTTCGTTGCCTGGTTATCTGCATTAATCCAAACTTACTCAACGGTAAAATGGTATGTTGTGCACGATCAGACTCCATAAAGTCTCTCATTTTATTGAACAAACTCACCTTATTCTCAGATGTCTTCATATCAATAAAGTCAATGATCACAAGACCACCGATATCTCTTAATCTAAGTTGGCGCGCTATCTCTTCTGCCGCTTCAAGATTTACAGCTAATGCCGCTTCTTCTTGGTCTTTTCTTTGCATTTTAGGCCCACTATTCACATCGATGACATGCATAGCTTCCGTATGTTCTATGACAATATACGCACCACTTCCCATCGTAGAAGTTTTACCAAATGATGCTTTTATTTGTCTGTTGATATCAAAGTTGTCAAAAATATGCCTACTTCCTCTGTAATGTTGCAGTATCTTGACCCTATCAGGAGCAATGTTACCTAGATAATCTTTAAGACTTTCATACATTTCTTTATCATCCACAATGATTTTATTGAAGTTATCATTTAGGATATCTCGTAGTATAGATGAAGTTTTGTCTATTTCGCTTAATATCTTATCTGGCGTCTTGGTTTGTTTGAGTTGACTGAAGATTGTTTTCCATTTGTCTTCTAGTTCTCTGATGTCATTGTGTAAATCAGCCACCTTTTTACCTTCGGCCGCAGTACGTACGATTACACCAAAGTTTTTTGGCTTTATACTTTCAACCAATACTTTAAGTCGTTTTCTTTCTTCAGCTGATGCTATTTTTTTAGATACGGCTACGATTTCTGAGAATGGCGTAAGTACGACATATCTTCCTGGTAAAGTGAGTTCACAACTCAATCTTGGTCCTTTGGTAGAGATAGGTTCTTTTAATACTTGAACCAAAACGTGGGTATTTTTATCAAATACTTGATCTATTTTGCCAGTTTTGGGATTGTCAGGCTCCATCTGGAAATTTTCTAATAGCGGGCTATTATAGTTTCCATACATGACAGCATTGGTATATTTGATAAGTGATTTTATCTGAGGACCTAGGTCTGTATAATGCAAAAAAGCATCTTTACGGTGTCCTATATCTATAAAGCCAGCATTGAGACCTGGCATTAGCTTTTTAGCACTTCCCAAAAAAATATCCCCAACAGTAGAGTTGTTGTTTGTCTTTTGGCGATGTATCTCCACCAATTTAGACCCTTCTACCAATGCAATTTCTACATCGGTTGGAGTCGATTTTATGATCAATTCTTTATCCAAAATAAAGTCTTTATGTGTTCAAACTTATTATGCAAAAAAGATCAACCGTATTTTTACTTTCTTAAGAGATTGTCTTAACTACTTTTATCTATTGTCTTTAAAAAACCACCACAGAATCATTTGTATTGATTCACATAATAATCATATTACTCCTTATTACATGAGTTAATACAAAACTAGGATGTTCCAGACTAAATTAAAAGGTTTGACATTCTGACACTTATACAACAAGATGCTTAGATGACTATACAATCTTTAGAATAAGTATTATTACAGATTTTCAGACTAATTCTATTTTTTACAACTATCTATATTCTCTGACACAATTTTAATGTCAAATTCATTAGAAGGTTAAATAAAACAGACGCCGAAAAAATAAGGATAGGAAGTGTGTATATATATATGATACGTAATTGCTAAAAGTTTTTTGATGCTTTTAGTATTCTTTAGTTTGTTGTCTTGATTTGAGCCTTATAAATGTTTGTTACACACGAACTACCTAATAATGTAAGAAAGTGCCGGACCAAATGAATGATCCGGCTACAGACTGTCTTATATTTAAAAGAAAATTCAACTACAAAAATTAAACAAATAAAATTTGTAATCTATTTCTTTTGACTACATATTATCTGTTCTTTTTCTTATGTCTGTTTTTTCTTAATCTTTTTTTACGTTTGTGCGTCGATATCTTATGACGTTTTCTTTTTTTACCGCAAGGCATATTTCAATATTTTTAAAAGTAAATTAATTAACACATTTATTACTATACTCATCTGCTTTTGCAGCATTGCCCATGTTTTTATAGGCAGTTGCAAGTAGGCAGATGGTTGTTTGGTTTTCTGGTTCTAGACCAATCGCCGTCTCCAATCTTTCCAATGCGCGTTCATTTTGATTGGTTTGAATAGCCAATTTTCCTAATTGGTTTAGAACAGCTACATTCTCTGGATTATTTGTATTGAGTTCTCTTAGCATCAATATACCCTGCATAGGATTATCTTGGACGGGATTATCTACATAACATATAGCTAAATTGATTCTGTGCTCGATATTCTCTGGTGATATCGAAATGGCTTTTTCAAAAGCTTTAACAGCTCTTTTTGAACAAAAGTCCTTGACCTTTGGGTCTTCAGAATTTTTAACACATATTGCATATGTCGTACCCGCAATAGACCAAGATTCATCCGTCTTGAGCATATTGGCAATATCTTCAGCATAAGAGCCTGAAATAGAAGGAAATCCAAATTCATACCACGTTCCTGATAGTGACTTGATCCTTTCTATCAGTGCTGTTGTGTCTTTGGACGACTTCTCTACATCTAGATTAATGGCTTCAATGATGCTTTTCTGTTGAGCATCAAGCGTTGCCATTGCATCCTTTAGAAGATTATTGATACCTGTCGATTCAATATTGAGTGACCTTGACTTTTCTAGGTCTTTTGTTTTTTGGGGAATGATATCAAAACCAAAATATAGTATCAAAAAAAGTAAGACTCCTCCTACTAGTAACAATATTTGATTTTTATTCATTACACATTTATTTTAATTAATCGTCGTCACCATCATCTTCTGGCAATGAATCTACATTTGCTTTTACTTGGTCTACAAACACTTTTGCAGGTTTGAAAGATGGGATAAAGTGCTCAGGAATTTCGATAGACTTGTTTTTCTTAATATGTCTACCAATTTTTTTAGCTCTTTTTTTAATTACAAAAGAACCAAAACCTCTTACATACACATTTTCACCCTCTGAAAGTGAATTCTTAACCTCTTTAAAAAACATCTCTAAAGTGACCAATACGTCCACCTTTGGAACACCCGTTTTTTCGGTAATTATATTGACTAAATCTGCTTTACGCATATCGTTGGTATTTTATTTTTCTATGATTAAATGGTGCGATTACTTAAAAAGTGGCGCAAATTTCGTAAAATATTGGAATTAAGAAAATTATTTTCGTCTTTTTTAACAGAATTTGTAAAAAAACCTTGATTTAAGTCATTCATTTACAATATATTAATCAAATGGCCAATATTATGAAAGAAAATATTAGGTTTTTGCTGCTATATTTGTCCGATCAAAAATAATTTTATGATTTTATCAATGACGGGTTTTGGCCACAGTAAAACTGAAATAAATGGCAAGATTATAAGAGTGGAAATCAAATCCCTCAATGCAAGAACAACTGAAATAAGATGTAAGTTGCCGAATAGCTACAGAGACCGAGAGATGGACTTGCGAAAAAGAGTCATCGATAAGTTGCAGAGAGGCAAATTAGACCTTACAATTACTTTAGATGGTTTTTCTGATGAAGAGAATGCATTTATAAATGCTGACGCTTTCAGAAAGTATTACAGAGAATTGAATGCTCTGAGACAAGAACTTAATATCACCGAAGGCGACATTCTCCAATCTATCCTACGCGTTCCGAATGTGATAGGTCAAAATGAAGAATTAGCTGATGACGAAGAATGGTCAATCGTAGAGAAAACTGTGGACGAAGCCTTAGTTTCAATTAATAAATTCAGAATTGATGAAGGTCTCGTTCTTAAACAAGACTTAGTGGAACGAATAAAGCAAATAGAAAACCACTTAAAATCCATAGAGCCATACGAAGCTGTAAGACTAGATAGGATCAAGGATAAACTCAAAAAGAACATGGAAGAGTTTGCCCTAAAACAAAATGTTGATCAGAACCGTTACGAGCAAGAAATCTTATATTATATCGAAAAGCTTGATATCAATGAAGAAAAAGTAAGGCTTTCTCAGCATTGTGTTTATTTTATAGAAGAGCTCGACCACAAAGATGATCAAAAAGGTAGAAAGCTATCATTTATTGCCCAAGAAATAGGTAGGGAAATAAATACCATTGGCGCAAAAGCCCAAGATTCTGATATACAGCAATTTGTCGTAATGATGAAAGATGAGTTAGAAAAATTAAAGGAACAATTGGCAAATATTTTATAAAAACAATTATGTCAGACAAGATATTTGAAGGCAAGATGTTTATTTTTACTGCGCCTTCAGGCGCAGGCAAAACGACAATAGTCAGGCATTTGCTAGATAAATACAATTTTTTAGATTTTTCCATTTCTGCAACTACTAGAAACAAACGTCCACACGAACAAAATAAAGTAGATTATTACTTTATGTCCGTAGATGAGTTTAAGGAAAATGTAGCAAATGGAGCTTTCATAGAGTGGGAAGAGGTGTACGAAAATCAGTTTTATGGTACTTTAAAGTCGGAAGTAGAGCGTATATGGTGCAATAATAAACACTTAGTATTTGACATCGATGTCAGAGGAGCGCAGAATATCAAACGTTTTTTTGGAGATAAATGTATGTCTGTTTTTGTACGACCTCCTTCTGTAGAAGTTTTGATTGATAGATTGGTCAATAGAAATACTGAAACGCCTGAAAGCCTACAAAAAAGGATAAGTAAGGTCAGAAGAGAGATGGAATACGAAAACACTTTTGATATGGTACTTGTTAATGACTTACTTGAAGTTTCGTTTGTAGAAGCGGAACATATCGTGGAGACATTTATTGAAGGAGTGGCCTAATACAATGACTGACAAAAATAAAATATACACCGCTGTGACTGAAATGATAAGTATCAGTGTTCAGCCAAGATATGAAGCAGAAGAATCAAACCCTGCTATTGGAAAATTTATTTATTCCTATCAGGTCACTATTGAAAACAATAGTTTTGTGAAAGTAAAGTTATTATCAAGGCATTGGCATATCATTGATTCAATTCAAATTAGGAGAGAAGTAAAGGGTGAAGGTGTCATTGGTAAGCAACCCATTTTAGCTCCAGGTGGTACGTTCCAATATGTATCATGGTGTCCATTGAATAGCCCAATTGGAAAAATGTATGGTAGTTATACTTTCGAAAGATTAGAAGATAAATCAACTTTTGAAGTAGCAGTCCCAGAGTTTCTATTAATTTCTGATTTCAAGTTGAATTAAAGACGTTGGCATTAAATGACTAATGAATCCATGATTTTGGTCGAAATTTAGAAGGAATATGTCGTTAATGTTAGGTTAATGTAGCATTTTATGCAACAATAACATTACTTTAGTACGTTTATGTGTATGAAGTTTTATTTTCATTTGAATATGATTAAATATAGTTTTCTTTTCTTGGCACTGATTGGCGCATCTGTAAGTTCTTCTGCACAGTTGGATACCATACGGTTGACCAATCCTAGTTTTGAAGATAATCCGAAACGAGGTGGAGAGTCCATTACAGGTATTGCAGGATGGTTTGATTGTGGTAAAATAAATTTTCCACTAGAATCTCCTCCTGATATTCACCCTAATGGTTTCTGGGAAAACAATCTACCCGCTTCAGATAAAAAAACTTATCTAGGAATGGTCGTTAGAGATAATGGGACATATGAATCTGTTTCTCAAAGATTAAATTCAGAATTAATCGGAGGAAAATGTTACAAGTTCTCCATTAATCTAGCTAGAGCAGGAAGGTATATTAGTGCTACAAGAAGTGATGGCAAAGAAGCCAATTATAATACACCTGTGGTATTGAGAATATATGGTGGTTCAGGATATTGTAATGAAAGAGAACTTTTAGCTGAATCCGATCCTGTATCTAATGATAGTTGGCAGATTAATACTTTCGAATTCAGACCAAAGTCCAATATTAGATCAATTACATTTCAAGCTTTTTACAGAACACCTGTGCTAATGCCTTACAATGGTAATATATTAGTTGACGGTGGGTCAGAAATAGTACGTATTGCTTGTCCCGGTGAACCACCTTTGTATGCAGACAATAATTCTAAACTGCCTCCACACAAACGTAAAAAAAATCAAAATACGCCTAAGGATAACAAAAAAGCGGATACAATTATAGCCGCTAATAACAAGAAGTCATTCAAACCTAGGATACTCCAAGAATTAAATACAACTAGCCTTAAAACTGGGCAAATTATTGAGATAAAAAAATTGGAGTTTAAAGCAGATGCATCCGATATTGATAAAAATTCTCACGAAGTGCTAGACGAATTATATGGATTCTTAAGCACAAACCCAAGTGTGATGATAGAAATAGGCGGTCATACCAATAGTACACCAACTGATGACTATTGCGACCGACTTAGCACAGCAAGAGCAAAAGCAGTTGCGGAGTATCTTGTAAATAAAGGTGTCGAACCTAATAAAGTACAGTTTAAAGGTTATGGCAAGAAAAAGCCAATTGCAGACAATCGTACATCATCGGGCAGACAGAAAAATCAAAGGGTAGAAATAAAGATTCTTAGTCTTAATTCTTAAACTATTATCTGCCTTATATTTCTAAATCCCAGATTGCTTACATTTTTCGATCAGTAAGATCTTTAACAGCATAGCCACAATTGTTAAAGTTAAATGTAAAACCTGTAGATGGTAGTCTTTCAGAAATTACCCTATTAGAATTAAGTATGACATTTGCCATCTCACCCAATGCAATTCTTAACGCAAATGTAGGAGCCGGTAATAACAATCCGAATATATTCAGTTTTTCTTTTATCGATGTCATCATACCTTTGTTTGTCACCTCGTCTGATGCAACAGCATTGTAAATTCCCGAATAAACTTCAGACTCCATAGATGATAATATCAGTCTCACTAAATCTTCTATGTGTATCCAAGGATAATATTGATCACCTGAGCCAAAGTAGTTTAATATACCAAGTTTTTTTGTCATTAACATCTTTGGAAGCGCTCCGCCTAAAGTGCTTAGCACAATTCCAATCCTTAATATCACTTTTCTATCACACAGATTAGCAGCTTCATTGGCAGAATTCTCCCATGCTACGCAACATTCAGACATAAATTCATTGCCCGCAAGAGACGATTCAGTAAGTACTTCATTGCCTCGATGACCGTAATATCCTACTGCTGATGCTGATATATATACTTTTGGTTTTTTGTCTAGTTTAAAAATAAAACATTTTAATGTTTTTGCACTATTCACTCTACTTAAGATTAGTTCATTTTTCCTATTTTCTGTCCACCTTTGATCAGCGATACCTGCACCAGCCAAATTAATGATATAATCTGGCTCTTGACACTTTTCAATCGTTCCATCAGAAGGTGACCAAGTAACATATTTTATGTTTTCTATGTCACTCTTTTTTGCTGTTCTAGTAAGTAATATGATATTATACTTTGATGAATCGATTGCTTTTACCAACGCATTACCTACCAAACCTGTGCCACCTGCAATGAGTATGGTTTCTTTATCATTATTTATCATATTTCTTAATTATCTTTAATTCTATTCTAAAATAGTGAAATTGGATGGCCTAGAAGCTAAAGTTCTTGATTTAATAAAAAAATTAAGCCTGACTTCTGTCTCATTTTCACGTAAAATCAAATACTTATCTACTAAATATTTTTGCTGAACAACAAAAACATACTTGTGTTGCACTTTTTTATCAAGTAATTTATGTTATATTTTTAACTAGAAGTATAATAAGCGTACTATTGTCTAAAATTATTTATATTTTTGTAATTATAAAACAGTTGTCGGTTATGAGTAGGATCCCATTTGCACTTATTTACGTACTTTTTATCGGTCTGCTTTCATGTAAGAATGAGCGAAAACTTGAAGATGCCACTATAAATATTAGATTAAAGAAAGATCCTGAAAGAATAAATCCACTATTATTCCCTAATCCTACAGCCCGCGAAGTATATCAATACTTGCATTTACCATTAGCAGATTTTGATCCCACAACCTTGGAGTTGAGCCCAATACTTATCAAATCCATTCCTAAGCCCATTGCAATAGATACAGGAATGTACAAAGGTGGTCTTTCATTTAATATTGAAATTTTAAATGGTGCGAAATGGGATAATGGCAGCCCAATCACAGCAGAAGATTATGTTTTTACGATTAAAGCCATAAATCTCCCTCTTACAAATGCTGCAAAATATAGAGACTGGACCCAAAATATTACTGATATTGCCATCGATCAAAGTAATCCCAAAAAATTTACTGTCATTTTTGCGAAAGATTATATGCTTGCACTCGAAACCGCTGTCAATATAGAAATTTATCCAAAATATTATTACGACCCCAACAATGCACTTGATACATACAAAGTTACAGATTTTGTAGAAGACAATAAACCCAAATTGGAAGCGGATAGTACATTGTCAAAATTTGCAGCCGCATTTAATGGGAATGACTTCTCGCGTGATAAGTTAAGTGGTAGCGGACCATATGCAATCCAAAGTTGGGTAGCCGACCAAAGTGTCATCTTAGTTAAAAAAGAAAATTATTGGGCAAAAGACTCAAATGTTCCATTGCTAACACAAGGTCCTGACAAAATGATTTTTCACATCATACCAGACGAGTTAAGCGCCATCACCCAATTGAAAGCAGGGACAATCGATGTCATAAATGAAATATCTGGCGAAAACTACCAAGAACTGAGCAAAGATCCATCATTGATCGATAAGTTTAGCTTTTACCATCCAGCATTGATGAAACATTATCTAATCAACATGAATAATGGCAATCCCAAACTTTCAGATAAAAACGTAAGAAAAGCATTATCACACCTGCTAGAAGTCGATAACGTAATAACCAATATTGAAAAAGGAATGGCAGTAAGAGTGGTAGGTCCTATCCATCCTGTCAAAAAAACACATAATAAGTCCTTGAAACCCATTGCTTTTGATATTTCTGCGGCAGAAAAGTTACTCACAGAAGCAGGTTGGAAAGACACCAATAGCAATGGAACTATTGATAAAAAAATAGATAACAAAACCACAGAACTCGAGCTAGAAATTCTAATTTCTGGTCAAGAACTTGGTAAACAATTGGCTTTAATCCTCCAACAAAACGCGGCTAAGGTTGGTATAAAAATCAATATCACGCAAAAGGAATTCAAACAGATACGTGCCGAAAATCTGAAAACGAGAAATTATGACTTGGTACCTACCGTTATTTCTCAAGAAGTACAAGCATGGGATGACCTGAAGAATGATTGGCACTCAAGCAATGATACGCCTGATGGTTCGAATTACACTTCATATAGAAACACCGAAGTGGACGCATTGCTTGATAAAATATTGGCTACTAAAGATAATGGTGAACGCATAAAACTATATCAAGATCTCCAAGAAAAAATATATAATGATCATCCAGCCATCTTTCTTTATGCGCCCGAAGAAAAAATTGTGGTAAGCAAAAAGTGGAATTCGTCTTCAACGGTAAAACGACCTGGATATATGGCAAACACATTCCAACTAAGCAAAAATACAGTAAGTTCACAGAACTAAAATATTTACCATTTATAATATGATATGTTGTTTTATGTCGTCAAAAAAGTATTGTTAATAATCCCTACTGTCATTTTGGTGATGGTATTGGCATTTTTTTTGAGCAAACTGACACCAGGCGATGCTGCCGAATCTTTGATGACCATACAAGGTGTACTGCCACAAAATAGTAACTCAACACATGTCTACGAAACCAATTACAAACAGCTACACTTAGATAAGCCAGATTTTTATCTAAGTGTACAACCTGATTTTTTTCCAGAAAATATCAATTCAATTATAACTCCATCTAAAAGAAAAGAAGTAAAAACATTTTTATACCAAAAATACAATTTTGAACAAATAATTCAATATCAAAAAGATAGAGACAGCTATGTAAAAAGTATTCCCGAAATACTACAAGACACTTTGCTTTCGATTGATGTAAAAAACAAAATTGAAGCGAGTAGAAAACTTCTTTTTCCCACTTCTATTGATGATATACAATATATAATAAAAAGTATATCTGATGTTCCTGCAATTGCTTCAAATGATTCATTTCTTGCATTAAAGGCTTCTATTGAAGAACTAAATAGAGCAAAAAAAACGAGTTATTTACCAAAGTTAGTCTGGCATGGTAGCAATAATCAGTTTCACCTTTGGGCATCGGGATTATTTACAGGAAATATGGGCGTTTCTATCAAAGATGGTAGGAATGTAACAGACAAAATCGGTCCCGCTATAAAATGGACCATGTTATTGCTCATTCTAAATCTGATATTCACCATATTGATTGCCATACCTACAGGCGTGTACAGTGGGTATAAAAAAGATAGTTTTTTTGATGGCTTTAGCAATTTCTTTTGGTTGATGTTGTATTCTATGCCTGTTTTTTGGCTTGCATCGATGCTGATAATTTATTTTACTTCTGATACATATGGTACTTGGCTCAATATTTTTCCTCCACCTGGTAGTTGGGTGATGACAGAAGATCTGGGACTTATGGAGATGGTTGGACGATTTTCTGGACAATTGGTGCTACCTATCATTTGTCTTGTTGCTAACGATATCGCGTATTTAAGCAGATTGACTAGAAATAACATCATTTTTCAACAAATGAAAGGTTTTGTTACTATGGCTAAGGCAAAAGGTCTGGATGATCGCAAAATATTAACAAGACATATACTACCGAATGCATTGATACCGATAATTACTATCATTGCAGGTAGTATTCCTGCGGGGCTTTCGGGCTCATTAATTATAGAAGTGATTTTCAATATTCCAGGTATGGGTAGACTGATGTTCGACAGCATTTACAGTTCTGATTGGAATGTTGTATTTGGTATTTTGATTATTATCAGTATTTTCACAATCATATTTTTGTTACTCGCAGACTTGCTTTATGGATGGTTAAACCCCAAAATAAAGCTGGCATAATGAGTAAAAAAAATACATCGATGGCTTATAAGATCGCTAAATATGTCCTCTTAACATTTTTATTAGTAGCCATACTTTCACCAATTTTAGTCGGTGATCGGCCTTTAATTTGTAAATCAGAAAGTGGATTTAGTTTTCCATTTGTTTCAGAGATTCATTTAAAAGACCATACCAATAAAACCGGTTGGTGTATCCTACCACTGATACCTTATGGGCCAAGCACAATGGACGATGCTGCCCAACAAGGTGTAAAACCTTTGTATCGTCCTGAAGGGAAATCTACAAAATTTACGCATTGGTTAGGCACAGATAGATTGGGTAGAGATGTGCTAGCTGGCATTGTGTACGGAACTGCTACAGCATTTAAAATTGGTTTTTTCTCTGTCTTTTTATCTTTTTTGATCGGCGTCACTCTAGGGATGTCAGCAGCGTATTTTGGCGATGACTTATGGCGTCTTAATCTAATACAATGGATATTTGGATGTTTGGTTTTGCTAATATCTATCTATTATCTATGGTATGAGTATTTGATATTTAGTATAAATGTATTTCATTTTATCGTTTATTTTTTAATAATTGTTGCTGGTATTTTTGTCGTCAATAGATATCTCTTCAATCGTACAAATGCCAAAAGATTTGCTATTCCATTAGATACCTTAGTCATGAAACTGATCGAAATCAGGAAGTCAATCCCAGGATTATTTCTGATCTTGTCTTTGATTGTGCTTTTTCCTAAACCTTCGTTATGGAATATTGTGATCGTAATATCATTGATGATGTGGACTGATTTTGCACGATTTGCCAGAGCAGAGACCTTGGCTGTTAAAGGAGAGACTTACATACAGAGTGCAAGAGTGCTAGGTTATGACAGTCTTAGGATACTGTTTATCCACATACTACCGAATATATTGCCGACTTTGCTAGTAGTCATTTGTTTTAACATAAGTAGTGCCATTATTCTTGAATCTTCGCTTTCGTTTTTGGGTATCGGGCTTCCTGTAGAAGAAATATCATGGGGTAAACTCCTAGCTGAAGGTCGTAATATGAAACTTTGGTGGTTGGTAGTATTTCCAGGGTTTGCTATTTTTTTAGTTGTATTATGTTTGAATATATTGGCTACACATTTTCAGAATATTGGTCCTAAAAATAATTTATAATGAAAAAACGCTAATTGTGAAATTGCCTAAATCAAAAACAAAGCATATTTTATTGTGGGTGCTCTCAGTACTATTTTTGGCTTTTCTGATCATGCCATTACCGAATATCAAACCTAGTTATAGTAAGGTACTCTACAGCAAAGAAGGTATATTATTGTCAGCGACTATATCTCCTGAACAACAATGGTGTTTCCCAATGGATGAAGAAATACCCCAAAAACTGACAGATTGTATCATCACTTATGAAGATGAATATTTTTCTTACCATCCCGGTATAAACCCTATAGCCATCACAAAAGCAATGATTGAAAATATCAAAGCCGGTAAGAATATTCGTGGTGCAAGTACCATTCCTATGCAAGTAATGAGAATGAAAAACAAACATGCACATCGCAATTGGTACAACAAGATTAAAGAAACAATAGGAGCTATCAAATATAGTTTGACACACAGAGATAAAACCATCCTGAGAGAATGGTGCGAGATTGCTCCTTTTGGTGGGAATACCATTGGAATAAAAGCTGCTTCCCTAAGATATTTTGGTAGGTCTGTAGATAAATTGTCCTGGTCAGAGTATGCACTTCTAGCAGTCATGCCTAATGGTCCATCATATGCCAATCTCACAAAAAACAGACACATCCTTCAACAAAAGCGTGACTTTTTACTTAGAAAACTTCACGGAAAAGGCCACTTTGATGCATCTGAATTAGAATTATATCTTGGTGAAGAATTACCCATAGAAACCAAAGCTATTCCACAAAATGCTTATCATGCATTGCTGTTTTTGGCAAAAAAACATCCGCATCAGTTTGTCTTTAGATCTACCATACCTCATGATATTCAGATCAGATTAGAAGAATTACTAGAAAGAGAATCATCTTTTCTCAAACTTGATGACATCAGAAATATAGCAGCCGTGGTTATTGACGTAAAGACCAATCAACTGATTGCCTATCAAGGAAATGTAATCGCATCAAATGGCAAATTTTCCTACGTCGATGTGGCCCAAGCGCCTAGAAGTTATGGTAGTCTTCTCAAACCACTCCTATACGCTCATACATTAGAAACCGCCCAATTGCTACCTAATGAATTCGTAGCCGATATACCCACATCTATCGGCGACTTTCAACCAGAAAATTTCGACAAAAAATATCGTGGCGCAGTACCCTTTGAAGAAATGCTTATCCAATCTCTAAATGTGCCATCTGTCAGGGTGCTCAACACTGTAGGAATGCAAAGCTTTTATGACTTGGTCAAACAACTCGATATCGCTTATCTCAATAAAGGCGCTGATCACTACGGTCTTAGTATCATCTTGGGTGGAGGCGAATCTTCTCTGTGGGACCTTGGTAGAATATACAAAGGTTTAGCACAAAATTATCGTGGCGAACTCGACCCATTCAGGCCTACCCAATGCCTTATAGATGAAGAGAATATAGAAAGTAAAAGTAAGTTTAGTTTTTCAGCAGGCACAATGGATCATCTAGTCAAAGCTATGTCTGACCTCACTCGCCCACGCGAAGAAAAGTCATGGCAAATGTACGGCACCGACTACAAAATAGCATGGAAAACAGGCACGAGTTATGGACACAAAGATGCTTGGGCCATAGGTTTTAATGGTAAATATATGGTTGCCATATGGGTGGGAAATGAAGGTGGTGAAGGTAGATTTGATCTCACAGGCATTATAAAAGCCGCACCTGTAATGTTTAAAGTCTTTAATCTACTACCTGATAATCAATGGTTTGAAACGACACCACAATACGCAAAAAAAGAAATCATCACCGTTTGTAAAGAATCAGGAAAAATTGCTGGGCCACTTTGCAAAAAAACACATAAAATAACTACCGATCGCACATCCTACAAATACCAACCATGCCAATATCACCAAGAAATAATGGTTAATCAAGATGGTCTTATCGTTTCAGAAAATTGCGAAAGTACTAGCATCAAAAAAGATACAATCTTTGTTTTACCATCCTACATGGAATACTATTACAAAAATGCCAACATGAACTACAAAGGACTGCCAGCTCAAGATCCATCTTGTCCTTCAGCATCATCAGCCTGTAAGATCATTTATCCGTATGATGGCCTAAAAATATTTCTTCCTAAAGAAAGTACAGACAAACAAAACGACCTAATCGCCAAAGCATATCACCGTGAAAAAGGCGCAAAACTTTATTGGTTTCTTGACGAAGATTATAAAACCGAAACCACAATATCACCTCACGATTGCCTGTTAAAAATTAGTATTGGCAAACATACACTAACTATCACCGACCAATGGGGCAACAAAGACGAAATATCTTTTGAGATATTGGGGAAGGAGTGAAATCATTAAAGAATTAGAACCTTAATATTGCATATACACAATCAGTATCAAACTCAATATCATAATCAAGTCGATGGCAACGAAGACGGATAAGCGAAACTTTCTACTGTGCATCACTTTCAACCAAGTAAAAAATACATTTCTAAACAATGCGAAGGGGTTAGGGGTTGAGTCGATCACCCACATTATGCAAAGCCCAATGTACACAAGCAATCGTGTGCAGCTTCAGCGGCATCAGCAATACATCAGAGAAGGGGTTAGGGGATAAGTTAATCTCCTAAATAATGCGAAGCCCAATGTAATCAACCAATCGTGTACAGCCTCAGCGGTATCTGCAATCGTGTGCAGCCCTAGCGGCATCCGCAAGTAAAACATTCACTTCCTCTTCACCATTTCCCCAATCGCATCGTCCCAATTATGCCCACCAAATTTCACCATATCCTCTCTATGCAATCGATGCCCATGTGTCACTTCTCCTTGATTAGCGATAGAATTTTGCAAATCTTGCCCTTTAACTCCTTTAGCCCCACCTTTTCCATCTGCTTCATACCACTTTTGTTTATCTGAATTTTCCATTTCACGCCCACATTTGTGGATCAGTTCTTCTTTCAGTTCGTTTATATTATCATAAGTGGTTGCTTCATTATCCACCAAGTCTAGGACAGACATATATGTCATTCCCGTCACTTCTTGAATAGTTCCCTCACGCCACACTTGCATGATGACAAACGTCCACGGAGTGCCTGTTTCAGTGGGTTTGGGCAAGGTAAAATCACTAAATTCTATCTTCTCATTGCGATGACAAGCAATAGACAATGCATGTTCATAACTAGCCACTTGACCTTCAAAATCCACATGATAATACCCTATTTTGACCGTCATTTGATTACCTTCCACACCCTTTCCGAACAGTATCTGACGGTTCAGTCTCCACGCTTTTTGATCAGGTGTTTTTTTCACAAGGATGTTGCCATATAACTTAGTGTTATACTTGTGAAAGAAATTAAACTTACTGAACGCCTGCTGTGAAGATGCGTTTTTGAGACCATTTTTAATTGTTTTGTGCCCTTTCGGTTGCGTCATATCACTTCGCAAGGTATTGATCATAATTTGAACAACTTTTGATGCATAATCATGATTCGTATGACCTTGGGCGAGATGCAATAATCCGTTTCTGAATAGCTTTCCACTCGAAGATGCCAGACCTAATTCGCACTGATTTTTACGCGTTTCTTCATACTGCGGAGCGGTC
>DLGT01000084.1:0-77871 GCA_002482845.1 Saprospiraceae bacterium UBA7687
AATAGCTATATTAATCCTTGCGGTATCTGCCAAACAGCCATTTTCAGCAATAATATAACGAACTTCGTAATTACCTGCTAATAAGGCGGTTACATCTACAGACGACGGATTACTTAAATTTATACCAGAAGAAGAAGTCTCCCAAAAACCACCATTATCATGATTTCCAAGGGCTTGCACTAAGTTTAAATTTTGCACAGAACCTTCACATATCGTAAGTGTATTATCCGAACCAGCATTGTTGCTCTCTCTCATTTCAACTATTAAAATAGCTGTATCTTTACCGCAAAGTATATCTTCTACGATATAAGTCAAACTTGTAAATCCAACAGGTAAGTCTGTTATCTGAAATGTTGTGACATTAAAAATAGTATCATTTCCATTTTTCCAAATTCCACCCAACTGTGCATCCATTTCTATAAAATCTGATAGATTGACAACAGTTATTGCTGATTTACAATATTCTACTGTTGTATCTCTTCCAGCATTAACTAAGTTAATATCTACAAGATACAGCGCTGTATCCCTACATCCAAAACCATCTGTAACTGTGACAGAAAATGTACTCGGTATTAAAATATTCGTAAATGTTGTTGTGTCATTTATACTTCCTCCATTTGACCATTGATAACCTACTCCGCCTGTTGCAATTAGAGTGACATCACTACCAACACACACTTCATCATCACCCGTTACAATTGCAGATGGATTATTTCTCACCGTAAGCGGGAATGACACAATCTGAGGGAAACAAGGGCCTGCTCCATCGGGATCATTGCTTGTAAAAGTAATGCTAATAACATTATTTACGTCTGATGCAGAAGGTATATAGCTTATATTAAATGGTGACATGTTTGATGTTGATAAAGATAAATTACCTGTACCATTGGTCGTAATAGTCACTTGGGTTGAAGCGCCTCCAAATAGTACATTATTTAACAGAAAAGTATCTCCTTCACAAACGCTACCAGTCATTATCGGTAAATTAATGGTGGCTGGAGTTGCACAATCACAATTGACAGAAAATGAAATGCTGTTTTCACAACCCGTTATGTTATTTGTCACTAACATATTATGGGCTCCATTCCCAATATTTGAAAACATATTAGATGTCTGGGGCATTAATGCATCCAATTGGTAGATATACTCTGAGCCAGCAGGATTTAAAACAATAAAACTTCCGATGGCACCATTACAGGTAATATTACTAATAATTGGCAAAGGTGGAATAGGGTTTATATTTACTACTAATGTCACTGAATTACTTATACAATTCATATCTGCATCTGGATCTATTACAAATAAAATGATAGAATCAGTTACTACACTTCCAGGTAACAATGTCATTCCAGTCCCGTTAGCATTGGTATTGTAATAGGCATTTACGCCTACACCTGAACCAGTGATCGGAGGCAGTACAGCGTTACCACAATTCTCTATAAGTGGTATAGGATCAAATGTAATCAAAGGATTGATCGTGATGACCAATGTCTCTTCATCTTCGCATCCAGCATTTTCATCAAAAATATAGAGTGTTATAGAAGCGCTGATGACATCTCCAGCATTATAAGGTGTACCTGTCCCATTAGGGCCTGTATAATACATTTCACCACCAGAAAGAAAACTTCCAGTTATAACTGGTAATGCAATTGGTAAGCAAGAAGGAAGAATACTTATAGGATCAATAACAGGTGCATTTATCAGGTTAATGGTTACAAGATCACCATAAACAGTGTTGTTAGGACAACCAGATAAATTTTGTATCGAAACTAATTGAAAGGTTGTGTTAGTGTTAACTGGAACAGATAAAGGAATACCATTACTAACATTGCCATTATATTCAATCATGGTGTTCATATCTCTTACGACTACAAAATAAGTGTCGCCGTCGTTAAAATTGAAAGCTAAATCTGCAAATCCAGATTGAACACAAATGTCGCAAGTATTTAAACCAGAATTAGCGCATAGCATACTAAGAAATGGCACTACACCATTGTCAACAATTAAAGTCACCGCAATTAATGGAGAATCACAGTTACCGTTGCTTACTCCAACGTAAATAGTACCTCCACTTGAAACATAGGCAGCTGGATTTAAGATAGGCAATGTCCCAGCCATATCTTCATACCAAGTCACAATCAAAGATCCATTTCCACCATTAACAGTATTATTATAAAATGTTAAATCAAAAGTCCCATCACCAAAAGCATCTGCACAAGCAGTTAATATGCCAGGACTGATGGCTAAAGGGCTACTGTTTAAAGTTAGGTTAAAGCTACCTGATGCCATGCCTGGACAACCCGAGATATTACTTATATTGGTAAGTGTCAAAGAAGTGGAACCAGTTATGGTGGTAGGAATATTTAAAGTAAGTGTCCCCAAATCAAACGTCGGAAAAGCACCAGAACCAGTATAGCACACAGTAAAATTTGATGCAGCAGTTATGCCAGGTATAGGAGGAATTGGAAAACCAGCGACATTTAGCGTAACGCTGTAAGGTGGTGCACCACCTGTGAATGAAAATGAAAAATTAGCACATTCTCCTGGACAAAGACTTGCATTTCCAGATAATGTACCCTCAGGTGCTTCTATCGCAGTAACAGTTATTACTTGGTCATCTGGACAGATACCAGTTGTAGTGTATCTGACACTATAAGTTGTTCCTCCTACTGCATTTGTAATCACACCATTTGTAGGATTTATAGAAGCCCCATCACCTGGTAATGGGTCAAAACTAAAGGTACCCCCTGATGTAATGATCCCATAAGCAGTTCCAGAATTTGGTGCACAAAAGTTATCCATACTAAATGAACCATTCTCTTGGGCATTGACCACAACAGTCATCATAGCTTCTAAAGCACATGGAAAGAGTGTAAGGTTTGGGCTAAACGTGTAAGTAGTGGTCATATTATTATTTTCTGCAGGCGACCATGTTCCGGAGATTCCATTTAAAGATGTCGTAGGTAATACAAAAACATCACCTTGACAAATAGGCCCAATTTGCGTAAAAACAGGCGTTTCAGGCGCTGCTATTGGTGTACCTGCACACGGTACACATACACTGCCATCACAAGTCAGTAAAGTAGTTAAATCATTAGTAGTACATGGATCATTATCATTACACGGTAGCACCATGGAGCCAGCTAGACACCCAGTTCCTGAACAACTAATATCGTCTGTAAATACAGTGACTTCGATGGTATATTCATAATTAACAAACCCTGCATTTATTGCATTTTGCCACATAGGATTACAACCTGGCGTAAAGACAGGAACTACATCAACACTAAAATTACCTCCAAAATCAGCTTGTAAACCTGTGCCGTTTAGGGGACAGCCATAGCTGTATGCGTATGATCCTACAATACCACTAGGATTATAATTTGGTTCACCTATTAAATTTGCTATCGGGCATGAAGCACCACCTGAATAGGGAGTACAACCATAATAGATATTAAAATAAACTTGGCCAGGAATACAGCCTGGAGGGCTATTAGGGATATAACTTGTAATATTTATCTCTACTTGTATGTTGGTAATTTTTTCGCAACTTCCATTCATGGGAGGTAAGGTGAAATCGTGGGCGTAGCCTTGGCTATGGGAAGCTGTATTACCCATATTCCAATTTTTACGATCTATGCCTATGACAGCATCTGTTTGGTCTTGTGTTAATGTAACTTGTCCTTTTGAAAGAAAAGGAATAATCAATAAAATACAAACAGAAAAGTACTTCATTAAATAATGTGGCTGTCTCATGTAAAATGTTTTGGCTTCTAATGTAAAAGGTTAATTAATACAATACCTTCAATTAGAATGCTAAGAAACATATCGAAAATAAAGCACTTTTTTAACTTCACAAAGCTAAAACTACATCTAATAACTTGTTAACAAAACAGTACATCAACATTACATCATGAACGAATTTATCATACACAAGTCTAAAGAAATAGCATCAAGTTTATCAGTAAATGTGGCATTCACACAGTATTAATTCATTTCATATTCATCATTCAATTTAAACAGTTAGCAAATAGGTGAATTAATCATTAAACAACGAAAATTACTTTTGATTAATATAAATTGTAATATTTCTTTTTAACTTTGATCTTTAATTAAACATAATACTACAACATGAAATACATATTTATTACGGGCGTTTCGTCAGGAATTGGTTTTGAAGCCATGCAAACATTCATATACGCAGGATACCATGTCATTGGCACAGTAAGAAACGAAGAAGATCTAAACCGAATGTATGGTACTTTTGGAAATAGCTGCACAATACTACTTTTCGATGTAAGAGACAGCATAAAAATGGCATCTGAAATCCAGAGAATCAAACCAAAACTAGAGAAACATGGCTTAACTTGTCTCATAAATAATGCAGGCATGGCTGTTCCTGGGCCTTTGCAGTATCTCTCTGAAGAAGATTTTGAAATGGAACTAGATGTAAATGTCAAATCTGTCAGACGAATCACAAATGCCCTTCTCCCCTACTTAGGCACGGATAAAAATGCACCTTTCAAACCAGGAAAAATAATCAATATCAGCTCTGTCTCTGGTTTGTTCAACTCTCCATTTAATGGCGCATATTGTATTTCAAAACATGCGCTCGAAAGCATGACAGACGTGTATCGAAGAGAGTTAGCCATGTTCGGTATTCAAGTCATTGCTGTAGAACCTGGACCTATTAAAACTGAAATCTGGCGGAAGAACTTAGGTGCTTTGGATAAGTTTCTGGATACAGAATATGGCGAGACCTTAGCTTCTGCTAATAAAATGATAGAAAACTCAGAAAAGTCTGCTTTAGAAGTGGAAGTGATTTCAAGACTTCTCTTTAAAATATACAAAGACCCAAATCCAAAAACAAGATACTTAGTACATCGCAAAAAACTGATGTTCAGAATACTGTCATCTTGGTTACCTGATAAGTGGGCAGATCGATTAGTTGCAAAAGCCATTGCCAAAAAAGACAATTATCGCCCTGTTTAAGACTGAAATTGATACTTTATCTAAAGACAGTTATCGATACTTTACATCCTTATTTTGTGGCTAAAATAAATAGTGTTTGCTTACAAGCTTCAAACACTAAAAATTCTTAGATTATTTTTTTCTAACATATAAAATTTTTCATCACTAATAACTACCTTTGCGTGAATACAATACATATATAAATTTATGTCAAAGAAAAAAGGTCAATCCAACAATCCACAATTAGAGAAAAAGATAATTCAGTCTGCTAAATCTGATTATCCCACATCTGTTAGTAGTTATTCAAAATGGTTACCGGGGTTAATTGCCGTACTTGTGACATTTATTGTTTTTACTACGGCTATTAAAAATGATTTTGTCAATTGGGATGACGATCGCAATTTTTATGAAAACCCACTCGTACAGAACATTAGTAAAGATAATTTCTGGAAAAACACCAAAGAAATTTTCAGTTCTGGCGTGATAGGAAATTACAATCCACTTACCATATGGACCTTTGCCATAGAAAATAGGTATATAGGTTTTGAAAATACTTCTAGATGGCATTTGCACAATATCTTCCTACATCTGATATGTGTATTTTTATCTTATAGGATTGCTCTTTTGCTTGGTCTTAGTTGGCGTGGGGCAATCTTTTTGGCCTTACTATTTGGCATTCATCCCATGAGGGTAGAAAGTGTGGCTTGGGTCACTGAAAGAAAGGATGTGCTATTTGGTGCTTTTTATTTAGGAGCTTTATTACAATATGTTAAGTATAAACATGATCAGAACAACATTAGGTGGTTGTGGATGACTGCATTATTTGTACTATCATTATTTTCAAAAATCCAAGCTGTTTCACTCCCTTTAAGCATGATGGCAGTAGACTATTTTATGGATAAAAAATGGGAAATTAAAACAGTATTCAATAAAATTCCATTTTTTATTCTATCCTTGATATTTGGTATTGTAGGAGTTGTGATGCTAAAAGAATTCGGTTCTTTGGCTAGTGCTGAAGATACAATTAATTGGAATTTTTTTCAACGACTTTTTTTAGGTGCATTCAGTTTTATCATTTATCTAGTAAAGTTGATTGTCCCTTTCAGGATGTCGCCTTTATATCCTTATCCGAGCAGTTTTCCTTGGTACTTTTACCCATCGATGTTGATCGCACCAGTTGTCATTTACACATTATACATTAGTTACAAAAAGGAGTATAAAGCACTGTTTTTTGGACTGGCCTTTTTTATTGTAAATATTATCTTTTTATTACAAATACTCGGCGCAGGACAAGGATACTTGGCAGATAGATTTACTTATATAGCTTATTTTGGGTTGTTTTTTGTGATAGCTTATTATACAGACAAGTATTTGACATCCAACCCAAACCAAACAACAACAGTAGCAGGAATCGTAGGTATTTATCTGGTCTTTTTTGCAGCAATGACTTTTCAACAGAACAAAATCTGGAAGAATAGTGCAACGTTGTGGACCCATGTTTTACAATATTACCAACAAACCACACTACCCTATGGCAATCGTGCAAATTATTACCGAGACAATAAAATGTACAAAGAAGCACTAGCTGATTATAATAAGACCATCTCCATGAAAGATGCTCAGCCACAGGCGTATAACAGTAGGGCAAGATTATTTTTTGATCTAGCAAAAGGTAGAGATACGCTCCTTTTGGCCTTAGCTGATTACAATANNATAAGGCCATTTCTTACGATTCTACAGATGGTGAATTCCTAGTCAATCGTGGGGCGACATACGCTAGGCTTGGAGATGTAGAAAAAGCCATTGAAAATTTTAATCAGGGTCTTAAATTAAAACCTGACCACGCCGTTGGGTATCTCAATAGATCTATTATGTACAATGCCACTGGTAAAATAGACCTTGCACATGAAGATATCACAAGCTATCTCAAACTCAATCCATACAATGCTGATTTATGGTATGAAAAAGGTAGGGCTTTAAGATTGCTAGAACGACCTAAAGAAGCCATCCAAGCTTACGATGAGGCCATAAAACTCAAAAGCAACAACAAAGGTCTCTTCCATTACGAAAGATCTAGAACCTATGCGGGACTCAATATGATGAATGAAGCGAAAACAGACCTTCAGGCGGCAATCCAACTAGGTTATAACAATATCGATCCTGCATACAGGCAACAATTAGGTATGTAGATGAGTATCAGCTATTTGAAATCAAGTTTCAAACAAATATCCGCTAAAGAACAAGCCAATGTCATTACCCATGCCATTGGTTTGTTATTAGTGATTTTATTTTGTCCAGTCTTATTGATGTCAGAACCTGTTCATGCACCTTGGTATGGATTAGTGATTTTTATTATTGGAATGGCTTTTACCTATTTTAGTTCTGCATACTTTCACTTGCAAACCGACACTGTAGTTAGGAACAAATGGCGAATAGTAGATCATATTTCTATTTTTATACTCATAGGGAGTACATACACACCTTTTATTCTATTCCATTATAATAGTCTTGATGGTCACACTTTTTTATTTGTCCATTGGATGATTATCCTTGGTGGTATTTTGTTCAAGTTGATTTTCAAAGATAAGTATGAAGTTTTTTCATTAACCCTATATCTACTATTGGGTTGGATGGTGCTTTTTATATATGATCCCATTACACAGCACATGACAGACCACGTAAAATTGTGGTTATTTGTGGGTGGATTGAGCTATACCACAGGTGTCATATTTTATGTTTGGGAAAAGCTTTATTACCATCATGCCATTTGGCACATATTTGTAATGTTGGGCAGCGCAGGACATTATATGGCATTGGTGAACTCTTGAATTATTCCTAAAGCAAATTACAATGAGTCGTTTGCTCTTCGTATTACACAATCAAATGCCAAAAGGCTTTTAGCCTTCAATGATTACTTCCTACCTAAAATCGGCATTTACTTAAAAATAGCATTACATATTTTTTTGGAGTGTTAAAGTTTCCTAAATGACATTGCCTGTTTCCTAAATGCAGGTGGGAGTTTCCTAAATGACAGTGCCTGTTTCTTCGATGAAGTGTTAAAGTTTCCTAAATGACAGTGCCTGTTTCCTACTTGACGGTGGGAGTTTCCTAAATGGTAGTGCGAGTTTACTAAATGCACATGGTAGTTTCTTCGATGAAGTGTTAAAGTTTCCTAAATGGCAGTGCTTGTTTCCTAAATGACAGTGCGAGTTTCCTAAATGACGGTAGGAGTTTCCTAAATGACAGTGCCCATTTCCTAAATGACGGTAGGAGTTTCCTAAATGGTGGTAGGAGTTTCCTAAATAACAGTGCCTGTTTCCTAAATAAAGATGGGAGTTCCATAAATGGAAGTGCCTGTTTCCTAAATGGTGGTGGCCGTTTCTTGAATGACGGTAGGAGGTTCCTAAATTAAGGTGCGACATTCCTAAACGATTATGGTTGAGAATACAATTTATCTTTTCCCAGATATTTTCATTAAATAAATAGAACTACATTTTATTTTTTGCTTACATTTGTATCATGATGATTGTTTAACAAAGAAATGAAGCAAATATTATTCTAGGATTCTGACAAAACAGTATTAAAACCATCTAATGAAAAAACATTTACCATTTTCTTTAACGCCACTCCCACTTTCCATTTTTTTATGGGCTTTTTTAGTGATAAATATGTCTTATGGTCAAAATAATGGCTGCTGGGATGAGCTCTGTATAAATTCTGGTCGTTATTGTATTGAAGGAATGAAAGTTTCTCCATCCACAACCATTAGATTAATTGGTGATGCTAAAATAACAAATCAATATGTCATTGACTCAACGTTGTGTTTTGAAGTAGAACTCTTAAGTTCTGCTGACCCTTTTTGTTCATCTTCTTATTATATTGAAGATAATGGCGTGGGAGGTAATGGTAATATCTTATGTTTTGGGACTTTAGATTGCTGCCCACCAAGAATTGAACTTCTGAATGCTAATTGTACATCAGACTTACCAATTATACCCAATTTGTGTGAATTTTTCAATAAAACATTCGACGTATGTTTAGGTGACACAAGTAATTTTTCGGTAATATCTAATTTTAATAATCGTTTATCAGGTGACGTTTTTGTTACAAAAGGTACCAAAGTCATAAAATCAGATGTGTATTTTGATGTGATTTGGCATAGCTTAGGTATTGAATGTATTGGATTTAGGCTACCACCGCCTTCTCCAAATGGATTTGGGTTTAATTATCAAGTGAATGTTAAACCCAAAGATACTTTAAAAATTATTTCGTTACACGACATTAATGAACCTATTTGCTTAAATGAGTTAAGGACATTTGCAGTTAATGAAGATAATGAAAACTATTTATGGACATTAAGTGATGGCAGAAATTGGACAGGAAGTAAAGCAAAAATACTTTTTGATCAAGTAGGTAATTATAATCTTATTGTGAAGTCATTGGACGAATGTCAATGTATGATACCTGATACCATTCCTATTCAAGTGAATCCTGGTAGCTATCCAGAAATTTTATGTGTGGGATCAGTATGTATTGGTACAGAAGTTACTTACACCACTCCGACCGTATGTGATGATTATATTTGGGATGTTAGTACACATGGGACTGTAATTGCTGGCGGTGGACCCAAAGATGCTTTTACCAAAGTGCTTTGGCAAAATGGAAATTTAGGAACAATAACCTTGGCAACACCTGCATGTGGCACTGATGTATGTAAATCAGAAATAACAGCTTCCATACCCATATTAGATTTAAATGGCGTAATATTCGGAATGGATACTGTTTGTTTAAATAGCAAATCGACATATAAAACAACTTATTATGAAGGTACAAATTATCAATGGTATGTAAATGGCCAACCAATAGGAGACAATAAGTCATTTGTTGATGTGACATTTATAAATCAATATTGGCCTATAGCTACCATTAAAGTGGTATATGAAAACTGTTTTTTAGGATGTAAGGGTGAAGTTGAAAAATTGGTAGTTTTATTACCTGAACTAACCTTGGCAAGTTATGGAAAAACATTTTGCATAAACAACACATACAATATATTTTCCAATAGGAACTGGAATTTAAATTGGCAAATCATCGCACCTGACCAAACTGTAACACAGTATTCTGGAATCACTCTAAGTTTTAAACCTTTGCAAGCTGGGGAATATGTTATTACAGGGTTTCCAATAAATAATTTATCCTGTAATAAATCAGTTTCATTACGAATCAAAACTGAAAAACCAATCGAGCCACCTACAGATATTTTAGGTCCGTCATTTGTATGCATAGGAGATAAAGCTACATTTACGGTTCCTAATCTTGGCCCAAATGAAGTGGTAGACTGGGCTATTATAGCAGGTACAACTAATGTAGCTTATGGATATGAAACATCTATAACATATATATGGAAAAGCAATATAAACCACACAGTGACAGCGAGGATAATGGACGTTATAACTGGTTGTACTTCTACTACAACAACCAAAGTAATTTCTCGAGATTTAAATCTTATTGGTGTTGATACCATGTGTTTTGGAACCGAACAAGAATTTTTTATTGAAAATATAGAAAATAAAGGAATCACTTGGACAATAAGTCCTGATACCGCAGCAATTATATTAGACATCAAGGACAATAGTATCAAACTCAAATCATTGAGAGCAGGTAATTTTACTTTACAAGCCAATTATTGCCAAAAATCCATCACAAAAACGATTCATGTTCCTAATCCAATTTTTGATTTTCCAATAGTTACTCAAGATACTTGTTTCCCACATTTACCGAAGGTATTCATTGACATTCCGTCGTCTTACAGTGTCGATATTATAAACGAAGATGATGAAAGAGTTTCGAATAACAACTCTGTCCAATTACCTCCTGGTTTTTATACCGCTATCGTAAATAGAAATGGAATCTGTCCAGTTACAAAAGAAAAAACATTTGAACTCTTCACGCATAAACCATTTACCTTTACACTAGGCTTGGATGGTCCAGATGATATTTGTGTACCAACGTCATTTTCCAAACTATTTGTGACAAGTCAAAATACGGCATTGTCTTACGCTTGGTATCGAAATAATATGCTATTGCCTGAAATAGATTCTTCCATACAAATTAATGCATCTGGTAGTTATGGTGTTGTTGTTAGTGACGAAAATGGGTGTCAATTAAGTAGGTTTGTAGAGATAGGAAGTTGTTGCGACACTGTTGTAACAACGGCATTTAATGCTGGTAGAATTGACCACAATTGCAATGAAAAGACTTTTCGGATCTTCCCACCTTATCAAAGTACTAATATTGTTTGGACTATAACACTTAACGATTCGACCATTTACACCATTGACAATGTAAATGAAATATCTTATACTTTCACAAATCCCGGTTTTTATTATGTTTCTGCCATTGGTGATTATTGTATCACCACCGAAGTTTGCGGATTGTCTGTAACAAGTTGTGAAATTTACACTACAGTTGTTTTTATTCCTAATGAAGCTGAAATTGGTATTGCCCCCGCATGTGACCCTTTTACTAAATCTTTCCGTGAACTCAATAACAACCAGAATTCTTTTCAAATAAGTAAATATGAATGGAATTTTGGAGATCCAACTACTGGCCTATTAAATGTATCCACAGAAAAAAATCCTAGTCATACCTTTTCTTCATTCGGAAATTATGAAATTAGCTTAGAAATAGTATTTTACAATGGCTGTGTAGTCACTACAAAAGATACCATTACCATTTCGGATTATCCAGAAGTCATCACTCAAACATCATTTACAATTTGTGAAAAAACATCGGTCGAATGTACCGCATCATCGAGTGAATCGAGATATAAATACAAATGGAATTTTGGTGAACCAGGTAGTTTGATTTTTAATGAGGCAAAAGGACAGCAAGTATCGCACCTTTATGCAAAGGATGGAAATTATATCATTACATTAGAAACTTATTTAGGTCAGTGCAAAGTCTCAGAAAAAATGATTCCTGTCTCAATGATAAAAAATACATTGGCTGCGTCTATTAGTTCAAATTTACCAATTCCGAAATGTCCATCAGATACGGTCACCCTGACAGCATCACCAACAAATCTTGAATATCTATGGAACACCAATGACACTTCCTCCTCCATTGATATCATTGATGAAGGCACGTTCAGAGTTACGGTCACAGATGATAATGGTTGTGTAGCTGTAAGCAATCCGTTTGGTGTAACAAATAATACAATTGCAAATACTTATATTTATGGTTCTATTGGTTATAATTTTAGTCAATACAAAGATAGCATTGAAATATGTTTTGGAAAAATTGTTAACTTGTATTTGACACCCATTATTGATGAAGCAGTATATACATGGCAACCTCAAAACGTAATTGCATCTTCGTTAACACTTACGCCGGCCCAGCTCCCTGTCGGGAGACATGTATTCTCAATCGATGTTTCCCTGAATGGGGTGTGTCAATTTACAACATCACCATTTGTCATCAACGTGAGACCATATCCAGATACACCTATTATAGATAAAATAGGTACAGGAAATTGTATCACGGATGTTTCAGAAATCTTTGTCACCAATCCGCAAAATGATATTTTTTATAAATGGTCTGGCAACAACCCTAAATTTGTCAAAGAACAATACAAAATAACTCCAAATGATCGCGTAGATTATCAAGTTGAAGTAAAAAACATCTATGGTTGCGCTGCTAAAAGTAATGAGATCATACTCGGCTCGCCACCTTCCAAACCTGTTTGGATGTCTGGATGTCTAGACCTGTGTTTCCCTTCAGATTTGTGCATCAATACCAAAAACCAAAACGACGTCTATTTATATAAAGATGATGTCTTGATCAAAAAAATCCTTCCTACAGACACTACACTTGAGATTACATCATCGGGCAGTTATTATCTTCGATCCGACTCTGATGATGGCTGTTCATCTGTATCCGAAAAACTAGATATCTCTGCTCGACCTCTCTCACATAATCTATCAGGAATCGCTTATCTAGATATCAACAAAAACAATACTTACGAAGTTGGGATCGATAGTCTTTTGCCAAATGTCAAAGTAGGACTGTGGAGCAACAATAATCTTATCCAATTTATCCAAACAGATACAAATGGATACTACCAATTTGATACCATTCTTATTCCAAATTTGGAAGTGAGATTTGATCCATTTTTGATTCCATCTTTTGAAGCTTCTTTTATTGATAGTACCCTATTTTTTAGTAATTGTAACGAAGAGAAAGTGATAGATTTTGGTCTTCAGATAAACTGTATTGCTTCGACTTCGTCACTTGAGTTACAATTTTGCGAAGGTGATTCTATCCAATATCTAAATCAAATGTATTTTACGCAAGTTCGAGATACTGTTACCGTAAAAAACATAGCAGGCTGTGACTCTATTATTTATCTTAACATTAAGACATTGCCCAATCCGAATGTAGCACTTAAAACAGAAGCTACTTGCAATGACCATGCATCTGGTCAATTGACCATCCAAAACTTCTCGAATCAATTTCAATACTTCTTAAATGATTCCATTTTAATAAATGATTCGATTTTAACCAATATTTCATTGGGAACTTACAAATTGAAAGTGGTTAATAATGAAGGTTGTTCTACTAACCTACCCTTTTTCATAGATGGTTTACCGCCTATTTCATATGATGTTGACGCCCAAAACACATGCAAAAACAGCAATAATGGTTCTATCGACATTATAAGCCCAAATGGTTCTTTAATGTACAAATTCCAAGACGGTGCTACATATTCTTCCGTCCATAATTGGTCTAATCTTGCAGCGGGGAACTACAATATATTTATGGTGGACGAACATGGTTGTTTAGATACAACATCTATCAACATTGACACTTTCTCATCACCATCTTACTCCATTGAAGCTAAACCTTCATGTTTTGACAATGGCACTGGTACGATCCTATTAGATCTAAACAATGTAGTAAATTCTATCATTTGGAAAGAAGCATCTACAGGAAATGTCATAAACGAATTGGATAGTTTGTCTTATGGTAGGTATTTGATGACTATGGAAGATGCTTTTGGATGCATCACAGAAGATGATATATTTATTGATAGTTTGACGCGTCCTTCTTTTAATTTCGCCATTATTCCGTCTTGTGAAAACAATGCATTTGGAACATTAATCATTCAAGATAGCGATCCATTATTTTATTACCAAATTGACAACTTACCACCCTTCCAAGGAAATCAATCCTTTAAAAACTTATCTACAGGGCAACACCGTGTCATGGTAACAGATACTTTTGGTTGTACTTTGACGCAGACATTTGTGATAGAGATAGCACCATCTATTTTGCCTGACTTAATTTTTGCGACTACGAGTTCATGCATTGACAAACCATCAGGGAGTGTGATTATAAATAGTAATAGGGAAGCTTATTTTGAATTTAACGGATTAAGTTTTTCAAATGACACCATTATCAATAACCTAGCTTTTGGAAATTATATTTTTACAATTACGGATAGTTTAGGTTGCGAATATACGAAAGAAGTTAGTGTGGATACCCTTCCTGAAATCGCGGTCACATTCCCCACATTTGATGAAGATTGTTATTTTAACCAAATAGAAATCATTCCTATGGTCACAAATCATGCTGGAAATATCTCTTACGAATGGAGTAGTGGAGACCAAAGTGCTAAAATCGTAGCCACGCAATCTGGCAATTATTCTGTTACAATTTCAGACCAATGTGAAAGCAGAAGTCAACAATGGAATTTAGATATTCAAGAAGAAAATATCCAAGACTTAATTTATACACCGAATATTTTTTCAAGGCATAGCAAGGGAATTAATAATTGTTTCAAACCTACCTTCCATAAAGACATAGAAGTTTTAACTATTTATGTGAGAATCTTTGATAGGTGGGGAAATAAAGTATTTGAAACTAAGGAATTAAGTGGTTGTTGGGATGGATATTTCCAATCAAAACCTGCTGAAACAGGTGTTTATGTATTTATAATAGACTATAGCTACTTGCTTTGTAACGAATTAAAGACTGAAAGCAAGCATGGTGATGTTACTATTATTGAATAAACCTGGTGTATCTCAAATTTAAAATTCCTTATGTTTTACCTTGTCCTAAAGGTGACAAAATGAATTTCAAATTAGTATCTGTTCAAAAATGGAATACGCCCACCAAACCCAAGAATCAAATAATTACACATAAGACATATTTTCTTAATGTGTAAATCTTTTTTACTCCTGAAATTAACCGTACCTTTGCGATTCGGTCTAAAAAACAACATATTTTGTTGTTATAAAACACTTTATTAGGTATAGATAAGTCTATGTCAATGTAAAACAATAAAGCCCTTAATTAGCATAATGCGTTTTCAAACTTTTTTTTTTTGCAAAGCCATTATTTCAAACACATGCACACTAAATTTTAATTTTAAAAACAGATATGAAGTCTTTTTTACTAGTATTTACCACCGTTTTGAGTATCTTTTTAATAGGATGTAAAGAAAAAGAACAAACTTACTACAAGCTGACTGGACCTACAATGGGTACTACCTACCACATCACCATTCAGACGGACCAACCTGAGGCCATGAAAAATTCGATCGACTCTATATTGGCGGATTTTAATTATTCCATGTCGGCATATATTGATAGCAGTACTTTGACTTATTTTAATCAGGCAGACAGCTTATTTTGCTTCGATCCGAAAAAAGATCCATATTTCGAACCAATATTTGTTAAGTCAAAAGAGATTTATGAAAAAACGAATGGTGCATTTGATCCATCTATCGCGCCACTTGTGAATTATTATGGATTTGGATACAAAGAAAAAAAGATGTTGGAAAAATTAGATACTGTCGAAGTTAGAAGATTACTATCGCTGATGGTATTTGATACATTGCAATTAACCAAAGACGAAATAGGAAATATATGCATTCAGAAACCGAATAAAAATGTAATGTTAGATTTCAACTCCCTATCTCCTGGATACGCTGTTGATGTTATAGCAGATTTTTTCAATAAAAAGGGGCTTCGAAACTATATGATCAATCTTGGTGGTGAAATCACAGCTTTAGGTGTCAATGATAAAAAGGAAGAATGGGTCATAGGTATTAATAAGCCTGCAGAAGGTGCTGCTGAATCAGAAATAGAATTACCACTATTGATTTCGAATAAATCATTGGCCACAAGTGGAAATTATAGAAATGCCTATGAATCCAAAGGACAGAAATTCGCACATATAATTAATCCATTTACAGGAATGAGCCAACCTACAGACATTCTTAGCGCTACTGTCATTGCTGACGATTGTATTTCGGCTGATGCATACGCAACTGCTTTTATGGTACTAGGCTTAGAAAAATCTTTGGAACTTGTAGAACAATTAAAAGGGATAGAAGCTTGTTTTATATATGATAACGAAGGTGACGGCGTATTCGAATTTAAAATAAGTGAAGGTTTTTCTAAATACTACCTTCATAACGAACAACAATAATAACAAGCAAAACAAAATGGATATAAAATTAAACCTAGATCGAGACATCGTTTTTTTTGATATAGAATCTACAGGACTTAATGTCATCAAAGACAGAATATTACAAATTGCTCTTATAAAATACTCTAAGGACAAAGATGAGCCTGAAGAACTATTTATGCTTATCAATCCAGGTGTGCCGATTTCTGAAGAAGCTTTTGCAGTACATGGGATCAGTAACGATATGATCAGAAATAAACCAACGTTCGCACAGGTAGGTAAACAAATTTATGATTTCATTGGAAATGCAGATCTTGGTGGTTACAATTCTGATAGGTTTGATATCCCTATGATAATGGAAGAATTTCATCGTATAGGTTTGGATTTTGATATCAGTAAGAGAAGGTTGATCGACGCTCAAAAGATTTTTTACAAAATGGAGCCACGTACACTCAAGGCAGCTTACAAGCTGTATTGTAATGGCAATCTCGATGATGCACATGACGCTCTTGCAGACGCACGTGCTACCGTGGAAGTTTTTAAAGGACAACTCTTGAGATATCAAGATGTGGACTATACGGATCCTGATGGAAATGTACAAGCAGCACCTATCAAAAATGACATTGGCGCTATTGCTGATTTTATTTATGATCCATCAATGCTAGATGCTACCCAACGACTTAAGACCAATGCTAAAGGAGAAGTTGTCTTTAATTTCGGAAAGTATAATAGCCAATTAGTTTCTCATGTATTCAAGATAGAACCAAATTATTACCATTGGATCATGGAAAAAGATTTTTCAGCACAAGTGAAAATGATCGTTAAAAAGATCTATGACGAAATGAGAAAACCAAGCTAAATTAAAACAAAATGGGTAATATTGCCATAAAGATATCTATCGTAGTTTTGATATCATTTTTGATGTCTTGTTACACACGCAAAGAAGCATGTTTGGATGTTTTGGCTTCCAATTATGATGTTTCCGCTGATGATGCTTGTCCAGACTGCTGCACATTTCCCAAGTTAAAATTAGAAATTCAACATTTTGTAAAAGACTCGGTTTATAAATCTGATTCTTTTTACGTAAATGAGCTAAATCAAGCTTTCAAAATTCTAGATGTAAGATATTATCTCCATTCCTTTGAGTTATTCAATAATGAAACTGGCAAAAAAGTGGTCCTTGAGACTATCAAAAATCAAGACAGTACACTGATCATTCCCGATGATATAAAAATTTATAGGTCTGTGGACGCTTCTATAGAAATAGGTAGTTTAAGAGATAATGGTACCTATGATTCGCTCACTTTTTACCTTGGCCTCAAGGATGAGATATTGACAAATGATTTTATAAATCTACCGAGTACACATGTCTTGTTACCTAACAATAGATTAAAGAATTTAGAAGGAGATTATGCCCATTTTACAGTCAGAATAGAACCATTAAATACACTCATAGGAATTAGAAACTTTCAGGTTACTGGATTAGGCATTTCAGAACCATACACCATCAAAACGCCAATAACAACTACCAAAGGTGTGGCGCCTAGCTTCAAATTAAAAGCTAACTATGATGAATTGTTTAAAAACATCGATATAACAGATAGCACAAATGTCATAGAAAATGCTTTAAAACAAAACATTAAAAAGGTTTTGATCGTTAATTAATAAAAGACATCATTATGAAGGCATTCAAGGTATTTTCGCTTCTAATTGTTCTTACATTTATCGTTATATCTTGTAATGATGATTGCCCTGAAGATCAAGGTGATGATTTAATATCCTTCCCATATAATCCTGAAAGTTATACATTGGATTTGCCCCCACATTATCCACAAATGTTTATTCCTAATGACAATCCATTTACTAAACAAGGCATCACGCTAGGACGTCATCTATTTTACGACCCTATTTTATCCGCAGATAGCTCTATGTCATGTGCGTCTTGCCATTTACCATCATTAGCATTTGCAGATGGTAAGTCAGTGAGCCGTGGCATTGATGGTATTGCAGGCACTAGGAGTTCTATGAGCTTAATTAATGTAGGATTTGTGCAATCTGGACTTTTCTGGGATGGTAGGGCAAAAACATTAGAAGAACAAGCGCTTTTACCTGTGGAAGATCCAATAGAATTACACCATACCTGGCCGCAAGTAGTAGAAAAATTAAAAAAACACCCAAGTTATCCACGTATGTTTAGAGAAGCATTCGGTATAACAAATAGAGATCAAATCACCAAAGAATTAGCTGCCAAAGCGATTGCGCAATTCGAAAGAATCATTATATCAAAAGACTCAAAATTTGATAGAGTCGAACAGAACAATGACATATACTCAGATCAAGAGTTGATGGGTTATGGTATCTTTTTTGACATTGATCCTGATCTTCCTGATGGCGAGTGTGCGCACTGTCATAATACGCCATTGGCAACATCAGACGCATTTTTTAATAATGGACTGAATGAATCTACCACCTTAGATGGTTTTCCTGATTTAGGTCGTGGGAAGATCAGCGGTTCTAAAGCTGACAATGGAAAGTTTAGGGCGACTACACTTCGTAATATCAGATATTCAGCGCCCTACATGCACGATGGTAGATTCAGTACTTTTGATCAGGTACTTGAACATTATCTTTCTGGTGGTAAATCTTCTCCTAACAAGGATGCTCTAATTGGCGATATAAATAAAAACAAGCTAAAACCTGTCCATATAGAAGCTTTAAAAGCTTTTATCAATACATTTGAAGATACGCTTTTCTTCAGTAATCCTGAACTTCAGAATCCTTTTAACTAATAAATTATTGGCGTTGTGGTTTATTATACCTGACATTAAGCTTGAGATAAAAAGTTTTGGGAATATAATATTTACACAGTCTTCACATAAATTTAGGGAAATGATATCCTACTGTTTCTGAAGCAGTTTGTAGATACCATCTTTACGAAAATACAAGTATAGTTTAACAAATTTCAGTGCTAAAATATTTTTATCACCAAAAAATGAAATATATTTGCACCGAAATTTAGTTTTGTTTATATTGCTTAAACTTATTGAATTAAAAAGTAGTTTATACTAATATCAAGCAAAAGCAAAATTTTGTTCTCAAAACATTATTATTGTTATCTTTACACTAAGTAATTAAAAATCAAAATTATCATGGCAAAAAAAAGAATCGCTATCAATGGTTTCGGAAGAATCGGAAAGCTAGTATTCAGACAGATTTACAACATGGAAGGCATAGATGTTGTTGCTATCAATGACTTAACCAGTCCAGAAGTGTTGGCTCACCTTTTAAAGTACGATACGGCTCAAGGTAGATTTACAGAAGATGTAAAAGCTGGTCCAGATAGTATTTTTGTAAATGGCGAAGAAATCAAAGTTTATGCTCAAAGAGATCCTTCTCAAATTCCTTGGGCAGCACATGATGTAGATGTGGTTCTAGAGTGTACAGGATTCTTTACAGATAAAGCAAAGGCAGAAGCGCACATCACAGCAGGTGCTAAAAAAGTAGTTATTTCTGCTCCAGCTACAGGTGATCTAAAAACTGTTGTTTATAATGTAAACCATGAGATATTAGATGGTACAGAGACAGTCATTAGTTGTGCTAGTTGTACAACCAATTGTCTTGCACCTATGGCTCAAGTTTTAGAAGAAAAATATGGTATCGTGAGCGGTTTGATGACCACTATCCATGCTTATACCAATGATCAAAATACGCAGGACTCACCACACGCTAAAGGGGATCTAAGAAGAGCAAGAGCAGCTGCACAAAACATTGTACCTAATAGTACAGGTGCTGCAAAAGCAATTGGTTTAGTTTTACCAAGCTTAAAAGGTAAATTAGATGGTGGCGCACAAAGAGTTCCTACATTGACTGGTTCATTGACAGAGTTATTCACCATTCTTAATGCTAAAGTAACTGTTGACGAAGTAAATGCCGCTATGAAAGCTGCTGCAAATGAAAGTTTTGGATACAATGAAGACGAAATTGTAAGCAGCGACATCATAGGTACAACTTATGGTAGTTTATTTGATGCAACTCAAACAAAAGTAATCGCTAATGGTGATGCACAGCTTGTAAAAACAGTAAGCTGGTATGACAATGAGATGAGTTATGTATCTCAATTGGTACGTACCTTAAATCATTTTGCAGGATTAATAAAATAACATTACAGATATCAAAGGGTGATTGGATTTTTCTAGTCACCCTTTTTTTTTGCTTTTAAAATACTTGTTTATATTGGAGAGTTAATCAAAACATACCAATAAAATTCTTCACAACATTTAAATAATAAAGGATATGATTTCTTTTCAAGATACCAATTTCAAAGACAAAAAAGTGGTCATGCGTGTGGACTTTAATGTTCCACTAGATGGTGAATTTCAAGTGACGGATGACACTAGAATTGCTGGCGCAGAAGCAACTATTAAAAAAATATTACATGATGGCGGTAGTGTTGTACTAATGAGTCACTTAGGGAGACCCAAAGGTGGCCCAGAAGAAAAATACTCACTAAAACACATCATCCCTACCCTTTCTAAATATTTTGAAGGAGTAACTATTCATTTTGCTGACGATTGTATTTCAGAAGATGCATTTAGTAAATCAGCTGGTCTGAAACCAGGAGAACTGTTATTGCTCGAAAACCTAAGATTTTATCCAGAAGAAGAAAAAGGTAACGCTGAGTTTGCAGAAAAGCTAAGCAAACATGGTGACATATATATCAATGATGCATTCGGGACAGCACATAGAGAGCACGCTTCGACAGCGACTATTGCTAGATACTTTGATACAAACCATAAAGGCTTTGGTTACTTGATGGCTGAGGAAGTGGAGAATGCCACAAAACTGCTCCATGGATCAGAAAAACCAGTTACAGCAATAATAGGTGGAGCAAAAGTTTCAGATAAAATCCAGCTTTTAGAAAGATTGATAGATAGTATGGATAACATCTTGATTGGTGGTGGCATGGCTTATACTTTTCTTTCTGCTTTAGGTGGTAAGATAGGTACATCACTATTCGAGCCAGATTATGTGGAACTTGCACTAAAAATTATGGATAAGGCCAAAGCTAGTAATACAGCCATCTATCTGCCTACGGACAATATCGCAGCAGATAGATTTGCGCCAGATGCAGACAGTAAAGAAGTAGATAGTTACCATATCCCTGATGGATGGATGGGACTCGATATAGGGCCAAAGACGATAGCTGAATTTTCAGGCATTATAAAGACTTCTAAGACCATACTTTGGAATGGACCAATGGGTGTTTTCGAATTTGAGAAATTTGCAACTGGTACTTTTTCTGTAGCAAAAGCTTTAGCAGAAGCTACAGATGGTGGCGCATTTTCATTAATAGGTGGTGGAGATAGCGCATCAGCTATAAATAAATCAGGTCTAGAAGACAGGGTAAGTTTTGTATCTACAGGAGGTGGAGCAATGCTAGAATTCCTTGAAGGCAAAGAATTGCCAGGTATTAAAGCAATGGAAGATTAATTGAATTAATTTTTTTAGTATATAAATTAAAGAGCCATATTCAGCTTACGTTAAATATGGCTCTTTAAAATTAATTTCTTTAGAAAAGATTATTCTACACCATCCAAAATTTTCTTTTTTTCTTTTTCAAACTCTTCTTGTGTAATTATTTTTTCATCCAATAATTGTTTTAATTCTCTAAGCTTTTCTGCTTTAGTTTGATTTTTTTGACTAGATTTAATCTTAGTATCAGTCACAACTTCTATATTTTCAGATACGCCACTATCCGATTTTGAAACAAGTTCATAAAAATGAACAGGTTCATATTTCATAGTCCACAAAAATGGAACAAGCACAAAAAGACCACCAATGATTGCTCCAACATCTGCAGCTTCATCTCTTGAAAATGATGTATTTAAAGTTTCATAGCCTTCAAGCTCTAATTTAACACTTGTAGAACTACCAACTATTTTAGTATCAGAGTGTCTATATGGTGTTTTCCCTACAGACATACCATTCAAATACACTTTAGCTCCCGGTGGCTTTGATTCTATCATAGTGGTGCTTGAGCAACTACTTAGAAAAATAGTTAAAGCTGTAAATAAGCCTATAAATTTATAACATTTACTTTTCATATTGATATATTATTTTTATAAAAATGAAATTACAAACATAAAAATACCATGAATATTCTGATTTAGTCTTAGATTTCCTCTTGTGTATTTCCCACAAAACTAATTAAACATTTTAAAGCAAGGTCAAAATTTGAAAATATTTTTTAATACTTATTTCATTTCTTCTTTACCTTACTCAGTATCTTGGCTACAGTTTCTTCAGGACTGCTATTATTTACAATTTTCACTTTGGCAACTTTGTAAAATGCCTCTCTTTGTTGAAGAATTTCCTTTAGTTTTTTTTCTCTTTCTTTTTGTAATAAGTCTTTGATAAGCGGTCTTTGTGTATCGTCTTTCAACCGATCTGCCAAAACAGCAGGTTTGGTATTTAAGTACACTGTTTTACCTTTAACGTTCATGATGTCCATAACGCCTTCTATACATGGAAGACCTCCTCCTGTCGCAACGATACAGTTTGTCATCTTCCAAGTTGAAATTAATTCTTTCTCCAATGCTCTAAAATATGCTTCACCTTGATGATCGAATATTTCTTGAACGGATTTGCCTTCTATACTTGTGATAATTTCGTCTGTATCATAAAAAGGTAGCTGCCATTCGTAAGAAAGCATTTTACCGATGGTGGTTTTGCCACTTCCCATCATCCCTACTAGAAATACAAGCATAAAGTTTTGTTTTATATTTTGTAAAAAAGAAAAGCGATACAGTTAAGATTAACTGTACCGCCTTCGTTTTGTTTAGATATATTGGTTAATTATATCCTGGATTTTGTTGTAGATTAGGGTTAACATTCATTTCCTGAACTGGAATAGGGAATACATTCCTATATGATGGTACCTTAAGTTTATCTTTCACCGCACCAGTCATTTTCAAATCAACACCTTTCCACTCCCATACATAATCCCCATCTGAAAACTGTCCAAATCTTATGAGATCGGTCCTTCTGTGGCATTCCCAGTAAAGTTCCCTTGCTCGCTCATCTAAAATTGCTGGAAGGGTCAAATCAGATTGATCAAAATTACCAGTTGTACCGTTGTAAGCCCTTTCTCTAACTTTATTGAAATATTCAGCAGCTTTAACTTTATTTCCACCATCTGCACCTCTAAGTATAGCCTCTGCTGCCATAAGATAAACATCTGCCAATCTGAACATAGGGAAATCTGTATCTGGAAATTCTGTATCAGACCCTCTGGACCCCGATGAAGTAATATTTTTAAATTTCAGGACAGCATACCCGTTAGTAAAATCAGAGATGCTATTGATTTCTAATGTTTGCCCACTTGTATGAAAAATTCCTCTCCTATCAAACCCTGTAGATTTCAATTGGTAGGTATAATCAGGCCTTGCAAGGTCTACAATCAAGTCATGACCTCCTGATTTTACTATATTGATAGCACCTGCACCATCATTCAAAATACCGTCTAATTGTGGATCACCTAATGTCAACATATCATTTCCATTAGCTCTTAACACAAAGCTACCTATATTTAACTCAGATTTTATTCTAAGCATTTTTAAATCTGTATCCCAAACTAAAGGCGCTACACCGTTAGGTACAGCAGAACCCACAATACTCCAATCTCTTTTCTCTAATACGTAGGTATTATTGACCAAGTTGGCTTTTATAAAATATAAACCTTGAGTAGATACTTTTATGTTTGCACCATTACTTTCTAAAGATCCGTCAGCGCCATTATCACCGAATTTACCAGAACTCGGGAACCTAAATAACACGAACTCGTCATTGGCATTAAAATATTTATACCCTTCGAATATCCCATTTTGTCCAGGTCTCGATGTTAAGATATTACTTGCATCACTACCATTAAAGCTATTTGAAGTACTAGCTACATAAATTTTTGACAGATTTGCTCCTGGATTAAAGTTTACAATTTCACCTGTTAAATCAGCTGGAAATTTGGAGACAAACTCAGGTGTAACTCTTGTTCCACCCCAACCACTTGCTACCCCTGACTTAACAGGATCGATATTACCACCTATACCTGCTCTAATGATAAATGTCATACCTCCAAAAGTTTTGGTCTGGATACCATCAAAATTAACAGGAAAGATTATCTCATTTGAGTTATGATTGTCAGCCAAAAAAAGATTTGCATAATTTGGCTCTAAACTGTAGGAATTTGAGTTTATTACTTTTTCTGAATAAGTAAGAGATTTTTGATAATTATTTACTCCAATGTATACTTCAGAGTTTAGATATAATTTTGACAAAAGTGTCCATGCTGCGGCTTTGTTTGCTCGGCCGTAGGTACTTTTACCTTCATCAAATGCTTTAGGATCTAATAAATCACTTTCTATCGCCAATAATTCACTTTCAATATAGGCGAAAAGTTCATTTGCATTGGTCTGTCGCGCTATATAAGTCCCTACAGGATCAGCTTCTGTTCCAAAAGGTACATTTCTAAATAAATCAAGCCCATGCCAATAACTAAGTGCTCTAATAAATCTTGCTTCTGCTCTGTAAGTTTTAATCTTTGCACGCAAATCAGCAGAAACACCACGCTCTTCAAGTTTAGCGTCTGAAGTTTGTCTTAAATATTCATTTGCTACTGCTACTTGATAAAAAATCCTACTAAAAAAAGAATACACAAAACCATCTGCTGGTGTCCAAGATTGCCCATGAAAATCTGCAATAGTCTGATCATTCCATGCTATAACAGCTTCATCAGTTGTAAGTTCTTGGTGATACCAATAACCTCTTATGTAATGGCTAAATCCTTCATCAATACCAGAAATATCGGGTTTACCAGCTGGCCCTTCTTGACCAGTTGTTGCAAATCCTGCATATAACTTTGCAAGACCTTTATAGTAAGCTTCTGGAGAATCATATACAATGTCTGCACTTGTTATTGAAGGGTCTAAAGGAATAGTATCTAAATCATTAAAACAGCTATTGAATGTTACTAATAGCACAATCGAAAGCATTATTTTTATATTTCTCATTTTTTTGTATTTTAAATTTTAAAAACTTACACTTAATCCAAAAACATAAGTCCTTGGTCTAGGGTATGTATTATTATCTATACCATCGAATTCTTCAGGATCAAGGCCGTCATATTTTGTAATTACAAATGGATTCTGAACAGTAGTAAAAAGCCTTAAGGACTTACCTATTAAGTTGTCAAAATTATACCCAAATGTAATATGATCTATTCTAAAGAAAGATGCATTTTTTACAAAATGGTCTGAAAATGTTAAAGAAGATTGTTGCTCTACATTTAAATCCACAGCAGAAGAAGGCACGTTTGCCAAGTAGCCGGAAGATTGATACAGTCGTCCCAAATAACCTCCATCAGACTGAATGTTATTATACACATAATTACCTAAGTAAGATCGTCCAGCAAATGAAAGATCCATTTTTTTGTATCTAAAATTACTTGTTATCCCCATACTCACTCTAGGTGCCCTTGATTGGTAAACATATTTATCCTTATCTGATACTACCCCATCTCCATTCAAATCTTCAAACTGGCCTTCTAAAATTTTTCCTGATTCATCATATAATTGTTTATATACATAAAAGGAATATGGCTGATTACCTGAAGATAATATTTGTATATTACTGCCTACCCCTCCAGATATTCCACCTAAAAATACATCAGTCGGAAAATCTGTAACTTCTGCTTTGTTGTATCCAATATTGTAAGCTATATCCCATGATATTTTTTCATTCAGAATAGGTGTAGCATTTAGTGACAATTCAACACCTCTACTTTCCATATTACCCAAATTGATATTACCAAAATTCGATAAATTTTGTAAAGCTGGCAAATTAACATAAGCTAATGCATCTTTTGCATAACGTTGATATCCTTCAATCGTACCTGAAAGTCTGTTTTTGATAATACTGAAGTCAAATGCCAAATTGTAAGTTGTATTTTCTTCCCATTTTATTAATTCATTGTAAGCTTCAGGCCTTAAAGATGCAATATAATCATCTCCTAATTGATAGTATGCAGTATTTTGGGCTCCGAGATAAGTACCAAGATGCACATAATAGTTCCCAATATCTTGTTGACCAGTAAGACCATAACCTAATCTTACTTTTAGTTTATCAAAATATTTATTGTTGTTATCTAAAAGTCTATAAGCGACAGCTGCAGCAGGGAAATAACCAGACCTAGCATCTTGGCTAAAACGGGAAGTATGATCATTTCTTAATGAAAAAGTAAATAAAAAATTATCTCCATAAGAATAATTTATTCTTGTAAATAGAGCCAATAAATATAATTCACCTTTAGCGTCTGGTTTATCCAGATTTTTTGTTCCAGAAGAATTATTATTCTTACTTTCATTTAAATAATAAAATCTTTGCCAAGAGTACCCTCCCATTACATCTAACCCATGTATCCCGATTTTCTTATTATAATTTAAGAAAAACTCAAGCAGTTTATTGTTTTTTGTATTTCGATAACTATTATTTACTCCACCTCCTAATATATCATCAAAAGCGAATGAAGCAAAATTAGGTATAACCACAGTACCACTTCCTTTTGAAAAATCAAGACCCAAATTTAAATTGGCTCTTAGATCTTTAAGGAAAGGTAAACGATAATCAGCGGCAATATTACCAATGAATTGATTAACTGTGGAATTATCATCCCTAAGGTTTAATAATGCTAATGGGTTAGTGGGAGCAAGACCATTTGGATTACCGTTGTCAATCGTCCATGTTGTGTATCCACCATAGGGACTATTTTGGTCGTAAACAGGCTTTGTTGGGTCAAAAGAAATAGCATTACCTATAGCCCCTTGATCTGCAAAATGATTTTGGGACTGCATAGCTTTGGCTTGGACTTTAACTTGCAAAGTATTATCAAAAAAACCTGGAGTAAGGTTTAAGCCAAGTGTTTTTCTATTAAAATTGTCTGTTTTAAGAAGACCATTTTTATCTGTATAGCCTAATGATAATCTATAAGGTACAATACCAACACCACCTGCAAAAGTAAGATTATGGTCATGACCAACTGCTTTCTGATAAATTTCATTTTGCCAATCAGTATTCTCATTTCCTAAAAGACCTAATGCACTTTCAGGTATTTTTTGATCAATGACCCTTTGTGTTATCTGATTTCTAAATTCTTCTGCTGATAGAATGTCTAGTCTATTTCTAGTTTCACTCACTGAAACATTTCCAGAGTAGGTTATGCCAAGTTTTCCGCCCAGCGTTCCCTTTTTTGTTGTAATCAGAATAACGCCTCCGGAAGCACGATTTCCATAAATAGCTGCTGCTGATGCATCCTTTAATACAGTAAACGTTTCAATGTCATTCGGATTTATAATGTTCAAAACATTTCTATTGCCTCCAACAGCAGAATTATCAATAGGAACGCCATCTATCACAATTAATGGGTCATTTGTTGCCGAAATGGAAGATTCTCCACGAATTCTAATAGCTGACCCACCACCAGGACTACCATCAGTTGAAATTGTAACTCCCGCAACTTTACCTGCAAGTAGTTCTTGAGGCCCCGTAATGGCACCTCGATTAAAATTAGATGCATTTACAGTTTGAACAGATCCTGTAGCGTCTTCTTTTTTGACAGTACCATAACCTATCACTACTATATCTTGTAGGATCTGGCCAGCAGATAAAGATACATTAATAGTATTACGACCTTCGATTAACTCTTCTTGAGAATTGTAACCTGTGTAGCTGAATACCAATGTTTTGGTTCCAGGAGCTACTTCATACGTAAAAGAACCATCTAAGTCTGTTATTGTACCAGACGTGGAAACTTCTTTACTTACAATGTTGGCTCCTATGAGTGGCTCACCCGTTTGGGCATCGGTGACAACTCCACTTATTACCTGTTGCGCAGATATGATGTGCGTAAAGGCAAAGAAAATCACTATAAAACCTAATGATTTCACAACTTTTGTAAAAATGCTTTGCATGTGGCTATTCTTTTAATGAAAATAAAGGTAAAATTAATAATTGTTTTTACTTTGTGTCTATTTAACATTAACTTTTTTTAGGTTAATTATAATTATTCAATTCATACATGATAAATTAGTATTTACCTTTTGTTGATTCAGGCTTCTAGGCCTATTAAAAGTCTTGCTTCAACCTAAAAGTATAGAAGGTTTTACAACTGAGTTCCTATGGAGTAAGTATGGAGTTCCATCGGAGTTCATACGGAGTTCCTATTTAGTTCCATCGGGTCAACGTCGAGAGAAGGTCGGGGGAAGGTCGGGAGAAGCGTTTTTTCTTAGTAGCACTTGGCAAGTACAAAATAGCTAATTTATTGCATTTTAACCAATCTGTCAGACGTTATAGAGAATCATCCAACTTAAAGCTTTTTGATTGAAATTTAAGATCAAATTTAGATATAAAATATGAGATAAAAGACCATTAGTCACTTATTTCTTTTATTAAAATTGGCTAGAAAATATTTCCATTTAAATGTATACTGAAGTAATGTTGTAAAGAATATAATCTTGACAAATAAAAAAGGCCACCCATATTGCTATGGATGACCCAACTTTAGCGGTAAATCGTGTTGTCTAATTTATCTTACAATCACTTTTTCAAGATGATTATTGTTTTTTGTGATGATGCTGATGACATACATTCCTGGTATAAGACTGTAAATGGAGATATTTCGTTGGTCAGCATCATTACTGTATTGGTAATTTTGTATTTGTTTACCCATATTATCGCGAATCAAAACATTTAGTATGGCTTCTTGACTTGAAATGGTAAACTCACCTTGGTTTGGATTAGGGAAAATTCTAATGTTGTTTACCAAGATTTGTGATGTAGATGATGTAATGAAGGTCACACATTCCGTGACCGTCTTACAGAAATCTCCCGTAATCACAGCATAATAGCTTCCTGTCAGTTCTGGTAGAAAAGAAGGCACAGATGTGGTCGCTATTAAGGCATTGGAACCACAATCAAACCATTCATAGACTGTACCTTCAGCATTAACTTGGATAGTTTGGTCTTGGATCCAAATAGCTTCAAGTGGGCAAGGTAGTGCATCGACGATGGTATTTCTAACTTGATTGGTAATAATTGGTGGATTTTGATCAAAAATAATTTCACCTATATTTAATATGACGGAACCTTGTTCAATATCGGGTAAACTAGAAAATGAAAATGACACAAATCCTTGACTTTCTATTAAATTGGAAGCAGTATCAGGTAAAATAATATCATTATGTTCAAAGATTAAGGTATCTCCCGAAATGTAGGTGTCGACTTCGTGACTAGATGCATTTAAGATTAGACTTTTTTTATCAAGACCTGGGTCAAGTACATCTATGATTTTGACATAAAATGCAGTGTCATTTCCATTGTTTTGGAACCTGATGGTATAATCTATTCTTTCAGATCTTAGGGTATAGTTATCTTCCCCTATCCTATCCGGCCAACTACGTTTGTCATTCGGGTCATAGCTACATCTGATGATGTCTGTATATTTGAATTGCGAAATTGTATCTCCTTTTAATGATATCAAATAACCTAAGAAAGTCAATGTATCAAATTCAAAAGAAGGACCAGGAATATCTACTTCCATAAAGGTTTTAAATTGTTCCCCTGGATTTAAATCTTGGAAAGACCACTCAAATCTATTGTTCCCCTGGATGTTAGGCATTGGCGAAGCAAAATTTGAACTTGTTTTGTCATCAATCACAACCACAAATCTACCTGAGCTTTTGGCACTACCCGTATTCTTTATATATGCGTGTAATCGTGTTGTCAAATTGCATCTTAGCCAAGTCGGGTTTATTATCGCCTTACCCATTATAATGGATGTATCAGGTATTAAACCTACAGTATCAATTTCCACAGCTTGATTTAATTGGATATTTTTAATGACAGGAGCGTTTAACCATTGGCCAAATGGCATCTGATATCTCAGTTCATAGGCTCCAGTATCAAGTCTTACGACAAGATTTCCCAAGCTATTTGTTATGCCATTAAAATTCTCACCAGTGACAGAGACATTACAATTTGGTAATCTGCTATCTTCATTTGCATCATACATCCCGTTTCCATTATTGTCTACAAAGCTAAATATATAAAGATCACTTCTAATAGCCGCAGGATCGCAATCCGTATTTTTAACTGTAACTGTAATAGGTTTTGTTGCACAGTTTTGTCCTTGTTGTATTAATGTGGATGTTCCTACGCTTAATCCTGTAACAAGTCCTGAATTGGTGATTGTAGCAACTGAAGGGTTTGAGCTTGACCAAAAACCTCCTGTAGTAGGTATAACTGTGGTAGTTTCACCGATACATATCTCAGAAGGCCCTGTGAAAAATGCTGGTATTCTATCACGCACCGTAATTTTTTCTGTGGCTAAAGATGTACAACCTGTAGATGTACTTGTAAAGACGAAATTAACAGTGCCAGGGTTTATTCCAGTCACAAGCCCAGCATTAGATACTGAACCAACAGATGGATTACTTCCTGACCAAGTACCGCCTGAACTTGGCGATAACATGGTGGTATATCCTGTACAAATTTCATCACTACCCGTAATAGATACAACAGGAAGTTCTACTTCAGTAATGATTTGAGTAGTTGCAGCTGTACATCCATTTGCATCAGTGACCGTCACACCTGCTTGAGTTGGTACATTGATTCTTACTTGTGGAGTTGTTTCGGTATTAGTCCACACATAAGCAACACCACCAGTTGCTGTCAGCAATGCAGATCCACCTGAACAAGAAGATGTGTCGCCTACTATTTTTGCGATTGGATTTGCGAATACATTTTTCTCATCAGTTGTGTTCAAACAAGAAGTACCTGCAAAATTATAACTAAAAGTTACAATACCTGGTTGTATCGCCGTGATTCGACCAGCAGACGTCACAATCGCAATAGTCGGATCACTGCTGATCCAGTTGGTAGCATTTGGGTTCGTATTATTAAATGTTTGATCTACACAGAAAGAAAAAGGCAAGGGCACATTTAGTTTTGGATAAACTGTCACATTAAACGTGTCTCGATAAAACTTACAATCTACTTTGTTTACAACCGATGTCGCTACATATTTTTGTACTTGGACAACATTGGATAAATTCACCAATGTATCATCAATGATTCCTTGGTTATTGATAAAATAATGACTTTTAGTTCCTGAAATCAATGGATTAGGAATAGCTACTGCATCTATATTAAAAGAATCTGGCAAATCAACAAACAACTCCAAATTCATGGCAGTATTGGAGCAAACTTCACTATTGACATCACCCATCACATTGGGAGTATTGGTATCTTCACAAATAATTTTCCATTTTGGTCCTTTCTGTGCAAAGTCGATTTTACATTCAGCAACAGGATCGTTCCAGCAACCTGTGACACCAGCAGAAGTGGTCTGAAAGTTAACATGCAAATCTGAATAAGCTTCAAAATTATCTACTGGGAAGGATTCTTTGACTTTCATATTAAAACAAAAATGTATGTCTGCAACGACTGAACTCAATCCATAATGTTTTGACGGCAAACAACTTTCCATGTCATCTGGATTTACATCTCTATTCCAAAACCAACCTCCTGGCAAGATAGCTCCACGTTTTATAGGTGCAGAACAAGGGCAATTATCTGTGAAGGTGTTACAAATCTTTAGTGTTTGGGATAAAGAATCAAAGTAAGTACACAAAATTGGCAATTGTTCAGTAGCATAAGCAGCACACAGAGAGTCGGTTGGAGCGTGCCAAGTCACAGAATCGGGTGTAAGCGTCACCGCCATTGGATCAAAAGCATCCAAATCCCATCCTAAACCGAAATCAGGGATGATGCCGTGAAGTCCGTCTGATCCTGATTCAGATGCATCATATTCAAAATCAAGACAAATAGTAACTGACTCCCCTATTTCAAAAAGGGGATCGTCTAGAGATCGATTTGAGCTTCGTTGAGATATACTAAATTCTGTTACTGTTGGTGATTGAGCATCATCTCCAATGCATCGAACACAACCTGAAGCTTGATTTATACTTAAATTGAAATAAGGATCATCAATTATTCCTTCACCACTTACTGCAATGTAATATCTAGTAATCCCTTTCTCAACTGCAATTCCATGACCACCATTTGAGTCAGAATTCGCGCATGGCGTAGGAAACCAAGGTGGACCACTATCAACCACCGTCAAATTATCGCATGTTCCTTTATAAATTGCTAAATTCGGTTTCCAACTTCCATTTGTTGTTATATAAGTGAAAAGCTGTGTTGCGTAGGTATCCACTTCGACTTCAAACCAAATAGTAGGATTTACATCGGCACCACAAGTATTTATAATCGTTTCTGGACATCCAAAAGCTAAGCAGCCTGCAACCTCAGTTGTAGATGCAGGTCCACAGTTTATATCAACAGGAGCAAATGTAATAATACTAGATACATCCACACAATCATCATCTGCTGCACAATTGCCTTGATAAGAAGGAGTCAATGAAATACTAAAATTATTACAAAAGCCGTCTTTATTGGAAACTTTAAACCAAATAGTTTCTCCTGGCGAATAGCAACCTAAGTTGAGTGGTCTATAATTGTCCCCACAATTGTAAGAACCCGAGTTAAACAAATTTGATGAAGGTGTTGTGTTTGTTCCCGAATAAATCTCCAAAGACATATTTTCATCAAATTCATTTCCACCTAAAACAAACATATTGGCAGCAATCCAATCTTCTTGACCAGTCACATACCTAAACCAAACACTATTATGTTGAAATTCAGATCCACATTCGGTATTAGGAAGGTCTGATGCATTATCATCATTATACCCTGATGCACAACAAGTAGTCGCTACGATTCCATTATTATTTATCGTTAGCAAAAAAGCATCAGAATAATGGTCATTATCAGGTGGAGGACATTGAGCTTTTAATATAAAAGCCTGAAGCACACTTAAACATAACAGAAGTAGATGTCTTAATTTCATTTTTTAATATTTTGGAGTTTATAAAAAGGTAATAAAGTCTTACTATTTTAATACAATTTTTGCAATATAAATTTCACCACCCATCCAAACTTTGACTAAGAAAAAACCTGGAGAGAGATGTGTAATATCTATTTGGTGATTGGTTGTATTTGACGTAAAGGATTTATCAAAATATACATTTCCCCCTGCAATGTCAACAACCATAATTTTATCCAAATTTTGACTAGCGCTCACTGTAAAAATCCCATTGTTCGGATTTGGGAAAATAATCACGGATGATTTTTTCACTTCGGCCGTTGATGAGATTATATAAGTTACACATTCCGTGACCGTCTTACAGAAATCTCCTGTAATCACAGCATAATAGCTTCCTGTCAGTGCTGGTACAAAAGAAGGCACAGACGTGGTCGCTATTAAGGCATTGGTACCACAATCATACCATTCATAGACCGTACCATCAGCATTTACTTGGATGGTTTGGTCTTGGAGCCAGATAGCTTCTAGCGGACAAGGTAGTTCATCGACGATGGTATTTCTAACTTGATTGGTAATAATTGGTGGATTTTGATCAAAAATGATATCTCCTTTATTTAATATAACAGTACCTTGAGCTACATCAGATAAACTAGCAAAAGAAAAAGAAACAAACCCATGACTTTCTAGAAAATTAGAAGCTGTGTCAGGTAAGATGATTTCATTAAACTCAAAAAACAAAGTGTCACCTAATATGTAAGTATTGACATCATGGCTTGAACCATTAACAATCAAACTTTTTTTATCGAGAGATGAATCGAGTACATCAACTATTTTCACGTAGAAAGCTGTATCATTTCCATTATTCTGAAATCTAATGGTGTAGTCTATTCTCTCGGACCTCAGTGTATAATTATCTTCACCTTTTCTATCTGGCCAACTGCCTTTATCATTCGGATTATAGCTACATTTGATGACCTCTGAAAAATTATCACTAGATAATGTATCTCCTTCATTTGATATTAAATAAGAATAAAAATGTAAGGAATCCATATCGGACATATCGTCAGGAATATTCACAAAAATATGAGCATTAAAATAGTGACTTGGCTTAAGACCATTGATCACCCATTCAAATCTATTTGATTCTTGAACAACTGGTATAGGCGTGGCATTACTAGCATTTGTAAGATTGTCAAGCAATACAACTAATTTTGCATCCATATTTCCAGAAGATGTATTTCGCACACTATTGTATAAATTAATGGTACTTGAACATCTTAGCCACGCTGTAGGAATGGTTGTTATTCCAGTCAACCTAGGCACCTGTGGAATAAAACCAACGGTATCCATATGACATAGTTCCTCAATGTTTATGTAAGAAACAATTTGATCATCTATCCAATCGCCCGTAGTCTGCTCATAAATTATTTCAAACAAACCTGTGTCCAACACAATTTCTGCATTACCTAATGCATTGGTATAATGGTAACTATTATTTCTTGGTAAATAAACACTAGTATTAGGCAATTCATTATCATTTATTGGGTTATAAATCCCATTGCCATCATTGTCAGTAAACGTAAAGACTTTTAATAAATAAGTTGGCGGCAAAATAGTGACTGTTTTTACATCTGATGTACATTTAGAAATTGGTTCAACAAGCGAAATCTCAATAATACCTTCGTTTAGTCCAGTAAGCAAACCATTGTTTACATTAGCTATAGAAGGATCACTGATTATCCAATTGCCATCAAAATTACTTGTAAGTTCTATAGGATGATTAATATAAACTATTTCGTCTACCAAAAAAGTTATATCTGGGTAAATGATCACCTTAAAAGTATCCTGAATGATTGGACACCAATCGTTATCAGAAAATGATGCTATTGTATATATAACTTCTTGTATAGAATCAGTTGTATTGACCAATGTGTCATTAATTACACCATTTCCATTGTGGAAATAATGGTCACGATTTCCAAGCACCTTATTGTTTAAAACAGTCTTAACAATAATTGCAGTGGAGTCTAATGGATTTTCATTAAAAATTAATAGTTGTGGGCTAGTTTCATTACAGATTGTTGTGTCCTTGATATCAATTATTGATGAAGAAGGCCTACAAGCTATAGACCAGTTAGGCCCAAACTGTTTAGATTTGATTGGTTGTCGAAGTGTAGGAATCCAACAGCCCGTTTGATCATCAGAAGTGATTTGAAAATTAATATGTAAGTCTGAATTATTGCTTAATTCTTCAATTGTGAGAAATGTTCTCACTTTCATGTCAAAACATATAGAAATATTAGCAACACCATTTCCCATTCCAAACCTAGTGTTTGGTTTACAAGTATTAGAACAACCTTGAAGTCCATCATATGACCAAAACCAACCTGAAGGTAATCTTGTATTTCTAGGAAGTGGACCACTGCATGGACAAAATTCGCAAGAAGTATTGCATAAAGTCAATCTACCTGTGATGGTGTCTAAATAAGTACAAATCCCGTTAAGTGTATAATTTGGACTTGTTGATGGATAACAAAAAATATCACTGAAGTCATGCCATTTGCCACGGTTTGGCATTGGGCTGATGGTCGCACTATCAGGCTGAAATTCATTGATGTCCCACCCTGCTCCAAAATCAGGAATCAATCCATGTATCCAAGCAGTGGCAGGATTACTAAAGTCCGCCAAATAATCTATACATATTCTCACTTCTTCACCTTGATCAAAAAAAGGATCTTCAAGAGAACGACTACTGCTCCTTTCTGTAACAGAAAATGTAGCTGTTGTGAGACAATCATTACGACCAGATTTTTTCTCTTCAGTCTCTTTTATAGTCTTTATTTCAGAAGACCTTAACCTTTCTTGTGTTATACCATAGGGCATCCATGATAAAAAAAGTAAACAAAAAAAACAATATTTCATAAAATTCAATTCATTCAAAAGCAATAAAATATAATAACACACCTTTAAGAATTTGTCCAAAGACAAAAACTAAAGATGATAGAAGTAACAAAATACAAGTGTATAAAAACGGGAACTTGCAGTGTAAATAAACGAAGAATTGGTGAGTTTTAAATTGATTTATCTTCAATGCAACACAAAGTTAGATAAAATCTTTAAAAGACAAAATAATTTTAGTGAAAAATTTGGTGATACATCTCATTTTGAATAAAAAATTTAAATAAGATAAAATTTTCACGAAATCTCTGATTGTTGTAGAACTAAAAATTAATAATAAATTTATTTTTAAAAGATGTAGAATAAATAGAATTCAATATATTTGCATCTTTAATAATTAAAACTTAATCCAATTAAAATGAAAAACATTTTTTTTACTATTATGATTACAATCATGATCTCTTCTAGTATTTCTGCTCAAAAAGTGGATATTGATAATTTTAGAATTTATATCAGTAACACGAAGCTTCCTACTAATTATATACCTATTGAAAATAGAACCTTCAATGTAAAGGTTACTGGAGATTGGAATAGGTCTGACATTGAAGGGGCAATATACATACCTGGTTGGGAGATGGTGAAAACAGACCCTACCATTGAAGTAGTGGTGCAATTACAGCCTATGTCAAAAGGAGGTGTCAACATAAACTCATCTGTAGAAGAGAAAAAAGATAAAAACGGAAAAGTATTAAGTTCAACAACTTATTATACTGCAACTTCTACCAATTCAGGCTCAGGGACTTTAAAAATTCTAGGTGTGAAAAATGAGATGCCAAGGCAATTGAGTAAAAAAGAACTGGAAAAACAGGCAAAAAAAGACAAAGAAGCACAAGAAAAAAAAGAAAGTAATCCTTTTTTAGCTAATGTGGATACAAAAGAGGTAGAAGAAGTATCTTTAGATGCACAATCAAAAAAAGAGCTAGCCTATACTGACTGGGTTACGCAATCTTACAGTTATTCGACAAATAAATTAACATCTCGTTATAGTGCATCAAGTGAGTGGGAATCTAATAATTATACAGAATTTTCCAATCACAAAAACCAATATAAACAGTACGTAATAAACCAAGTAAATTATAAGTTAAGAAATTATTACGGGTATGAACCATATCAACATTGGGTTAAATTTAAAGAACTTGATTCAGAAAAACATCCTGAGTACACCATGTATTCTAATGCTACTAGTGCATTAAAGACTATTTTTGGAAAAATGAGATATAATAAACCTGTAGAAGAAGTTGAGCAAAATCTAATTCCAATTATTAAATATTTTGATGATGTTGTAAGCAAATATACGAAAGATGATAAGCACGAAAAAAGACTTCGGGCTGCGACTCTCTTTAATCTTGGTGTTATCTTTATTTATTTAGATAGACACGATAGAGCGATAGAAATTGGAAATAAAATGATTGAATTAGACTTAGAGGCAGACGATGCACAAGACATTATTGACGCTGCAACAAGTATAAAAAAACAACTTGTTTTCCATAATATGACTAGTAGACATATTGTACCTAGAAATGATGCTGAAAGAGAAGACAAACAAGGTGAAGCACAAGCTCAATCTGAAGATTAAAAACAAATAATTGCTTTAAATAAAACTTTGCAAAGTAATTTATTAAAAAGATGAGTGGAAAACCATTGGGATTCCATTCATCTTTTATTTTTTATAGGACTGCGATAAATTAGCAAATCTAACTTTTCCTAATTGTTTTATGCTATCATTTTGACTTAAGGACAGAAATAAATCTTTTAAAACAAATCTACCAAAAAACTAGTTACCTTAATGGCGATGTGTGACAAAAAAACAAGTTTTGTCTATTTTCAGATTATTGATTTTTATACTGTATTTTCAATTTCTAGGTACATGAAATATTTTTTTATGAGGTTATTTTCACTGTTCTTCCTTATTTTAATTACTAATATTCTTAATGCGCAACTTGCAACTAATCCTCATGATGTCGTTTATAATCATCTCAAAAACTTAGAAGTTGAACATAAAAATTCCAGCCTTGCTGCTATGTCTTTTCATCCAGATATCCCATTGGAGCAAAGGATAGACCTTGCAGAAAACCTAAAACAAATCCTTGATGCAAAAGGAATTCTGATAGTCGTCTCAAGTATCCCAAATGATCCCGAATATCGAGACAGTTTATCAGGCAATCAAACATACGTGGTCACCCGAGAACTTCCAACCTTAACTGTAGAGAAATATAATAATAATTGGTTTTACTCTAAACGAACGAGTACTGAGATACCTGTTTTATTTAAGAAAACATTTCCTGCTTGGTCGCACGGCATTATTAACAACATTCCTGATGCGCTCAAAAAACACATTTTAAGCATTGAAATTTGGAAATTCTTAGGTCTTATTATTATTTTATTAGTTAGTTTTTTATTTTTTAAAATATTTGAAAAGGGCATTGACAAATTGATGCAAATTTCTATCTGGGACAGACTTCATATTGAAGACAGACACTTACCGAAGCTACATAGATTGGCTAGATATTTTGGAATTATATTTTTCATAGGTTTAATAAGATATTTTTTACCCATTCTAGTTTTTAACATTAACATATCAAGACCAATTTTTCAACTTATAAATATCGTATTTACTTTTGTGGCAATGTTGACAGTACTCAAAATCACAGACATTGTAGGCGTCTATTTACGAAAACTTACAGCTGCAACGGCGTCAAAAATAGATGATCAACTTATGCCCATAGCCGTAAAAGGAGCCAAAGTAGCTGTAATAATCATGGGTATATTCAGAATGCTATATTTATTGGATGTTAATATTACTGCGCTTATTGCTGGACTTTCTATAGGTGGATTAGCATTGGCACTTGCAGCTCAAGACACGGTAAAGAATCTAATTGGCTCTGTGATGATCTTTTTTGATAGACCATTCCATATAGGAGATTATATTATGGCTATGGATTTTGAAGGTACCGTGGAAGAAGTGGGTTTCAGATCTTCGAGAATTAGAAAAGTAGATAATTCACTGATAACAGTTCCCAATGGTAATCTTACGAATGCAACCATGATCAATTATGGCATTAGGAAGTTTAGATTATTTGAAACAAATTTAGGATTCACTTATGACTCAGATCCTAAAAATATTAGTGCTTTCATAGAAGATTTAAAAGGTTTTTTCAATCAATATACCCACATTCAAGAAGAGAATCACTTTGTGTATTTGCGTTATTTGTCTGCATCATCTATAGACGTTTTTGTCCGTGCTTACATTGATGCGCCTACTTTCAAAGATGAATTAGTATACAGACAAGAACTTATATTTACGATTATGGAAAAGGTAAAATCAAATAGTTTATCTTTTGCCTATCCTAGTCAATCTTTATATATTGCAGCTATGCCAAAGCAAGATGATCAACAAAAAAATGTCACATCAAGTGAGAATCATATCCAATAGTAGATTGATACATTTGAAGATTGAATATGCTATTGATCTCTAGTTATTTTATTTTTACAAATTGATCTCCTAAGAATCTTGTTATAAATTTAAAAGTATTTTAAGAAAAAAAAAGCCCAATTTCACAATCGGGCCTTTTCTCTATTATATCCTTCTGAATTAAGCAGTATAGATAGATTCTTTTTTGAAATGTTTTACCAATAAGTAATAAAACATAGCTCTGTATTTGTTACTATTTGAGCTGCCAAGAATATCAATAACAGCTTTTATGCCTGCATCTAAAGCAGCATTGTCAGGAAGCCCTAATTTTTTCATTAGGAAATTTTCTTTCACTCTGTCTAATTCAGCTTTATCTGAAGAAGAAACTTTGGAAGCATCTGGTAAATAAATTACAGGACCACAACCTTTAGTTACTGCTCTCAATAACACTTCGTCAACACTGACTTTTAACTTTGTAAATTCTTCTTGATACAAAGCTACTTTTTCATCAAATTTGCTCATTTTTTTGGTGTTTTGTTTTTAAAAATTTAGTTATTCGACATTAAATATCGAATGAAATTGTTTTATCACCCGTTGTGACGTTTAAAATTTCATAAGTCACATTTTTTTTGAAAAAATATTTTGAAAATAAAAAATTACTACAAAATGAATCAAAGTTGATCTATTACGATATCAGTTACATTAAATATCCTTGTATTCATTAATTCATAAAAAAGCAGAAAATATTATTAAAAATAAAAGTATCGTCAACAAGTGGTCTTTATTTTAGTTTTAATTTTTATAAATATTCAAAACAGAATACATGGCCATTCAATCTATTGTGAAAAACAAGGCATTTTTGCTTTTTGTGGTGTTAGCAGGATTTTTTATTGCAAATACGATCGTTGCAGAATTTGTAGGATTAAAAATATTCTCTCTAGAAAAACTATTTGGTGCTGAACCCTTAAATATAAGTCTTTTTGGTGTAGAAGGTCTTGGTCTCAATCTTACTGCTGGTGCCATATTGTGGCCAGTGGTATTTATAATGACAGATATTATCAATGAATATTATGGCGTAAAAGCTGTAAAATTGCTTTCATACTTAGCCGTTGGAATAGTTTTTTATGCTTTTTTTATGGTGTATGGTTCCATCGGACTTCCAGCAAATGACTGGTGGCAGTTTGAAAGTGGGATTACTTCTGATCCATCTACAAATATTAGTGATATGAATTTGGCCTTTAACAAAGTTATGGGACAAGGATTGTGGATTATTGTTGGGTCAATGATTGCATTTTTGATAGGGCAAATCCTAGACGTAGCCGTTTTTCATAAAATAAAATCTTACACCGGAGAAGAAAAAGTCTGGTTACGTGCCACAGGAAGTACACTGATATCTCAATTAGTAGATAGTTATGTGGTACTACTAGTAGCTTTTTGGATTGGTGCAGATTGGGATTTAACAAGAATACTAGCTATTGGAACAGTTAATTATTTCTACAAATTTGGAATGGCTATTTTGCTTACACCACTCATCTATCTTGGACATTTCTTGATTGAAAACTATCTGGGAAAAGAAGTTGCTGACCAAATGAAAAAAGAAGCATCAATGTAAATCCGTTAATAGATTACAATTTTGAGTCTACCCCGAAAATACAAATTGGTTGATAATCAACCGTTTTTCATCCTACCTCTAAAGGGAAACGATTGATTATCAAAGCAAAAGAAAACATAAATTTTCATTTATTTGAACATAGGACTTTTCGGAGTGAACTCAATTTTAATTCCTTAAAATGTTCTTTGCTAAAGCCATTAATTGATTAAAAGTGGTCGTTGGTATATTTTACCACCTACTTTCATTCTGTACTGGTATTCACCAGGTCTTAAAACATAATTTTTGGTATTAATCTCTAAGGTGTGTGATCCTTTATTTCGGAATTCGTTTATAAGTGGTCTCAATACTTGACCACTTTTATCAAGGACTTCTATAATTACTGGACCTTCTTGTAATAGAGAAAAGTGAATTTGTAATACATCCGGATTTTTGTCAGAAATTTTATGTCCCAATAAAGCGCCAAATTCTTCTGATCCTATCGGCGGATTTTTTGTAGGCACAAGTCCATCTATTGGCAACCTATCTTTCCCAATCACAAAATCTGAAACGTCTTTTGGCATTCCAAACCAGTTCTGAAGCACAGAAGCATAAATATCTCTAAAGTCCGTACCATAAGCAGGATCACCATAAATATCGGTATTCAAAAGATCTGGTGGTGTACCTACGATGCCTTTTCCTATACCTTTGGCAAACATTAGTACAGGCGCGCCAGTACCATGATCAGTTCCTGCCGACCCATTCTCATAAATAGTTCTACCAAACTCAGAAAACGTCATTCCAAGAACTTTGTCCCCCATGTTTTGAGCTTCGAGATCTTGATAAAACGCGCTCACTGCTGTAGAGATTCTATTCAATAAATTAAGGTGATTGTCATATTGATCCGCATGAGTATCGAAACCATCGATATAAACCATATAAACCTTGGTGCCCAATCGACCTTTAATCAGCCTTGAAACAATTGCTAATTGCTGTGCCAAATTTGAGTTGGGATAATTGACTTCATTTCTACCTTTATTGTAAGCATTACTTATGGACTGACTGTATCTAAATGCGCTATTGGCCACTTGTCTTACATAAAACAACTCTTGGTCTCTAGGTGCATTTGTCAAAGTAGAAAGATCATACAATTGTCCAGAAACTGCTAGTTTATAAAATTCTTGCGGACTGCTCACTGCCAAAGCTAAGTTAACTCTTGGGCCTTGGAAAATGAGATCTGTTTGAACACCGATCTGAAGTGCCGGCGGAATAGTAGGCTGAGCATCTAGGAAAGCTGGCATATCTTGATCAATATATCTACCGATCCATCCTGTGTTTAAATATTCTTCTGTGTCAGATGCTGTCGCCCATATATCAGATGATCTAAAATGAGAATAATTTGGTTCAGGATAGCCGACATTATGTATCACTTTCATCTTATCTTCTTCCCACATCGGGCGAAGACTGTTCATACTATTGGGCATCCCATTTTTGTCATTTAATGCCCAAAGGTTGGATTCTGTAATGGCAATATTGGGTCTAATATTATAATACTCACTATTAAACCTATCGACAACCATATTTAGACCATCGTTGCCGCCTCTGAGTTGAATGAGGACTAAAGTCCTATCCGTTTCTAGATTATTGAGTGGTGCTAGCAGGTTGGATGTACCTAAAGCATAAAGCGGTACACCATGAAGTGATGCTGCCATACCCGCGGTAAATAAACCTGCAGTTTGTAAGAAATCACGTCTTTTCCATTTAGAATGATCTATCTGATGTTCTTCAGTATTGTCAATTGATTTGCCTACTTTGATTTTATTTTGATCTTTACACATGGTCGTTTCGGTTTTTTAAGACAATTGAAATTCAGGAAGTTTGACTAAAAATCCTAATAAATTAGCAATTTGGAAAGGCGCTTCATTCCAATCAAGATTCCAAGATTGGTCTTCAAAATAATTCTCAGGAATATCACCTTTGAAATATAAAACGGCTGCTGCATGAAGATCATCATCCAAAGCTCTTCCAAGATAATGATACGTCAACTCTCGCGTGATAAGGTCAGGATCATTTATCGTTGTACCTACTAAATTTTTGGCTAGTGTTCTTAAGGTCTCGCGATTGGTTTCATTTGCCATGGTATTAATAAGTTCTCTAGAATAACTCCATCTCTGAGTCAATGTATTTTCATTAATCCATTCATGATGACCAGGCCAACCAGCTACATTTATTGGGTTAAAAATATTCATACCGAGATTTTCTGATCCATACCACATTGTTCCAAATCTACTGGTAACTGCCTGCGAATTAAACCCACTCAATCTGACTAAATCCACAAAACATTCTATTGGACTCTTTATGATGGCACCCACAAATTCTTCATTATAAAAATGGTCGCTTCTGAATAATGCCTTAAATACTGGTAATAACTCCCAATTGCTAGCTATAAATAGGTCCGCCAATGCATTCACAAATTCTTGATCAGGGACTTTATGTATAAAATGAGCGTACAACTTTCCACAAATATATCGAGCTACCTGAACCTTTCTTTCTGTAAAGATCAAATTATGCACTTCGTTGTAACCCCATTTTCCAGTTTTGCCAAAGATGGTTTTATTATTATTATCAAAACGACTATTGACAAAAGTCACATCATTACATTCATACATATTACATCGCCATCCTGTCAAAGCACGAGCTACTTCTACTACATCAAACTGTGTATAACCATTATTTTCTCCCATGGTGAATAATTCCATCAACTCACGAGCGTAGTTTTCATTAGGATTACCGACAGCATTTAAATTACCATTTAGGTAACTAAGCATAGCGGGTGACTTTCCTATAGCTTCCACAAATGTTTTAAAATTTCCTAAACAATATTGATTCAACAACCAATAATAATTCCAAAGGTATTTATTACAATCGTAGACATTAAGTTCAGTTACGAAGTGATTATGCCAGAAAAGCACAATTTTACTACGCAAACCATCATCTATCATATCTGTCAAATAACGATAATAATGTTCTTCCCTATGTTCAAATTTCAGATTATCGGTATTCTCATAATCCGCTGCTGTAAAATTTGACCAAGATGGCCCTGTAGGCAAAGCCCTAGATTTTATACCATCCAAAAGACTGCCTATCAACACCTGTGGATTAGCTGCCAAAGCGTTTGTTATTTGAGTCGGAGTAGGACCAAATCCCAATCTCCTATATAGATGGATGACTCGTTGTTTGTTCCAAGGTTTGTCAGATGTTGGTTGAAAGGGTTGAATGCCTGCCATATTTATTGCTATATCAGAAAATTTCACGCAATTTATTACATTTTTTAACAAAATAGAAAAAACTTATATATTTTTACGATGCCGAACAAAAAATCGCTGTTATGTGTAAGAATATTCTTTTTTATTTGACATTTTCCCTAACTGTACATTCATTATATGGTCAGCAAATACTATTTTTTGAAGACTTTAATCAATGTGCATTGTCTGATCAGTGGACAGTAAAAATAGATGGAAATCAAAACGCAGCTTGGTCTGTAGGTATACCAGAAAATCCAAAAGCAGATACGCTTTCTATCAATGGTTCGTGCATGTTGGTTATAGATGACGATCTTACCGGAGACAAAACAGATTCATTTAATATTAAGTTTACTTCAGCATATTTTGATGGCCGTGATTTTTCTGATATAGACTTTAAAGCTCAGGTACATTTCAGGAGAGACAAACAAGAATATTTGCGCATTTGGATTGATAATGGCAAAAAAGAATATCTTATCAGGGAATTTAAAAATAGAAACTACTCAGGAGATAAATTTACTGATTATGTGGATATTTCTGCTGACCTTAGTTTTATTGCATCAGACAGTATGAGAATCATTATAGAATATGACGATGCTAATGCTTGGGGATGGTGGGCAGGCATTGACAATATAAGTGTCACAGGAAGTAAAGATGGTCAAATCGTTTTGGGCGAAAACTTTAATGATTGTAAATTGCCAGAAGGGTGGACCACTGAAATACTAAATGGCGTAGATGATTGGAATTTTGGCATATTTAACGATGGGAGAACGATAGATGGCAGTTGTTTTGTCTATTTTAACGATGACATCTTGGGTGAAACCGCTCCATTATCTAAAATCAGAATTTATGGTCCTACATTTAATGCAACAGAGTTTTCTAATTACAAGTTGACTTATGACCTAATATATAGGACTTATGAAGCCAATGAATACTTACAATTATATGTGGATAATGGCAAAGAATGGATTCCTGTCAAAATCTACACATCAGATTTTGGTGGTCCTGAAGTGGACAAATCACAACAGGATTCCATAGATTTATCTCCATTCAGAGGAGAGCAGATAAGATTAATATGGGAGCACAATGATGGAGGTTGGGCTTGGTGGGTAGGTTTTGACAATGTAAAAGTAACTGGAAAAGGTAGTATCAATGATAGATGTAATAAAGCTACACCATTAGTTATGGATGGTGATTGTCTCGTTTTTGATAATACAAATGCATTAAATACGGATGATCTAGATCCTACAAATTCTGACCCTGCCATTGGTTATTTATATTATACATGGAAGTCTTCATCTAATGCAGATTTCAAAATCTTAACCCAAAGTAGTTTTAATGATCAAATTGAAATATTCGAAGGTAGTTGTGCGCAACCATCGAAAATAAAAAGTGTAAATAGAGATGAATATGGTTTTGAAGGAGAAGAAATTATTCTTAAAGCAGATGCAGAAAAAGATTATATCATACGCTTGTCTGGTAAAGCTGCAGAATTTGGATTAGAAAAAGGAAATGGATGTATTTCTTTGGTATCCAATCCTGCTATAATAGCTCAACCCGACAACGACTTATGTTTGGAAGCCATGCCGATTTTAAAAAATCAACCTTGTGTGAATGCTCAAAATAAACTTGCTGACTTCGATGGCCCTATTCCGACCAAAAACATAAGGTCAAGAGCGGATATCTGGTATGCATTCACACCACAAGATACGAATGCTTTCGAATTTAAAAGTAATGCAGATTTTGCAGATGCCTTGGGGGTGTATAAAGGAAGTTGCGATCAATTGGTAGAAGTAGCATCAGAATATTCTGGACAAAAAATATCGATCAAAGAAGTTGAGATTGGTCAAAATTACTATTTCCAAGTCAGTGGATATTTCTCCATTCTCGAAGGAAATGTTTGTGGTCAGATTATTGAGCAGCAATCGCCTATTATCGCAAATGATGATTGTGTGGCTTCACTTCCTATTATACACAACAGTCAATGTACCGCTTCCATAAATACAGGTGCTAGTTACTCAGGTGTGCGACCATCTTGCGACTACACGGTTATGTCTGATGTGTGGTTTTCTTTTATAGCGCCAAGTTCAAATAATGTGTTCATCAGGGCAAACGTAGATTTTGAGCACATACTTTCTGTTTATGAAGGAACTTGTAATGACTTATCTTCTATTTATTGTAATAAAAATCCACACTTTTGTAATGGTTTCATACATTTGGACAATGTAGAATCAGGCAAAACATACTATATCCAAGTCGGATCTAAAATTATTCAGTCAGGTGCTCAGACAGGCAATATATGTATCGAAATTTTGGATCAAGATCCTATGTGGAAACCGATTACATTTGATGTAAATCAAGAGTGTATCAGTAAAGGTGCCGTATTATTGACACCCATTAATTTAGACACACTAGTACATATAACTTTTGATGGTATTGGCATGGATCAGCCGGTACTCGGTGGTCAAAGATATGTAATTGAAGGCAAAGATGATGATGGTTGTATAGTCACCAAAGTAATCAATACGCAATCTTGTAATGATTTTGGTTGTACCATCGCGGCTACTTTGGAACAGACCAATGCAACTTGCTATGGTCAAAATAACGGTATGGCATCTTTTGAAATAGAAGGTGGACTTGAGCCATATGAGATCCGATGGTCGCATGGCGTAATAGGTAGTGAAGTCACATCATTGGCTGCAGGAAGCTATCAAGTAACTATTTCTGATGGTTCAGCGTGTGAACTTATACAACAAGTTGTCATTAATCAACCCGCTGAGATATTGACCAACCCTAGCTTTACACAGCCTTTATGTTTCGGAGACGAAACAGGTAGTATTAATCTTACTGTAATCGGAGGGATAAGTCCTTATCAATATCAATGGTCCAATGGGAATACTACATCATTGATAAATAATGTTTCTGGTGGCAACTACATTATTACCATCACTGACAGTAATAATTGTACATCTTCCCAAACTTTCCAATTGTCGCAACCAGAACAAATCATCATTACTGAAAACATCACGAATAATCCTTGTCCTGGTGACTCACTTGGTGAAATATCTGTATTCATAAAAGGAGGAACTGGAAGTTACGACATAAAGTGGTTAGGAAACGAAGGTAGTGCAAAACTCACCAACCTATTAGCGGGAATTTATACGGTAGAAGTTACGGATGATAATAATTGTATTGCACAAGATACCTTTGAAGTTTTGAGTCCTGCACCATTAAATTTGATAGTAGACTCGTTATCGCTTGAAATTATTGATGCTAATCCAGGATATATTTCCATTACAATGAATGGAGGTACAGCACCATACGTGTATGAGTGGCAATTAAATGGTGAAAGTATAGGTCAGAATACCAATATGATTACTGTTTCTGATGCTGGAAGCTATGAAGTATTGGTGTCAGATGCGAATGGTTGTATATGGAACAGTCAAGTCTGGGAAACATCCATCATAAACAATACAAAAAAATTTGAAGAAGTTGTTCAAATAAAATTACTTCCTAATCCAGTTATCGAAAATTTACAAATTGAGTTTTCCAATATTGGGAATATCGAAAACTGGCAGATTATTGATTTATTAGGAAGAACGGTATTAACGAATAAAGATACCCAATTGAATGAGCATAAATTAAACATCAACGTTGGACAATTGACAGCAGGAACTTATTTCTATAATTGTCAAAAAGATGGAAAACGTTTTATCTCTAAATTTATTAAAATATAAGTTTTGTAATTAGCGTATTAGAAAGATAATTTTTTATTCTGAAAAGTAAATTTGTCGACATCAAGACAAATCCATATCCAATAAAACGGACAATTCGTCTTTACACTGATCAGAATTCTGAAAATGAATCGACTTTATACCTAGTTTAGTTGCCGCAGTATAATTATTTGGGTTGTCATCTATAAATATAGCTTTAGATCTATCAATATAATATCTATCAAGAAGTAATTCAAAAATTGCGGGGTCAGGTTTTTTGAGATTTTCACTACCTGAAACTAAAATTCCATCAAACCAATGCAAAAATTCATACATCCCAAGTGCAATAGGAAATGATTCTGCCGACCAATTAGTCAACGCTACTATTTTAAATTTACCACTTGCTTTGAGTTTTGCAAACATCTCTACGGTAGGTTGAATTGGACCGCCAAGCATCTCTACCCATTTACCATAATAAGCTTCTATTTCTTTAGTATAATGGGGGTATTGGTCTATCAACTCCTTTGTCGCATCAGCAAAAAGTCTGCCAGCATCCTGTTGTTCATTCCAATGAGAAGTACATATTTCGGACAGAAAATACTCCATTGCATCTTCCGTAACAAACATATTTTTGTACACATATCTTGGATTCCAATCTATGAGAACTGCACCAAGATCAAAAATGATCGTATCGTATAAATTCATTAAGTTTAAATTAAAGTCTTCTTACCCAAATATTTCTAAAACTGACTAAATCACCATGATCTTGCAAAATAAATGGTGCTCCACCGTGGACAGGATTTTTTGGGAAGCCAATATATTCCGTCGTACCCAAGATTTCAGCATTATTTTGAGTCACTACACCATTATGAATTACCGTAACACGAGCAGATGCTAATTTATTACCGAATGCATCAAATTTAGGTGCAGAATATATAATGTCGTAAGTATTCCACTCACCTGTTTTACTGCATACATTATTTAAAGGTGGTCTTTGTTTGTAAATTGAACTAGCCTGACCGTTATAATATGTTTCGTTATTATAATTGTCCAAAATCTGGATTTCGTACCTTGACTGCATGAAGATACCACTATTACCTCTACCCTGCCCTTCACCTTTAACTACCAGCGGGCTTCTCCATTCAAGATGTAAATGACAATCCCCAAATGAAGCTTTGGTCATGATATCACCGCCACCTGGTTTTACAGTCAGTACACCATTATCGAGTGTCCATTCTACTTTTGCCCCATCTAACTTTGTCCATTGGTCTACATTATTGTCTAGCAAAACTATGGCATCCGATGGAATATCCCATTTTAGTGGTTTGCCAGCTAGTACAGACGGTTTTCTTGTCCAATCTTCAGTATGTTTTGGATCTTTGGGCTCGACAACTTGACTAAATGATAATATTGAATAAGTTATAAAAAACAAACAAAGAAGATTACGTAACATGGCTTTAAAATTTTATGGTAAATGAATAATGGTCAATAAATTAAGTTAGGCCCCATTTTTATCAATGAAAACACTATCTTGATACAATTTAAAATCTAAAAGTCGACTTTGCTAAAACACTTTAAATTTAAGTGCGAAACTAAGGTTAAAATCTTTGAAAAAAAAATTAAATTTGCGTCGCATTATTTTACTTTTCAAAATATATTAAATCATGAAAATATTTTCTTTTGTCTTTTTATTGTTAATTTCGTTTGCTTCATGCAAAAATGCCAATACAGAATCAAGTCCTGAAGGCGAAAAAAGTGAAACCTATGAAGGAGAAAAACCAGAAACTCCTGTAGTAAGAATTGATTTAAATGAAATAGCTCAACATGTAGGTAAACTTCCTAAAGAAGTCGATTTATTTACGAAATATAGCTTAGATGCAAGGATTGAAAAAATAATGGGTACAGATTACGCAGAATTTAAACAAGACTGGAATGAAGAGACGCCGCTTAAAAAAGATGGTGAAGTCATGTATACAACTGGTTGCAAAGCAGGAGATTGCAAAGCAAACAGATACCTTTTGGTTTTAGATCTATTGCAAAATGGAGTGAATGTGTATAATTTCAGACAGACTAAAAATAGAACTTATGAAGAAGATAATATTATAATAGGTTTGCCAAATCAGGCTCAAGCCGACTTCGAAAAGATACTCAACGAACAAAAAGGAATGTAATAAGAAGTGAATCGCTCAGCTAAATTCATTACAAGAGATTGGCTGAGCGATTTTATTTTACTTGTTTAGACAGTAACAACTTCCTTAAAGTATGCATAAGTTTTTATTAGTCCTTCTTCCCTTTGCACCTTAGGTTCCCAACCTAGTAAATTTTGTGCCAATGTGATGTCGGGTCTTCTTTGTTTAGGATCATCTACTGGCAATGGATTATAAATAATGTGTGCCTTAGGGTTTTGAACAAGTTTTAATATTTCGTCTGCAAACTGCATGATGGTTATCTCTGATGGATTGCCAATATTAACAGGTCCGGAATAATCGCTCAAAAGCAAACGATAAATACCTTCTACCAAGTCATCTACATAACAGAATGATCTAGTTTGGTTTCCTTCACCAAAAACAGTCAATCCTTCTCCGCGTATTGCCTGCGAAAAGAAGGCCGGCAAAACCCTGCCATCTTCCACTCTCATTCTCGGCCCATAAGTGTTAAAGATTCTTACAATTCTCGTTTCTAGACCATGAAAAGTGTGGTAAGCCATGGTAATTGCTTCTTGAAACCTTTTGGCTTCATCATAGACACCACGTGGACCTATTGGATTGACATTTCCCCAATAATCTTCTTTTTGTGGATGCACCAATGGGTCTCCATATACCTCAGAAGTTGATGCAATAAGAATTCGAGCATTTTTTGACTTGGCCAAACCTAATAAATTGTGTGTTCCTAAAGAACCAACTTTTAAGGTTTGAATTGGCATCTTCAAGTAATCAATAGGACTCGCCGGTGATGCAAAATGCAAAATATAATCTAATTGTCCTGGCACATGAACAAATTTAGATACATCATGGTGGTAATACTCAAAGTTTTTGAGTGGAAAAAGATGTTCAATGTTTTTTATATTTCCAGTGATAAGGTTATCCATTCCTATGACATGATATCCTTCTTTTACATATCTATCACATAGATGGGAACCAATAAAGCCTGCTGCTCCCGTGATTAAAATTCGTTTCATTTAAAATAATATTATACTTGTCCTAAATTAAATAATTTCCAAAACTGAAAGATCGTGAATACGCAAAATAAATTGGATTTAAAATCAAAAAATAATACATTCATTTTGAATACCCTGCTGGCAAAGGTAGTTTTAATTTTATTATTCCACCCAAGACTGCTGTTGATAAATTCAGTTTGTTACATTTTGTATAAAGTTTTATGCCTGAATAAAAGACAAAACTAACTTAAAGTATAGATTTTTTGAAAAAACAAATACATCTCGATAATTAATCTTATTTATTTTTCTGATATTTGCGTTTTATTTAGACGTTAAAGTCCAAAATATATATTTACACCAATATTAAAGTATAATAAGAATGTCTCCTTTCAAACAAAAAATGACCGGCTACACTTTACCACAGCAGATTCAAGCTATGGGTTTGTATCCTTTTTTTAGAACTATAGAATCTGAACAAGATACTGTAGTAAAGATCGATGGTAAGGATGTCTTGATGTTCGGATCGAATAGTTATTTGGGTCTAACTAATCACCCAAAACTAAAGGAAGCGTCTATCAAGGCTATAGAAAAATACGGATCAGGTTGTGCTGGGTCTAGATTTTTGAACGGAACATTGGATATACATCTCGAGTTAGAAGAAAAATTGGCAAGATATGTTGGAAAACCAGGTGCTTTAGTATTTAGCACAGGCTACCAAGTAAATTTGGGCGTTATTTCTTCTATTCCAGGAAGACATGATTATATCATTATGGACGATTTAGATCATGCTTGTATTATAGATGGAGCTAGACTTTCATTTGCAAAAGTCATGAAATATAGCCATAATGATATGGAGTCACTGGAGAAAGCACTAAGCAGATGTGAGTTAGATAAAATAAAACTAATTGCAATAGATGGCGTATTCAGTATGGAAGGAGATATAGCAAAACTTCCAGAAATCGTCCAATTAGCTGAAAAATATAATGCTACCATAATGGTTGATGATGCTCATGGATTAGGTGTACTCGGTAAGAATGGTAGTGGTACTTCTGATCATTTCGGTCTTACCGACAAAGTAGACCTAATAATGGGTACTTTCAGTAAATCACTTGCAAGTATCGGTGGATTTATTGCAGCTGATATGGATACTATCAATTACCTAAAGCATAATGCTCGGTCATTAATATTTAGTGCAAGTATTGCGCCTGCAAATGCAGCAAGTGTTATTGCAGCTGTAGATTTAATACAGGAAGAACCAGAAAGAATAACAGCACTTTGGGATAATACACATTATGCTATGGCTGCACTCAAAAAAGCTGGATTTGATACTGGGCATTCTGTCACGCCTATTATTCCAATATTAATCAGAGATGATTATAAAACTTTCCAATTGACAAAAATTGCTCTGGAAAGAGGTGTATTTGTTAATCCTGTAGTGTCTCCTGCAGTACCTAGTACATCATCACTTATTAGATATTCGTTGATGGCAACACATACCAAAGCTCAAATAGACGAGTCAGTATCTATATTAAAACAAATAGCTGATGAAATAGGTGTGTTTGAAGTTAACCCAGAAATGTCAGTGAATTTTATCGACATGTAAATGTATAGGAGTACGTAAGAGATGTCAAACATTTTTAATCGTACTTATGAAAATATTTGCCATAAAGACCTCTTAAGAAGTGGTTTTTATGGCATTTTTTTTTACTATCATTCAAATTTAACTTAAGATTTAGAATAAAGTCAAAAACAATTACGCATTTGGCAATATTCATTTGAATAAATCTTACTTTTGGGGACAATTGTAACTAAGACATTTTTATATCTTGGATAATGATTCGTAATTTATGTCATTTTGACATCAACTTTAATTTAACAAATCGAGTATAAATCATTAATTATGAGCACAATAATAAAAGAAGTCACATTCAAAGATGGTATCTCAGAATTTATAAATTTTCCACATGATCTCTATAAGGATGACCCTATTTATGTGCCTGAAATATTTATTGGTCAAAAAGACATGATGAATCCTGACAAGTACCCTTTTCATAAATATGGCAAGGTGAAATATTTCTTAGCTCAAAGGAATGGTAAAACGGTAGGTAGAATTGCTGCCATTAACAATACGAACTACAATCGGCACCATAAAAGCAATGTTGGTTTCTTTGGATTTTTTGATTTTATTGAAGATCAAGAAGTTTGTAATCTTCTATTGGATCAAGCTGTTGCCTATGCCAAAGAAAATGGTCAAGATTTCTTAATGGGACCTACAAATTTTACTACAAATGAGACAGCAGGTACTTTAGTTGATGGATTTAACGATTCGCCTAAGCTAATGATGACTTATAATAAACCATATTATGGTAAGCTCATGGAAAAATATGGTTTGCATAAAGAAATGGATTTGTTTGCATTTATGATATACAGTGACAAAGCTTCTGAAAAGTCACTTAGAATTGCAGATGCCGTCGAAAACAGGCTAAAAGCAAAAGGAATATCAATTAGAAACATAAATCTCAAAGATATAGACAACGAAGCTAAAAGAATACAAAAGATATATAATGACGCTTGGGAAGAAAACTGGGGATTTGTACCATTCACAGATGCAGAATTTGAATATCTCAAAAATGATCTAAAAATGTTGCTCGACCCTAAATTTGCCTACATAGCCGAAAAAGATGGAGAAGCAATAGGTTTTGGTCTTACACTACCCAATATTAATGAAGTCCTTATTAAAAATAAACGTGGTAAACTATTCCCATTTGGTATTTTTAGACTGCTTTGGGGTAAAAACAAAACTAAATATGTGAGAATTTTAGCGCTAGGCGTATTAGAAGAGTATAGGAAAATGGGGATTGAAGCTATATTTTTTGCCAAAAACATACAGGAAGCACGCAGACGAGGTATCATTGGTGGTGAAGCATCTTGGGTATTAGAAAGTAATGAAGCAATGGTAGCTGCCGCTGAACATTTAAATGGTGAAAAATATAAAACCTATAGACTTTATAAAAAACCAATCTAAAACATGTCGAAAGAAAAAATATTAATTACTGGTGCAAATGGTTTTATCGGTTCTTTTCTTGTCAAAGAAGCTCTTGCAAAAGATTTGGAAGTATATGCAGGTGTAAGAAAAAACAGTAATACCGGGTCACTTAAAGAATTGGATACTAAGATAGTAGAGTTAAATTATGAATCAATAGATCAAATGGCTGAGGTATTGAAAACCTATCAGTTTGAATATGTAATTCATAATGCAGGCCTAACGAAAACGCCCAATGCACAAGAATATATAAAAGTTAATAAAGATTATCTAATAAACGTCATAGATGCCATAAGGAAATCAGGCATTCATCTCAAAAAATTCCTTTATGTCAGTAGTCTTGCTGCCACTGGACCAGCTGATTTTCAAAAAAATGGAATGCTCACTCAAGAAGCGATCTATAATCCAGTAACCAATTACGGTATTAGCAAACATCTAGCTGAGACCTATCTTACAGAGCAAAAAGATATACCATATCTTATAATAAGACCAACGGCCGTTTATGGTCCTGGTGAAAAAGACTTGTTAAATGTCTTTCAGATGATCAATAAACGAATAGACTTACAAGCTGGTCTTTTGCCACAGAAACTGACTTTTATTTACGTCAAAGATCTGGCGAAACTGATGATAACTGCTACCTTGAGCAAATATTCTCACAAAGCTTATTTTGCCACAGATGGTAAGATTTACACGGGAACAGCTTTTAGTGGATTTATAAAGGAAAGTATAAATAAATCGACACTTCACATTAAACTTCCTATTTCTGTGATTAAACTCGTAGCGTTTGTCAGCGAGAAAGTTTCAGGATTATGGGGTAGCTATCCACCACTCAATGCAGATAAATTTCATGAAATTAAAGCTAGGAACTGGTCTTGTGATGTTCGTGACTTAGAGTCTGAACTAGGATTTAAATCAGCATATGACCTATCTACTGGCATCCCTGAGACGGTCCAATGGTATAAAGAACAAAAATGGCTATGACATTTCTACCAAAGGTTTAGTCAATTAAAGGCAATATGTGTACTTTTGCGTTTCGCTAAGTAAGCTTGTGTTGATGTAATTATCAATACAAAACACATTCTATTCCTAATCAATGAACATGTCAACCATCGTTAAGAAGAAAATAAGATTTATCACAAACCCATTTTCTGGCACAAAATCCAAGTCAAAACTTAAGGAAACAATAGAAGAAAACCTAAATTTAACAGATTTTGACTTCGAAATATCTTTTACTGAATATCCAAGACATGCCACACAATTAAGTGCAGAAGCACGAGATTTAGGATATTATGCAGTAATCGCAGTAGGTGGAGATGGTACAATCAATGAAGTAGCATCTGCGCTAAAAGGATCAGAAACTGCCTTGGGAATAGTCCCTTTTGGATCAGGAAATGGATTTTCTTATCACCTTGGAACTCGTCGAAATGTAGATGAAGCCATAAAAATCATAAATGACCACCATACTATTCTAATCGACACGGGAGCTGCAAATGGTCGTTTTTTTATAAATGTGGCTGGTTTGGGTTTAGATGCGACGGTTGCTTTCAAAACAAAACTGAATAAAAGACGTGGATTTATACCCTATTTTATCAATACATTAAAAGAAAGTATTGGTTTTAAATTTATGAAACTTAGGATTACTTCTGATGATAATGTTCAGGAAGGTGATTATGCTATGGCTGTGATCGCCAATGGGTCTATTTATGGCTATGACTTTGCTGTGGCACCGGCTGCCAAATTAGATGATGGGTTATTTGATGTGATCTTGGTGAGAAAAACGCAGATATTCAGATATTTTTTATTGGTTCCAAGGATGTTGAACAAAACTTTTCATAAAAGTCCGCTAGTTCACTATTTCAAGACCAGAAAAATCACCATCGAAAGTACAGATGGTACACCTTATTTCCATGTGGATGGTGAAGGATTTGAAGCTGATAACAGTATCACCTTTGAAATCATTCCAGACTCGCTAAAATTAATTACCAAACAATCATAAGACTATGTGGATACTTGTAGCATGTATTGTACTCAATGCACTTATCGGTGTGATATTCAAGCTATTCGAAAAATATCAGATAGATAATCTGCAAGCGATTGTGGTTAATTATTTTGTATGTGTTTTGACTGCTGCTGTAGTGGTAGGCGGCAACCCAATTCCGTCTGACTTAACTGGTCAACCATGGTTTTGGTATGCTTTGGGGCTTGGTAGTATATTTATTATTGTATTTAATCTTATGGCATTGACAGTCCAGAATTTTGGAGTAGTTATTGCCACTATTTTTCAAAAAATGTCATTGTTGGCACCTACATTGATCGCGATTTTGTTTTATGGAGAAACTTCCAATTTTATAAAATGGACAGGCATTTTATCGTCTGTGGCAGGAATATTTCTACTAAGTTATCAAAAAAAAGACCAAAATGGGCAAGAAAGTCATCATTCCGGATTGATATGGATGCTTCCAATACTGACATTTTTAGGATCTTGCCTTATAGACAGTGCTTTATATTTGGTAGAAAAACAAAATTTAGCTCAAAATGGCGATATCGGATTTGTAGCTTCCTTGTTTCTTTCGGCAGCTATCAATGGTTTTCTTATACTTAGCATCCAAGTGTTAAGAAAAAAAGAAGACCTTAAGTTCAAGAACTTAGTAGGTGGTATTGGTTTAGGTATCCCCAATTTTTTCTCAATCTACTTACTATTATTAGCCTTGCAGCAAGGTTGGGGCGGATCTGTTGTTTTTCCAGTGAACAATGTAGGCGTACTGGTCATGGCAGCATTTTTTGGCATCGTTTTGTTCAAAGAAAGGTTAGTTCCATTGAGAATTGTTGGTTTTATTTTGGCAATTTTGGCAATAATTCTCATAACTTTAGCTTGATTTTTTAGTTTCAAAACATAATACCTAACCTAAGTTCCATCCATGATAATTGATTCATATATAACATTGGCAGAAGCGTGTGTAGGTGAATACAAGGAGAAAGGCAGTAAATTCATTGCCTATGGATACCCATTTGACGATGAATCTGAATTAGAAGTCATTTTAGGAGAATTAAAGGCAATTCATCCTAAGGCTAGACATTATTGTTTTGCCTATAAAATTGGTGTAGATAATAATAGATACAGAACCAATGATGACGGAGAGCCATCAGGAACAGCTGGAAAACCTATATATGGCCAAATATTAAGTAATGGGCTGACGAACATAGCTATTGTAGTCATTCGTTATTTCGGAGGTACAAAATTGGGAGCATCGGGTCTTATACACGCTTACAAAGAAGCATCAAAAGAAGCATTGGAATCAGCAACTACCATTGAAAAATATATTACCAAATCCTATGAATTGACGTTTGGCTACGACCACATGGGCCAGATATTAAATGTATTAAAAGAACTTGACATAGCGATCACGGATAAGACATTTGAGTCGTCATGCAAAGTAATTGTTCAACTGAGACTATCTGAAGAACTGCTAGTATTACACAAATTCAAAGCAAAAGTCTTACAAAAAAGTATGGAAGAGATTCATGAAAAGACAGAAATTCCCTTTTGTGAAATAACGATCTTAGAGCCTTTTTAAAGGTTTAAGAATATTTAATTCATTTTACTTATTACATTTTGTCCTTCTTAAAAACATCAAAGTAAGTCTTAACTAATCTTTTAACAAATGGCATTTACTCAATCCGAATGAACAATATCCTTCCATATAGAGTTTGTATCGAGTAATCAATTTAACAATACAAATACAATTTATATGACGCTCCACAAAATACTCATTTTCTGTACTATACTTTTAGTATCATATTCAATATCGGCTCAAACACCTTCATGCTGTAGTGCTAGTTCTGTGACAGAATTTGCAAACCTAGGAAAAGATTTAAGTTTTGTTTTAACACATGAAGAGCCTTTACCTTTTATTTTGCAAAATCCTTCTGGAGTCACTACCACATTTCCGATAGCTGGCGAAACTGAGGGACAGGGATATTACATCAAAGGTTCAAAATCTTCAACAAAATGGATTTTTGTCATTCAAGAATGGTGGGGACTAAATGATTATATCCGAAATGAAGCCGAAAAATTACATAAAGAATTTCCTGATGCACATATTTTTGCGTTGGATATGTACGATGGAAAAACAGCTACAAAAAGAGAAGAAGCTGCAGCCTTAATGCAAGCAGCTAAACCTGAAAGATTAGAGAAAATCATAACAAATGCAGCCATTTTTGCAGGAAAAGATGCAAAGATTGCGACTATAGGATGGTGCTTTGGTGGTGCTTGGTCGAATATAGCAGCTGTTTTACTTGGAGACAAAGTAGTGGCGAGCGTCATGTATTATGGGATGCCTGTTAATGATTCGAGCCAATTGATCCAGATAAAAGCACCCGTTTTAGGAATATTTGCTGAAATGGATGGTTGGATTACACCAAAAGTTGTAGAAGATTTCAAGTCAAATATGGAAAAGGTAAATAAATCAATAGAAATTCACTCATATGCTGCGGATCATGCTTTTGCAAATCCTAGTAATCCAAAATTCAACAAAGAATTTGCAGATGACGCTTGGAGTAAATCGATAGCTTTCTTTAAAAAACATTTGTAAGCTCCACGTTTTCATATCTAAAATCAACACCGTTTTATGCGTATTTCAAAAATTGGGTTTGAAAAAATAAGTGCATTTGCTCACAAAGATGTTTTCTACCAGTTACAAAATCAAAAATTAACAGATTTTATTACTTACTCACCTGATGATCATGGCTTAAAACAAGCAATACTTGATCGATCGGAATATAAAGTTGACCGTTCATTGATTCATGGTGTGGTTTCGGATCAGTATCAAATAAAGGGTGCATCTGCTAAACAGCTTTCAAATATAAAATCTCTTCTTTCAGAAGAAACATATACTGTAATAACTGCTCATCAACCAATTATACTAGGTGGACCTGCTTATTATTTTTATAAAATATGCTCTACAATAAATCTTTGCCTTCATTTGACGGAGCAACATCCTGGCAAAACCTTTATCCCAGTTTTTATAAATGGCTCGGAAGACCATGATTTTGATGAAGTAAATAGACTTCAGCTTTTTGGAAAATCTTTATCATGGGAAACTGAGCAGCACGGACCAGTAGGAAAGTTCAATACAAGCAATCTTGCTCAACTTATCCAAAATGTTTCTGACATTCTAGGCGACAATGAAAGCAGTAAAGAAATGACCCAATCATTCAATAAAGCTTTAGTTGACGCACATGAATATAACGATTTCGTTTTTAATTGGTTAAATGATATATTCGCAGAACACGGACTACTTGTAATTAATATGGATGACGTCAGATTAAAACGAAATTTCATACCCATTTTAAAAAAAGAACTTCTAGAAAGGAAAAGTGAAAGTATCGTACATGACACCCAAAACGAATTACACAAATTCAACTTTAAGCCACAAGCTTTTGCAAGGGACATCAATCTATTTTATATGTCTGCGCAATCTAGAGAGCGTATTACATTTGAAGACAATGTGTACAAAGTTCATAATACTACGTTAACATTTACCGAATCCGCTATGATGGAAGAAGTAGATAAGCATCCTGAACGATTTAGCCCGAATGTAGTACTCAGACCTATTTATCAAGAGTACACCTTCCCAAATATAGCATACATAGGTGGTGGTGGAGAAATAGCTTATTGGTTAGAACGAAAATCACAATTTAAATATTTTGGTGTATTTTATCCAACCTTGATTCGTAGAAATTCTGCCATGTTAATATCCAAGGCTATTCAAAAATCGATGGCAAAACTCGGTATGACAGAAGAAGAGTTGTTATTGGACGAAGACGCTGCTGTCTCTCAATATTTAAAAAAGACAACAACTACAGATTTTGAGTTAGATAAAGAAACAGCCAAAATAACTGAAATTTATTATGAAATTGCCGAAAAAGCTAAGTCTATAGATCCTACTTTAGAGCATTTTGTCATTGGCGAAGCCACCAAAATCATAAAAGCAACTGAAGCTATAGAATCAAGGTTAAAAAGATCATTAAAACAAAAAGAAGAAGTTTCTGTCAATCAAATCAAAAATATCAAATCAAAACTTTTCCCCGACCATGGGTTGCAAGAAAGAAAAGAAAGTTTACTTCAATATTTGGTTAGTGAAGAAAAAGATTTTTTACAGAAACTAATTGACAACCTAAATCCTTTGCAAAAAGATTTTTTATTCGTTTACCTCTGATCCTTCTAAATCTGGCTTTTTAACATCAAAACAAGATAAAAGATCCGTTAACTTGGCTTTAAGGTCTCTTCTATGTACTATAAAGTCTAGGAAGCCGTGCTCTAATAGATACTCAGAAGTTTGAAAGCCTTCAGGAAGATCCACTTTTATTGTTTCTTTGATTACTCTTGGTCCTGCAAAACCAATAAGCGCTTCTGGTTCAGCAAAATTAATGTCACCTAACATTGCAAATGATGCGGTCACACCTCCAGTAGTAGGATCCGTCATAAATGAAAAGTACGGGATACCTTTTTTGGCGAGTAGTGTCAGTTTTGCAGATGTCTTAGCCATTTGCATTAAAGAAAAAGCAGATTCCATCATCCTTGCACCACCAGATTTCGATATAATCATAAATGGCATCCTATTTTCTAAGCAATAATCTATGGCTCTAGAAATCTTCTCTCCTACCACTGAACCCATTGAACCACCAATAAAACCAAAATCCATACAAGCTACTACAAGTGGGTATTTATTCACTTTCCCAGCTGCAACAGACATAGAGTCTTTTAGATTTGTTTTTTTATAAGCATCTGTCAACCTATCTTCATAAGTTTTTACATCTTTGAACTGTAGCATATCGACAGAAACGATTTCATCAAAAAGACGTGTATATTTTCCATCAAAAATGACTTCAAAATAATCAGTTGAATTAATCCTTGTGTGGTAATCACATTTAGGACAAATGTAAAGATTGGCTTTTAAATCTTTGACAGTGGTCATTTCTTGACAACGAGTACATTTGTGCCAAAGCCCATCAGGTGTTTCCTTCTTATTTTTAGTGGCTGTTTGTATTCCTTCTTTCAGTCTTTTGAACCAACTCATAATACTATACTTTAGGGCTACCTGTAAGTGTTAACAAATTATAATAATTGCGCAAAAATATAAATAAGCGTCGACCTTTTACCCATCATTTGATACTTTTTATTATATAAATAATTAACACATCTGTATATAACTAGATATCAATATATTAAAATACAAATTAAAGTTTCTTATGCCACTACATTGTAATATCCATCCACCAATAATTTTATTTAGATTAATAAGTCAATTTCCATCATAATTTAGATTACTTGCTAGTTTTTAAAATCTTTGACGACAAAAGTGCAAAATAATTTCAGAATGTATTTAAATTTTAGACATTTGCATTGATTTATACTAAAGTAGGTAATTACCGTATATTTGATTTTATTCATTATTAGTATTTTATTCATTATTAAATATCAGAAATGTCTGTAGCTAAAAGAGATATCAAAAGAATTACGACACATGTTCTGCACGCAATGAAGGAACAAGGAGAAAAAATATCCATGTTGACCGCGTATGATTATTCGATGGCACGGATACTTGATGCTGCTGGAATAGATATATTATTGGTTGGGGATTCTGCGTCAAATGTTATGGCGGGCCACGAAACAACCCTTCCCATTACACTTGAGCAAATGATTTATCATGCACAATCAGTCATTCGGGCAGTGGAAAGAGCTTTTGTTGTTGTCGATCTGCCATTTGGGTCTTACCAAGGAAATAGTACAAAAGCACTTAACTCAGCGATAGCTATCATGAAAGAGTCAGGGGCACACGCCGTAAAACTGGAAGGTGGATCGGAAATAGAAGAGTCTGTAAGAAGAATTTTATCAGCAGGTGTACCTGTTATGGGACATTTAGGATTAACACCACAAAGTATTTATAAATTCGGAACTTATTCTGTTAGAGCAAAAGAAGAAGCAGAAGCCCAGAAATTAATTAGTGATGCGAAATTACTTCAAGAAGCTGGTTGTTTTGCCTTAGTATTAGAAAAAATCCCTGCAAGTTTAGGCAAGCTTGTATCAGAAGCATTGCACATACCCGTAATAGGCATAGGAGCAGGTAACGGTACAGACGGACAGGTTTTAGTCGTTCATGACGTCCTTGGACTTACAAAAGACTTTAACCCTAGATTCCTAAGAAGGTATTTGAACTTATATGATACTATCAAAGTCGCAGTGGAGCAATACATAGACGATGTTAAATCAGGCGATTTCCCTAATTCTGATGAACAATATTAATACAATACGCATTTATCAAATATGTCAAAAAAAATAGTTATAATACTTCTTGCTGTTTCAGCTTTAGTTGGTTTGGTTGGATATTTCTTTGTAGGTAGAGCTTTATGGAATGTAAATGTCAAATTACAAGACAAAACCGCTTTTATTGAAATACCTACAGATGCTTCCTTTGAAGATGTCAAAAATATATTTTTACAGAATAATTACTTAATTGATATTAATTCTTTTGATCGCGTTGCTACCATATTGGGTTATAAAAAGGATAAAGTACCTGGTGGCCGGTATAAGCTTCAAAATGGTTGGTCTAATAAAGATTTGATTACTACATTAAGATCAGGAAACCAGACACCGTCACAAGTTGTGATCAATAACATTAGAAAAATAAGTGATCTTGCAGGAAAAGCATCAAGATACTTTGAAACAGATTCATTGGGTTTTCTGACGCATTTTCTGAAACCAGAAACGCCATCTGAGTACAATCTTAATCAAGATAATTTTTTGACATTATTTATTCCAAATACATACGAAATGTTCTGGACGACAACTCCTGAAAAATTTGTGACAAGAATGGCTAAAGAATATGAAAGATTTTGGACAGATGAAAGGGTAGAAAAATTAAAAAAATGGAACCTTTCTAAAACTGATGCTTATATCCTAGCTTCCATTGTAGAGAAAGAAAGTAATTACGACCCAGAAAGACCAACTATTGCAGGTGTTTATCTCAATAGATTAAAAGTAGGCGAAAAACTGCAAGCCGACCCAACAGTAGTATATGCTGTAGGTGAATTCGACCTTAAAAGAGTTTTATACTCACATTTAGAATATGATTCACCTTATAATACATACATGTATAATGGTTTACCACCTGGACCTATTTGTATGCCCTCCTTAGCAAGTCTTGAAGCCGTAATCAACGCTGAAGATCATGAGTATATGTTTTTCTGTGCCAAAGCAGATAATAGCGGTATTCATGCATTTGCAGTAACTTATGCAGATCACGTAAAGAATGCAAATGCATTTGCAGCTTGGATGAATAAAAACAATATAAGGTAGCATTTACCGAATAGCCTAGGATTAGCGTTGCGAAGACATTAAAATATGTTCCACAATTTTGGTTATCTATATCATTTTGGCCCAAAATGTTATAGATAACCAAATCCCGAAAGGATGACAAGATTACAGAAATGTAATTATAAAAACATAAACTCAACCCTAAGGGATGACATGATCTGAATCTGCGCCCTTTATTTCCTATGCGTGACGCGCTAACTAAACTGGGTACGCAAATAAAATCATTAGCTTATTACAAATTACTTCCATCTTTTTGGTCTAGGTATCTTCGTGCACCTCGTTTCTTTATTATCTTTTCTATTCGCAAGGCTTCTCTTTTATCTGCATTTACTTCCATGTGCAGGATCTCCCAATCTTTTGCTTTTGATGTAAATCCACCATGATCTTGCATGTGACGTGCTAATCTATCACTAACTGACATAGAAGTAAAACCTACATAGTATTTTGATAGTAGTTTAGAATATAGAATATAAACTGTATACATTTTTCTTAGACTTAGCTTTTTGTTCAAAAAAAAAGAGTCCAACCTATTTAAGATTGAACTCTCTGTTGTCGGGGCGGCAGTACTTACACCCTACCCTATTTTATTTTGCAACACACTGATATACAACCTTTAATAAATACATACTTATACTATCCTAAAAACAGATACCTAAACAGATACTTGGGTTAAAGAAATAAAGAACATTTGTGGTAATTAAAACTGTGATTATAGGGCTTTTGTTCATGGTAGTTTATAGCTAAAATCTGTAGTGTGGATTCTATTAAAAATGAATATTTATAGGATTTTACTCTCATATTCTACTAACATAATGGTTATTTATTACTTTTATGGTTTAATGTATATATGAGTATCTCTATCTAAAGTGAATATTATGGGTTTATACCAAAGATCTGTGCTAAAGAATTATTTGTCTGCCTTAGATGATGTTAAAGTTAATGCTGCTTATAATGAGTTTAAAACATTTTTCTTTAACCCTGTCACACAGCAGAATATTAGAAACTCTAAGGAAGAGCAATTTCAGGAAGGTTTTCTTAGAGAGTTATTTGTTAAAATAATGGGTTATACTCTAAATCCTGATGCTAACTACAACCTTATCTCTGAACAAAAGAATGTTAGTGATGCTAAGAAAGCTGATGGTGCTATCCTTATAGATGGTAAAGTAGTAGGTGTAATAGAGTTAAAAGGTACTAATACTATTGATCTAGGTAAAATACAACAGCAAGCATTTTATTATCTTAGTTCACACCCTGAAGCTGTATATGTCATTACATCTAACTTTGAGAAGTTAAGATTTTATATACAGAAATCTAATGATTATGAAGAGTTTAACCTGTTTACACTTACCTTGGAAGAGTTTAAGTTATTATACTTGTGTACTTCTTTAGACAGTATTAGTCATGGATTACCACTTAAGATAAAACAAGAATCACTTGTAAAGGAAGATGTGATCACCAAGCAGCTATATAAAGATTATAGCAGTTTTAAGAGTGATTTGTTTAGTAGTCTATGTGACAGAAATAGCCAGATAGACAAACTTACTTTATTTAAAGCTACACAAAAGCTCATAGATAGGTTTCTATTTATCTTCTTTTGTGAAGATAATAATGGGCTACTTCCTGCAAACTTAATTAGAACCATTGTTAACCACTGGAATAAAAATAGAGAATATGATGACTATAAGCCATTATATGAAATATTTAAAAAGTATTTTAGTTACATTAATATAGGCAGTAATAAGGTAGGTAGTATTCCAGAAATCTTTGCATATAATGGTGGTTTATTTGCTGAAGATGTACTCTTAGATAAGTTGGACATAGATGACAATGTACTTTATACCCATACCCAAAAGTTAAGTGCTTATGATTTTATAAGTGAAGTAGATGTGAATATTCTAGGGCATATATTTGAACACTCCCTAAATGATATAGAAGAGATACAAGCTGAAATAGCTGGTAATGTAGTAGATAAGTCTAAAACTAAGCGTAAAAAAGATGGTGTCTTTTATACTCCTAAATACATCACAGAGTACATTGTAGAGAATACAATAGGTAAGCTATGTGCAGATAAAAAAGCAGCACTAGAGATAGATGAAGATTTATTTGTAACAGCCACAACAAAAGCAAAGAGAGAACCACTTTTAGCTAAACTTAATGCTTATAAAAGCTACTTGCTAAGCATTACCATTTGTGATCCTGCTTGTGGTAGTGGTGCATTCTTAAACCAAGCTTATGTATTCTTACAAAAAGAACATCAGTATGTAGCAGACCTAGAGAGTAAGTTATTTGATGCTCCTATGGTTATATCTGATGTAAGTGCAGACATCTTAGAGAACAATCTCTTTGGTGTAGATATAAATGAAGAGTCTGTAGAAATAGCTAGGTTAGCATTATGGTTGCGTAGTGCTAAAAAAGGTAGAAAACTAAATAATCTATCCAATAACATAAAGTGTGGTAATTCACTTATAGATGACCCTGAAGTAGCAGGTGATAAAGCTTTTAACTGGGAGAAAGAATTTCCACAGGTGTTTGCTAATGGTGGTTTTGATGTGGTGATAGGGAATCCACCTTATGCAACAAAAATATTTACATCAGAAGAAAAAAATTACTATAAAAATAGTTTTATAGTTGCACAATATCAATTAGATCTTTACATTCTATTTATGCAAAAAGGTACAGATATTTTAAATAATAATTCTTACATAAGTTATATAACCCCAAACTCATGGTTAAAAAATTTAATGATGTCTGATTGCAGGCAATATCTATTAGAAAATTTAACTTTTGAAATTATTTTACCTAATTTACCCAATGTATTTGTTGATGCTTCAGTTGATTCTATGATTTTTATAGGTAAAAAGGCAAAGGAAATGAATTCTATAATCAATATTAATGAAATTGTGGACAGCATCTTTATTACTAAACATGTTGTAGATCAAAATACATTTTATAATAATGATAAATATATATTTAATGTTGAAGCTAATGATAAAATAATAAAAATATTACAGAAATTAAACTCCCAGTCTGAAAAATTAGAAAACTACTTTGAAATAAGTAGAGGAATAAACCCATATGATAAATACAGAGGACAATCTAAAGAAATAATAGAGTCTAAGGCTTATCATGCAAATTTTAAAAAGGATGACACATTTGTCCCTGAAATAAGGGGCAAAAATATAAATAGGTATTTCTATAATTGGGATGGGTTTAGTCACATAAGTTATGGTCCATGGCTTGCAGCTTCAAGAGATGAAAAATATTTTAATGGGGAAAGGATAGTCTTTAGACAAGTTCTAGGGGAAAGGTTAATTTGTACTGTTATAGAAGAAGAGTTAAAAATTGATCAAAGCATTTTTATTGCTAAACCAATAGGAAATGATATAGGATGTAAGTATGTTATTTGCTTTCTAGGATCTAAGTTGGGGGCATTATATTTTAAATATACTTGCAATGAGTTTGACGAGCTTTTTCCTAAAATAAAGTTAGGGGAATTTAAAAATTTGCCAGTAAAAGTAATAGAAATACACAAACAGGCTAAATTTGTACTAAAAGCAGAAATAATGATAAATTTTAATAAATTATCATTTAACAAACAATCTAAATTTATTTCCCGCATAAAATCTAGCTTTAATATAGAAAACATAACAGGCAAGTTAGAGAAGTTCTATGAGTATGATTTTAAGAGCTTTGTAGGTGAGCTAAAGAAACAGAAGGTAATATTATCACTTAAGGACCAAGATGAGTGGGAAGACTACTTTAATACCTACAAACAGGAGATTAATATCCTACAAGCAGAGATAGTTAGGACAGATAAGGAGATAGATCAAATGGTGTATGAGCTGTATGGGTTAACTGATGAGGAGATTAGGGTTGTGGAAGGTAATTAATTAACTTTTTTCTTCCCTAACTTAGAGATCTCTTTAAAATATGAAATTATGGTAAATATAATTACCATTAATGTAATACCACAGCAAAAGAGAATAAAGGCACTCCAAAGACTAAAATTCCCAAAAAACAAACTAAGATTAAATATATTTAATGATTCATTATCCATTCCAATTCTATATAATAGAAGTAATAAAACTATCCATACTGTATTAAATAAAATCCTTAAAAACCCCAAAAGTGTTATAAATACAGGTTTCAAAAATGCTAACTTGTAGAAAACTTTAATAAAAGGTTTGATTGTGAAATCTAAATCTGTATTATAATTTATCTTAAATTTAGTATCTTTTAAACCTTCTGCGTTTATCACAAATACTAATTCTTGGAAATTTGGTGTAGTTTCAGAACTAGATTTAAAATCTATTAGCACTAAATCTATTGTAAATTCTTCTTCTTCATTTAAATGGTTGAAATTAAAAATAATCTCATTATTATCTGTAACATTATAATTTATTTCCTTTTCTTCTTCTTTAGTTATGGAACATTTTTCTAGAACTAATCCTTCAGGTATTTTAAAGGTTAAAGGTTTTGTAATATTACCAATTGGAGCGTTCCCAATATTTTTTATAGTAAATATAAAATTGTATATTTGGTTGATTTGCTTATCTTTATAGCTGATTTCTATATCATTCACGATATCTTTATCAACATAAATTACATGAGATGTAAAAATTTTTTCTATTATTAGCTTTTTAAATTTTGAGTTTTTATTCCAATATCCATTATTTAAATGACCTATAATATTTCCAATAATTAAAAATATTGCTCCAATTATAACATTTTCAAGCATTCTAGTATAAATTAGATTGCAAAGTTATGAATTTAATATGTGATTATACAATATAAAAGGGAGTAAATCCTAAAACTTACTCCCAAATATTACTAACATAATGGTATTTTATGTATCTCTATTCTATACTTATATTATATCCACTCTTCTATCTTAATGGTAGGTTCTGCTCCTATAACTTCTTTAATTGTCTGGTACATTTCTGCTTCTAGTGGTTCTTTGTACTCTGGGTTAGTAGCAATGGCATCATGTACAGTTAGTAAAGGTATCTCAGGATATTTTTCCTTCATGTTTTTACATATTACATCTAAGATTAAATGGCTCTCTATACTTTGTAATAAAACAGCTAAAGTATTGGTACTATAAGGTATTCTTTTCCTGATACTTTCTCTTCTAGTGTGGGTAAACAGAACATTTATATCTTCAAACATACTCATTACCTGTGGAAAGTGTAGCCTGAATATGTCACGTGCTAAACTTTCATGACTACTAGGATTGAAAAACAATGTAAAAGTGTGGTGTTTACCATCTGCTCTATCAAATTTCTTAAAATTCCTACCACTTTCACTTTTTAGTTGATTTAACTGTATAGCTAAAAATTCATAAATTTCACCATTTTTAACTAAGTGAAGGTATTGTTTAGTAGAAGGTAAGATATTCCCTGATTTATAGTTTTTAATTCTCTTAAATATACTACTATACAGTTGTTTATTTTCAGTCTTAAGGTTACTAAGACATTTATTAAGAATACTACTTATGTTATGGTTGATTGGTCCTTCAGTGAATAATAAGGAGGATATAAATGGCTGTGAGTTTTTAAGATCACAACTTATAATTTCCTTTCCACGCAACCTTAAAAACTTTCTACACTGTGACTTTACGCCTAAAAATGATGTATGTAACCGTTGACTAGTACTGTCTTGTGTAAAATATAAATGTTTATGATCTAACGCATGTATACTACTAATCCAGCTATTCTGTTTTCCCATTATTTTTGGGTCTGTCATAGATTTCTTTACTTTTTCATCCCCATATTTGTACTTGGTCCAAGACTTATCTCTATTTTTCTTAAAGTCTTTTATCACAGATTCTAAAGCTACTTCTTTTAAATCATTCATAATGTATTCTTGTGCTACAGTATAATTAGCAACAGAAACACTACAAAGATCTTCATAGAGAGAATTGTATTTGTTTATTGTGTTAGATTGTTCTTTTGTGTGTTTGTTAAAATTCTTATAAACTGCTCCGCCCTTTTTATCATCACCATTATAATCTGGTATAAAATACTCACTCAAAGGGACATACCTATAAGCTGATGTAAATCTATATCCATAAGATTTCTCATTTGGAATGTAATAATTATCAGTTTCTATTAGACCCATTTCTAACAAGTAACTTAGATAGTAATTATAACCACGAACATATTTATCTAAGATGGTAGATGAAAATGGAACGTAGTCATCTATGTCAGAACCATCCATTTGCATATTTCTTGCAACAGCTTTTACTAAAAGACTTAAAATAGTGGCTACCTTGTCTTCTTGCTGATGAATATTGTTTACACATGAAGCTAACTCAGGTGGGTGGTTAACTAACAACTTTCTAATATCCACATTGGAAGGTATTAGAATAGATATAGCTTTATTAGCAGCTTTTTTTAATAATGGTTTGCACCTTTTTTTATTTTCAAACTCTTTAACAATATCTGGTGTGTTGATATTATAAGGTACTTTAGGACACACTTTTGGTCCCATAAATAGACAATCTGTTACCATTGGTAATTATTTAAAATTTTAATAAATATACTATGATTGAATTAGTGATTTTGTAGCTTAACCAAATACGCTATGGTTAAAAATCTCTAAAACAGAATGCAAAGTTATGTTGCTTCATTAACTTTTAGGTGTATTCAGAAGATCAACTTATCCACAGATTGTGGATAAAATCATAACGTTTTGATTATTATTAATTTAGAAATGTTAGTTTTTAGCTGAAATTACAGATTTAATTACAGTTGCAGTTGGAATTTGTTAAATACTCATTAAAACTTTCACCATAAGAGTCTCCAGCATTATCTACAAATTCATTCCAATCACCATAGTTAATATCACAATACACATATTTTTTACTACTTGAAGTAAACTCCACTACTAAGTAATATAATCCTTCATATTCATACAGTGCTATGTAATCTAAGGCAGAACTATTCATGTCTGAATCATCTAAATCAGATATTAAATCTCCATCATCCACTACCGTTTCTAATATTTCTGTGCAAGACATGTCTGCAATATCTGCTGTCTCATCATCTTCATCACTATTTTCATCACTATTTTCATAGTTACTGTAGTATGTGTTAGAATTAGATGAATTATTACTACTAGAAGTAGTGTTTTGTACCAAATAAATTATTCCAAATCCTAGACCACATAAGAAAGAAAATGGTAGGAAAGTACTATATGCTAATGTAAAGTTGGTTTTTATTTCCGTGATGTCATTACCACACTGTGAACTTAATAAAGCTAATTCATCTGTAATATCATCCTTATAAGCATACCATGCCCCTATAAAAATGAGGATACTAAAGAAACCAACTAATGAATATGTAACATTATCATTTGAAATATTTATGAATTCCTTACAAAATATATAAAACAGAAATATTGCCATAAAAATGACTGTGCTATGGATAATTAGCTTGGATAAACGAAAAATAATGTTAAATAAAATTAAAAAAGCGTATGCTGGTATTTTAAGTAGATAAAATGGAAACTGGATAATTTTTAACATTGGTAAAAGTTTTAATTTGGTTAGATTGGTTATCCTTTAATATAAATACTATAAACATACATTTGGTCTGACACTTCACTTATCAACGCAATACTTTCTTTATTTATTAGGAAATACATAATATTACCTTTAGGATTAATTGTTTTATAAGTAGTTATATTATTGTCTGTAGCATTATCTATATCTATTACTTTAAATTCCATAGGTACTAAATTGTTTCCCACGAACCATTCTACAGCATCCTTTTTAACTGTAAACTTATTAAGTTTGTATTCCTTAGATGTACTTTCATTAAGTTTTAAGTCTCTTATAGTGCGGTAGTTTGTGAAATATGTTTGTGCTGTGCAAAGGCTTGCATAAAATAGTAATATGGATGTAATTAATAATTTCATTTATTTTCTTGGTTATAGGATTTAATCAATTAGATTTTCTGCAAGTAAACTTTCATAAAGGGTTTTATAATTATTAATTGAACCAATATAGCCATAAATATCAATATTATCTTTTAAATAATTTTTTAATAAATCTGGAACATTTTCAAATTTATCCATCTTAAATTGCATAAATCTATTTGTATAGAATTTAAATTTTTCAATATCTTTTTCTTTCCCAAAATATGTAGCTGCTGATAATAAAGTCCATGTATAATATTGATCTAGATTAAAACAGTAATTTGGTCTATCATATCTACGTAGAATAATTTCTGAATAAGCTTTTTCTGCTGATTTTATTAAAAATTCATTACTTGAAGTATTTTTTATTATAAATGAAATTTTTAATACATGTGCAATTGCAATTAATATTCTGGGCTCATCATTTGTGTCGTCAACATAAGAATAAGCTAATGAATAAAATTCAAATGCTGTTTTCCAATCATTTTGTATCATTGTAAAATACCCTAAACTTATATACATTAGAAACTTATCTTTAATAAATTCAACAACATCAAGAATTATCATTGTGTAAGCAGTCTTATTGTCAAAAGTGCTATTAGTATGCCTATCTTGTAGGTATTGATTTAAGCTTACTAATAATTTATCTGATAATCCTAGATTACTTTTTAAGGATTGATATGAATATTTATTTGCAATACCTTTGTTGGTTTCATCTACTGCTATTTCTAAGAATGTCTTTGTTTTGAATAAGTTGAACATAAATTGTTTTTCACAAATATAATACAGTTATCAAATATGATAACCATTATGGGGTAATTATTTAAAAACTTGGCAGATAATTTACATCTGCATGGATAAAGATGATTTCTTAAAGCATTTAGGTCACAATATAAAAACGTTGCGTGAATCTAAAGGTATATCTCAGCAAAAACTTGCTGCGGATTGTAACTTTGAGAAGTCTAATATGAGTAGAATAGAAGCAGGTAATACAAATCCTACAATATATACATTGTACAAAATTGCATTAGCTATGGATGTAGAAATCCATGAGTTGCTAAAATAAAAGGGAGGCTACAGATGTAATACTCCCTTTCTTGTGCTTCCTTTCAGTGGTTTGTTGATGTAGCAGTAACCTTCTCAAAAGAACTGGTACTAAAAAATACAGCATAACTGCTTGTAGATTCTATCTTAATTTGTAACATTAATCCATATATGCTATGAACATAGACTATTTTTACCACATAGTAATGGTGTAAATTGATGTTAATTACCAAATGTGCATTTGTAACTAGATGGAGATTATCAGGATATTAAATACCATGAATCATGTCCTGTATCTAGACTTCCTACAAGATGTGAGAAAAATTGCCCTACCGCTACATTATTATCAACTATAGTGTCTAGGTAAGATGACTTTAATGATGCAGTAAATAGATTGTATAAGGACCATAAATCTATTGCCCCATGTACACTGCTAAAATTTGCATCATGATAATATTGTTTTGTGACTGTAGTGAGCTGTGAATCATTTAATCCACAGTTTAGAAGTAGTTTTTTGTGCTCTCTAGGTAGATAATTAGACATTCTACATCTACCTAATAAATGAGCAAACTGCCTTTCTGACAATGTATAATTACTCAGGTTACTCATAAATGTCAGGTTGGGTAATGGCTCATAGGATGATATAATATTGCGTAATGTGCTAGATAATGCGTCTATAGAGTTAACTAAAATAGCATTATTTATACCATCGGACCAAACACAAAGATTGCTGCAAACCTTAACTTGAAACCCTATAAAGAAAGTAAAATGCTGCATGGCATTACTATTTCTATTTAAGTTATCTTTATTATATGCCTTCACACCACCTATAACCAACTTAAGTTCTTGCCCATTAATCACTTTTGTGATAGAAGGTATAACATAAACAAACATCATACGCTCATAATATAGCGTTTCTTCTTGTGGTAAAAGTTCATGTACTTTTTTAAACCTTGCAGATGGTACTCTACCGCGTACTGGATGGGAAACTCTAATATATGGTCCTAGTATGTCATTAGCATGGATTTCACTCAGCACATTTTGTGTAGCATATATAAATTCATGCTGACTTATGAGTGCATGATTATCCTTAGTAAATACAGGAATAATATGATTACGTTCCATCTCATGAAGATATACAGGTAGAGTATTTGCTTCTATAAAAGGTAATGTAACATCTTCTTGATTTAGAAATGTATTAGTGGTTTGTAATTCCATTTTGTAAATTATTATTTGGTGATAAAATAGATGATGTAAGAAGTGTCTTTTTTGCAATAAATTCTGCTTCTAAAACAGGATAATAAGCTGTGTAGGACTTGTAAATCTCTGTTAGTTGCTGCAAATTTGTGGCATTATCTATTAAAGATTTAACTCTATCCTTAGAAACCCCTGAAAGACACCATTCTAGTATTTTATTACCAGTAATAGTAGTGATTTTAAAAGGTGGTAAATCAGCAAATAAACCAGTTCTATCCTTAGATGATTTAGCAAAATGGTTTATATCTAATTCTAGTACAATGGTAAACTCATAATCTATACCATCACGCATAATAGTTTTAAGTCCTACTTTCTCAGGGCTTAGCTTACCATTTCCCTTATCTTGTAAAACATAATCTTGTTTTACTCTAATGGTAACTATAATATGTGATGTAGATGAAAGTATCTTAGTAATAAGATCATTAATCCTAGGGGTGATCTTGGACCAATTAGTGAAGGAATTACCAGCAAGACCTGCATGATAGTCTAATAAATACTCCCAACACTGTGACAAACCATCTATAATTATACAACTAACACCTTCCTTTTCTGCAAGTTCTATGGCTTGGATGTATCTCTCAGGTGTAAATGGTTTTGTAAGTGGAATTACTTTGTACTCACCAATATGAGCATATAAGTCAGCACTTCCATTTTCTGTATCAATTACACAAATATCTGAATAGACACCAACTAAACCATATGCCATTAATATAGCACTAAAAGTTTTACCAGACCCTGCTGGTCCTTGTAAAGCTAATTTTATTTTAGCTTGTTTGCGTTCTGCTTTACGTACAATCATAATAGAATAAATTATTTAAGGTTAAAAAAAAAGGAGTACCCCATTTCTGGAATACTCCCATTTGTTAATAGTAACAGCTATTAAGCTTCAGCAACTACATGATTGCCATTACTACTAAAAACGTTAAGATTAGGAATCAACGGTGCTACATTTGCTGGCTTTTGTTGTACCACTGTTTGCTCCATTGGTGAATAAGTGTATCTATGAGACAAGTTTACAACTTCTCCTGTTTCAGGAATAGTGTACTCATAAGAATCACATTGTTCCTTTACAATAGATCCTGTCATTTGTTTACCTACCATCAATGCAGCTGTATTTTCATTAAAAGTAGATGAAATACTGCATGATCTAGTGGTTGCATAAAATTTGCCAGTTTCTTTAGACTGGACCATTTCTAAATCCCCTTGTAATACAAGAGTTACAAATGAACTACCATCTTTGGTTGTTCTTACAGAGTAATTTGCTACTGTTACCATAACTAATAAAATTTTGTGATTAATAAAAGGGGGGGACATCTTTCCTACCCACAGGATAGCCGGGGGTGTTATGTACCACGATTAGAAACATAGTTACATTTAAGAAACTGTAATATTAGATAGATAACATCAGATAAACAGATAAGAACTATAATACACCATTATATTAGTAGAATTTAGGAGTAGAATCAGTGTTTTTGTTAAATATGACAATTACATCACTTACTAAAAATATCAAACAAACTGCCTACATGCTGATCTAATAAATCATTAGTTACTTCTGCATAATGCTTTTCTGTAATTTTAGTATTAGAATGACCTAGTAAGGTAGATGCTACTTTAAGTGGTATGTTATTGCCTAGTAGGACAGTAGTAGTAAAGGTCTTGCGTGCAAGGTGTGTTGTAAGGTGTGCATTTAAATTAATTTCTATAGCTAACTCCTTAAGATATTCATTATACTTTTGATTAGAAAGTACAGGTAGGACACCATCATACTTATTCCATATCTTTTGTGCAGGTGGTAGCATAGGTATTAGGAAATTCTTATGTGTTTTTTGACGCTTCATGGTTATCCATGTAATACCATTTTTAACAATGATGTTATCCATAGATAATGCTGCTATTTCAGCATAAGCTAGACCACTATAGCATGAGAATATAAAGCAATCCCTTACTTTTGTTAATTTCTCTGTTAAGTTACCTGCATTTTCTACACATGCTAACTGGTCCTTTGTAAGATAAACAATAGTTGTGGTAACATTCTTAGATTTGTGCAGCAGCCAAGGGTCTTTATCTACATATTCTCTCCCAAGCGCATACTTAATTATTTGCTTTAGAAGCTGTACAGATTTGTTTATGGTGACTTGTTTATGCTTTAATACAGATAAACAGAACTCTTCATATTCTAGTAAATGCTTTAGTCTTAGGTCACTTAAAATGATATCCTTAGTGTTATAATACTGCTTCACAAAGTCTTTAAAGCTATTGCAAACAGTAATATACTTCTGTACTGTACGTTTCTGTAACTGTTCTCCTACTGCTTTATAAGCTTGTGAGATATACAGATTGTATACTTCTACATATCCCATAGTTTTAACCACTGTGTTATAATGTTCAGGCTTGCACAAGAGTAGGTTTGCTATTTGTTGTAAATTTACTTCATGGTCATGTGAATATATGTCTAGTAGTTGTTTATGGAGTTTCTGCTTCCATAGTTCTAAAATGTTGCTCTTAAGGGCATCATTAACAATCTGATACTTATTACCATCCCAATCTGATGGATTTACTTTAATACTTGTGGAGATAATTTTTAAATGGTCCCCATAAAATAGTTTGCAATAGATAGGTGCTAAGCCTTTTCTATTAGTTTTGCTTTTGTAAATAAAAAGCTGATAATTAATACTTCCAATTTTCATGATAAAAAATTTAGAAGTATCTGTTAGGGTTCACTTTAAAGTAGAATACCTGTATGGATACCTAAATGGATACTGAAAATGCTATAATTACTTATTTAATAGAAATTACAATCTATAAATAAAAATTATCATTTTACTAACTGACATAGAAGTAAAACCTACATAGTATTTTGATAGTAGTTTAGAATATAGAATATAAACTGTATACATTTTTCTTAGACTTAGCTTTTTGTTCAAAAAAAAAGAGTCCAACCTATTTAAGATTGAACTCTCTGTTGTCGGGGCGGCAGGATTCGAACCTGCGGCCTTCACGCCCTATGCGTAACGCGCTAACCGAACTGCGCTACACAAATAAAGTCATTAAATTATTACAAATTACTTCCATCTTTTTGGTCTAGGTATCTTCTTGCGCCTCGTTTCTTTATTATTTTTTCTATTTGCAAAGCTTCTCTTTTATCTGCGTATACTTCCGTGTGAAGAATCTCCCAATCTTTTGCTTTTGACGTAAATCCACTATGATCTTGCATGTGACGTACTAATCTATCGCTAACTGACATAGAAGTAAAACCTACATAGTATTTTGATAGTAGTTCAGAATATAGAATATAAACTGTATACATTTTTCTTAGACTTAGCTTTTTGTTCAAAAAAAAAAGAGTCCAACCTAGTTAAGATTGAACTCTCTGTTGTCGNNGACAGTTTAGCAAACTGTTGGTTTAAGCCACTCACCCACCCCACCAGCGAGAATATTACAAGAACAATTCTCTCTATGAACTGGAAATTATAAGTAAATAATTCCTTAAATTTCTTTAACTTTTAATGCCTTTCTTTAAAAGCGACGCAAAGATATAACTCTCAAATGTATTAAACAAATAGAAATGAAAATTATTTTTAAAAAAGATTTGACCTACACTTAACTAAGTCAAAATCAGATTTTTATGTGGGACATACTGGACTCGAACCAGTGACCCC
>DLGT01000084.1:77890-85427 GCA_002482845.1 Saprospiraceae bacterium UBA7687
CCTACCTTGTCGAGGTAGTGCTCTAAACCAACTGAGCTAATATCCCTATTATTATTTCAAATTTTTAAGCTCTGTCAAAAGTAGCTCAGGAGTTTTATAACCAGCTGAAACTGTGATCGGCTGTAGGTCTGAATCTAGATAAACTAATGTAGGATAACTTAGTCTTCCATTAAGCAATTCTATACCTAAGGTGTTGACCCCATTACGACCACTCTGCATCCACTCATATGTTTTGCCTCTATAATTAACTGGCTCTTTCTGCTCCGCATTAAATTTCACAACATGAAAGTTGTCATTTAGATACTTTATCAGTTCAGGGTCTGTAAATGTTTTTTTGTCCATCACTTTACACCAACCACACCAATCAGTGTAAACGTCAACAAGAAATTTTTTATCATTACTTGCCTGCCCGATTTCACTTGCTTGCTCTATTGTTAACCAAGTTAACTCACCATCTTTGGTATCGTAACCACCTTTGTTGTTACACCCAAAACTAAACAAACCAACAATTAAAAAACATACAATATATTTCATAAAACTTGGATTATTTTTTGAAGTCGCAAAGATAAACAAATAATATAATTTGTATATATAAAGAATCAAATATTTACTAAAGTAGTCTGAACTTTTTTAACTAAAGCATTTACTTTATCTTTAAATAAAAGATCTGTATCCATCATATCTTGGACTGCTTTTAGAGAATGTATGACCGTGCTATGATCTCTACCACCAAAACTATCACCAATCATCTTCAAGGAACTATTTGTATAGTTTTTGGCTAAATACATCGATAACTGTCTAGCCATGACCACATTGCGCAATCTTGTTTTACTATGAAGCTTTTCAACAGGTACGTCAAAATATTTGGCAACTAAAAGTTTAATATTGTCAACAGAAATTTCTCTATCTACTTGAGATACAAATTGTCTGATTACTTCCTTAACAAGCTTCATATCTATCATCCTTTTATTAAGTGTAGATTGAGCTACCAATGATATAATAACACCTTCTAGTTCCCGTATGTTATTTTTAATATGACTACAAATATAATCCTTAATTTCTTGCGGCAATTCAAGCCCTTCTTTTTCTATCTTTTTATCTAAAATACGTAATCTAGTCTCAAAATCAGGTGTTTTGAGATCTGCAACTAGGCCCCATTTAAATCTAGATATCAATCTTGCTTCAACATCCACAAGGTCTTTTGGCGCTCGGTCTGAAGTTAAAATAATTTGTTTTCCTGTCTGATGTAATTGATTAAATATGTTGAAAAATATTTCTTGAGTCTTTGGTCTGTTAGATAAAAACTGAATATCATCTATAATTAATACATCTATCATCTGATAAAAATTCATAAAGTCATTGACTGCGTTAGTCTTTATAGCTTGAATGACTTGATTTGTAAACTTTTCAGTGGTGACATACAAGACTTGCTTGTCTTCATATTTGTTTAATATCTCATTACCTATTGCTTGAGAAAGATGGGTCTTTCCTAAACCTACATCTCCATAAATGACTAGTGGATTAAAAGCCGTACCACCCGGTTTTTTAGCAATTGCCATACCAGCTGAGCCAGGAAATTTATTACAATCACCTTCTATAAAATTTTCGAAAGTGTAAAGCGGATTTAGTTGGTGATCTATTTTTATTTTTTTAATCCCAGGAATTACAAAGGGGTTAATAAATTTAGATTCTTCATTATCTATCTTAATACTTTTTGCAGATGTTTCATTTCCAATTTTTCTGTGGTTTTCTACTAAAATATTATACTCAAGACGTCCACTATACCCTAATTCTTGTTTGACTGCTTTTTTGATAACTTCTACATAATGCTCTTCTAGCCATTCATAAAAAAATTTATTTGGTACTTGAATCGTTAAAACGTCATTTTGTAATTTTACTGATTTAATAGGCTCAAACCAAGTTTTAAAAGGTTGAGCTTCGATACTCTTCCGTATCACATTCAGACAGTTATTCCAAACAAGTAAATGATCCTTTACCATTAATAAAATTCAAATTGTTTAATTAATATGCTCACTCAACCTAGCCAATTGACAATAAAAAAAACGGTTAATCGGCTTCACTCGTCCTTAATCAATTCGGGATCAAAAATTTGGGAGTGGTGCAAAAGTCTCTAATTTTTTCATCATAAAAAAGTTTAATCGCATTAATTTTTATTTTTTTTTTATCCACATAAGTAATTCAATATCAAAATGATAGATATCATTTTCTGTATTACAATACTCACTATAAGTCAATGCTTTAAATCTTATTTATTTTTATAATTAATAAAGTATTGAGAGAATATTTAGCTACTTACCATCAAGTTTTTGCAAGTGACACATGTGTCTTTTTTATTTCTTTCAAAATAAATATCTAACCTTCCTAACACTATTCCCGCCCAACCTACTTGGCTTATTATGACAGGTTTATTAGTCTTATTTACTACCCTATCAGGTGTATTTAAAAAAGTATGGGTATGTCCGCCTAATATTAAATCAATATGAGATGATGCTGATGCCAATACCTGATCAGACACCTTATTTTCATTATATTTATATCCTAAATGAGACAAACAAATCACAAAATCACACATCTCTTGTTCTTTTAAAAACTTAGATGTATTTTCAGCTTCTACTAACGGATCCTTATAAATAGTACCTTTATACAATGATGCAGGTACTAAACCATTTAATTCTATACCTACCCCAAAAACACCAATCTTTATTCCATCTTTCTTAAAAATTTTGTAAGGTTGTGTTTTTCCATTGAGTACCGTATCAGAAAAATCATAATTGCAAGTAAGTAAAGGAAAATTAGCATGTTTTAACTGTTTTTCTAGCCCATCCACGCCTAAATCAAAATCATGATTGCCAATAGTGGCTGCATCATACCCCATTTCTGACATAAGCTTCATTTCTAACTCACCACCAAAAAAATTAAAATATGGTGTTCCTTGAAAAATATCACCCGCGTCAAATAATAATACATTTTTTTCTTCTGAACGTATCTTTTTTATCAAGGACGCTCTTTTTGCAGCACCACCCAACCCTTCGTTTTTACTACCATCCATCGGAAAAGGATCTATCCTACTATGTACATCATTCGTATGGAGAATGGTGAGTTTGGTGATCTCAGGAGCGAAAGGTGAAGCCATCAATGGGAATGTTCCACTAGATAGTACAATGGAAGTGTATGCTGTATTTCTTAAAAAACTCCTTCTATCCATGATTAAATATTAATATTTTTTAAAACTGCTTACATGGTCAATTTGAAAACCATTAAAATCACCTTCTTATATTGATGGAGACTTAATCTTTTATCCTTGGTGTAGGATTTGACTTAATATTTCTGCCTTGAGAAGTATGAAACCTGATATTGTTAATCAACAAATCTCTGATCAAAGCATTTGTGTTTGTTGTCTTAACACCCTTGAGAAAGATCATATTGTCTCCACCATTCGCTATATAATCAGGTATTGCAGCAATATAAGTTTTTGCTGTGTCCAAAGCTACACCATTTATAAATATATTTTTTGCCTTCCCATAAGCTATGTCCATACTTACTGAATGACTAATTGGCCACCCTCCTGATTCAGCGATTTTATCAAATAATTGAAGAACAACACTACCTCGAAGTTCTTGAATATACATCAAGTTATCAAAAGGCATCAATTCATATATTTTGCCTACAGTAACATTACCTTGAGCCAAAACGGGTATTCGAATACCGCCATAGTTCTGAATGGCAAAATCTACTTTTTCTGTCACCAATTTTTGAGACTCTTCTAAAAGAACATCTGAAAACCAATTTGTCAAACCTGAATTTGGCTTTCCTTTGGTTAATTCTACTTCATTATATCCAATAACATCATTCATTGTTTCGTCCAATTTTGCCTTGTATGGCTCAATCATCGAAGCTACTTTAGTGTCTACTGGAAAAGATGCTTTTTCTATCCTATAATTCCGATTTTTTACATCAGCTAAATGATTAACCTTCGCACAAGATGTACTTAAAATAAATAAAGTTACTAAAATGCTATAGTAATGATATTTTTGCATGGTTGAAGATTGGTTTAAACTAATAATTGGGCTTCATTTTTAACTGCTGATTTGGCATACGCAGCTGGGTCTGCTTTTGAATCTTCCATCATTTTTGTGATGTTTTGAAGAAATTCCATATTATTATTACCATCAGCACTTGATATGATGTTTTGCATTTGATCTTTGGCAAGTTTGATGATCTTCCACAGATTTTCACTTACATACACTTGCTGCGTGATGTTGTGCTCATATTCTTGTTGGATTGCTATAAGCATACTATTGCGCAATTCTTTGACACCCATCTCTGGATTTACCATTCTATATGTAAGATTGTCAAGAGAAATTCGCTCACAAAGCAACATCAATCTTTCATAAGCTTGTAATTTCAGTGGCAATATGTCTTTCGTTTGACTTTGACGAAATTTAAGGTCTTCCAATTGATATTGCTGGTTCAAAAAATTCCTGAATAAATAAAAAACTGTTGCAAAGACAATTAATGCAGGAATTGAATACTTTAATATTTCCAAAAAACTTTCCACGAATCTAATATTTTAAAATTTATTACAACAAAACACTCATAAAACGTTCAAAACGAACAGACTGCAAAATAACAATTATTTTCCAATTAAATATTAATAAATCAATATAACTATATAAAGTTTTACAAAAATTAAACTGGTTCCTCAATTTGGCAACTCAAGTCCTACAATTGCAAATATACTGCCAAGTTTTTTATACCACAATGTATTTTTCTATTCCAAATCAGTGTAAATCGATAGTATTTATGACCATGTTTTTGCATTCAATTTAACCATAAATCGCTGAAAATCAAAGTTCTAAATACATTTATTTTTGCATATAATAATTTCTTAAAGAAAATAAATATCTCATTAGAAAACAGATTCATAGGTAGTAAGAGCATAAAATATTATCTCCAATTTTACCCAAGTTACCACTTATTTAATTCGTTATAAATGTGGATTAGGAATAAAAGTTCCACTAATTATGCGGAAGCAAAGTTTTATATTTATTGTTAATCAAAAATCAATTTTATGCAAAATAATTATTTACTCCTTGTTTCAAATTATTTATAGTTAGTCTAATTTAAATAGATTGAACAATTTCTTAAAAAATTGCGTTAATTGTGTCAAATATGTTGCATAATTCATTTTTTTTAGTGAAACATGCTTAATTTTGCGTTATCATAATCTAAACCATAATATATAATGTCAACAGATACTTTGACCAAGATACAACCGATTACTTTAACAGAAGGAGCGTTAACTCAACTAAAACGTATCCACGATGAACAAAAACTAACTTCAGACCATGGACTTCGTATTGGCGTAAAAGGTGGTGGATGTTCAGGTTTCAGTTATGTGCTGGGTTTTGATGTTCAAAAAGAAAAGGATGAAATCCATGAAATAGATGGATTTAAAGTCTTTATGGAGAAATCTCATGCTATATATTTATTAGGTATGGAGATTGATTGGGTAGACGGATTAAACAATCGCGGTTTTACATTTTCCAATCCTAATGCTAAGGAAACTTGTGGATGCGGCACTTCATTTTCTGCCTGATATCATAGATTAGGAAAAAATGAATGAAAATTTAGACCCTACCCAAGCCCATTTTAAGCCTGAAGACAAACAAGTCGAAAAAGCACTTAGACCCAAAGGCTTAGATGATTTTAGTGGTCAACCGAAAATAGTCGAAAATCTTAACATTTTCATTCAGGCAGCAAAAATGCGTGAAGAAGCTCTTGATCATGTCTTACTCCATGGTCCACCAGGACTAGGTAAAACAACTCTTTCATTTATCATAGCAAATGAACTTGCCACAAATCTCAAGATTACTTCGGGCCCTGTTTTAGAGAAACCTGGTGATTTAGCAGGTTTGTTAACTGGTCTAGAAGAAGGTGACGTACTTTTTATAGACGAAATCCATCGTTTGAATAACGTCGTAGAAGAATACCTATATTCCGCCATGGAAGATTATCGTATTGATATAATGATAGATTCTGGACCTAATGCAAGGAGTATTCAGATCAACTTAAACCCTTTTACACTTGTAGGTGCTACTACTAGAATGGGACTCTTGACAGCTCCAATGCGAGCGAGATTCGGTATATCGTTTTTATTGGATTATTATGATGTGCCTACCTTAAAAAAGATCATTTTCAGAAGTTCAGAAATTCTAAATGTCCATATTGATGAAGATGGTGCCAATGAAATAGCGAGAAGGAGCAGAGGGACTCCACGTATCGCCAATGCCTTGCTAAGAAGAATCAGAGATTTTGCTCAAATCAAAGGAAATGGTAGCATTGATAAAGAAATAGCTCGGTTTGGTCTAGATGCACTTAATGTGGATGAAAGTGGATTAGACGAAATGGATAATAGAATTTTGACAGCTATCATTGAGAAATTCAAAGGTGGACCTGTAGGAATTAGTACCATTGCTACCGCAGTAGGCGAAGAAGCAGGAACGATCGAAGAAGTACACGAACCGTTCTTAATTATGGAAGGCTATCTACAACGTACACCAAGAGGACGAGAAGCTACCGCAAAAGCTTATAAACACATAGGCAAAGTACCACCAAGTGTGACAGGAACACTGTTTGCATGATTGATCTAAAATGAAGATTTACAACATGATATGAAAAGCATTAAATTTATAACGTGTCTGGGCTTGATTATTTTTACCCCAATGATTCTAAAAAGCCAAGAGATAGAAACATCACAAGACACCGTAGATGTATTAACATACAAGATCAATGGAAGAACTGCAACCGGTTATAGGACCACCAAAATAAAGGGAAAATTCCTTGCAATTTCGCCTGATTTGTTAGAAAAATATCCTTTACATTCAAAAATAAGACTTTCTGATTGTAGGTGGGCAGGCGTGTATAGGGTAATGGATATCATGGGAAAAAGACATACCAAGACAATTGATATATATTATAAAGGCCCTAGACGAAATAGGGATGTTTGTATTTGTACCAAAGTGGAGTAATTAAATGCAATTTCATAGTTTATTTGAAACATTGCTAACTTTTCAGTATTTTGAGTTTATGTAACATAAAAAATCCCGACAATAAATTAATATCATCGGGATTCAAACTTCTATTTTGTAATGTGTCGGTTAGGACAACTTCTACAATATATTAATTACCCTTAGGATTATCTAATAATGCTTTTCTTGACAATCTCAACTTTCCAGTTTTCGGATCAGTACCAATAATTTTGACTTGGATTTTTTCTCCTACTTTCAAGACTGTACTTACATCTTCTACCCTAGCATGAGACAATTCAGATACGTGAAGTAATCCGCTTTGACCAAAGAACTTTACAAAAGCTCCATATGGCATCAAAGATTCAACTTCTGCTTCATAAACTTCACCTACACTCGGTGTGAATGTAATCTTAGCAATAGCTGCTCTTGCTGCATTAAGTCCGTCAGCATTTGTACTTGCAATAGTAACAACACCTTTATCACCC
>DLGT01000084.1:85471-113339 GCA_002482845.1 Saprospiraceae bacterium UBA7687
CTTCCTCGATATTAATAATCGTTCCAGTTTTGGCTTGAAGTTCTTGAATTATTTTTCCACCAGGTCCTATTACAGCTCCGATAAATGTTTTATCAATAATGATTTCAACCATTCTAGGTGCATGTGGTTTGAGATCATCTTTAGGTGCGCTTATCACCTTATCCATTTCTCCCAAGATATGAAGTCTACCTTCTCTCGCTTGCGCAAGGGCTTTCTCCAAAGTTTCATATGGTAATCCATCTACTTTTATATCCATCTGACAACCAGTAATACCTTTGGTTGTACCAGTTACTTTGAAATCCATATCTCCTAGAGCATCTTCATCACCAAGAATATCAGACAAAATAGCCACTCTTCCACCTTCTGCAATCATGCCCATGGCAATTCCCGATACAGGAGCTGAAATTTTTATACCACCATCCATAAGCGATAACGAACCCGCACAAACTGTAGCCATGGAAGAACTACCATTCGACTCTAGAATATCTGATACAATTCTAATGGTATAAGGCATTTCTTTAGGTAATACTTTCCTTAAAGATCTACCTGCCAAATTTGCGTGGCCAACCTCTCTCCTACCTGGACCTCTGTTAGGTTTTACTTCACCTACAGATAGACCTGGGAAGTTATAATGAAGAATAAATTTCTCATTGTAATGATCTAAGGCATTGTCTATCAACATCTGATCCAACTTGGTACCCAAAGTCATTGAAGTCAATGATTGTGTTTCTCCTCTATTAAAAATTGCACTTCCGTGTGCTGCGGGGAGATAATCCACCTCGCACCAAATAGGTCTGACTTCATCAAGTTTTCTGCCATCAAGACGAACACCTGAATCTAGAACCATCTGTCTAATGACATTTTTCTTAAGTTTGTCGTAGTATTCGGAGATCAAAATTGCTTTTTCTGTCAAATACTCTTCCCCCTTTTGCTCCAAAATGGTTTCTTTGACATATTTACCAACTTCCTTAAATTTATCTTTTCTTGCATGTTTATCCAAAGCTGATGCAGATATTTCATAAACTTTATCTTTAGCAAGTGCTGAAATCATTTCTTTAAGTTCCGCATCTACTTCTGGAACAATTACTTCTCTTTTTATAGTAGCTTTTTCGCCTACTAATTGTGCAAGTTGTAGCTGAGCATTACATTGAACAATAATTGCTTCGTGTGCTATTTTGATTGCTTCAATAATTTCATGTTCCTGGCATTCATTTGCCTCACCTTCTACCATCATTACGTCTTTGATAGTAGCAGCAACAATTAGATCTAAATCAGCAGTTGCTAATTGGTCTCTTTCTGGGTTTACAACGTATTTCCCACCTATTTTTGCAACTCTCACTTCTGATATTGGTCCATCAAAAGGGATATCAGAAACAGCCAAAGCTGCCGAAGCTGCAAGTGCTGCATATGCATCAGGCATATTTTTAGAGTCCGCAGAAATCAAATTGATGATGATCTGAGTCTCGTTCAAAAATGTATCTGGGAATAATGGACGAACTGCTCTATCCACAAGCCTTGATATCAAAATCTCGTAATCAGAAAGCCTTGTTTCTCTCCTGAAAAAATTCCCAGGAATCTTTCCTGCTGCTGCAAACCTTTCTTGATAGTCTACTGACAATGGAAAAAAAGATTGGTCTGGTTTTGCTTCAGGACTTGCTACTACTGTAGCCAAGATCATAGTATCTTCTACACGAACTACTACAGAGCCGTGTGCTTGAGTGGCAAGTTTGCCAGTCTCAATAGTCACTTCCTTACCGTCAGGAAGTCTGAATGAAGTCGAAGTAGGAATGATATTTCCCATAAAAATGAATTGAATATTTTATAAATGAATCTAAAACGTTTTGAAAAATGATGTAAAGCAGATGATGGTAGGATAATAATATCACCCATTAATCAAAAACAAAACAACATTTTTGTGGCAACAACACAGACGGGAGGCGATGTCCGAGTTATGACCAATATTAAATGATGTGCAAATATAGTTAATAATTTTAATTTGTAGTAAACAATAAGTCAAAAAAAAAGAGCGATGAAAATTTCCACCGCTCTTTTGAATTATTATTTTCTGATACCTAATTTATCAATCAAGTCTCTGTACTTCTGAATATCTTTACTAGCAAGATATTTAAGTAATCTTTTTCTTTTACCTACCAAAGTCAACATGCTTCTTTTACAAGACATATCTTTTTTGTTGTCTTTTAAGTGCTCAGAAAGAGACTTAATTCTAAATGTAAAAAGGGCAATCTGACCTTCTATTGAACCAGTATTAGCAGCTCCACCACCATACTCTGCGAAGATTTCATTCTTCTTTTCTTCTGTTAAATAAGTTGACATTTAAATGTATTTTTATGTTTACCAATGATACAAATCACAAGAATCTGTAAATAGCGCCGCAAAGGTATCATTATTTTAATATAAGAAGTGTATTTATATCAAAAAGAATTTATCAAAATTGAATGAAATTAACAATAATTATGATTTAGAACTGAAAAACACGTTTCTAGTTGTCTAATTTTATCATTTATTTTTAAATTATTTTGTCACATATAAAATTTTAACATTCAAAATGTCTACATATGACTTATAAAAGCACTATTTTTGTCACTTAATTATATAGTGAATGTCAGAATTAAAGGAAGAGAAAAATACAAAGCCAAAACTCAGCAAACAATCCATAAAAAACTCACTTCAGATATTCCGTTATATCAAGCCATATATGGAATATTTTGTAGCAGCAATGGTCTTTTTAGTGCTTGGAAGTTTAATATTCATGGGCTTGATGGGATTACCAGGAGATATGGCAAACCAAGCAATTGGTGAGAAGACAAAGCTAAACTTAGGATTAAGCGTACGCGAATATGGGTGGGTGTTTTTGGGATTATTGGTAGTACAAGGTACTTTGAGCTATTTCAGGACAGTTTTCTTTGCAATTGTCTCAGAGAAAGGTATGGCAGATTTGAAAAAAGATCTATATGATAAAATTCTTACTCAACCAGTCACTTTTTTTGAAGAACACAGAGTGGGTGAATTGACCAGCAGAATCACTTCAGACGTTGAACAACTTCAGTCACTTTTTTCCATCACTTTGGCTGAGTTTATCAGACAAATAGTGATTATGATTACAGGGATTATTTTGATAATATATTGGATGCCAGACCTTTCATTAATTATGTTGATGACATTTCCACCTATTGTATTACTGGCAATGTTTTTTGGGAAATATATACGAAAATTAGCAAAGGATCGTCAAACAGAGCTAGGCAAAACAAATACAATCGTAGAAGAAACATTTCAGTCATTTACTATTGTAAAATCTTTTGCCAATGAATGGTTTGAATCCATCAGATACCGTAAATCTGTAGACACTGTGGTTAAGATATCACTAAGTTCAGCAAAAATGAAAGGCCTATTTTTCACATTCATCATTACTATATTATTTGGTGGCATCTTCTATATTTTGTGGCAAGGCGCACTCCTATTAGAAGAAAACAAAATGGAAGCCGGTGATTTATTTACGTTTATTTTGTTTACTGGTGTGTTGGGTGGTGCAATTGCAAGTTTTGGTACACTCTATACACAAGTTATTAGTGCGGTCGCTGCAACGGAAAGAATTTTTGAAATTCTAGGCACTCCGTCTGAATTTGATATTAGTAAAAGTAAAAATAATGAAGCATCTCAATTAAAAATTGTTGGAGATATTTCTTTTCAAAACATTGAATTTGCCTACCCTACCCGAAAAGATATGCAAGTCCTAAAAGGTATCAATATTGACATAAAAGCTGGTCAAAAAATTGCACTCGTAGGCCAAAGTGGAAGTGGAAAATCTACAATTGTTCAATTACTCCTAAAGTTCTACAATCCTTCATCAGGTCAAATAATTTTAGATAATAAAAATATAAATGATTTAGACTTAACTGCTTTCAGACAAAATATTGGTATTGTGCCACAAGAAGTCATTTTGTTTGGTGGTACTATCCGAGAAAATATTTCTTATGGAAAACCATTAGCGACTGAAGAAGAAATAATAATGGCCGCAACACAGTCAAATAGCTGGGAATTTATAGACTCTTTTCCTGATGGTCTAGACACAATAGTAGGTGAACGAGGTATCAAGCTTTCAGGTGGTCAAAGGCAGCGAATAGCCATAGCACGTGCTATCCTGAAAGATCCAAAAATACTCATTCTAGACGAAGCGACATCTTCTCTAGATGCTGAATCAGAAAAACTTGTGCAAGACGCCTTAGATTTATTAATGGAAAACAGAACATCTATTATTATCGCTCACAGACTTGCTACCATTAGAGAAGTTGATTGTATTTACGTTATTGATAAAGGTAAGATTATAGAAAAAGGTACCCACTCAGAACTTATAGAAAATGAAACTGGGACATATAGCGCATTAGCTCGATTACAATTTGAATTTAATACGTAACAAATTTACTTATTTGATGGTTATACTTTGTATATTGATTGTTTCGTTTAACAATTTTGTATTTTAAACATCTTATAATTCAACATAAACAGATGCAACTTAAAACAATAATAATCCTAATATTGACGCTTAGTCAATTAAAAGGTTTCGGACAGTTTGGATATGGTTTTACTGCAAGTAATGATCTTTACCATCGCTATGTCAACCCAAAGGTAGATGGAGATAATACTTCGAGGTCTTCTGGTAGTGCTATATTGAATCTTGGTGTTGGTCCAAAAATTTGGATTGGTGGGCCAAAAATGTCATTCTCAGCTGAAGCACAAGCAGTTTTTGGTTTTTTAGGGGTCAATTCTAGTGAGTCTAAAGGGCTAGGAACTGTAGCGTTTCCTATTATGGGAAAATTAAATTTTAAAGGACTTAGTACATTTGACAGAGAAGGCAAAATGGGATTTAGTTTTGGTGGAGGTATACAATACAGCAAAACTGAACTATATGGCATCAAAGATGAGTTCAGAGCTAAAGGACTAAAGCGTGACTTTTTTCTGACCTACATAGTTCAAGCCGGTTATGGTTTTGGTTTGAGTGGTTTTACTGCACACGGTATCGTAAGATATGGTTTTAATCCTGATTTAGAAGCAAATACTTTAAATATAGGCCTTCAATACGATTTTAATGGACCAATGTTAAAAAAAATTACTAGTCCTGAAAGTGAACTTTAGTATTTAGACCAATCTTTTATAAATGCAAATCAAACAAAACCAAAATCTAAAAAGCTACAATACTTTTGGCATAGATGTGAACGCTAAAGGATTTATACAAATTCATTCAGAAAATGACTTGTATGAAGTGTTGGTAGAAGAGTTAAGCCCTTTAAAAATAATGGGTGGAGGATCAAATATTCTACTTACAGAAGATATCGATGCCTATGTCCTTCGAAACGAAATCAAAGGTATTGATATTGTAGATGAAGATGATGATCGGGTGATGGTAAATGTAGGTGCTGGAGAGAAATGGCACAACTTTGTTCTTTGGGCGATTTCTCATGGACTTGGTGGTGTTGAAAATTTGTCACTTATACCAGGTAGTGTCGGAGCAGCACCCATGCAGAATATTGGCGCTTATGGTGTCGAACAAGAATCGGTTTTCCATAGTCTTAGTGCTATTCATCTTGAGACAGGTGTGAGAAAATCATTTTTTAAATATGAATGTAAATTTGGATATCGTGAAAGTGTATTTAAAAACGAACTTAAAGATCAATATTTTATAACCCATGTTTGCTATATTTTGAAAAAAAACAAACATATACTGAATATTGATTATGGCGTAATAAAAGATGTTCTAAATAAGAAAAATATTGAAAAACCAACTATCCTAGATGTTTCAGAAGCTGTCATTGAGATTCGTCAATCAAAACTTCCAGACCCTAGAAAGGTTGGAAATGCAGGAAGTTTTTTTAAAAACCCTGTCATTTCTTCTTCGCAGTTTGACAATCTTGTAGCTTCATATCCTGATGTACCTTCCTTTCCTCAAGAAGATGGAACTGTAAAAATTCCAGCAGGATGGTTAATAGAAAGGTTAGGTTATAAAGGAAAAAAATATGACACCTACGGAGTACATAAAGATCAAGCTTTGGTATTAGTCAATTATGGTGGAAGTAAAGGGCGAGATATCTACAATTTATCATTAGAAATAAAAGGAGCCGTTTTCAAAAAGTTCTACATTGATATCCAACACGAAGTGAATGTTTGGTAAATATTAAACAAAAATGGCAAAAATAAAAAAGGGAATCAAAACAAATTTGAATCCCTTTTTTATTTATTTGAATATGGTGTACATTTTATTGACCGCCACCAGCAGCTTCCATTTTTGCTTTGTATTCTGCTGATTTTTCTAACTGTCCTTCTCTCGCATAAATTTCTTTAAGGGCTACCATTGTGTTTAAGTCTTTAGGACTTAATTCTTCTGCTTTAAGAAAAAACGGAAGAGCTTGTTTAAAGTATCCATCCATTTCTGCTTTTATTGCATTATATTTTTTGGTACCCGCGGATGAATAGTCATTGCTCAATTCATTCAATTTTGAAGTCATGCTAGCTGCTTTATTGTAATACAAAGCTCCTTGGCTATAAGTAGCATCAAAATTTTTAGGGTCTTTTGCCAAAGCTTCTGCGTATTTTTCAAATGCAAGTGTAAAATACTCATCTGCTTTTTCAATATTACCAGCAGTTCTTTCCTTTTGATTTAATTGATCATAAACATTTCCGAGAGTGGTATAAACAGAGATATTATCAGGTTCTTTAGCAATTGCTGCTTTCAATTTATCAGTCAAAAGGTCTAATTTACCAACTTTTAAGTAGTAATTGATTTCGGCAAAAAGCAAACCATTATCATCAGGATTTGCTGCTCTCCCTTCTGATAAATATGTCATTGCTTTAGCTTCATCTTTCTCAGCAGTAAGATTGAATAAACCTTCGTATACCAATGGTTGTGCTTTACCAGCTGCATAAAGTTTTTCAAAATAAGGAATTGATGCTTCTTTGTTATCTCCGAAATAAGCACATACACCCGTATAAAATGTCTGGTCATTATTTACAACAACATCATCCAATCTACTCGCTTCACCATTTGCTTTGAGTGTTTCATAAGCCTTAATTGTTGTTGAAAAACTTTTAAAAGCATTATTGTAATCTTGAGCTTGGAATTGGAATATTCCTACATTATTAAGGTGCTCTTCATTTTCTTTGATACCTGCCAATGCATCTTTGGTATGTGATTTTTTGGTAGACAAAGATATTGCTTTTTGGAATGCGTCATAAGCAATTAATGAAGCATCAGGCGCAGTAATAACATAAGCTGGGTCGACTACTTTTTTGTTGATTTCAGTTCTAGCTATTTCATTATAAATCTGACCTTTACTATTCCATGCTTCAGGGTCCGCTTGCGCATCAGCAGCAGTAAATATTTGATCAATAGAAGCTGTTGCTTCTGTCAATAATGCTTTATTAGCCACTGGATCAAGATAGTATTTACCTAGACTTTTGTTTGCATTTTTTAGCTGTTTTTTATATTCTTGCGCTTCCACTATTGACAGGGATACCAAGATTAAAAGTGCACTTAAAAAAAATTGTTTCATCGTTTAATGTTAAAAGTTATTAATTATGTGACAAAAATAAAAAAATATATTTGGCTAACATACTTTTTCGTAATTAAGACGAATTTAGGCTATAAAAATCGTTTAATAAATGTTAAAAATATACTTTAAAGCGTTAAAATTATCTTATTTAAACGATTGTTTATTGCATCTGTTCAAAATGAAAGATATTTTTTGAAGTAAAACTTGATGATTTTTGTCATAACTGAAACAAAAAAGGCCAGTAAATATCAAATCTACTGACCTCAATTACCTATGTGTACGATTAAGATTATTCTTCTTCGTCGATACTTTCTTCTCTACTGATCACTGTAACATCTGCAATGGATTCCTTATCTTGGATTCTTATCACTTTCACACCTTGTGTCGCTCTACCCATGACCCTGAGTGAAGAAACTGGCGTCCTAATAATAATACCATCATGGGTTGTTATCATTAAGTCATCAAATTCACTTACCCATTTGATTGCAATTAATTGACCTGTTTTTTCGGTAATATTGATGGTTTTGACACCTTTTCCGCCTCTATTTGTGATCCTGTAATCTTCTAATGGAGAACGTTTACCATTTCCTTTTTCGGAAACCACAAATACAGAAAACTCGGGTTTTGTTGGGTCTGCAGAGATCATACCTATCACTTCATCTTTGTCAGATCCAAGTTTCATTGATTTTACACCTGCTGCGCCTCTACCCATTGGTCTTACTTTGGACTCATTAAATCTAATAGCACGACCTTCTTTATTTGCTATTATGATTTCATTAATACCAGAAGTCAGTTTTGCCTCGAGCAATGTATCACCTTCATTGATAGTGATCGCATTGATACCATTAGTACGTGGGCGAGAGAAAGCTTCTACGATTGTCTTTTTAACCATACCTTGTTTAGTACAGAAAATGATGTAGTTATTGTTGATAAACTCTTCGTCATTTAAGTTTTCAATCTTGATGTAAGCCCTAACTTTATCATCAGGTGGTATAGCAAGTAAGTTTTGAATGACTCTGCCTTGAGATGTTTTGCTTGCTTCAGGTATTTCGAATGCCCTTAACCAGAAACATCTTCCTTGCTCAGTGAATAATAACAGGTAATTGTGATTATGGGCTATAAACATTTGCTCTACAAAGTCGGCATCTCTTGTTTTTGCGCCTCTAGATCCTTTGCCACCACGACTTTGTTGTTTGAACTCATCAGTTTTTGTTCTCTTCACATATCCTAAGTGAGAGATTGTTATGACAACTTCTTCATTAGGAATAAGGTCTTCAATACTGATCTCATCATCTGCATAAGAAATATCTGTACGACGTTTGTCACCATATTTTTCATTGATTTCATCAAGTTCTTGTTTGATGATTTCTCTTTGAAGGGTTTCACTTGCTAGAATACTTTTGTAATATTCAATTTTAGCTAAAACTTCGTTGTACTCTTCCCTTACTTTATCAATCTCGAGACTAACCAATCTCTGAAGTCTGATCTCCAATATGGCTTTTGCCTGAATTTCACTAAATTTGAACGCTTCTATCAAACCATCTTTAGCGTCTTCTACCGTTTTGGAGTTTCTGATGATTCTGATAACTTCATCAATATTGTCCAAGGCGATAAGTAATCCTTCTAATATGTGGGCTCTTTCTTCTGCTTTACGTAAGTCGTATTGAGTCCTACGAACAATAACTTCAAGTCTAAACTTGATATATTCTTCAATTAAATCTTTGAGATTAAGCACCTTAGGCCTACCATTGACCAAAGCGATGTTATTAATACCATAAGAAGTCTGTAAAGGTGTAAATTTATACAACTTACTCAAAACAACACTTGCCATGGCATCTCTTCTCACTTCTACTACGATACGAAGTCCTTTTCTATCTGACTCATCTCTAATATCTGTGATACCTTCTATTTTTCCATCATTGACCATTTCAGCAATCTTTGCTACAAGGCCAGCCTTATTTACTTGATAAGGGATCTCTGTGATGATGATGGTTTCCTTCCCACCTGCACTATTTTCGATACTTGCTTTACCACGTACGATAACCTTTCCTCTACCTGTATGGAATCCTTCTTTTACACCTGCATATCCATAGATAGTACCACCTGTAGGGAAATCTGGTGCTTTAATGTATTCCATCAACTCATCGATGGTGATTTCTGGATTATCTACAGCTGCTTTTGTACCTGCTATAACTTCTGACAAATTATGTGGCAACATATTGGTAGCCATACCTACGGCAATACCTGAAGCTCCGTTGATCAAAAGTGTAGGAATTCGTGCAGGCAACACCGTTGGTTCTTCAAGAGAATCATCAAAATTCAACCTGAAATCAACCGTTTCTTTATTGATGTCTGCAAGGATTTCATCACTAATTCTAGAAAGTCTTGCCTCAGTATACCTCATTGCCGCTGGACTATCTCCGTCCATTGAGCCGAAGTTACCCTGACCATCCACAAGGGGATACCTAAGAGACCAATCCTGTGCCATACGTACCATAGCATCATAGACTGATGAATCACCATGCGGGTGATATTTACCCAATACTTCTCCTACAATTCTTGCCGATTTTTTATGCGCTCTACCATATGCTAGTCCAAGGTCTGACATCCCATAAAGTACCCGTCTATGTACCGGTTTCAACCCATCTCTAACATCAGGGAGTGCCCTTGAAATGATGACTGACATAGAATAATCTATGTAGGATGATTTCATTTCGTCCTCGATATTTATCGGGATAATTCGTTGATCATTAGCCATTTACGTATTTAATATTATATTTTTAAAAACAATGTGCAAAAATACGAAAAATATCATAAAAATCATAATGTATCAACAGCTAATTTGTTTGTTTTAAATAAATTTTAAGCTTTGTCATCAGTGTCCTTTAAAATACTTAATTTTGACATCTAAACAATGGTGTATGTACATTAATTTAACAAAAATCTTGTTTTTCATTTACCTAGGACTATATCATAATATCGCTCCTTTATCTAGTCAATCTTGCAAACAACCATTTTTCAATTCATTTAATACGCAAACTACAACATCCATTAACGTCAGGTGGGCAGATACTAATACATCACCACTTGGCTGGGAATTAGAACTCGTAGAACGTGGCGAAACTCGGACATCTCAACCTACAACGTCATTAATCACTTCTAAACAATATATCCTTGAAAATTTAAAACCTGCAACCTCTTATGAAGTCTATGTACGAACAGTGTGTAATGAAACAAACAAAAGTGTGTGGACTGGACCTGCAATATTCACCACCGTATTTACAAATCCAACTCCCTGCCCTACCAATCTTCCGATAAAGGATAATGGAACTGAAACTTTTTTTATTGATATAAATGAAGCAGGACTTTTAGGTCAAGATATCTTTATAGAATCCGTAGATATGATTCTCGAACATGGCTGGCCTGCTGATTTAAAAATTGGACTAGAATCACCATCTGGAGATATGATTACGTTATCAAATCATAATGGAACCATTACTAATAACTTTGGTGACACACAGGACCTCACTTGTGTAAACGTGACTTCATTCAATCAGAATGCTTGTGAGAAAATAAAAGATAGTCGACCACCATTTATCGGATCCTTTATTCCTGATGAGAAAATCAGTGGCTTAGGTAATGGGACACAATCACAAGGGAGATGGAAATTAGTTTTTTTTGACAGAGCTTTGAAAGATGCTGGTAACCTTAAATATTTTGAGATAAAGTTTAACAGAGAAAAATGCGTCGTTCCAGAAAATTTTGTGGTAAAAAACATCGGTAATAATAGTGCCATGGTTGATTGGGATAGCTACGGTTCTTGTACAACTGTGATATTTAATCTTAGTAGAGATGGTGTTAAAATTAATGAATTGACCATAAATTGCAAAGAACAAAACCTATCTTTAAAAATATTGAGAGACTTACTACCAAACACAGATTACGAACTTACCATAGAAGCAAGATGCTCAAATTCCAATTCTATCGAAAGTTGTAAACTTTTCTTCACCACAACTTGCGAATCTATTACACTTAGAGAATCATTCGATTCTTATAGTAAATGTGTAGAAGGTTGTGCTGTAGCATGTGATTTTAATGCGCCAATTTGGTTTAATGCCAAAGAAGAAAGTAGTCAAGACTGGATCGTATGGAATGGAAAAACTGATACTGAAAACACCGGTCCTACCACAGATATCTCAGGAATTGGAAAATATTTATATGTCGAAAATAACCCTATTCTTTGCGGTGAAAAGAACAATGTCGAGCTTATATCAAGATGTATAGACATTAAAAGTAATGCTTCAGGTTGTGACATGTCATTTTATTACCATATGTATGGAATTGATATACAATCATTAGTTCTTGAATTAAGTATAGACAACCGTAGTACGTGGACACCATTAATAACACTAACAGGAAATCAGAGCGACAAGTGGAAAAGAGAAACCTTATCATTAGCGCCTTATGATGGTATGACTGGGATTTTTAGATTTGTGGGTACTTCTGGTGAAGGTCCAATAGCAGATATAGCTATAGATCAAATTGAATTTTATAAATCCACACTGTCAAATGGTCTTAAAAGATTCTATGTAGATAATGATGATGATGGTTATGGTATTGAAAATGAGTTTATAGATATCTGTAGTAGTGAGCTTCCTCAAGGTTATGCATCAATATCAGGAGATTGTGATGACGAAAACCCGTCTATCAACCCAAGCATTTCAGAAATACAATGCAATGGTATAGACGAAAATTGCAATGGGAATGAAGATGATTCTGCAGACGTTAATCCAATCCTGTATACTTCTAGTATAATTGATGCTAGTTGTAATGGTAGCTTTGATGGTTCTATTTCGCTTAATATTTCTGGTGGCACAGGGCCCTATACAGTTACTTGGCCAGATCAAAACCAAACTGGTAACATTATTAGTAACATCAAAGAAGGATTTTATTATGCTGAAATAATGGATATTGGAGGTTGTTTAAAGAAAACAGACTTTCTTAATGTAAAGGCTTTAAATAGCTTAAATATTGTCATTTCAGAAATAGCAAACACAACTTGTCAAGGTATAAACGACGGAATAATTACCATAGAACATAATATCAATAATCCACCATACACATATCTATGGTCTAATGAAGCGCTTACAAAAAATGTTATGAACCTAAAAGCAGGTGAGTATTCAGTGACCGTAACGGATGCCAATTTATGTACGGCGAGTATCTCAAAAATAATTGTCAATGATACACCGTCATTACTTTCAGGTATTGAATCTATAAAACACCCTACCTGTCATGGCATGCAAAATGGGTTTATATCTGCAATTGTGCAAAATGGCAGTGGAAACTATAGGTTTCAATGGAATACTGGAGATACCACAAGACTAATCACAAACCTTCCTGCTGGGGATTATTCATTAACTGTCTATGATCAGAATGGATGTGAGTCATTTTTAGCGACTAAACTTGTGGCACCTGATTCAATAAAAGTTGTACCAGTAAGTATTGAAGATGTCAGATGTTTTGGGGAATCAAATGGCTCCATAAAAACTAATTCTACTGGCGGAACGCCACCATACACATACTTATGGACAGGAATCAGAACAACTGATGACATATTTAATCTTGCTGCAGGTAAGTATACTCTTACGGTTACAGATGCTTTAGGGTGTAGGTCTATTCCGTTAGATGTAGATGTCAAACAACCAGAACTATTTGAAATAAGTATAGATAGTATTCATCCATCGATGTGTAGGCTAGGAAAAAATGGATATGTTTCGCTTATTACGAAGGGCGGTACTGAGCAATATAGTTACGCTTGGAGCCATTCTGATATATCTATTGATACTTTTTCAGATCTTATTTCAGGCAACTATAATGTGACAGCATATGATATTTTTGGATGTAAATCTTCTATCCCAATTATATTTATACCGTTTAATAATGTTCCTATTTTGTCGGAACTAAACATTATTAAAGAAAATAACTGTTCCGAAGACAGAATTGGATCGATTGTTTCCAATGTAATAAATGGTAAGTTACCTTTTGATTTTAACTGGAGTCATGGGGTACAATATATTAAAAACACCATTGTTGATACAGTTACTCAGTTACCCAGTGGTAACTATATGCTTACCATCACAGATGCTGAAGGATGTGTAGGAGTCTCACCAACCGTAACGATAAAAGAAATAAAGCCCATAACGTATCAAATTTCTGATGTGGTAGAAAATATTTGTAACACTGATTCAAATGCTGTCATTAGTATTAAAGTTAATGGAGGAACAGGACAATATAATGTTGCATGGAATGTAGGTGAAGGAGAAACTATTAATCATCTTGCTAATGGATTGTACCTTGCGACCATAACAGATGAAAATAATTGCCAAAAAATCACAGAATCCATCCAAATATCGTCTACTTCAGATATTAAGGTAGAAGGTCAAGTAAAACACGATATTGATAATAATGGAATAGGAGAAATATGTCTTGATATTTTTGGAGCAATCGAACCTTTAGAGATTATTTGGGAAGGAAAAGCTGAAAAAACGCCATGTATATCAGGATTAACTTCTGGCAATTATGTCGCACAAATTATTGATGCCTTAGGTTGTATATTAACTACTTCATTTGATGTACAAAATACTTCTTCCACTGAAGAATCCAACATATCGCCAACCTACATCTACCCAAACCCTACCAGTGGTTACATTTCTATACATGATAAAAGTGAAATAAGAGAAATCAAAGTTTTATCGTTAAATGGAGATAAAATAAAAACAATTATGCCAAACAAATCAAATGAAATACAAATTCTTGATATAACTAATTTAGCTTCAGGAATATATTACTTAAAAATTATTTTTGAAAGTAGCACGTCCATGCACAAAGTCATTAAACTGTAAACCTAAATTTATATGTTTTAATAAAATTAGAAACCAGCATTTATCTCTTTACTATCTTAAATGTAGTCCTCCGATTTGTTTGATGTTGTTCTTCTGTACAAGATTCACATAGACAATTATCTATGAGCAATGACTCTCCATATCCTTTAGGGTTTAACCGTGATGAAGATATAGATTTAGAGATAAGGTAATCTACTACAGATTGTGCTCTTTTTTGAGAAAGTTCCTCGTTATATTCTTCTGTGCCACGACAATCAGTATGACTAGAAAGCTGAATATTAATTTGCGGATTATCTATAAGGATTTTTACTAAGGCATCAAGTGTGGGCTTGGCTTCATCTTTAATATCCCACTTATCGTAATCATAATAAATGTTTTCAAGGTTAATTTCTTTATCCGCATAAATTTTATCCAAGATTAATTCAGTATTAATAGTCAATGTATTTTCATTAGTAGGAAATACTAAATTCTTTGTACTAATTTCTTTAGTTGCATTCAAATAATCTAGTTTAGCACCAATTATCTTGAGTGACTTATCTTTTGGTATTTCTGTAAAATAAAAACCATTGTTATCAGTGTATCCTTCTACAACTTTTTTATCGTTTTCATCTATAATTTTTATAAACACATCATTAAGAGATTTTTTCCCAATTACCTTACTATTTGGATTATCATTTTCTTCAAATACGTTATTGAAGGTTTTTACAGTAACATATACAATTTGATTTACTGGTTTTGTTTCTTTTATTGTAGTGGTATCGATTTGTGGGGCCATTTTCTTGAACCTATAGATATCATCTTTACCATTACCAACCCTTGATGACGAAAAAAATCCTTGCTGCGTAACGTTTTTGACAGTTTTGGCTGAATAGTCAACAATAAATGAAAAATCATCTCCACCAGAATTGATCGGATATCCCATGTTAATTGGAATAGACCATGATCCATCTGCTTTCAAAAATGTCTTAAAAATGTCAAAACCTCCAAGTCCAGGTAGAAAATCTGATGAAAAGTATAATGTATCTTTATCGCCTGTTGGAAACTTTTCATTTCCTTGGGTATTAATGCTTGTTGGAAGTTTTTCAGGAGTTGACCAATTTCCATCTGAAAAAAGTTGGGAATAATATAAATCAAGCGTTCCTCCTACTTCGTTTTGATCACTAGAAAACACTAAAATACTATCGTTTTCTATCAATGTAGGTTGACCGTACTTAATTTTATCTTGAATAAAAGGCAAAACTTCTGGTTCACTCCAAAAACCATCAACTAGATCAGAACGCATCAACTTTGGATATTCATCACCTGAAGTTAAGGAGAAGACACGAGTAAAATACAACGTTGCGCCATCATTTGTAAACCAAGCCGTCCCTTCATTTGCATTTGTATTAATAGCTGAATCAAATTTTCTAATTTCAGAACCATTTTTTCTTATTTGGTAAAGATCACTAAACTTCTCCCCTGTCCAATTATAAGTTCCATTTCCAGTCGATTCAGATTTTTCTGAAGTAAAAACCAAAAAATCCCTATCAAATATGACAGGGGCATAATCTGACACTGGTGAATTTTCAAAGATCTTTTCTATTTGATAATCAGATTTTTTTTGTTTGGCCGCAAATGCTTGATCACATAATAGAGCTTCTCTGTTATTTTCTTGAATTCGACCAGTTTGTTGTCCTATTTTTCGATACAAATCTCCTGCTTCTTGGTATTTTTCCATCAACTTGTACGTTGATGCTAAATTGCCTAGGGCTTCCGTCCCATAATTTAAATCTACTGCCATCTTAAACCAATTGGCTGCTTCTTGATATTCTAGAACTTGGATATTTGATTTACCTAATAAAAATGCTTTGCGTGCTTTTAATTGCTCATTTTTTGTCTCTTCTATTTCATCCTGTAGTAAATTGATAGCGATTGCAAATTGTTTTCTTTCAAAAGCTGACTCACCATCCTTTATCTTTTGATTAAAGGAACAAGAAAACAGACCACAAATCGTCAGTAATAATATAGAATAACGGATCAAGGCCATAATGTCATTTTATTTAGTTTGTCTATGCTCACATTTTAAATCTTCACTTGAATCAGATAGATGGAAAGTATGCGTGAATCAAATACATGTTATATAATTCATTTTTCATATCAAATGTTGTATATAAATCAAAAAGGGACTTAAATTTTTCAACTTAAGTCCCTTTTTTGTATTTTCAGTACTACCAAAAACTATTTTGCTGATCTTGCAAAAGACTTGCCTTCTTCCGTTTTTACAGGTTTGTCAGCGATTCTTCTATTAACTTTAAGATCAGATCCTAAGTCATGAAGCACTGGTGCTGCAATAAAAATAGAAGAATATGTACCAACTACGATACCAATTAATAAAGCAAATGCAAAACCTTTAATACTACCTCCACCAAAAAGGAAGAGAATTAATATTACGATTATCGTTGTAAATGATGTCATCAAAGTTCTAGACAATGTTGTGTTAATGGCTGCATTAATAACCTCATCTTTTGACTTATTAGTATGAATTGAGAAAAATTCTCTAATTCTATCAAATACAATCACTGTATCATTTATAGAATAACCTATTACCGTAAGTAAAGCTGCGATAAATGCTTGGTCAATTTCTAAAGAAAAAGGTAAGAATGACTTTGCAATTGAAAAAACAGAAAGTACTATCAAAGCATCATGGAATAATGCAATAATTGCACCTGCGCTGTACTGCCACTTACTAAATCTAATTAAAATATATAAGAATATTGCTAACAGTGCAAATAAACCTGCATATAAAGAACTTTTCTTAAGGTCGTCTGCAATGGTAGGACCTACTTGAGCAGAACTTATAACATGCACTTTGTCTTCACCTGTTTCAGTATTACTGAAATCAGCTAAAGTAACATCACTTTTAGTAATACTTACAATACCTTCGTGTAATTTTGCCATTACTTTTTCAGGGGTATCTTCAGCAGTTTCATTAACAAGGTAAGATGTTACAATGTTAAATGTATTTGCAGCATCTACTTGCTTAACAACTGGTGTTGCTCCAAAAGGTGCTGTAAGACCATCTCTAAGTGCATCTGCAGTAACATTTTCTGATCCTGTGAATTGAACGCTATAAGAATAACCACCTTTATAATCAACACCTAAATCAAATCCTGATGTAAAAATAGAAATCAAACCAGCCAAAATCACAACTCCAGAAATACCATATGCAATTTTTCTTCTACCAATCCAATCAATGTTAATATTCTTGAAAGCTCCTTTTGAGAATCCTGTCCAGAATGATAAGTCATTTCCTTTTCCTACCCACCAATCTATTAATAATCTTGATACAAATATAGCTGTGAATAAGGAACATAAAACACCTATGATCAATACAACAGCAAACCCTTTAACAGGTCCAAGACCAAAATAAGCTAAAATAAACGCTGTTAAAATGGTTGTAACGTTTGCATCTATGATAGCTGAATATGAGTGATAGAAACCATCTGTTATAGCTTGTTTTAGCTCTTTACCAGATTCAAGTTCTTCTTTTATTCTTTCATATATCACCACGTTAGCATCTACGGCCATACCAATAGTCAATACGATACCTGCAATGCCAGAAAGTGTTAATACGGTACCAAAGCTAGATAATGAACCGAAAATCAAAAATACGTTCAATAATAATGAAATGATAGCAATAACACCACCACCTGCATAATATGCAAGCATCGTAATTATCACTAAAAGAAATCCTATTAGTAACGAATTAATACTTTTAGAAATATTAGCTTTACCTAAAGTAGGCCCAACATTTGTTGATTGAACTATCTTAGTTTTAGCAGGTAATTTACCCACCTCAAGTATGCTAGCAAAATCAGTTGCTTCTTCTACTGTATAATTACCAGTGATAGAAGATGAACCTTGGGTTATTGGATCATTTACAGTTGGAGCAGAAACCACTTCATCATCCAGTGCTATTGCAATCTCTCTGTTACCATCTCCTGCTGCCTTAGTGGTCATTTCAGCCCATTTCTTAGCACCAGCAGCGTTCATTCTGACGTTTACTTCGATTTTACCATTCGTAGTATTTAAATTTTGACCAGCTGATGTGATCACACCTCCATCAAGTGGAGCCTCATCAGTCCCAGTTTGGGTTTTAATTAAATATAACTCATATTGGTTTGTTGTAACACCTGTAGCATCCACGGAAGGTTCTCTAGACCACATAAACTTACTATTTTTTGGAAATAGAGCTTTTATGTCTTCTCTTTTAAAAATATCATCCACAAATGATTTTTTTCCTTTTTCTACAAGACCCATTACACTTTGAGATAATGTACCACTATTTAATGTAAGTGCACTGAATAATGATCCTGTAGCTCCAGTAGCAGTATTTTGAGCCTTAGGAACCAATTGAATTGTTGAATCCGGCAATAATGTTCCCAAATCATCATAAGCTGGAACTTTTATAGTATCCATTTCAACATTAGTGGAATCTATAGATGGTGAAGCACCTGAAGCTCTAGCGTCTGCTTGTTGGAACGCTGCTGATATTCCTGGATCTGTTGTTCTATAAACTTCCCAGAACTCCAATTTTGCACTAGCAGTCAAAAATTGTTTTGCTCTTTCAGGGTTGTCAATACCTGGCATTTCTACCAATATTAAATCACGATTAGGATCCAAAGAAACATTTGGTTGAGCAACACCCAAACGATCTATCCTTTGTTTTAATCTTTCAAATGTAAGATTTACAGTCTGATCTGCCTTTGACCTAAGGAGTCTTTCTATTTCTCCATCAGTAGTGCTAGTACTGATCTCTCCCAAAGTTTCACTTCTTGCAAATATTTTTGCTAGTTTGTTATCCCCAGCTATGGTTCTGTACTCTCCCACAAATAATGTGATGTAATTAGATTGAGAAGTCTTCATTGCTTCTCTTGTATTATCTAAGGCTTTCAAAAACTCCACATTATTGGCATTTCTACCAGCCAATGACTTTAAGAAGTCTTCAAGATCAACTTGAAGTGTAGTACTCATACCACCTTTAAGATCAAGTCCCAATGCAAGTTGCTGTTGTTTCAGCTCATTGTAGGTATATGATTTTAATAGCGGAATACTAAATACTTCTTCGCTGGACATTGAATCCAAATATCTCGCTCTAGCCGTTTTGTACGATTCGTTGAGGGGATCTTCAGAGCCTGAAATACTTGATGCGTAAGATGCTGCATCACTCTCTACTCTATTAGTTGGTATGAAATAAGTAAATTGTAATAAACATACAACTGTTATTAAAACCAAGAACACTTTTACTAAACCTTTTCCTTGCATGGTGTTAAAAATTCATTAATTTTTCCGAAAAACAGCGCAAATATAAGGCTTTTGTGAAATTAAACCGATTTTATGGGAAACATATATCTATTTTTTAATTTAAAATTTACAATAAACTAGCTATCAGCATATTATAAAGACAATAAATTTAAAATAATTAATTTTAGTTTCCATTTTAATGTATTATCCCAAAAACATACGCCCTCAATATTTAAAAAATATAATTCCTTCCTATTTAAAAATTCAATTATCCAAACAAATAAAATTCTGTAACATTACTTTGTTTATATCTGATTATAAAAAAAACAAATCTTGTGGAACTATTTTGAAAAAAAATATCTTTATTTGCATCGTAACCAATATTGGTTGTATTTAACATTTTAAATTTAAAAATTATGGGTTTATTTTCATTCCTAAAATCAGCAGGATCAAAACTCGTCACAAACAAAGCAGAAGAAAATGATGCAAAAACAGCAGCACCAGTTGCGAATGCTGGACTTGATGCTTTAAAAGATGCAGCAGAAAAAGGCAGAGCAGCGCAGCTTGCGTCTAAGGTAGTGGGTAACGGTATTCATGTAGAAAACCTAGATATAGTAGTTGATGAAGATACTGCAACGGTTTATGGTCAAGTAGAATCAACATCTGCAAAAGAAAAAGTTATCCTTATAATAGGTAATACTGAAGGTATTGGATCTGTAGATGATAGATTATCTGTAGTAACTCCTGAACCTGAAGCTACTTTCTATACAGTAAAAGAAGGTGATTCATTATCTAAAATTGCAAAAGAAGTTTATGGTGATATGATGAAGTATCCAGTGATCTTTGAAGCAAATAAACCAATGCTGAAGTCAGAAGATTTAATTTACCCAGGTCAGGTATTGAGAATTCCTGCATTGTAATTTTGTAGAACAAAAATATTAAAAAGGAGCTTCATTTGTAATGTTGCTCCTTTTTTTTTATTTAATTAAATTCCATCTTTTTTAATTCCATAAAAAGATTGACCAATAAAATCTTTTGGAAAATCCTCTACACCTGGAAAACCAAGTTTTATATCCCGTCCATCCTTTGGAATGACAGCTGTCCTAAAAATATAATCCCAAATGGCTAAAGTTATTCCAAAGTTAATACCATAACGTCGATTTTCTGGCAATTCATACACATGGTGCCAAATATGCATCTCAGGGCTATTGAATATCACCTTCATGATAGGTCCCAAAATAAAACCACCCGCCACTATAAGTCCCAAAACAGCCAATACCTTAACTTGAATACTATATGCTTCCAAAAAATTAATGTCTGCAATTCCAAAATAAGCAGCTATGCCAATTAATCCGCCTAATATCATTCCAGTAACACGACCACTCACATGAAAATTACTGTGATTATAATGTCCCACAGCCAATGTAAATATGTGAATGATAAAAAAATCATATAAACCTATACCCAATAATGCCAAAGGAATATATTCTATTGTCCTATATACGATTGTCTCCATCCAATGATATCTTAAGTGAGCAGCAAAACCCATTTCTTCAACGGAGTGATGAACTTTATGAAATTGCCATAACCATTCAAAACGATGCAGCAATCTATGTGTCCACCACTGAACGAAATCTCTCACTATAAATCCGACCAAAAAAACACTCCAAATAGGCATATTATTAAGCGGATTAGATTTTTGAAGATCAAATCCTGAAATACTTTTAATACCATCATTAAATAAATGAACTACAACGTCAGAAGCAGCATTATATATAATGAGTGAAAATAAGAAAAAATTAAAGAACATGTAAAAGAAATCTAGCCAAAAGTCTTTTCTTAAAATTGGCTGGTTTTTTCTCCAAGGTTTTATGATTTCAAGACCAAAGAAAAAAGCTGAAACCAAGAGCAACCAATAAAAATAATTATGCCATGAAGGATTAGTGATCTCGTGCCACAAATATGAACCATATCCTCCAAAACCATTTATAAAAGTAGTCCAAATCTCTGACATAACACAGGATTGATATTAAATAATTACATTAACATTATAGGCCAAACAAGGATGAGACACTTTGGTTTATTAAATTTGCATCATCCTAAAATCATTACGCAAGTGATATTACTTAAATACTAACAAAAGGAATAATTTTGATATTAATATATTATAAATTAGAGGTAAAAAACTTTTTACCATCTAAAGCATAAATCCCAAATATCGAAATAAGAAATGTAGTCATACTATATAATTATAAGTAAGACACCGAAGAAAATCAAAAAAGTGATAAAACTACTTTTTAGTCCAGCCCTTGTAACCCGGCATTAAATTATAGACTTGTTTAAATCCCATGTCTTTCATTATTTTCATGGCATTTGTACTTCTACCACCAACATGACAATAAACAATATACTGCTTATCTTTGTCCAATTTTGATAATTTGGATTTAAAATCAGGCGATTTAATATCCATTTCAAGTGCGTTACCTATTTTACCATTTGCAATTTCACCAGGTGTGCGAACATCAATTAAGACATAATTCTTAGAATTTGACATGATTTTTTTTGCTTTTGCAATATCTATGTCTTCATAAACTTTCTCTATAGTACTATTTTTTGGAGCGTTGGCTACTGCATTTTGCGCAAAATTTGGCACATTAAAAAGCATTACGACTAAAACTGAAAATAAAAATTTCATATATTCCTAAGTTGTGTTGACTAAAAATTTGATACAAAAGTAAAGCAAATATAATAGTAAATCTGTAACAAAGGTCACATTAGCTTATAAATCCTTTTATTTTTTCAATTAAATACACAAAACTCAATAAAGGTCTAGTAAAATATTAAGTATATAGAAATTTGTGAGCAATAAATATTTCATCAAAAAAGGAAGATAGAAATCTAAACTTAGTATAAATTAGAAGTGAATATTAATCTTTAATTTTTGAATAAAGCGCGGATATGTTTACCTTTGTGGCAAAATAGAAACCTTATGAATTTTGACATAATAGTATTGGGAAGTGGTCCAGGAGGATATGTAGCTGCTATTAGAGCATCACAACTTGGATTTAAAGTAGCCGTTATTGAAAAAGAAAATCTCGGTGGGATTTGCTTGAATTGGGGATGTATTCCTACCAAAGCATTATTAAAAAGTGCGCAAGTATTTGAGTACATAAATCATGCATCAGACTATGGTATCACTATTGGCCAACCAAAAGCTGAATTTGATAAAATGATTTCTAGAAGTCGTGGCGTAGCAGATGGAATGAGCAAGGGTGTTAACTTCTTAATGAAAAAGAACAAAATCACTGTTATTGAAGGTTTCGGAAGGTTAGTTAGAGGAAAAAAAGTGGTTGTTACAGATACTTCGGGCAAAAAAACAGAATATTCAGCAGAACATATTATACTAGCAACAGGTGGCAGAGCAAAGCAATTGCCAAATTTACCAATAGATGGTAAAAAAATAATCGGGTATCGTGAAGCAATGACACTTGCTGAACAGCCCAAAAAAATGATTGTAGTAGGTGCAGGAGCTATTGGTGTTGAATTTGCTTATTTCTATAAATCTATTGGGACAGAAGTAACGATTGTGGAGTTTATGGAACAAGGGCTTTTGCCACGAGAAGATGCTGATATTTCCAAAGAATTAAGTAAAATATATAAAAAAGCAGGTTTCAATATACTAGCAAATAGTACAGTAGAATCCGTAGATATTAGAGGAAAACAATGTAAAGTTACCATAAAAAATAGAAAAGACAATACTACTCAAGTACTAGAATGTGATGTGGTGCTATCTGCGGCAGGAGTATCTCCCAATGTAGAAGATATAGGCCTAGAAGCTTTAGGTATTGAGCTAGATAGAGGTATGATCAAAGTTGATGAATATTATAGAACAAATGTTCCGGGAATATATGCCATCGGAGACGTTATACCTACCCAAGCATTAGCTCACGTGGCGAGTGCAGAAGGTATTACATGTGTTGAAAAAATTGCAGGTCATCATCCAGAGCCTATTGATTATGGTAATATAGCGTCATGTACTTACTGTTGGCCAGAAGTATCAAGTGTAGGTATGACAGAAGCTCAAGCAAAAGAAGCAGGTTATGAGTTAAAAATTGGTAAATTTCCATTTTCAGCATCAGGAAAAGCAAGTGCATCAGGTTCTAAGGATGGATTCGTAAAATTAATTTTTGATGCAAAATATGGTGAACTTTTGGGTGGTCATATGATCGGTGCCAATGTAACAGAAATGGTTGCTGAACTAGTAGTTGCTAAAAAGCTTGAAAGCACTGGAATGGAAATTATCAAGTCGATCCATCCACATCCTACAATGAGTGAAGCCATCATGGAAGCTGCTGCAGCGGCATACGATGAAGTGATTCACTTATAATGATCTAAAACAGTTTAAAATATAAAGGGCATTTACACATATATATTGGGTAAATGCTCTTTTTTTGATTTACATGAAGAAGATAGCCCTTATTTCAGACAATCATTCTTACTTTGGCAAAGAAGTCACCGATCATTTGGGCGATGTTGACGAGATATGGCACGCTGGTGATATCGGTGATTTAAATTCTTTGAAAGAAATAAGACCTTTAGCGATACTCAGAGCCGTGTATGGGAATATTGACGATCAAAGTGTAAAAGAACTTTTCCCTCTCAATCAGTTGTTTATGTGTGAGGGTTTAAAAATTTTCATGACCCACATCGGAGGATATCCAGGTAAGTATACAAAAAGAGTTGCAGATATTATAAAAGCCGAAAAACCCAATATTTATATTTGTGGACACTCACATATTTGCAAGGTGATGCCTGATAAGAATAATAATTTGTTGCATATGAATCCCGGAGCATACGGACATCATGGATTTCACAAAATGAGGACGATCCTTAAATTCGATATTGAGAATGCTAAAGTTACCAACTTACGAGCTATCGAATTAGGATTGCGTGGGTTTATTGAAAAGTAATATTTAAATTCATTTGGTTAATAATCTGAGAAGCATACGATATTCTGCTTTCGAAATCACCAGAAATAATTTGAAATGGCAAGTTATTCTCTTTTAATATCGTTTGATGAATATCAAAAAGCCTGTCTCTATCATGAGGGTTTTCTCTTTGTGGGTCATATGTCCAAGGTATATCAGGTGAACACAAAAAGTACATTTCAGCAAAATCTGCTTTCCATAGTTCTGGAATAATTGGGTCTACCCTATTATATTTTTCTTCAGACCAAATTACAATTGTCAATAAATCGGTATCAGCGCATATAAAATTATAATCTAATGCAATTCTTTTTTCTTCAGCTACTTGAAATTTGGCAATTTCTAATAGGTCTTCATAATTGTATGTATTGTTTCTAAGGTCTAAATATTCTCTTGCAACTTCCCTAACATATCCAAAAGAATATTTTTCTGCTATCTTTAAACTGAGATCTGTTTTCCCAGAGCATTCTGGGCCAGTAAATACAATTTTCAAAGCTCGTCAGTCTTTAATTTGTTCGATCTTGGTTAATATTTCAGCTGCTTCTGCAGTTTTTACGTCACTAGCAGATCTATTTGTTTTAGAAAGTATAAATGCTTCTTCCAAAAGAGATTTATATTTTTCTTGAAGTTTTTCCTTTTCACTTTTCTTTTTGAATAATCCGAACATACACATTTATTTTGCTTCTAAACATAAAAATGGTATGTATGTTTTCTGGCTATCAAAAATGTATGACATCATCAAAGAAAAAATATTAAGTTGCTAAAGTAAGAAGCACAAAAATAAAATACCTAGACACATATTTACATGAATCCAAATATATTAGTAATTTTGCAACCGAAATTTAATTTTTGGGATGAATAAGGTCAGATTAGATATAATGGCGCTGTCACATAGTGTGACACAATCACACAACTACGCTGTCGTACTTGGAGAAGAGAATGGTAAAAGGCGATTACCAATTGTTATAGGTGGGTTTGAGGCTCAAGCTATTGCTGTAGCCTTAGAAAATATGACTCCAAATCGCCCATTGACACACGATCTTTTTAAGAACACATTGGATGCATTTAACATTGAAATTAAAGAAGTTGTGATCAATAATCTTTTAGACGGAATTTTTTATGCCCAATTAATTTGTGAGCAAGATGGAAATGTGATGCAAATAGACGCTAGGACTTCAGATGCTATCTCTATGGCTGTTAGATATGGTTGTCCTATTTATACATTTGAATTCATTATGGAAAGCGCAGGAGTTATTTTAGATGAAGATGAAGAAACCAAAACCAATGCTCCTACAAAGCCCAAAGGTTCATCTATTGAAACCATGAGTTTAGCAGGATTAGAGCGCCTCCTCGAAGAAGCTTTAGAAAAAGAAGATTATGAAAGAGCTGCTCAGATTAGGGACATTATTACAAAAAAGAAATCAACTGAATCGTAATTTAATATTTATTTGATTGTCAAATATTAGTTTAGGTTTATCGTAAAAACTCTAATCTTTGCCCTAATCCTTTGTTAAAAACACCTTTGTCTGAGAATACTTCAGCACCATTAACAAAAGTATTCACGACCTTTCCTTTGAATGTTTTACCATCAAGCGGAGACCATCCACATTTATAATGGATATTTTGTTTTGTCACTTTATAAGATGCATTGGGATTGTATAACACAATATCCGCGAACTTACCTTCATCGAGGTATCCCCGATCTAAAATATCAAAACAAATAGCAGGCGCATGACACATTTTTTCAACAACTCGCTCTTTTGAGATCATACCTTTATTATGAAAATCCATCATAATATCAAGACTGTGCTGAACAAGTGGCAAGCCAGATGGTGCAAATTCGTAAGATTGTGACTTTTCTTCCCATGTATGAGGCGCATGATCCGTAGCTATTATATCCAATCTATCATCCAATAAGGCAGGAAACAAAGCAGCTTTATGTTCTTTTGATTTAATTGCAGGATTGCATTTGATAAGATTGCCAAGTGTATCATAATCATCTGCATCAAAATAAAGGTGATGTACACAAACTTCAGACGTAATCCTTTTATTTTTTAATGGTACATCATTATTAAACAACACCAATTCATCTCTTGTAGAAATATGAAGAATGTGTAATCGTGTGTCATACCTTTGTGCTAATTCAATAGCCATCGAAGAACTTAAAAAACACCCTTCTTCGTTCCTGATAAGTGGGTGCATTGATGCTTTTAGATTAGAGCCGTACTTCTCTTTGAACTTAATAAATTGTTGATTAATTGTTGCTTCATCTTCACAATGTGTCGCTATCAGCATATTGACATTAGCAAAAAGTCTTTCCAACACTGAGCGATCATCAACCAGCATATTACCTGTACTTGACCCCATGAAAATTTTTACACCACAAACCGTTTTAGGATCTGTACGCATCACTTCATCATAATTATCATTGGAGGCACCCATAAAAAATGAGTAGTTAGCATACGAAGTTTTTGCGGCAATATTATATTTATCCTGAAGTAATGCTTGAGTTAGAGCAGATGGTTTTGTGTTGGGCATCTCCATAAAAGTTGTGACACCTCCAGCTACTGCTGCTTTCGATTCTGTTTCTATGGATGCTTTATGTGTAAGACCAGGCTCTCTAAAATGTACTTGATCATCAATAATTCCTGGCAACATCCATAAACCATCAGCATTTACTTCTACATATGCACCTTGGTAATTAACAACGTCATTAATTTTCTCAATCCTTTGATTTTTAATTAAAACATCAGCAACTTTTGACTGACCACGATTGATTAAATTAGCCCCACGAATAATAAAAACTGACATAGATTGTTGGTTTTAATGTTGTAAAAGTAGCAATAATATAACCAATTGATTAAAAAGTAAGTTAAGATTTTTTTAAACTTTTTTATAGGTAGCATAAAGAAAATTTATGCAGATTTTGTTTATGTAGTTATATATTATGAATTGAATAATAAATTACTAAAAAAGGAGCCCAACAATCACTAAAGACTGTTGGGCTCTTTTATTTTATAAGCTTGATCTAAATCCTAGATCTTACTCCACGATGATCATTTTCTTAGTAGCTGTGAAGTCACCGCTTACTAATGTGTAGTAAAGAACTCCGCTAGTGCCTAGTTGTGCAGTA
>DLGT01000119.1:0-211 GCA_002482845.1 Saprospiraceae bacterium UBA7687
GCTTTAAGCTTTAGGCTTTAAGCGTTAGTTTTTTGAATTTTAGCCAAAAGTAGTACTTGCCCCTTTTTAGCAATAGAATAAATGTTATTTTTTAATTATGTCTTAATTTATAAAATCTATGCGTTTTAAAAATTCGTATTAATTGACATCAGATATTTTTTTGGAGTTGTGGCAAATTTTTTCTTGAATCCCGCAATGAAGTGGCTTGCAG
>DLGT01000119.1:247-3911 GCA_002482845.1 Saprospiraceae bacterium UBA7687
CTGTCAAGCAGTTTTCTGGCGAAATCCATTTTATAATTAAAAAGAAATCCATAAACAGTATCTCCATAAATTTGTTTGAAACCCATTTTTAGTTTCGTCAGATTCAGGCCAATTTCATCAGCTAATTCTTGTAAACCAGGCGGTTCCGCCATATTTGTAATAATGATTTCTTTAGCTTTTCTGATTTTCAAAACATTGCCCTTATCAATTAAAAACGGACAATGCTCCGTATTTGGATCCTCAGTCCTGTTAAAAAACAAACTCAGGAGTTCATATCCTTTTGCTTTATAGTAAAGGTTTTTTATAGACGGGTGAAGATTATAATGAAATAGCTGACTCAAAACAATTGCCATCGACGGACTTATAATTTCTTCATTATAATAATTTTTATCCTTGTTATCAGGACTTAAAAAAGTATTAAAATCTGCTTGGAGAGAAAATAACGAATGAAATTTCTTAACCGAAAGAATAATGGAAATCATCCACGAATTTGGAGACATCTCTAAATGAATTGGTAACTCGTTTTGCGGATTGTAAAGGATCAAAGATTTTTCTTCTTTCAATTCTAAATCATAATTACCATCATTGAACAAAAATTTGGCATTGCCTTTCAGTCCGAAATGAAACTGTATTAGAGCACTTTCCAATTTATGGTGTGCGAAAAACGGTTCTGAACTGTCATTCTGAAAACGAATAATTGTAAAGTCGTCTTCAATTTTTATTTCTTCCTCCACTTTTGATATAACGAATAATTGGTCTTTCAAAATTTATTTTTTTGATGGTTTATTTTACTTGCTCCTAATGTTATAGATCTTTATTGTTATGATCTGTTATTTTACAACCACAACAATTAGAATGTCTATTTTACTAGATAGTTTGCTTCTAACTAGACTTGGTATTTCAATATTAAAATCACTGGCATTTACTGTAAAATTAGATACAATGCTTATTCCCGAACCAGACATACTTAGTCTGGCCGGGGTTGATATTTCCTTGGATTTTCCGTGAAGTTGTAATATGCCTTTTATAATAAAATCCTTTGGGCCAGTGGTAAGGCTACTTGAATCGAAATTTTCTATTTTTCCTTTAAAAGTTGCTTTTGGATATTTGTCACTTTCAATATAATTTTCATTAAAATGTTCTTCCATCAAAGCGACTTTAAATCGAAACCCTTTCATTAAGGCTAAACTTGCAATTTCTCCTGTAGCAGGATTCAGGACAAAAGTAACATTTGTATTTGTTGCCTTTACTTCTTCAAAAGAGGGGACAGATGCCTCAAAAGTAATTTTTCCTGTTTTACTGATCATTTTTTCCTGGCAAAGGCCAATAGCGCAAACATATAGCATTGTAATGAGTATGGTTTTTTTCATGTTTTTTGGCTTTAGATTATTTTTAGTTAACAAAATCCTTTTTGTTTTACTCTTATTTTAAAACAGCAATAATTTGAATTTTCACTTTATCGTCAAGTTTATACTTAATAAGTGATGGAATTGGGATGCTAAAATCACTGGCATTTACAGCGAAATCTGAAATGATAGTAATTCGGGAGCCCGTTTTAGTAATTTTTGCACTGGCATTTATATCTTTAGATTTGCCGTGAAGCTCTAAATTTCCTTTTATTACGTAATCTTTATAATCTTCAGTCAAATTTTTCGCGTCAAATTTTTCTATTTTCCCCCTAAAAATAGCTTTCGGATATTTATCGGTTTCCATGTAATTTTCATTAAAATGTTCTTCCATCAAAGGCATTTCAAACTGGAATCCTTTGATCAGGGCTAAGGATGCAATTTCACCTGTTGCCGGATTTAAAACAAATGTTACATTACTATTGGTTCCCATAACCGGCTGAAAAGACGGAACTGAAGCTTCAAAAGTGATTGTAGATGATTTAGTTACTATTTTTTCTTGTGAAAAAACAATAAAAGAGACCAATACCATGGGTATTAATATTATTTTTTTCATGTTTTATAACAGATTATTGTTCTAATAATCCATCTTGTTCCCATTTTTTAATAACATCTATAGTGGTCTGAGGTAATCTTGGTCCGCCTTGCGGCATTAGTAAACTATTGCCATTTTCTAATGAAATTCGGGTAAGCAATCCACGATTTAAAACCGCATTTTTTACCTGATCATAAGTGACTAATGACATAGGGGCACCGTTTTTAGGAACTGCGGCGTGGCAAACAACACAGTTATTATCAATAATGGATTTCACATTCCCATTATATGTTGCCACACCCGTAATTGGTGGAGTGTCAATTAAAGTACTAGGATTATCATCTGTGCAACTCACTAGTAGTAAGGCAAATGATGGAATGAGTAAAAGAGTTTTTAAGTTCATAGGGATTGGTTATTTAGTTTATAATGATTTAAAAGTTAAAAGGCATTTTGAAATCATATACGATGAAATAGATGATACAGATTTAGCAGCATGCATATTTGATAGTTTAAATCCAATAGGTATTTTTTAACGTAGATAATTCAAAATACTAAAACCAGCTATGAGAAAAAAAATACTTATCACAACTTCTCTTTTCCTGATAACGGGGATCGCAATTTACCGCTACAGTTATAAAAACCACCGGGATATCGAATCAGAGACTGCAGATTATGTCGTAACAGTTGATGGTCTCGAAAAAGAATTTAGCTTGAATGATAGCCTGGCTACGATAAAATACCAAGACAAAACAATCGAAGTTACTGCAGAAATAACAAGTATTGAACCTGCAAACAGGGGAGTTGTTATTGGTGAAAAAATATTTGCAACATTCACGGACAGTTTACCCAAAGACATTGCAATTAACAAAATACTAAAAATCAAAGGACGCTTTTTAGGATATGATGAGCTCTTACAGGAATTTAAAATAGATCAGTCTTCAGTTTCACATTCAAACAAATAACAATTTAAAACTAACCACATGAAAAAGCTCCTCCTATTATTGTTTTTATTTCCATTATTAACCTATTCTCAAGATGACTTATTATCGGGAGTTGAAACGCAAGTCACAAAAGAAAAGGTGACATCTGCATTTAAAGCCCTGAAGATTGTTAATCTCGAATCGACCAAACTGGCGGCAAAGGGAGATTTGTATTTTGTTGTTGCACACCGGTTTGGTTCTATAAAAGATGGTTTTGAAGGCTTTTATGGATTGGACAATGCCAATACCCAAATAAAATTTATATATGGATTGACCCCGGGGATTAATATAAGTGCAGCCAGAAGTGAATTTGCTTATGACTTTGCAACAAAATATATGTTATTGCCGCAAATAAAAGACGGTTTTCCGGTCACTATTGCAGGGTTTAATAGTTTGTCTATCAACAACACGTTAAAGGAAAGCCTATATCCGAAACTCGAATTTAAAAATAGACTAACCTATGTAGCCCAACTTTTAATATCCAGAAAATTCTCTGAAAGACTATCTTTAGAAATAGTTCCGTCATTTTTTCATGAAAATTTCGTGTTGGACCCCCAGCAAAACAACTCGCAATATGCCATTGGCTTTGGCGGCAGATATAAATTTGCTAAACGCTGGTCATTGAATATGGATTATGCGGCACACTTGAACAGGGCCTCAAATTCTATTTATAAAAACCCATTATCCATTGGTTTTGACCTTGAAACCGGCGGACATGTTTTTCAAATGCATTTTACCAGCTC
>DLGT01000067.1 GCA_002482845.1 Saprospiraceae bacterium UBA7687
TATCAAGGGCTGCTCCCCTTCAACTGCCAAGTTATAAATTATTCGTTTATCTTGGGCCCTTTTTAATTAAAATGCAAACATATAAGGGTCAGGGTATAAAACGGTTGATTATCATTAGATTTGTGTTTTCAGAGTAGACACAAAATTAAAAAACAAAACTGATTTCTCTAAATCCAAAAACCTGTAGACGATCATCTTCTAATTCGATCTTTAGTCGACCTTGTGTGTCTATCCCAATGATTTTACCTTTAAAAATATGGTCTTTATCGTCTCTGAAAACTGCCCATTCATCTTTTCTATACAAATGACTAAGATATGTGTCTAACAAAGCAACAAATTGCCCGTTTTTCAGCTTCAGATAATAAAACTCCAACCGTGATGACAACAATGCCAGTAATTCTTGGATATCATATACAGTATCTGTCAAAAGAGATAAAGAAGTTGGGTTTGGAATATCAATCGGAAAAATCGACTGATTTACGTTTAAGCCAATACCAATGATGGTACTTTTAATGTTTGTTTCTCTCAGCGTATTTTGAACCAAAATACCCGCAATTTTTCTATCATCTACATAAATATCGTTTGGCCATTTGATTTTAACCGAGGGAACATAGGCAGCTAATACATCTTTTACAGCTAGCCCACTTATGATATTTAAATAGAATTGGTCATGTACTTGTAGTGAAGTAGGATAAAAAATATAGGAAACTAATATGTTTTTTGATGCCTCTGAATGCCAATATCTGCCAATTTGTCCTTTCCCACCTGTCTGATAGTCAGCTAATACGCAAGTTCCTTCGCTTGGATTGGTTTTTGCTACTACATCTATAGCATAAGTATTGGTAGATTCTGTTTCTGTTAAATGTATTATTTTTTTTCCAGTAAACAAGGCATCCGGTATATTCATAAATATGTTTTTATATCTTTGTGGTGTAATTATAAACAAAATATTAATATTGGCAAAAAAATCAATTGCAGTTGTTGCAAATAAGAACGAAGAATCGATGAATCATCTTATCATCGATGCAATCCAAGATATCAAAGGTAAAAATATTGTAAAACTAGATCTCAGATCTTTAGATGACGCCCCAGCCGACTTTTTTATCATATGTGAAGGTGATTCATCTACACAAGTCAAGGCTATCTCTGATAATATAGGCAGAAAATTGAAAGAAAAACTAGGTATGCGCCCCAACCATACAGAAGGAATGGAAGGTGCAAAATGGATTCTAGTGGATTATTTTGATACAGTGGTGCATGTTTTCTATCCAGAAACTCGTCAATTTTACGAAATAGAAGAATTATGGGGTGATGCAGCTATCACACAGTACGAAAATATATGATTACTTCGGAACTACTTTGACAATCTGCTGTTTAAATAAAATTAAAAAGTAAACAACCTAATGGATAATAATCAGGAAAATAATACACCAGATAATAAACCTAGCCCAAATAAGTTTAACGTTAATTCATATTGGATTTACGGAATACTTATTTTAGGTATTCTGGCTGCAAACTTCTATGTTTCCTACAATTCACAAGTAGAAAATATAGATTACAATACATTCGAAGCCAAGGCAAGAGGTGGTGAAATAGAAAAAATAGACATCATCAACAAAGAAATTGTCAATATCTATCTAACCAAGACAGCCATTGACGCTAAATATCCGAAATTGAAGGATAGTCAGATGTATGGTTACACACCACATTTCACATTGAGAATCGGTGATTTAGGGAATTTTGAGAAAAACCTTCAAACATTGAGAACTGAAGGCCATACCATCAAATATACGCTTAAGCAAGAGACCAATTATCTTGGACAGGCCATTAGTTGGTTATTTCCATTCATACTATTGATCGGAATTTGGCTTTTTATCATGAAGCGTGTCAGTGGTGGTGCAGGTGGACCGGGTGGACAAATATTTAATATTGGCAAATCCAAAGCAACTCTTTTCGACCAAAATGCTAAAGTTAATGTCACATTTGCTGATGTAGCTGGTCTTAATGAAGCAAAAGTAGAAGTGATGGAAGTCGTCGATTTCCTTAAAAATCCCAAAAAATATACTTCTCTAGGTGGTAAAATACCAAAAGGTGTGCTACTAGTAGGCCCTCCAGGTACAGGTAAAACATTACTAGCCAAAGCAGTAGCAGGTGAGGCAGGTGTGCCGTTTTTCTCTATTTCTGGTTCAGATTTCGTAGAGATGTTTGTGGGTGTAGGTGCATCGAGAGTAAGAGATTTATTCAAACAAGCAAGAGAAAAAGCACCTTGTATCGTTTTTATTGATGAAATAGACGCTATAGGTAGAGCTAGAGGTCGTAATGCCATCCAAGGCGGAAATGACGAAAGAGAAAACACACTCAACCAGTTATTGGTAGAAATGGATGGCTTTAGCACAGACAAAGGTGTGATCATGATGGCAGCAACCAATAGACCTGATATCTTAGATGCTGCCTTACTTAGACCAGGAAGATTTGACAGACAAATAGGTATTGATCCACCTGACATCATAGGTAGAGAAGAGATATTCAAAGTTCATTTACGATCCATTAAGGTTTCTGCAGAAGTAAATCCTATGGTATTGTCTGAAATGACGCCAGGTTTTGCAGGTGCAGATATTGCCAATATATGTAACGAGGCAGCTTTGATAGCGGCTAGAAGAAACAAAACAGAAGTAGATCTCGATGACTTTAATTATGCTTTAGATAGATTAATAGGTGGATTAGAGAAGAAAAACAAACTCATCTCTCCTGCCGAAAAAGAAATCATCGCATATCACGAAGCTGGTCACGCTATCTGTGGATGGTTTCTAGAACATGCAAGTCCCTTAGTAAAAGTTACAATCGTACCACGTGGTATGGGAACTCTAGGATATGCACAATACCTACCAAAAGAAGAATATATCATCCGTACAGAGCAATTGCTTGATAGAATGTGTATGACACTTGGTGGTAGGGCAGCAGAAAAAATAGTATTCGACAAGATCTCTACAGGTGCACAAAACGACCTTGATCAGGTAACAAAAATGGCGTATGGCATGGTTACTGTTTATGGTATGAATAAAAATGTAGGTAATGTGTCATTCTATGCAATGTCTCAAGACCAGTTTAATAAACCATACTCTAATGAAACAGCGCGTCTGATAGATGATGAAGTGAGAATACTGATCGAAGCACAATATCAAAGAGCTCAAGATCTCCTTACGGAAAAAAGACACGAACTCAATCAGCTAGCGGCTACATTACTCGAAAAAGAAGTGTTGTTGAAATCAGATGTGGAAAGATTGATAGGTGCAAGACCAGTACCTGAAGATGCATTAGCAATAATAAATAGAGAAACTACCATGTAGAATTTCTGGAAATAATAAAGATAAAGGGCAAGAGTGGATTCACTTTTGCCCTTTTTGTTTTATTCAAATTTAAATTATTTGAGTCCATTCCAAAAACACAAATTGATTGATAATCAACTGTTTATCACACTTACCCATAAAGTAAAACGTTTGATTATCAATGTAGTAGAAATCCATATTTTTCATTTTATAGAACTAAGGACTTTTTGGAGTAGACTTATTACTTTATTTTCTCACAAAAAAAATGCCACAGAAGATTCCATGACAATTCAAAACGTATAACAAACTTTAGCAAAGAAAAAGTCAGATTCTGAAGTAGTTATCATCCTTGTTTCGGTCTAACAATCAGATTAAATAACAAAGAATTAATATTACTAGCTTTAAATTTTAGATACACCAATAGTTTTACCTACCTTTGCACTTCCAAATTTAGGGAGCAAGTAATTGTTGCCCGAATTTCCCTCAAAAACTCCAATATTTTTGAGGGTTTTTTATTTAGCGACAGCCATAGCAAAGTTACCCCTATCTATATTCTGATAAGCTCCCATCTCATGTTCAGTAATATCTAAACCACGTCGTTCCATATCTTCTGTGACTCTTAGACCAACTGCCTTTTTAATGATATATAAAACCACAAAAGCAAAAGTGAACGTAAAAGCACCGATAATTACTACTCCTATAAGCTGTGTAAAGAATTTACCACTGCCAAAAATCCCTACTGCCAGTGTACCCCAAATACCACAAACTAAGTGAACAGAGGTAGCACCAACGGGATCGTCAAGCTTCAATTTGTCAAAAAGTACGACAGAAAATGGAATTATCGCACCAGCTATGGCGCCTACGATAATGGCACTACCCGGAGTAAAACTATCAGCCCCTGCTGTGATACCTACTAGTCCTCCCAAAATCCCATTGAGCACCATCGAGTGATCTAAAGATTTGAATCTCCAATAAGAAACCATAAAAGTGGTCAACGCCCCTGATGCCGCACCTAAACATGTCGTCACAAAAACTAGTGCCACAGCACCTGGGTCTGCAGATAAAACTGATCCTCCATTAAATCCAAACCACCCAAACCACAATAAAAATACACCTATGGTAGCCAATGGCATATTATGACCTGGAATGGGTCTTACACCTTTTTCAGTATATTTACCTGACCTAGCACCCAACAAGATGATCGCAGCCAGTGCGCCCCATCCGCCTACACTATGTACCAAGGCAGAACCAGCAAAATCAACAAAACCTAACTCATTTAGCCATCCACCGCCCCATTTCCACATACCTGTGATCGGATAGCAAATAGACACAAATAAAAAAACGAATACCAAAAATGGCATCAACTTTATCCTTTCTGCGACTGCACCAGAGACAATCGAAGCACAAGTGGCAGCAAACATTGCTTGAAATATAAAATCGGTATAATAAGCATATTTTCCATCAGCGTATTCAGACAATCCAGCAGTACCATCAGGCAAATTGAGTCCAAAACCAGAAAATCCGATGATTCCTCCTGCATATTCAGCTCCAGGGTACATTAAGTTAAATCCAGATACGTAGTATGTCAATAATCCAATGCAAAGGATAATGACGTTCTTAAACAAGATATTGACTGTATTTTTTTGTTGGACCAATCCCGCTTCTAATGTAGCAAAACCAAGATGCATGATAAAAACCATCATCGTGGCAATAAGAATCCACAAATTATTAATTGTAAATGTTACTTCTGTCATATTGTAAGCCAAGGTTTTAATGATTTAAAGCGCAGATTCATTGATGCTGCCAGTTCGGATAGAAATAATTTCTTCCACATGAGTGATGATGATTTTTCCATCGCCAATCTCACCAGTATGAGCCGCTTGTCGAATAGTATCTGCGACCTTTTTAGCATTTTGATCTTCTACAATTATTTCGATTTTCATTCTAGCAATATATCCAATATCATATTCTACCCCTCGATAAACGACGTGCTCTGATAGTTGCTTACCATAACCTTTGACTTCAAAAAATGTAAAGAAATTGGCTCCTGTTTTACTAAGTTCGCTTTTTACGGATTCAAATTTTGATGATCTGATAATGGCTTCTATCTTCTTCATCTACTTTATTTGCTTTAGTTGGAATGAAATGGTTATCAATGCAAATGTATAATTTACTAAAGCTCTTGTTTTCAGTAATTTTCAAGATTATGTTTCAGGAAAATGCTGAATACTTAAGCTATGACATTGATAAACAAGCTTCTAAAGTGATTTTTAATGTTGTTTTCAAAATCATAGTTTTAATATAAGAATGTAAATATTTTATTCATACCCCTATAAATAAACAGGTCTATCTATAATATTTTATACTTTTATAGCTATTACCCCTACTTATTTCAATAGAAATCAAAATAATTAAATAAAAATATAAAAAATGAAATAAATTTGTTTTCATTAAAAACTGTAGCATCGTAGAACTTAACAAATATAAAAACAGGATTGGCTCTATTTAAAAAACCAATCCTGCTTCAATTAAAAATATTATTCTTCACCAAGACCTGCTAGATCCAAAAGGAAGGCATATTCCATGGCTGTTTCCTTAAGTTTTTTAAATCTACCAGATGCGCCTCCGTGTCCTGTCTCCATGTTGCAATACATAAGCAGTGGATTTTTGTCGGTTTTCATTTCTCTTAATTTTGCTACCCATTTGGCAGGTTCCCAATATTGAACTTGTGAATCCCAATATCCTGTCGTCACCAAAGTAGCGGGATAAGCTTGAGCGGTCACATTATCATATGGTGAATAAGATTTCATATATTCGTAGTAGGCTTTGTCTTTCGGATTTCCCCACTCATCAAATTCTCCTGTGGTCAATGGAATACTCTCGTCAAGCATCGTACTCACCACATCCACAAATGGCACTGCAGCTATCACGCCACGCCATATTTGTGGTTTCATGTTCATGACTGCACCCATAAGCAATCCACCTGCGCTACCACCTTGCGCAAATAATTTGTCACTTGCTGCATAACCTTCTTTGATCAGATAGTCACCACAATCTATAAAATCTGTAAATGTATTTTTCTTTTTCAGGTATTTACCATCTTCATACCATTGTCTTCCCATCTCTTGTCCTCCTCTGATATGAGCAATTGCAAAACCAAAGCCTCTATCCAAAAGACTCAATCGAGAAGATGAAAAATAAGGGTCCATACTATATCCATATGAGCCATATGCATACAACAAAACAGGTCTTGTGCCATCTTTTTTGAATCCTTTTTTGTACACGATCGATAGTGGAACCATAGTACCATCCGCTGCTTTGACCATCTTCCTTTCTGATACATAATTTGATGCATCAAAATTACCTATGACTTCTTGCTGCTTAAGCAAAGTAAGTTTTTTGGTCTTGACATTGTAGTCGTAAGTACTATTTGGTGTGGTTAGTGATGTGTAATCCAACCTTAAAAGATCTGTTTCAAAATCAGGATTTATGCCAGTATAAGTGGTAAATGACTCTTCACCGAAAGCGACATAATGTTCATCCTTTCCATCCCAAGGACGGATTCTAAGTTGTGTGATACCTTCTTTACGCTCAGAAATCACCATATGATCCTTAAAAATATCGATACCGTCAATAAATATGTTTTTATCATAAGGCATAAGGTCTTTCCAATTTTCTTTGGTCGTCGCTGTCACAGGAGTTACCATGATTTTGAAGTTCAAAGCGCTATCCTTATTCGTGTGGATATACCAATTATCCGCATAATGATCTATACTGAACTCAAGATTTCGCTCTCTTGGTTGGAACATTCTGAACTGACCTGTCGGATTGTCTGCTTCTAGGATTTGATATTCATTGGATAGTGTTGAGCCTGACGTAATTACTAGATATTTTTTTGATTTGGTCTTATAAATATAGGTACCAAATGTCTCATCTTTTTCATGAAAAATAAGTTTATCGTCTTTAGCAGGCGTGCCCAAAGTGTGTCTGAATATTTTGTAAGAACGTAGCGCAGCATCTTGTTTAGAGTAGAAGATGGTTTTATTATCATTGCCCCAAGTCACTCCACCGGATGTATTAGGTATGACATCTTCTAGATTTTTGCCTGATACCAGATCTTTAAATCTTAGGGTATATTGTCTCCTACTTACTGTATCTTCGCTATATGCTAAAATCTTATTATCTGGACTAACAGATCTTGCGCCTACAGCATAATATTCATGACCTACTGCAAGTTCATTTACATTTAGCATGATCTCTTCAGGTGCTTCTAGGTTGTCCTTTTTTCTTGCGTGAATAGGATATTCTTTGCCTTCTTCAAATCGTGTGATGTAAAAATACCCATTATCTTTGTACGGCACAGACATGTCCGTTTGTTTAATACGTCCTTTTATTTCTTCGAAAAGCCTATTTTGAAAACTATCTGTATGCGACATCATTTTTTCTCTGTAAGCATTTTCAGCATTGAGATAATCTAGCACTTTTTGGGTTTGTGCATCAGGCGTCTTGGCATTTTTCTGATCATCAGAAAGTCTCATCCAAAAATAATTATCCACACGGGTATCACCATGCATGACTAAATTTTCTGCTTGCTTCTCGGCTACAGGTGGCACAATATCTGTTTTACTCATAAGTACACTTTCTTTGTAAACAATGTCTGAAGGGACTTCATTTTCCTTATTTTTGCAGGAATAGGCGGCAAAGGTAATACAAACGAGTGCCAAATAAAAAAGATTTTTAGACATATGATTTTGATTTTCTTGTGATGTAAATATTAAGCCAAATGTATCTTAATAATTCGATAATTTTTTAAATTTTATACCAAATGATTAAAAAAACTGATATTTTGCGGTCGCAATGAAGTTAAGCACATCATATAAGCAAATATTATCCCTTTCGGTCCCGATTATGCTCGGTAGTGCCGCACAAAATATTATTGTACTCAGTGATAATGTATTTTTATACCATTACAATGATCTAGACTTTGCTGCTGCTGGTCTAGTAGGTGTTTTCTATTTAATTATTGCTAGTATCGGATATGGTTTTTCTCGGGGTGGTCAGATCATGATAGCGCGTAGAAATGGCGAACATAATTTCCAAGGCGCAGGTACAGACTTCCAAGCATTGTTCCTATTTGAATTCATGCTATCTGTGATTTTATTCCTGTTTTTACAATATGGTAGTAGAAGCGTGTTCGAACTATTCATCAGTAATCCAGATATCCTAGAAAAATCTATGGACTACATTATTCCTAGGAGTTATGGTGTGTTTTTTAGTTATTTGGGAGTGTCTTTGATTGCTTTTTATACAGGTATCGCACAGACTAGGTTTATCATTTATGACACAATAGTACTGATAATAGTCAACATTGTGCTTAATTACTTATTGGTATTTGGCGCTTTTGGTATTGAGCCGATGGGGATAGCTGGTGCTGCACTAGCAAGTACACTTGCCGAAGTGGTCGCTTTTGCCGTATTCGTAGCTTACATGATTTGGGATAAATCCAATAGAAAATTTGGGTTATTAAACTTCAAAAACCTACAAGCTAGTTCTTTTGGAAATATGTTTAGGATATCGTTTCCCATTGTATTCCAATCCATATTAGGTATCGGAGCATGGTTTTTGTTTTTTAGTTTTATTGAGAATATAGGTAGCAAAGAGCTAGAAATCTCTAATCTCATGCGGACCATATACTTGATATTGTCCATACCATGTTGGGGATATTCAGCGGGTATTAATACCTTGGTCAGTAATTTTATTGGCAACAAAAAGCGTCAAGCAGTACTACCACTTATCATAAAAACTACAAAACTGAATCTATTGTCTACAATGCTCATCTCCGTACCTGTGCTTGTATTTCCTGAGTTTTTTCTATATCCGCTATTCGGGAGAGAAGATATGACACTCATCCTGGAGACCAAACCATATATGTTGATGCTTTTTGTGATCTTGATGGTATTCGGTACAGGTGGTATCTTTATCAATGGATTGATAGGTACAGGTCATACTCAAACTGCACTTAGAATACAGACTATTTTTACAGTTGTGTACATCATTTATTCCTATTTTGTGATCAAACATTGGTATTTTGGGCTCAACTGGGCTTGGGCGGCAGAAGTATTCTATTGGGGAGGCATCACGATTATGGCTTGGCTCTATTTGCGGACATCAAAGTGGCATTTTTTGAAGTTTTAGGATAAACCAAAGAAAAGGCCACATGATGTATGGGAACGTGTTGGCGTTGCACCACAATCTGCTAAATCTCGTCTTGAATGGAATCCTACATCAGGTGCAAAATATGGTAGAATTAGATTCCAAGGGCAGGCAGATTTTGTACAAGCACATGTTGGGTCGAGTTATGGATGGGTAATAAATAAAATATTAAATCCTTTAGATATTGGTTATGTTAGAAAAAGATAACTTTAAAATCATATTTATCATTATTTCAATAATAATCTGTTTTTATTTTTTGAACGAAAAGTGTTTCACACTAAATAAAACACAATTATCGAAAAATGAAATGATAAACACTTATATTAAGGAAAATCATGCACCTAATTTTGCACTCCTTAAAGTAGCCAATGATACAATAACATCTTGGCTAAAAAATGATTTAGTTGCTTCTCAAATGTTATTATTAGATAAATGGAAGATTGAGACCCCAATTTTAATAAATGCTAATAATGATAAGTTGTATTGTGTTATATTAAAGCAATCTACATCATTTTTAAATTCAAACTCTGATTGGATGTTTGATCTCGTTGGAGCCAAAATAAATGGTAAGTGGTATTTCTTTTTTGGATCATCTACCGTCATCGACCGAGCATCCTATCAAGATAGTATTTACAACCCAATGACTTTTGATGAACTGAGTTATCTTGCAAGAGAGAATTTGTCAAGATCTTTTTATCAAGACGAAAAAGGAAATGTTAAGGTGCTGGAATCATTCTTCGACTTTATGGATGACCCAAATGGATGGGGACTTCCAGCAGGATCTACGCGAAAAGATATTGACTCCGTCATCGTAGCGCGCAATAAAAAAATGCGTCAGTACAAGATCGACCCGGCAGAAATAGAGCAAATAAAAGCTGAAATGGCTAAAAGCGTTCGTCCTAAAGAGCCGATACCAGATCTTAAATGGTACGAAAAGATATTTCCCAAAGAGAAAAAACTCTTTGAGACCGACGAGTGGAAGGAGTATGTCAAAAGTAAAAATCAAATAGATCATAGTTCTGACTTTGATTTTGAATAGCTCATTAGTAAATAGTAACTCAAAATCCCACCCCATATTTTATTCCGCTCCTTACTTCATAAAATCGTTCTATTTAAAACAAAAAGAACACAAAATTTAATATCCTATCTATGTGTAAGTTATCCATTTTTAATCCAACCCATTTTTATCAATACCTGCCTGTTTAAGTACAGCAAGGAAAGTGCCTTTTTTCATATCTTTGCCACCGTGGAAAGGCACTATTACTGTTTTGTTTGTAGCGGGATTGTAATAGAGTTGATGCGAACCTTCGGAGCGCTTAAGCATAAAGCCGCTTTGTTCTAAAATTTTGATTAGATAATGTGGGCTGAGGTTCATACACTTTCAAGGTTTAAAGAATATTCCAAAGTATTACTGTCATCTGGAATAGTATCTCCTCTCTCCTTCAATTCTTCAATATAAAGTTCTACCGCTTCTTTTGCCATTGCCATTGCTTCGTCCACATTTTCGCCATAAGTAATACAACCAGGTAAAGCAGGAACAGAAACTGTGTAGCCGCCTTCGATTTCTTTATGTAAATGTATTTTGTATGTGTACATATTTCGTGTGATTAAAGTATGAGTAATTACAATGACGTTTTCTTATATCAAATTATTCATATGCCAAGTTCAGCACTTAATTAGACTTATTAATGAACAATTTCATAATCTGCAAAGTTCATCATTTTTTTAAATTATAAAACTAAAGACTCTGATGGTTTTCCACAATAGTAATTAGTAATTACAAATTACTAATTCACACCAAAGACAACTTTTTTGGCTTAGATTTCATTTTATTAGGGTATTACTTGTGGCTATCATATTACAAATTGATATATTGCCACCGATTATTCATTAAACCATAAAAGTGATGTAGCATGCAAAGAATTTTTTTTCACGAGAAGAGCCCTAACAAAAGAGACCTTAAGGAAGTCGCAGATAGAATCAATAAGGGAGAAATCATCATCTTTCCTACCGATACGATCTATGCAATGGGATGCTTGATGACAAATAGGGAAGGGATAGAGCGAATTTGCAAAATATTGGACAAAAAAGAAAAACATACCAAAATGTCGCTTATCTGCCCGAATATTAGCGTCATTTCCCAATATACGCTCCCGATAGATAACCATGTATTCAAAACCATGAAGCGGTATCTACCAGGACCATATACCTTTATCTTAAAATCAAATAATTATGTCCAGAAATTCTTCAAAAACAATAAAGAAGAGATCGGAGTACGTATTCCACATAGTGAAATCCTTGATGGATTACACGAATTCCTTGATGCGCCATTAATCTCAACTTCGTTAAGTAGTGAGGATGGTATTCAAAAATTCTTTACAGATCCTGATGAAATTGAAACATTATTCCAACACAAAGCAGATATCTTGATAGATGGTGGAATAGGTGATAGTGCGGAGTCAACGGTCCTAGATTGTACGGGCGAAGAGATCGAACTCATCCGCGAAGGGAAGGGAGAAGTGGATTAAATAAAGTAAATTACCATCTCGAATCATTAGTGTTTTGAGATGGTAATTTATTAAATGTCAATATTTTATAAAGTTAACAGACCATAAAAAAATATCAAATAAATTAAGTTTTAGCACATTCCCAACGAAGAAAAAACTCATGTAAAATTTTAAAATAGAAAAAAACATGTCATTATCAACAATTTTAATCATTTTTGCCACCTAATTCGTCATTTAATGATTAAATGGTTTTGTCGGCTGATATTAAAAATATGGGGATTCAAGGTCACAGGTCCAGATCCTGAGATCGTAACCAAAAAGATGTATGCCGTCTATCCACATACTTCCAATTGGGACTTTCCACTCGGAATCTTACTCAAAGGTGGCATGCCTATCAATGTAAATTATGTAGCTAAAGACTCATTATTCAAATTTCCTTACGGATGGATTTTTAGATGGCTAGGCGGCATACCTGTAGATCGTAGAAAAAGTACAAATTTCGTAGATCAAATGGTAGAACTTTATAACAAATACGACAAACTAGCTTTTGCAATCGCGCCTGAAGGAACTAGAAAACGAGTACAAAAATTCAAATCTGGCTTTTACTATATAGCACTCAAAGCAAAAGTGCCTATTATTATGGTAAAATTTGATTTTGGAAACAAAGTGGTCGACTTTAGCGAACCATTTTATCCGACAGGAGTTTATAGCGAAGATTTAAAATTCATCATCAATCACTTTAGAGGCACAAAGGGCAAAAATCCTGAGTTGGCTTGTCAGTGGGAAGATGAAGTTTTAGGCTAACCAATGTATTCATTATCCACATTTATTTATTAACACATTAATCTATCATGTATTTTGGTAGTCAAATCGTCGTATCAAATTAGTAATATTTAAAACAAAACCGATTTATGAGATTCTCAAGAAACCATTTTTATACCCTTGCATTTTTAGGGGTTATTACAATCTTGCTATCTAATGCGGGCGGAGTACCCCAAGCTGTAACCCTTGCACCAGGAGAATCAGGTGTATCTTGTAATACTTGTCATAACACGCCAGGTAATTTTGTACCACAAATAGGTCTTGAAGTCAAAGATGCTTTGGGTCAGGTGGTCACGTCATATATTCCCGGAGCCCAATACGATTTAAAAGTAGTGGTAAGTGGTACAAATAGCCCAAAAGCCTATGGTTTCCAAATGACTAGTCTTGCTGACAATGGCAACACAGATATGGGGGTTTGGTCGAATTTAGGTCAAAGAGTAAAGCAAATCACCTTGATAGGAAGAAAATATCTGGAACAATCTAGTCCAAGAGTAGATGGTATCTTTACGACAAAATGGACTGCACCATCACAAGACAAAGGTAATATTTCATTTTATTTTGCTGGTCTAGCTGTCAATCTTAGTGGTAATGACTCTGGAGACAACAACATAACTGGCAAACTGACATTATCTCCGTCACAGACTTCATCTACCCAAAATCTTAATACAAACCAAAGTTTCCTTTATCCTAATCCAACCAAAGATATTCTTACAATAACATCAGAAAAAAATATCGATAACTTAATGTTTTATAACATAAGTGGTCAAAAAGTAGCACAAATAAAAAATGAAAATGGTCGTATAGACATCAGCAAATTACAACAAGGTGTGTATATTGTTAATTCTATGAGCGAAGAAGGAAATATTTTGGGATCTCAAAGGATTTTAAAGCTCTAATAGTTTGTACAAATTTTAAAGATGATAGATTTTACTTTTAATGTTAAATAGACCTTATAATTCATTAAAAAGTCAAAAAAGTCATGTAATATTGCATGACATTACGCTCTTATATAAAAATGGTAAAACAACCAAATATTATTATGGTCAATTATCTGAATTCAAAGCCATTCGAATATGGTTTGAAGAAATCAGATAATGAGGCATTAGGTCATAATATTACTAAGGCAACACCTGCCAAATGTGCTTCGTCATTTAAAGAAGGAAAAGCAGATATTGCCTTAATACCTGTGGGAGGTTTATCGGATATCACAGATTATCGAATTATTTCGAACTACTGCATTGCATGTGATGGTGAGGTCAGGACAGTTTGTATCTTTGCAAATCAAGACTTAGCTACATGCCGTAAAATATACCTAGACGATCACTCTAGAACTTCTTTTCTCTTAAGTAAAATAATTTTAGAACAATATCTCCACTTGGACCTAGAGTATATTTCCGCGGATATTTCTACTATTGATTTGGCTGAAGATGAAGCAATTCTGATGATAGGTGACAAAGTTTTCCAATACGAGCATAATTATTCACACAAATATGACTTAGGAAGTATATGGAAAAAATGGACAAACCTTCCTTTTGTATTTGCTGTATGGATAGCCCATGACAATGTTTCTAAGGAGATAGAAGAAAGTTTGAACGATGCTCTAAAATATGGTATTGACCATATAGATGTCATTATAAATCAAGAAAGTAATGAAAATTTAGATTTGTATTATTACTTCAGTCGCAACATACATTACCATTTAGACGATGACAAACAAGAAGGTTTAAAGGAGTTTTTAAAAAAAGCAGAACATTATAATCAATTACCAGCTAAAAACATCTAAAATGAAATATATCAAGCATTTCATAATGATCACCTTACTTTTTTTTGTAACAATTTCAGTATCTTATAGTCAAGGAAGTATCCTTTTTGTTGAAGATAGTGGTGATACATTTGGTAATAGCAGATATTTGGCTACAGCACTAGACAGTTTAGAACTTGATTATTTTTATTATGATACAGAGACTTCTGGACCTCCTACGCTAGAAATACTTACAACATTTGACCTTGTCATTTGGCATACTTCTACTTGGGGTGTTGGATTATACTTTTGGGAATCGGTTAATACAGAAAATCATTTAATAAAACAATATCTAGACAATCCAAAAGCTAAATTATGGCTTATAGGAAATGATTTTATGTTTCAAGAATATGGAGGCGCACCTGATACATTTAGTGAAGGAAGTTTCCCATATGATTATCTTGGTATTACAACCTATAAGGCACAATCTTTCGGAGATGATGGTGGTGTAGGAGTACCGTACTTAGCACCTTCTTCGCCTAATGCGGTAGACGATCTAACTAGAATTAATTGGGTATTTCCAACTTTGAACTGGGCAGATAGTTATGAAATAAGAGAAACAGCAACGCCAATTTATGAATTTGGTGGTGACAACTATTCTCTAAAGGGTGCCACAACCGGTTATTTTTTTCCAAGAGAAAATGGTAGTACTGTGTTGACATTTGGGTTTGACTTATCCCTGTGTTCTAACAAAGACACCATGGTCAATACTGTGCAGAAGGTGACTGATTGGTTTTACAGTGTCTCATCTACGCAGAATATTACTGACCAAAAACAAAATTATAAAGTTTATCCAAGTATATTTACAGATGCTATTAATGTAGTGCTACCACAAAATACAGCCGTAACACCTACTGTAACTATTTACAATACACAAGGCCAAGTAGTAGCACAATCAATAAAATCACAAAAACATAGTGACATTATGATAATAACACTTCCTGAATCGATACCAAAGGGAATTTATTATTGTGAAATGATCCAAGAAAATTCCAGAGAAACACACAAATTAATTAAAATATAGTACCTAAGATGTTGATTTTATAGATTTTATTATAGAATCAATTTATTTCCATATATTTACGTTTTAAAATCAATGTATTACAAATGGAAAGAAATCATCATTGGTATATTCTTGTGGCACTTTTATGTGCTTCATGCTATGCAGTTGCACAGCCAAATTTTGTAGATAAAACTCGTTCTTTCAAAAAAAACATACCTACACGAAGTGTAATGCCAGGAGGCATCGCTGACATCGATGGAGATCTCGTCGATGATCTGATCATCATTGATAGGGGCTTACATATGAAAACTGTGAAAAGTAGTGGAAATATATTTAGCCTAGAAAGCATAGATTCAAGCAAAATAACCAATAACAGCTTGTGGACACTTACTATGGGAGACCTGAACAATGATGGTATAAATGAGGTCATTACAGCTGGAGAATATACTCGTATTCAGATAACAAGTCTTAACAATGGTCAGATAGAAAGCACTTCCATAGACGGTGACTTTTTTGCCCAAGCTTCCAATACGATCGATATTAATAATGATGGTTGGCTAGATTATTTTGTGTGTGACGATAATGCACCACCTGTAATTTATCTAAATGACAAAAACGGCAATCTTACACTGACAGATGTTATTGATTTTACATTAAATGACAATACGGATGGCTCTGGAAATTATGGAAGTGAATGGGTAGATGTAAATGGTGATAATCTTCCAGATTTATGTATTGCAAAATGTAGAGCAGGTGTCGATTCACCCAATGATTTGCGTAGGATCAACAGACTATATATCAATAATGGTGACGGCACATTTTCAGAAAAAGGACAAGAATTCAATTTAAACAGCGGTGCACAGACTTGGGTTACTACCTTCGGAGACATTGACAATGATGGCGATTTAGATGCTTTTGTAGTCAATCATTATGCTCCACATGCATTGATGGAAAATATTGACGGAACTCATTTTGTAGAAATACCACTAGCTACCACGTTGGAATCATTTGGTTTTCAGTCTATTATGCGAGACTTCGATAATGATGGATACCTAGACATCATCATGAGTGGTGCAGAAGGCACTACCCTACTTTATAATCGTGGGAGTAAAACTTTCGACATCATTTATAATATCTTAGGACCAAGCAAAGCACCATCATTGGTGGCAGGTGATCTGAATGATGATGGTTTTTTAGATATTCATGCCCACATCAGTATACCTATCAATGAAGTCGGTGTAAAAGATGATGAACTATGGATCAATCAAGGAAATGAAAATAATTTTGTCAAAATAAGTCTAGAAGGCAAACAATCTAATCGCTCAGGTATAAGTGCAAAAGTAGAAATATATGGCCCTTGGGGAAGACAAATGAGATATGTCAAAGGTGGTGAAAGTTATGGAATTTTTAATTCATTTCAGCAGCATTTTGGGTTAGGACAGCACGAAATTATTGACAGTCTTATCGTAACTTGGCCATCGGGTATCATTGACAAACATATAAATCTGAATGTCAATCAAACTTATTTTGTCCAAGAAGACAAATGTCTGACAGCAACCATAACACTATATGATGAAGTTCAAAAATTCACCAATAGTACAATTTCGCTAGCAGCTTTTGACGGTTTTGAAAGCTATCTTTGGAATGATGGTAGCACCACAAAAACTATTACGGTCGATACAGAAGGTACCTACCATGTCAAAATGACTGATACCAATGGATGTATCACGATCTCTAAACCTATCATTGTAAAATCAGGATGTTTTGCGGATAATACCAATCTCATTGATGAAGAAAATAGTGTTACACTTTGCCAAGGAAGTGATTTCGAAATATCATCCATACTTGCTGACAAATACATATGGAGTACCGGTGATACTACACAAAGTATCAGTGTAAATACATCAGGATGGCTAAGTCTAACCGCAACAGATCTATGTGGGAATATTCTTACAGATCAAATACAATTGACATTTATTGCTGTAGATGTCGATGTTAAAGGTGATAGCATTAAAGTAGGCGAAAGAGCTACCCTTACATCTACAAGCGATAATACGCTTTGGTTTGATGATATTAATTCAGAAACACCTAAAGACATAGGAAATGAATTTACTACTGAGATTTTAGAATTTTCTACAACATTTTATGCACAAAACAATGCTGTTGTAGATCAGAAAATCCAAAAAGTAGGCGAAAACCAGTTTCCACTCAATAACTTTTATGGTTCCAATACGATTAATGGACATTTGGTATTCCAAGTAGAACAACCATGCATTATCCATAGTGTAGTGGTCAATACAGACACTGAAGGACTTAGGAAAATCATCATCAGAGACTTTTTTAATGAAGTCGTTTTTGAAAAAGAAATTTTCTTGACTATTGGAATCCAAACAATCATCCTAGATGCAAGTTTGCAGCCTGATGTTCAATATAAAATGTCTACAGATGCAGCTACAAACAATTCATCGCTTGGTTTTAATAGTCCTCGTTTAATCAGGTCTAATACAAATACTAAGTACCCATATGTCATAGACAACGTCGTTCAGATACTATCTTCGTCACTTGGATCGACCTATTATTATTACTTTTACGATTGGGAAGTGATGTACGATATCGAATATTGTGAAAGCGAAAAAGTGCCTGTTTTTGTGTATGTGGACAGAAGTTCGTCAAGTGTTGACTTCAATGATGAAGATAAAATAGTCATCCATCCCAACCCAACTTCAGGCATCATCACAGTATCTACAAATTCGATCAAAACGGATTATCAACTCAGAAACTTGTCTGGTCAAGTTGTAATAGAAAAAACATTAGTTAATGAGCAATTAGATATTACAGATATACCAAATGGCATTTATCTGCTGACGATAAAAACAGATACAACAAAAAGACATTTTAAAGTTGTGAAAATGTAGGAGTTTAGTTCTGTCAAGCTGGAAGCCTTAGCTAGTTTTAGCTTAGTGATGACGGTTAGTAAGCTCTAAAAGATAAATAAAAACTTAAAATTATTAAATCAATAAAATGACTAATAATCTTGTATTTAAGTATTATGCAGCTGTAGTATATCCGTTTCGTCATTTATTTAAATATGGATATTTACCTAAAGTCAAAATAATAGTTCCCTTCTTATCAAGTTTATTCATATTCAACATTCAAAATTTGCTTTTCTCAAATATAATTTTACCTAATTACAGTGTACTAATCTATGTAATAATAGGAATAATTCTTTGGGGATTTTTTGACATGTATCTCTTCCAATTTGAAAAAGATACATGTCAAAAAATTATAAACTTACCATCTAAGACAAATAGGATTAGCTTTTTATTCTATTTTTTGTTATTAACAATATTTATAATAAAGCAATCTTGACAAACAATAACCCGTTAAGCTTTGCGTCTACGCGAGGCTTGGGTTAGTAGTGGCGTCACCGCCACAGACCTGTTATTTTTATATTGAAGGTAATAAATTGTAGCATTGGTAAACCAAATATAGTTTATTCCCACCCATTCCGTAGTTTTTCTAGTTGATCATCAACTTCTTCTAGGTTTTGTTTTTTCATTGCTCCTTTATAGTTAATATTCTTTTTGGTTAAAGGTGTATTTTCCTCTTTTCTCAATCGGATAAGTTGCAATTGTTCCAAATCTTGTAAGAGTTTCATAGCTTTTTCGTTCATAATATCTATAGTCACTGTCTGTATCATATTTCAATTCTATACCGTAAATAAGATTAAATTATTAGAGAGATAACCCAAATTTACAAATAAAAGTTCCACTTATTGTAACCTACATTCAGTTATGCTTCACGTCTTTGCGATGCTTAGGTTAGTACAGCCTTTTCTGCCACAGACATTGCATTTATAATAAAACTCAAGCCAAAATATACTTTTTCCCAGGTAATGTCTTGATCAATCCTTTAAATTCTAGTCCTAGCAACAGTGATGATACTTCAGAAGGCGTCATTCCCATTTTGTATGTGAGTGCATCTATGGCCAGTTCTTTATTGTCTCTGATATGTCCCATCATGGTGGTCTCTACATCATCTAACTCTACGAATAATTGTTTTTGAATGACTTTGCCAGCGTCTATTTCTTCCCATCTCATGATATAAGCGATATCGGCCGCGCTTTCTATGAGATGTGCTTTATTCTGTTTGATAAGTTTGTTGCAACCTTCAGAGAGTTCTTCCGTCACAGGACCAGGTACTGCAAATACGTCTTTGTTGTATTCATTGGCAAATTCTGCAGTAATGATCGAGCCACCTTTACGTTTAGATTCTATGACTATTACCACATCACTCATAGATGCAATGATTCTATTACGCATAGGAAAATTCTCCCTATCTGGATTGGTTCCTGATGGAAACTCTGTCAACACACCACCGTTTTCTATCATTTTACTAGAAAGTTGTTTGTGTTCAGCCGGATAAATACGGTCAAGTCCGTGGCCCAAAACACCTATGGTAGGAATATTTATATCTACACACTTTCTGTGTGCAGCTGCATCCACTCCGAAAGCCAATCCACTGACAAGCAATACATTGTAAGGTAAAAGACCTTCGATCAATCTGTTGCACATAGTACGACCATACTCAGATGGTTGTCGTGTGCCTACTACAGCAACGGTTCGATGATGATTGAGATTGGAAGTACCTTTATAATACAGCACGATTGGACTAGAGTCAAAATTTGCTAATCTTTTGGGATATTCATCACTTAGGTAAGACAAGATCGTAATGTCATTCTTCTGCGTAAATTTCAACTCTTGCTCTGCTTCTTTAATAGCAAAATCTGGTACAAAATTTTCCACCAAGGCTTGCCCTACCCCTGGAATTTTAAGCATATTTTTTTTTGTTTCCTTAAAAACAGCTTCAACACTACCACAGTAGCTAATCAAGTTCTTCGCCATAACGGGACCAACCTTTGGCATTTTAGTCAAAGCTATTAAGTAAATTAGTTCTTGTTCTATCATTGTAAATTTTGTGCAGCCATTCTAAATCTATTTGCTTCATTCGGATTTCCACTCAACTCATAAGAAAGTGCTAAAGCTTCATTAACACTTTTGCTATTAGGATTGATGTCATAGGCGTATTGCAAATATTGATATGCCCAATTTCTTCTACCATCTTTATATTTCAGTAACTCTGTCCCTATCGACAAATAAAAAGGAAATAATTCATTGCTATGGCTACCTTTGAGATAATCACTAAATTCTTTGATAAATGGTATATCAGGTCTTCGTAAGATTATGGGCTTCATGCCTTTGATATAGTCATTAATATTTCTATCCATCTTGAATCGTTCGGTAACTACTCCTATCAACATCAAATTGGCATTGCCATAGTCAGGCAAAATTTCTACCGCTTTCAATCCATAAAATTCAGCTTGATCTATCAGTTCTCTTTTTTTGCCTTTATCTTCAGTCACTTTAAATTCTTCAAATAATGCAGTCGACATAAATGAATTTGCCCTTGCACTATTAGACGAAACGGCCACTGCTGCTTGATTGAGAGATAAAGCATCTTTCCATACAGGCACACGCACGTAAGTTTTAATACTATATCCTAAGACAAAAATTATGGCTATGGCAGTTGATATTAATGCTCCATTCTTTCTAATAATATTTGGTAAATGCTCAGACAAAAAGTAAGCCAAAGCAATACAATAACCCGCTGATGCCATAAATATAAATCTTTCATTCATGAATGTACCAAGATTGATTACAATATTCGATACAATGGTTAGAGTGGCCAAATAAAACAAAATACTAAATGAATAAATATTTTTCTTCCATAATCCTTTAAATCCCAAATATGTCAAAGCTATGTAAGCAATCAAGGATAAAAACGAAAATAGATTGATAATGGATACCTTAGGAATAGCGTAAGGATAATAATCATGCGAAAGCGGATGTGGAAATATCATCAACATAATATACTTACCAAGTGTATACATGATGCTTCCGAATTTTTCTCCACCGGTCATACCTAGGAAAGGATTGTTCATAACATCTTTGGATTCTACCCCAAATTTTGGAACTCCCGCGGTATTAAATCTCAGCATTAGATATAGAAAAGTGGTAATCAGTAATCCTAAAATGATCTTTTTTAGTAATTTACTATTGGTTTCGCTAAAAAAATAAATTGTCAATGGTATGACTGCTACAAAAGTTATGGCATTTTCTTTGGACAACAGACCAAGAAAATAACTCATCAAAGCTGTTAGCAACCAAGCCCAACTATTACGATCCATATAGCGCAAACTAGCATATAAAGCGCCCATAGAAAACAACATTGACATTATTTCGTCTCTTCCCTTAATATTTGCTACTGCCTCGGAATGTATAGGGTGTACTAAAAATATTAAGGTTGCTAGAAATGGAATCGACATAAACCAATACTTATGCTTAAAATTCCGAAACAACATCGTTAAGACCATCATAATCAAAATACAAGTAAATCCATAAAGGATGATATTGATAATATGGCTTACTTTTGGATTTAATTCTCCTAAGATTCCGTGTTCTATGGCAAATGTTATAATCGATAATGGTCGATATCTATTACCTTGTACAAGTTCCTTTTTTTCACCAAAATATCCTTCAAAGCTCTCAGTTGTCAATATATCCCAAATACCATCAAAACCTTTTTTAGTGTATTCATTGCCTGAGACAACCATTAAATCGTCCAAGACATAACCAAAAGGTATACAAACATGGTAAAGCGCAAAACTCAGCATCATAATAATGAGACTTTCTTTCCAATATTTGGTAAAAAAAGGTGTCTGATAAAAATTACCAACAGTTTGTAAAAGTGGTTCCTGAATGGTGACAGATTTTGCGGTGGCAGAAGTTGCTATAGAAGGTTTTCTTTTTGACATATGATTATATAAACTATTAGAATGCAAAGATTCAGAATTTTGCGTTATTTTTGTACTTCTTTTTGTTTTTTATTAAAATAGGATGAATAAAAATAAAATATATAGTGTATTGGTAATGTTAACATTGGCATATTCAGCTAGTCTGTCTGCTCAGTGGAATATCAAAGTAGGCTATGCTGGTGGCTTTATGAAAGCGCCTGTGCTTAACAATGTCATTGATAATTTCAATAATAAATACAATACATTTGAAGATAAATTGGATCCATTCAGATCTATACATGGTCTAGAGATAGGTCTGAGATATAGACTTAATAGTGTAGGTTTTGAAGCATCTTGGAATAGTATGAGTTCAAAAAGTGATTTCATTGGCAAACTTCCTGGTAGTAATGTCAATTTTCAAGATAGATGGTTCATGTCGATGACCGAATATTCCTTTGGATTAGAAAACTACATTGGTGATTTTGGATATGGTGCTTCATTAGGTTATAGGACATTCAGAATGAAAACAGATATCACTGGTTCAACTCGCAAAAAAAGATTGGTGGCTGATGAGCCAGGATTTTCTAGTAAATTTTATCTTTTGTATCAAGTTCCAGGTAATAAAGTGGGCATTGCATTTAAACCATATGTACAGTTTCCTCTGCAAGAAATCGATATCAGTGGTTTTGATCAAGACCTTAATGTTCAGTTTGACGATGGGTATAATGCAGCGAAGCCACAGTTAGAAAAATTCTTTATGTATGGTATATCTATCGTTCTCTATAATGGAAAACAATATTAGAAAATAATTAATAAAAAGAGAACATGTCTAAGTTTAAAATTATTACAATACTATTAATACTATTGTTGAATGTATATATTTCTTTTTCTCAAGAAAATGGAGAATCACTTGGCGGGGAATATATTCATCAACATACAGAAAATTGTGTTTCTACACAGGATTACAATAGAATTTCTAAAATGCTATCTGATAATATTAGCTCTCTTCAAAATCAAGGCGTAATTAAAACTGCAAACAAGAATCAAGTTATAAAATTTGGTTTTCCTCTTAAAAAAGTAGATAATTTACAATGGAATAACTTCTACGGTATAAGTGGTTTTGTAGATCAACTTGATGGAAGTGGTGTAAGAGACTACAACTGCGGGATTAGAACATATGATGAACATTATGGAGTAGATTATTTTACTTGGCCTTTTCAGTGGTACCTAGTTGAAAACGAATTAGTTCACATTGTTGCAGCAGCAGATGGTATTATTATTGGAAAAGATGATGGTAATAGTAGTTATAACTGTGATTGGGATAGTGGCCAAGACTGGAATGCTGTCTATCTCTTTCATGACAATGGGTCTATAAGTTGGTATGGACATATGAAAGAAAATTCGCTGACCGAAAAGCAGGTTGGTAGTTCAGTACTTCAAGGTGAGTATCTAGGAGTGGTAGGAAGTTCAGGTAGGTCTACAGGTCCACATTTACATTTCGAAGTATACAAAGACCAACCTTTTACGAGAGCAAATCTTATAGAACCACACTCGGGTATATGCAACGACCTGAGTAGTGAAAGTTGGTGGGAATCACAAGAATCATATAAAAAGGCGACGATTAATACAATACTTACTCATGATGATGTCATAGAATTGGGCTGTCCTACCATAAATGAAAAAACCAACTTTCAGAATGATTTCAAACCGGGAGACAGAGTATATTTCAGTAGATTTTATAAAGATCAAAAACAAGGTACGATATCTTTTCAAAGGGTTTATAAACCCAACAATACATTATGGAACCAATGGCAGCAAAATTTTAATGAAAATTATGATGCATCTTGGTGGTATAATTTTTATACACTTCCGTCAAATGCAGAGTCAGGCGAGTGGACATATGAAGCTGTATATGAAGGCACCACTTTAAGACATACTTTTAATGTCACATCGCCTAGTAATGTAGATGATAATAACCCAGAAGAAAAAATTGAAATATCTCCAAATCCAGCAAGTGATGTATTTAAAGTATCATTCTCCAAATTAATTTATAGTGATATGATTGACATGGAGATTAAATCTTTAACAGGTAATATAATTACAAAAATAGCTGATATTCAAGAAAATCAGGAAATTCAGGTAGATTATCTCCCAAAAGGAATGTATTTGGTTCAATTCAGATTTAATGACAATTTATACACAAAAAAACTCACCATTCAATGAGTGAAACATTTGATGAAAATTTAAATGCGCCGCTTATGTATGAAACAAATAAAAGGTTAAAAATTCTCAAACTAAGACATTTCTAATATTCTCTATTAATGGTACAATTTATTAAATTCAACATACCACACATGCTTAGATATATCATATTTTCAATTATTACATTGACTTTGATCAATTGTAAAAACCAAACAACACAAGTTACTAATGACAATGTAACACTGCAGTTTTCGCAAGATAGTCTATTAAGATCATATGGTGAAGGATGTAAATTACAAGATAGTCTAGCAAATAATTGCTTGACTATCAATAACTATTTCCTGACCATCCATGGAAATAATGAAATCTTGATCAAATCAGTAAATGATACCTTAGAGTCTTATATCAAAAATTCAATGATAAATATTGTGGATATGGAGGGAGATCAAACAAGCCGATATAAATCACTGTCCATAGATAGTCTTTGTGGACTTATAGCAGATATACACAAATCTCAAGTAGCCGATTATCCTGATGCAGCTTCCAATAAATGGTTTATAGAAACCTATTCTGACAACCACATTTCATAATCAAAATATACTTTCAGTCCAATTTACAGAAGCAACCTATCTAGGCGGTGCGCATCCAAATACTTTTACCAATTTCTTAAATTTTGAAAAAAGTACTGGCAAAACGTTGGGATTTGATGATATTATAAAAGATAAAACTGGGTTTCTAAAAATAGCGGAAGCAGCTTTCAGAAAAAACCAGGAACTCGGAATAGAAGACGACCTAGAAGAAGCAGGCTATTTCTTTGAAAAAGGGATTTTTGCACTTCCTTATAATTTTACTTTCAACCAAGAGGGAATATATCTATTCTTCAATCCCTATGAAGCGGGCGCTTATGCATTGGGGCCGATTGCATTTACGATACCTTATGAAGAAGTGAAGGATGTTTTAGATCTTAGTAGGGTAAGGTAGAGATAATATTTATTGGCAGTTGAGTCTAATCTCAATATAACTTCGAACTACCCAAGCCTAGCTTGCATCTCAAATGATTGACTGATACCAACAAAACGCCAAGTCCATACTTACTACTACGTGTAAAGTTTATAGAAGACGCTTCATCAAAATACTTGGTTGGACAAGTGACTTCTGCTATATCGAAGCCTTTGTAAATGATCTGTGATAACATTTCATTATCGAAGATAAAGTCGTCTGAATTATTATTGTATTTTATAGATTGCAAAACAGTCTTGCTAAATGCACGATACCCTGTGTGATATTCAGAAAGTTTGTACCCTACTAGTAGATTTTGTGTCAATGTCAGAAAACGATTTGCGATATATTTGTACAAAGGCATACCACCTTTGAGCGCTCCTTTGCCTAAGATTCTCGAACCTAATACGACAGGATACAAGTCTTCACCAATGATATTAACCATAGATGGAATGAGTAATGGCGTATATTGGTAATCAGGATGCAACATGATGACGATATCACCGCCGAGTTCTAGTGCTTTGTTGTAAAGAGACTTTTGATTACCACCGTAACCTTTGTTTTTTTCATGAGAAATGACATGTTGGATCCCTAGTGATTTGGCTATTGCCACCGTATCATCCTTGGAAGCATCGTCACAGAGAATTACTTCATCTACCAAGTCAAATGGTATTTCGTTATACGTTTTTTGCAATGTTTTACCCGCGTTGTAGGCTGGCAAAACAACTATGACTTTTTTATTTTTGTACATGTCATGTATTATAGTTACAAGAAATTAGGTCAGTTTAAATGTTGTAATCATACCACTGCGTGTTGATTCACATTATTCCTATGCTATCTAATTCCAAAAAAAGAACGAATGTCTTTTCAAGTTATTCTACAAAAAAGCTTATTGATCTTAATTAATTAAGGAAAGTACCATTTTTTTGATATATCCAAATAAGCATGATGATGAATAAAATAATAGTCAAAACTACTTTACCGAATATTGCTCCTTTTCTACCGAAATCGTTATTGGCTGACATATTGTTATTTGTTTATGAGTTAATGCTTCTGCGCACGAGTTGCAAAAATACATATATTTGCCAAAACTATTAAATGGTAGCTACTATTTTTAAGATTTAAACGCAAATTATTGGTTTTATGGTACAAAAGAAATTCAATATCACAAGGATTAATGATGCCTAAAATTATTTTATCAATTCAACTTATAAGCCAAACCCATATTTTCTAACTCCCTAATAAACTGATAATCAGCTGTAACCTTTAGTGATGTAGCTACCAGATCTATTCCAAAATCATCTTCACCATCAACAACTTTTAACTTTAAAGTGTGTGGCCCTTCTTTTTCCAGACAAATTTGTTCTATATCTGTAACCAATTTTTCATCTATAATATGAAGCGGTAATTTTATGGTCACAGACTTCGTAAGGTTTTTACCAATAGTATCTAACATTCTGATATCCTTCACATTAAAGAAAATTCTGTCTTGACCAAATCGTTTTTCATTTGTACCTTCCAGATAAAGTACTTGTCCTTTGGAAATTAGATGTTTGAAAGATTCAAATTTTTCGTTATACAAATTGATTTGAAAAGCACCTGTAAAATCCTGCATGGTAAATCTAGCATACCCAGTACCTTTTTGCGTGGTTCCAAACATTGCTTCAGAAACAATCCCGCCCAATTTTAATAGCTTATCTACCGTTTGTTCAGCTTTTTCAAGTGGACAATTGATAAAATGTTTGAACTCAAGGTGATAATCGTCTAGCGGATGTCCACTGATATAAATACCTGTGACTTCTTTTTCTTTTTCGAGTTTATCTATTTGATTCCATTCGCCTACATTTGGAGGTTTAGGAGTATCTATATAATTATTCATAGAGTCTCCGAAAAGAGACATTTGGTTGCTATCTTTTTGAGCTTGGTAATTAGAACCATATTTCAATAGTCCTTCTATGAAACTTTCTGTTCTATCTCCCAATTCGAAAAATTGAGCCCTATTAAGACCCCCGAATGAATCCAAAGCGCCACCTAATACCAAGCTGTCCATACATTTTTTATTGACAGCACGGAGATTGAGTCTACGCATCATGTCATATACATCTTCGAAATGACCATTTTCCTTCCTTTCTCTGACGATCTCTTCTACGGGTCCTTCTCCTACACCTTTGAGCGCCGAGAGTCCAAAACGCACCTGACCTTTGGCATTGACGGCAAACTTTATATTACTTTCATTGATATCAGGACCAAGTACATCGATTTTCATTCTTTTGGTCTCTTGCAAGAAAAAGTTGATCTTTGATATATCACTTTTATTGTGATTAAGCACCGATGCCATGAATGCTGCGGGATAATGCGCCTTTAGATAAGCTGTTTGGAATGCAATGTAAGCATAACAAGTAGAGTGTGACTTATTAAATGCGTAAGATGCAAAAGCTTCCCAGTCAGTCCATATTTTTTTGACCACATCTTCAGGATGCCCATTGGCCTTACAACCTTCTACAAATTTTGGAAACATCTTATCCAAAACTGCTTTTTGTTTTTTACCCATTGCCTTACGAAGCATATCGGCATCACCCTTACTAAATCCTGCCAATTTCTGCGAAAGCAACATTACTTGCTCCTGATAAACGGTAATACCATACGTCTCTGACAGATATTCTTCCATATCTGCAAGGTCAAATTTTATCTCCTGTTTACCATTTTTTCTGGCAATAAAGTCGGGAATATATTGAAGTGGACCTGGACGATACAAGGCATTCATCGCTATCAGATCTTCAAATCGTGTAGGTATCAAATCTCTAAGATACTTCTGCATACCTGGAGATTCATACTGGAAGATACCGACCATGTCGCCACGCTGAAACAGTTCAAAAGTTTTTTCATCTTCGAGTGATATCGCATCAATATCTATATCAACATCGTATCTATCTTTGATAATTTCTAGTGCATCTTTGATGATTGTCAAAGTCTTGAGTCCAAGGAAGTCCATCTTTAACAGTCCTGCTTCTTCCGCGACACTGTTATCATATTGTGATACAAGAAGTTCAGAATCTTTAGCTACAGAAACAGGAACAAAATTGGTGATATCATCAGGTGTAATGATGACACCACAAGCGTGAATACCAGTATTCCTTACAGACCCTTCGAGCTTTTTAGCCGTACGAATCATCTCACCTATCTCAGACTTTTCTTCTGCCATCTTTCTGAAGTCGTATGCTTTTTCTTTGTCTTCACTCGTAAAAACATCCTTTTGCTTCGGATCAATATCTTTCTCTGCCAATACGCCTGCAAGGGTTGCCGTCAGATGTGAAGGAAATACTTTGGCCACTCTGTCCACTTCATTGAGCGGAATATTCATGACACGACCCACATCTCGGAGCGATGATCTAGCGGCCATAGTACCATAAGTCACTATTTGTGCTACTTGGTTTTTGCCATATTTGTCGATCACATAATCAATTACTTTGCCACGTCCATCATCATCAAAATCTATATCTATATCGGGCATGGATACACGCTCGGGATTGAGAAAACGCTCAAAAAGCAAGTCGTATTTGATCGGGTCAATATTTGTGATACCCAAACAATAGGCCACACAAGATCCTGCAGCTGATCCACGACCTGGACCTACGGAAACACCCATTTGCCTAGCTACACTCGTGAAATCCTGGACAATAAGAAAATATCCAGAATAGCCCGATTTTGTGATAACGTCCAACTCAAAATTAAGCCTATCTTCTACTTCTTTGGTAATGGCACCATACTTCTTTCTTGCGCCTTCAAAAGAAAGGTGTCTAAGAAATAATTCTTGGGTATCAAAGCCCGCTGGCAAAGGGAAAGCAGGAAGTAATATATCTCTTGCTAACTCAATATGATCGATTTTGGACTCAATCTCCATTGTATTGGCAACAGCTTCTTTGACATCACCGAAAAGGGTATTCATCTCAGCTTTTGTCTTAAAATAGAAGTCTGAACTAGGAAATTTGAATCTTTCTTTATCTTCTAGAAGCGAACCTGTATTGACACACAATAATACATCATGTGGTGCAAAATCGTCTTGCTCTACATAATGTGAGTCATTGGTGACGATGGTTTTGACATTATATTTTTTTGCAAACTGAAGTAATACCTGATTGACATCTTCTTGGCTCATGCCCGTATCGTCTATCTTTTCAAGGCCACGGTGACGTTGTAACTCGATGTAATAATCTTCACCAAAAAGGTCTAGCCACCATCTAAGTCTTTCTTCTGCAAGCTCTAAATTTCCTGTGAGAATGGTTTGTGGTATCTCCGCACCAAGACAACAACTGGTGGCGATGATGCCTTCATGGTATTTTTCGATCAGTTCCTTGTCGATTCGTGGATATTTGCCATACAAACCTTCTGTAAATCCAAGTGAGCAAAGTTTGGTAAGATTTTGATAACCTTTGACATTTTTGGCCAACATGAGTTGGTGGTATCTAGTGTCTTTTTGCCCGCGAGCTTTTTCGAAATGTTTGATATGTCTGTCTTCTGTGACATAAAATTCGCAACCTATGATGGGTTTTATGCCTTGCGCTTTAGCTTCTTTGACAAACTTAAATACGCCGAACATATTGCCATGGTCCGTAATAGCTACAGCAGATTGTCCGTCTGACTTGGCTTTTTTCATTAATGTCTTAATGTCGGAAGCACCGTCGAGAAGTGAGTATTGTGTATGTGAATGTAAATGACAAAAATCTATCATAGGGAATTTCTAATATCAACAAAGATTGGAATGCAAAGATACAAAAAATTAAATTCTTGGGGCAGTTTGTTGGATTTTTAGACTTAAGGTTTACGTGTTGTTTTTTGTTTTACCACTTAGGGGACTAAGAACTTCACTAAGCGACACTTAGCTATTAAATGCCTTAAACCTTAGTGACCTTAGTGATTCCCTTAAGTGATCCTAGTGGTTAAAAATTGGATTTTGTTTTACCACTCAGGATACAATGAACTTCACTAAATGACACAATTCCCTAACCTTAGTGACCTTAGTGGTTCCCTTAAGTGATCTTAGTGGTTGAAAATTGGATTTTATTTTACCACTCAGGATATAAAGAACTTCACTAAGCAACACTTAGCTAGGAAATACCTTAACCTTAGTGACCTTAGTGATTGACTTCAGTGATCTTAGTGGTAAAAAAATTATGACCTTAAAAATCAAACTCTATAGTGTCACCTGGTTTCAATCCTGAATTGGGTTTTGATTCCTTTTCAGTCGGATTTTCAGGCTTAGGTTCGATGATTTCAGTGATATTGTTCTCTTGAGTATCTTCTACAGTTTGTATATCATCAGAGATAATATCAACTTCCTGATCATTGACATCTGTTTCTGCATCTTCTACGACCTCAGCAGTCTCGATGATATCCACTTTTAGTAATTTGGCATCAACCAACCTATTTCCTAATGCTTTCCAACCTTTGACATCAATAAATTCAGTCAGAGCGACTTCTTTTTCTTCTTTTGTTTTTCCTACGTTGTAACTATATTTAATCTTTGGAGATTTAGCCATGGATGCAAAATATAGTTTAGTACCTCCTGTTTCTGGTAAAAACACAAACTTCTGGTCATACGTACTGGTCTCTATTCTGAATCTTTTGACCATTGTATTTCCCTTCTCTCCTTCAAAATAAACAGCAGAAATGACTGTATCTTCTGTGTAATTGCCTATTTCGACAATATTATTCACATCATATTTTTTATTGAGATCTAGTTCGTTGATTTCGTAACTACCATCTTTATAGATACTTAGCAATTTGCTGCCTGTGTCAAAAGCACCAAGATACTTGCCACGTTCGTCTTGATTGAGTTTTCCGCTGACTTCATCCATGTAAATTTGCATGGCACCAAGAGAAGATTTACCCACAGACACTTGTGTGATCTTACGCACAGGATACTTGGTGACGACATTACCTTGAGATGTCCTACCTTTGATGGCAAGATCCGCAAAATCAAAGTCAAATACTTTTTTCTTGGCTGTAGATCCTTGTGATAACTGCACATTTACGATCTCTGACTCACCATTAGCATTGGAAGTAAAATAGAGAAGTTTGGATCCTTTTTCACCTTGTGTGAGGTCATACTCCTTATCTCTAGTGATCGCCGTGACGTTAAACCTTTTGGCATAAGATCTACCACTCTTAGTATCTAAATATATGAGGTTGTAGGTAGTACGGTCATCAGACTTGAGCCACACGGCGGTATGAATGATATCTTTGCCCACAAAAACTTTGTCGGCTATTCTTACTACTTTGAACTTACCATCACGAGTAAACGCAATGATATCCGCTATATCTGAACAATCACAAACAAATTCGTCTTTTTTCATGCCCATACCTATGAATCCTTCCGCACGATTGACATAAAGTTTTGCATTATTTGCTACGACTTCTTTGATTTCTATGGTATCAAATGAAGTAATGATGGTACGTCTCTCTCTTCCTTTACCATATTTCTCTAATAATCGTTCAAAATAAGCAATGGCAAATTCTGTCAAATGTTCCAAGTCATATTTTACTTGCTCTAACTCAGCAAGTAAATTGGCCATCATCTCATCTGCCTTAAAAGTATTATATTTAGAGATACGTTTGATCTTGATTTCAGTCAATCTGACGATGTCATCTTCCGTAATATCTCGCATCATTTGTAGTCTATTATCAGCACCCACCAATGGATCTGAAGGCGTAGCTACATATTTCTTCAACCCAATATCTATGGTTGTGATGACGTCTTCCCAGCTTTCGCATTCTTCTATATCACGATAGATTCTGTTTTCGATAAATATCTTTTCAAGACTCGCGTGATGCCATTTTTCTTCTAGTTCACCTTTTTTGATTTCTAGCTCTCTACGTAGCAAATCTTTGGTCTGGAAAGTAGATATTTCCAAGATTTCAGTGACAGAAAGGAACAATGGTTTATTATCCACAATGACACAAGCATTGGGAGAATAAGACACTTCACAATCCGTAAATGCGTACAATGCATCGATAGTAACATCTGGTGAAACACCTGGCATCAACTCCAATTGTATTTCTACATCTTTGGCCGTATTATCGTGGACTTTTTTAATCTTGATCTGTCCTTTATCATTTGCTTTCAGAATAGATTCTATCAAGGTGTTGGTCGTAACCCCGAAAGGTAATTCCACAATATTGAGTGTACTTTTGTCAAATTGCTGGATTTTGGCTCTAATTTTTACCCTACCACCACGATGACCATCTTGATAATCGGTGACATCGACCATACCACCTGTTTGGAAATCAGGATAAACCTTTGGTTTTTTGCCTTGAAGTATCTGTATAGACGCCTTGATAAGTTCGATAAAATTATGGGGTAGAATCTTGGTAGAAAGACCTACGGCAATACCTTCTACACCTTGCGAAAGCACCAATGGAAACTTTACAGGCAAGGTGATAGGTTCCTTTTTACGACCATCGTAAGTAAGTTGCCATTCTGTCGTCTGTGGATTAAACAATACTTCAAGTGCAAACTTAGTCAGTCGTGCTTCTATATACCTAGGTGCTGCTGCTGAGTCGCCTGTACGGACATCTCCCCAGTTTCCTTGGCAGTCTATGAGTAAATCTTTTTGACCCATATTTACTAGAGCATCGCCTATGGCTGCATCACCGTGTGGATGATATTGCATTGTCTGACCAATGATATTTGCCACTTTATGGAATCTGCCGTCATCCATTTCCTTCATAGCGTGTAGGATACGGCGCTGTACAGGCTTGAGACCATCATCTATATCAGGTACGGCTCGCTCTAAGATTACGTAAGAAGCATAATCCAAAAAATACTCCTTATACATGCCACTCAGGGTGACTAACTCGCCGCCTTGTGGGTCTGTACCAGCATTCAAATTATCCTTATTTATATCCATGCAGTAACGAAGTCAATGGTTGAAGCTGCAAATATATAAAATTATTTTAATATAGTAGGATGTAGAGGAAATTAGGAAGGTAGACAGCATCTACTTAATCCTACCATCTTCTATAGTTATCGTTCTGTCGCTCATTTTGGCTAGCTCTTCATTATGGGTGACGATGACAAAAGTATGGTTAAAATCCGTTCGTAGTTTATGGATCAATTGGTGCAAAACCTCAGAACTGGCTTTATCAAGATTTCCTGTAGGTTCGTCAGCAAAAACGACTGCTGGATTATTTATCAATGAACGGGCTACTGCCACTCTCTGTGCTTCGCCACCAGATAATTGTGCAGGTTTGTGGGTCATTCTATCTCCTAGGCCTAAATAATCAAGGAGTTCTTTTGCTTTTTTTTCAATTTCAGCTGTGTTTTTTCCTGCTATATAACCAGGAATACAAACATTTTCTAATGCATTAAACTCCTGAAGTAAATGGTGGAATTGGAATACAAAGCCAATATTTTCATTTCGAAATTTTGCTAGTTTCTTCTCATTGAATGTAGTAATTTTTTCATCGCAAATGATGAGCTCACCAGAATCTGCTAAATCTAATGTACCTAGAATATGTAAAAGTGTACTTTTGCCAGCTCCTGACTTGCCTATGATGCTGACGATTTCACCTTGAGGGATATTCAAATCTATACCCTTGAGTACCTTTACATCACCATACGATTTTTGAATACCTACTGCGGAGATCATTTACGATTAATTTATTTGACTGCAAAGCTACAAAATAGACAGTTAAGTTTTTAGTTTTTTGAATCAGACATAGGCCTATCTGCTTTCATGAACCAATCATTTAACTCTTTTCTGAACGATATTTGATGTGAATAAAATCAACTATTCCATATAAAATAATTATCAGAGCATCCAACCATTATTATAGATGCAAGATTTATTTGGTTTATTTTTTCCAGTTTCTTAAGAATGATGTCAGTAGATTGATATAAATATATCATATTTATGCTTTCAATTACCACAGCATCTTTTTTCAGATATTAAAAAAGCATTACATTTGCTTACATTTGAAATTCAAAAAGTTTTAACACAAATAGATACAAATGTACGAATAAAAAATGGCAGAGTATTTTAAAGAAGTCACACCGCTCACTCAATATGATTGTTTTATCTTTTTTGCCAGGGAAAAGATAGAATTCGATTTCCCTGTACATAGCCATGAAGAATTTGAGCTCAATTTGATTTTGAATGGGTCAGGCGTCAAAAGAGTCGTAGGTGACCATATAGGTGAAATCGAAGATATGGAACTTGTACTTATTGGTAGTAATGTCCCTCATGCATGGCTCACCCATAAATATAAACATAAAGAAAATACACCAAAAATTTTTGAAATCACCATCCAATTTCACAAAGATTTACTGGATCCCAACTTTCTTCAGCGTAACCAATTGTTTTATGTCAAAGACCTTATAGAAAAAGCAGCAAGTGGCGTTCTCTTCGGAAAAGAAACGATAGAAAAAATCAAAGACAGAATCATTTCTATCACATCTAATAAAGGCTTTTATTCGGTCATCGAGCTGCTCACCATCCTTCATGAGCTCTCTGTGTCCAGTGATATGGTACTACTGAGCAATGATGTCTATAGAGAATCTATGGCCAACCAAAAAGGAGATAGACTCGACGCAATTCTAAAATATTTGCACGATCATTACGATACAGATATTACACATAGTCAGATAGCAAAAGCTGTGAGTATGACCGAAGTTTCTTTCAGTAGATTTATTAAAAAAAGAACAGGAAAAACATTTGTAGATTTATTGAATGAAATAAGACTTGGTCAGGCATCAAGAAAACTTATTGACTCATATGCTACAGTCTCAGAAATTGCCTTCAATTGTGGGTTTAAAAATTTATCCTACTTTAATCGAGTTTTTAAGGTAAAAAAAGGCAAGACACCCAATGAGTTTAGAAATGATTTCCACAAGTTTGGCAAAAAAACTATTATATAAATTTTTTGTTGAAAAAAGGGTTATAACTTATACAAATACATACACATGTCATACACGCCTGCTACTGATAGATACCAACATATGCCATACCGTAGAAGCGGTAAAAGTGGCCTCCTACTCCCATTAATTTCACTTGGTTTTTGGCACAATTTCGGAGATGTAGATGATGCATCCGTATATAAAAATATAGTTTATAAAGCTTTTGACAAAGGTATCACACACTTTGATTTTGCAAATAATTATGGTCCACCTCCAGGTTCTGCCGAAAGTAATGTAGGTGCCATTCTTAAAAAAGATTTTAAGGGTTATCGTGATGAGCTCATTATTTCGACAAAAGCAGGATATCTGATGTGGCCTGGACCTTATGGCGAATGGGGATCAAGAAAGTATTTACTCTCTAGCCTTGACCAAAGTCTGAAGAGATTAGAAGTGGATTATGTGGACATTTTTTATTCACATAGATTTGACCCAAATACGCCTCTAGAAGAAACCATGGGCGCTTTAGCTTCTGCAGTTCAACAAGGCAAAGCATTATATGCTGGAATCTCTAGTTATGATGCCGAACAAACCACCAAAGCTGCCAATATTCTGAGATCAATGGGTACACCTTGTCTGATCCACCAACCAAAATATTCCATGCTAGACAGATGGGTAGAAGGAGAACTTATGCAAGTGTTAGATCAAAAAGGTATAGGTTGTATTGCTTTTTCGCCATTAGCCCAGGGCGTTCTTACAGATAAATATCTAAAAGGAATACCAGAAAATTCACGTGCTTCTAAATCTCATGGTGCATTGCAATCCAATCATATCACCAAAGAGCTAGTATCCCAAATCAAAAAACTAAATGACATAGCTAAGTCAAGAAATCAATCTCTTGCGCAAATGGCGATAGCATGGTTGCTTAAAGATCAGAGAGTCACTTCCGTACTCGTTGGTGCAAGTAGTGTTGCACAATTAGAAGACAATTTGGGCTCTTTAAATAATCTAGCTTTTGATGCTTTAGAATTAAATAAAATTGAATCAATTCTGGCATAAGTTTTACATTTTGCTCTATTGGAAAAATTGGGTAAAATGTTGTCATTTCGATAAAATGTAATGGTCTGAGTAATAATCTTTATGGCAGGTTTTAAATCATTTTTTATTCCAAAATTAAGCAAAGTAGCGGATTTAATTCCTACACCGATGCTGCAAAAAATGAGTGGTCAAAAACTAATAGCGCCATTTTACCATGCTATTTCGGATGATGAACTCCCACATATAAGCCATTTATACAATGTAAAAGGTACCAAGGCTTTTGAAGCAGATCTAGATTTTTTGTTGAAATATTATTCACCTATAGATTATACAGAATTCCGTGAAGTTGTTTTACACAAAAAGAAATTACAAAAGCCTTCATTCTTACTATCATTTGATGATGGTTTGAAGGAGTTTCATAATGTTATAGCGCCCATTCTATTTCGAAAAGGAATTCCTGCCATTTGTTTTCTCAATAGTGGATTTGTAGACAATAAAGATTTATTTTATAGATATAAAGCAAGTTTGATCATTGACAAATTAAACCGTGAGCCTAAATCGACTCAGCTAATTCAAAAATATTTGAATGATGTTCAAAATTTCAAGGAATATTTACTTTCTATAAATTATCAAAACAAAGATATACTTAACAACATTGGCAATTTGATTGGAATCGATTTTTCTGAATTCCTTAATGCTCAGAAGCCATATTTATCTACACAACAGATATCAACGCTGATCAATCAAGGATTTTATTTCGGCGCACATAGCATAGATCATCCATTATTTGAACATATATCAGAAACAGAACAATTGCGTCAAATAACAGAAAGCACACGATTTATACTAGAAAAATTTGGTCTGCCTTTTTCAACTTTTTCTTTTCCATTTACAGACTTTAAAGTAAGGAAATCCTTTTTTGAAGAAGTAAAAAAGCGTAATATCGCTGAACTAACTTTCGGATGTGCAGGACCCAAAAACGATGTCATCGCCACTAATTTTCAAAGAATCCCATTTGAAGTTGAAAACAAAACAGCCAAACAAATTCTGAACTCCGAACTCAATTATTACATACTCAAAATGCCTTTAGGGAAAAACACTTTGTATCGCCATGATTGAATATAAAACCCTTAATAAAAATTCATTACTCGAATATATAAATGGCGACCAATTTGGTTTGGGTATCGATATTCCTATCACAAAACACAGAGCCATATCTCAGTGTCATAATCCGAGATTGGATGATGACGATATCATCCTTATAATTGCTTTAGAAAATGGTATTTTGGTGGGATACTTAGGTATTCTACCAGATTTAATATATTACAATGAAAATCAACCAGAAAAAATAGCCTGTGTCACTTGCCTGTGGGTATCACCGACAGTTCGTGGCAAATCTGTAAGTTCTGAACTTTTGAAGATGGCAACACACCATTGGAACAAAAAATTATTTTTAGGAGACTATGTGCCATTTACAAAAAAAATCTATGATCGTTCTGGAGAATTTTTGATACAACCTTATCAAAAGCAAGGTGTAAGACTCTATGTTTTGTCAGATTTACACACCATATTACCTCCCAAAAAACTTATTTTTGAAAAATCAAAAAGCTTGTTGAAAATTATTGATACAAGTCTAAATATATTTATAAAAATAAAACATAAATTCAATAAACAAAGGCTAGAGCACTTAAAGTTTGAATATAATGAAGAGATCGATAATGAAAGTCAGCACTTTATCGAGCTACGACAACAAAATCAATTATTCAGACGCGAAAAAGCTGAACTAAATTGGATGCTAAAATATCCTTGGGTGTTATCTGCTGAAAATAAGGATGAATTAAACAGCAAATACTATTTTTCTTCTACGGCAAAATCTTTTAGTTATCGAGTTGTCAAAATTAGAAATTTAGACAACAAATTAATTGGTTTATTGATTTTTTCTATCAGAGATTTTAATCTTAAATTGCCTTATTTGTACCACGACCAAAACTTAGATGACATAGTAATGGCCATCAATTATCACATCATTAAGTGGCAAATTAAAACATTTACCACCTATGACGAAGATCTTGCTAAACGAATATTACATCTCAAAAGTCCTGCTTTTCATAAAAGAGTTGTGACTAGGAATTATTTGTTAACCAAGGACCTAGACACAACTACTTTCTTCCATATGAAGATGCAAGATGGCGATGGGGATTGCGGCTTTACTTAAAAAAAGCTATACTTTCTTCGGTGGTAAATCGAATGCGACGGCAACGTGCTCGAAATGACCATTATGAGCACCATCACAAAAAGGTTTATTTTTAGAAAGACCACATCGACAGATTCCTACAGTTGTTCTTCCCATGAGACCATATTCAGCACCTGATGCGTCTGTGATGATAAAATCGCCTTCCACCTTTAGAGACCCATTAGCATTAACTGTTATTTTTGTTGGACTTGACATTTAGTTTGGTTTTTGATTGATTTTTATAATATGTTGTTAGAACCCAATAAACATGATAATTGTTTTTGGCAACATCATAAAGTTCTTGTACTATTTGTGTACTTTTGTTGATATAAATCAAAAACATGCTTTTCAATAACTTCTTGCATCATACATTTCTACTATTATCTTTTGTATTTTTACTCAGTTGCCAAAAATCAGAGCCAACTCCCACCGATACACCTAGCGTACAAAACGACCCGAATCAATACGGTACACCTTTGGCTGAGATTCCAGCTACTGCTGATATTGTCATGTATGAAATAAACGAACGAGCGTTTAGTGTTTCTGGTGATTTTGAAGGAATTATGCCTCGACTTGATTCTATTAAGGATCTTGGTGTCAATGTCATTTGGCTAATGCCGATTCATCCTATTGGTAAAATAAAAACGGTCAACTCACCTTATTGTATCCAGAATTTCACAGAAGTTAATCCTGAATATGGCGATCTTGAAAAATTGAGAACGTTAGTTACCGAAGCACATAAAAGAAAAATAGCCGTCATCCTAGATTGGGCAGCCAATCATACTTCATGGGACAATCCATGGATTCAAAATAAAACATGGTACTCACAAGATGCTAATGGAAATATCATTTCTCCCGCTGGTACTAACTGGCAAGACGTTGCTGATCTTAATTTTGACAATACAGAAATGCGTCAAGAAATGATCAAAGCAATGAAATATTGGGTTCTTCAGGCCAATGTAGATGGTTTCAGGTGTGATGCGGCTGATTTTGTACCTTTTTCATTTTGGAAACAAGCTATAGATTCACTTCGCAAGATACCTAATCGAGACATTATCATGCTTGCAGAAGGTGCTCGCAAAGATCATTTCAATGCTGGATTTGAGATCAATTTTGGATGGGAGTTTTTCAGTAAGGCAAAATCTATTTTTAAATCCAATCAGTCTGCATCTGAGTTTCTCGCTGCCCACCAATCAGAATATGCTGGCATACCTTCAGGAACACATAGATTACGATTCACGTCCAATCATGACGAATGCGCATGGGACGACACACCATTAGGTCTTTTCGGCGGCAAAAATGGATCTGTGGCGGCTTTTGTGGCTACCGCCTACATGGGAGGTATTCCGCTTATTTATAATGGTCAAGAAGTAGGCTGCCCTGTAAAATTGCCATTTTTTAGCAAGTCACCAATAGATTGGAAAACCAATCCCGACATGTTAAAAACATACAAAAAACTGATAGCCATCCGATTATCCAATGCTGCATTGAGAAATGGCAGTTTAGAACAATTTGCCCATAATGACATCGTATCCTTTAGAAGAAAATCAGGCACAAACGAAGTTTTTGTGTTGGTAAATTCTCGAAGCACCAATAAGTCTTATCCGCTTCCTACTGTTATTCAGAATAGTGCATGGAAAGACGCTATAAGCAACGAAAATGTAACCCTAGGGACTAGCTTGGACTTGAAAGGTTACGAATATCGAGTATTGGTGAAGTGATGGGAATGAAGGTTGATTATATCCTACCTTACAGTAAAACAAATATTGTTAAACTTTCCGTTAGAAAAAGTGACTTCATTACTATCTTCATCTTTTACAGCAAATGTAAAAGTTCCACTGATCTTATGATTGGTTTCATCACAACTTGTTAAATTAAAACGACCATCTAACTCTTCAGCTAATGTTGTAAATCCATTTCCTGCTTTATCTACATAGCTGAATATGGCGATTTCTACAGAAAAATCTATTGGATCATAATAGTTTTCATAGAATTGTGTAGACCAAGTTTTTGTGACATCCATACAATCACCCCTAATTCCTTTTTCAAATTCATTAACTATGATGCTAAGAGTACTACCGTCTTTGCCTTTTGCAACTATGTCAAGTCTATATCCCATTTTGCTTGTGGTAGGGTCAGTACCTTTCAAAATAGTAGCATTTGTTATGCTTTCCATTTCCCAAGATGCCCCCTTAAATGTTCCTGACATTGTCTGGCCTTCACAATCAGAGCTTTCCTCGTCTTTACCACAAGCCAGCATAAAACACAATGAAACAAAAATGATTAAGTTTAATTTTAAAGATCTCATAATATTAGTTTTAAAGATTAGATCCAAAGGTATTTAAAAACTTTAAGAAAAAATAATAGTCAACCATAATTTCTAAATAAATAATTATATAGTTTTAAGAGTGATAGTCTAAAGAATTAAAAGACCTTGAGGAACTTAAGATATTTTTTACTTTTTACTTTATCTTTTTCCAATTCAACATTTGTCTTGACATTCCCTGATTTCATTTCCGAAATTATGAAATTCAAAGTTTTTATTAAAAGATCTGCGATTTTGACAAATTCATCATTTTTAGATACAACGCTAAATCTTTAAAATTTAATTACAACTATTGAACATTACCCAAAAATTATAAATACATTTGTCATAGTATTTTTTTTTAAAATCATAAGGCCACAGATTAGTAATGCAAGTTGATTTCAGACTTCAAAAAAGGAATGTTCTAAAGGACAAGATTATCATGATGGTTTGTGTTACCTTACTGATAATCAACATAGGTTGCAATGATCATGACCTAACCAAAAATGAAATCACCTACAATATGCACATCCGCCCCATTCTCTCTGACAAGTGTTTCAAATGTCACGGTCCGGATGCTAATAAACGTAAATCAGGATATAGATTAGATACCGAAGAAGGTGCTTTTGCGGCACTAAAAGATTTTAAGGATAAATATGGTATCGTAGCAGGTCACCCAGAAAAATCAGATGTATTTCTGCGCATCACTTCCACCGATCCTGACTATATGATGCCACCACCGGAATCTAATCTTTCATTAACTTCAGATGAAATCTCTTTGATCGAAAAATGGATCACAAATGGAGCTCCATACCAAAAACACTGGGCATTTATCCCATTAAAAGCAACATCAGTTCCCGATATAAAGTCAACATGGGAATATAATGAAATAGACCAATTCATAGTCCAAAAGCTACAGGAAAATGACTTGCAGCCATCTGAAGTAATGTACGATGCCGCCTTACTCAAGCGAATGATGCACGACATCACTGGTCTTCCTCCCACTTTAGCGCAACAAGATGAGTTTGCAAAATCAGCTGATGCTAAAACTTATGAAAAACTCCTAGATAAAGCCTTGGCCAATCCACAGTATGGCGAAAAAATGGCCATTTTCTGGATGGATGTAGCACGGTATGCTGACAGTCATGGATATCAGGATGATGGCCTTCGTACGATGTGGCCATGGAGAGATTGGGTCATCCATGCTTTTAATAAGAATTACGATTATAAAAAATTTGTCACCTGGCAACTGGCTGGCGATTTACTGCCTGATAAAAATAAAGAAACCATACTCGCTACGGGATTCAACAGAAACCATAAAATCACTCAAGAAGGTGGGGTCATTGATGAAGAATATCGTATAGAATATGTCACCGATCGCACCAATACCTTTGGTAAAGGATTGCTGGCTATGACTTTTGAGTGTGCCAAATGCCACGATCACAAATATGATCCTATCTCTCAAAAAGATTATTTTTCCACCTTTGCATTTTTTGATCAGGTGGACGAAAAAGGCCTCGTGGGTGATATTTCGTTGGCATCACTGGCAGATCCTCCTTACATGACGATAACCAAAGAAGATAGAGCAGGCATCCTAAGTTTCATTAGTAAACTGGATACCGGAAAAGTTAATGTCATGATCATGAAAGACAGTACAGGCATCCGAAAGACCAAACTACTGGAACGAGGTGTATATGATCGCCCTGGAGAAGTAGTCTCACCCGGTACTCCTGAATCTATTCTGAAATACGACCCCAAAAAGTTTGAACAAAACAGATTGGGACTTGCCAAATGGATGTTTGACTCACAAAATCCACTTACAGCCAGAGTGTTTGTTAATTTTATTTGGCAGGAGTTTTTTGGTAAAGGCATAGTGAAAACATCAGGTGATTTTGGCCTGCAAGGTGACCTGCCTTCCCATCCTGAGTTGTTGGACTGGCTGGCTTACGATTTTATGAGTCATAGTTGGGATATCAAAAGATTGGTCAAACAGATTGCCATGTCTTCCACTTACAAACAATCATCAAAGGTAAGTCAAGAACACATCCAAAAAGACCCTGAAAACGTATTTCTGGCCCGTGGTCCCAGATTGCGACTTTCGGCTGAACTGCTCAAAGATCATATCCTGGCTTCTAGTGGCCTCCTGAATCCTGTCATAGGTGGACCAAGTGTAAAACCTTATCAACCGAAAGGTCTGTGGGAAAGTGCTACGTCAGGTCGCGGCCAATTGGCATCATATGTGGAAGATCAGGGTGACAAAAGATATCGACGTGGCTTGTATCATTTTATCAAACGAACCGTACCACCGCCATCCATGCTTATATTTGATGCGTCCAACAGAGATCAATGTGAGGTAAAAAGGTCATCTACCAATACACCATTACAATCTTTAGTGTTGATGAATGACTATCAGGTATTGGAAGCTGCCAGGCATTTAGCCCTAAAAACACAAAAAGAGAAATCAAGTACTGAAGCTAAATTCGAGCAATTATTCAGAAAAATTGTCTGTAGAGCGCCCAAACCTAATGAAATCAAAAAAATTAAAGATTTTCACCAAACTACTATTTCTGCCATGGACGATAAAAAGGCAAAAGAGATCATATTTTTTGGCGATTTTAAAGAAACAGCAAACATGGACATTAACGGTACAGCTGCCATGATGCAAACTGTACAGTTATTATTTAATCTCGAAGAAACTTCGACAAGATGAGCAATCCATTTTTTGAACACCGACTTAGTATCAATCGAAGACATTTTCTGAGCAAGATGAGTGTAGGCTTAGGAAGCGTAGCTTTAGGTTCCCTGCTGATCAAAGATCTTTTTAAGGATCCAGAAAATGCAGCTGACAGCATTATCAATGGTTTGCCACACTTTGCACCAAAGGCAAAAAGAGTCATCTATCTGTTTCAAAATGGAGCGCCCTCACAGCTCGAGACTTTTGATTACAAACCAATGCTCAATAAAATGTTTGGTCAGGACCTGCCGGAATCCATCAGAAATGGACAGCGTCTCACAGGTATGACCGCCAATCAGGATAAGTTTCCTTTGGTAGGATCGTATTTTCCTTTCAAACAATACGGCAATGCTGGTACGTGGGTGAGTGATCTATTTCCCAATATGGCCAAGATTGTAGACGATATCTGCGTCATCAAATCTATGCACACGGAAGCGATCAATCACGATCCGGCACTTACTTTTATGCAGACTGGCGCACAACAGGGTAATCGTCCGAGTATGGGTGCATGGCTGAGTTATGGATTGGGCTCAGAAAACCAAAATCTTCCTGCTTATTGTGTCCTTTTGTCCAAAGGCAAGGGAAATGGTCAGGGAGTTTATTCCAAACTGTGGACCAATGGCTTTTTGGACAGTAAACATCAGGGCATTCAATTTAGCAATAGCGAAGAAAGAGTCCTGTATCTCAATGATCAAAATGGTTTAACAAGAGATGACCGAAGGCAAATGTTAGACAAGCTCAATGAGTTAAATTCCATGAATTTTGAAGATACCGGTGATCCCGAAATCAAAACAAAAATAGAACAGTACGAACTGGCCTATCGCATGCAAACCGCAGTGCCAGAAATTACAGATATCTCCAAAGAACCCGATTCAGTGATTAAGCTGTATGGCCCCGATTGCCTGGTGCCAGGCACCTATGCCAGCAATTGCCTGTTGGCCAGAAAACTCTCAGAATCAGGCGTCAGATTTGTTCAAATCTATCATCAGGGTTGGGATCAACATGTCAATCTGGTAGGCGAAATGCCTGGTCAAGCTCAGGATGTAGATCGTGCATCTGCTGCTTTGGTTCAGGACCTGAAACAACGAGGCTTACTGGATGAAACCTTAGTTATTTGGGGCGGAGAATTTGGTCGGACCAACTATTGCCAAGGACCATTATCCGCTGATACCTATGGCAGAGACCATCATCCTCGAGCGTATAGTATCTGGATGGCTGGCGGCGGCGTAAAACCAGGAGTAGTTTATGGAGAGACTGATGAATTTGGTTACAACATCATCGAAAACCCAGTACATATCAATGATTTTCACGCCACAGTATTGAATTTATTGGGATTGGATCATGAAAAGTTAGTGTATAAACATCTTGGTCGGCGATACAGGCTGACAGATGTGGCAGGTCATGTGGTCAAAGATATTATAGCATGATGATGCAAAGAATCACAGGTATTATTTCTAATGCAAATTTTGGTTTGGCAATATTGGCTGCCATCCTCCTTGTTTTTGACTCGTTTGTTGGCGTACCGGAATATCTGAAAATAGCTGGAAGAATGCATCCGTTAATGCTACATTTACCGATAGGTATGTTTGTGATGTATCTGGTTTTATTTTTCTTGAAAAAAAGTTTTGAAGCTCCTGATTTTGAAAAACTTTTAAACTTTGTGCTTTTACTGACAGGTTTTTTTGCATTTATTACGGCTATTTCCGGATCATTATTATCACATGAACCTGATGCTTATAATGCCAATGAATTGGCTTTTCACAGAAATACGGGATTTGGATTTGCTTTTGGAGTATATTTACTTTGTATCATAAATGGGAAGTATCCTACATTTTCCAAAGTTCTGCTTGGAATGAATGCCTTACTTCTGATGTTAGCAGGGCATAAGGGAGCCGAAATCACCCACGGCAAAGATTTTCTATTTCCCAATAAAGACGTAAAAGAAATACTTTCGGATGCCAATACTACTTTGTTTACGGCTATGGTACACCCAATATTGGAGAAGAAATGTTATTCCTGCCACAATGAAGAGAAAACCAAAGGTGGATTGATCATGACAGACACCTTATCACTTTTGAAGGGTGGCGAATCGGGACGAGTACTCCTGCCTGGAAATGCGGACAGCAGTCTGATGCTACAAAGTATGTTATTGCCTTTGGAAGACGAAAAACACATGCCACCTGATGGCAAACCACAACTGACAGCGCAAGAAAAAGAAATCATCATTGCTTGGATCAATTCCGGTGCATCTTTTTCCAAAAAAGCATCTGCGTATAAACCCGATGAAAGTATCAGAAAGTTGTATGATGCTAACACTAGAACCAAAAAACAAAAACAATATACCTTCAGCAGTGCTGACAGCGAAACATTGGCTTCGCTAAATTCTCATTTTATGACCGTCAAACCCTTGTTTGGTGGAAGTCCTGCTTTGAAAGCTTCATTATTTTTAGCATCCGAATACGTCCCTGAACATCTGAAACAATTGCTCCAAGTAAAGCAACAACTCATACATCTCCACTTGGCTGATATGCCTGTCACAGACCGTGATATTGAAATAATAACACAATTTGGTTCGTTAGAAAAATTAGTACTAAATGGGTCCAAAATCACAGACCAGGGCATTCTGAAACTCAGTAAATTGAGCAAACTGGAAGAACTGTCTTTAGCCAATACAAGTATTACGGAAGCCATCGAGCCAATATTTAATCAATTGCCATCATTAAGACAGATATTTATTACGGACACCAAAATTCCTGAAAATAAAGTCAAGCAATGGCAGCAAAAATACCCAGCGATCACCTTCAACAAATTATCAATGGAAGACTTAAAGATCAAACTGTCTGCTCCATTGATGGTCAATGAAAGTTATATCATCAAGCCAGGAGAAGAGATTGTGTTAAAACATTATATCAATGGCGCCCAAATCAAATATACATTGGACGGATCCGAACCTGATTCTCTTCGCGGTACGTTGTACTCTAAACCATTTACCATTTCGGGATCAAAAGATGTCAAAGCCGTTGCAATAAAAGACGGTTGGTTTACGAGCAATGTAGTCAAGTTTTCACTGTTTGAAAATGGAGCCACGCCAGACAGTTGTATCCTAATCACTCAGCCCAATGTCCAATACAAAGGTGAAGGCGCACTTACTTTTATCAATGGCAAAAGAGCGCCCATCAACAATCTTCCTGATCCCAATTGGATAGCCTTCAGAGAAAATCCTTTCTCCGCTATTTTTGAATACACGAATCCCATAGAATTGACTAAAATATCATTTTGTTATGGACTTCAAGTGCCACAGTATGTGTTTCCGCCTACAGCAGTAAGTGTATTTGGAAGCAATAATAAGAAGCAGTTTCAATTATTGTCCACTCAAAAGATTACCCCGTACCAAAAAAACAATAAAGATCAGGTCAGTTCGGATGTTATCCATATTCCATTAAAAAGTCAGCCCTTCAAATACTACAAAATAGAAGCCCAAAATCTACCCCGAATCCCCGATTGGCATCCCGGTAAAGGAGAAAAAGGTTGGTTGTTTATAGATGAGATATTTTTTTATGATAAGTGATAAAACCATGCACCGAAGAACCTTCCTAGCCCAATCCACCACAATTTTAGCCTCTTTACCATTCACATCATTTCCATTTGATATGGCAAAACCTGTCTTTGGTCACCAAAATAAAAAATATACTTGGGATAAAGATTGGCTGGACGGTAATCCCACTTTACCTGGTGTCAAAGATTGTCACGAAATGGTATTTACAGCAAATAAAGAAATCATCCTGCTCACCAATGATACCCGCAATAATTTCATCAGAATGTCCAAAAGTGGGAAAATCTTATCTACTTATGGCAATGAATTTCCCGGCGGGCATGGTCTGACGATCGGTGGTGTCAAAGGAGATGAATTTTTATTAGTGACGGATACGGAAAGGCATCAGTTCTACAAAACTACTTTGGATGGCAAGATCATTCAGACTTGGAATTATCCGCAGGAATCAGAAAAATATCAAAATAAGGCATCATTTGTCCCTACAGAGACAGCGGTAACCAAAGATGGAAACATCTACGTGGCAGATGGATATGGTGCGCAGTATATCATACATTATGGAGCAGATGGAAAACTAAAAAATATCTTTGGTGGCCAAGGTGCTGAACCAAAACATCTGGACAATGCACATGGTATTTGTATAGATAGCCGAAGAGAAACACCAACCTTAATCATCACTGATAGAAACCGTTGTTGCTTCAAAAAATATAGTTTGGACGGCACTTATTTGGAAACCATTACGTTGCCTGGTGCCAATGTTTGTAGGCCAGTGATAAATGGTGATTACTTGTTTGCAGCAGTCTTGACTTCTGGTAGTACTGGAAATGCAGAAACTGGGTTTGTCATCATCTTAGATCAGGACAATAAGTTGATTTCAGCCCCTGGTGGTGCTACTCCAACATATGATGGAACCGTTTGTAAAGAAAGCTATCAGACCGTCAAACTGTTTAAACATCCGCATGACGTACTCGTCGATGATGAAGGCAGCTTATATGTGTGCCAATGGAATAGTGGACAGGTTTTACCCTATAAATTTACGCCGTATGTCTAGATGGTTGATCTGGATACTGTTTTGTGGGCTATCGAACGTTAGTTTCACACAAAAAATCCAACTGAGTCCACCCAAGACCAATGTGCAAATGGCTATGGTCAGCAAGGCTCATCCACAAAACCTGGTGCTAGATTTCCGAATGGATGGCGCAACTATCCGATATACTTTAGATGGCAACGAGCCCACATTAAAGTCTATGCGCTACAAAAGCCCACTTAACATTATTAAACCGTGCATCATCAAAGCCAAAGCATTTCACCAGGATTTTGACCCTTCGGAAACGGTCACAGCAACCTTTGTTTCAACAGGTAAAAAGATTTTGAATTATAATGTTTCTGAACCGAATCCCAAATATGCTGATGAAGGTTCCAAAACACTGTTTGATGGTCAGTTTGGAAATATGTCTTATACCAAAAACTATTTAGGATATGACAAAGGTCCGGTAGAGATTACATTTCAGCCAGATAGTCATCAGTTTATTACCACCATCCACATCTCCCATTTGATCAATCAGGGTGCATGGATTTTTAGTCCCTACAAAATTTCAGTCTTTGATGAAAACAACAAGCTGCTTATCCAAAAAAACTTTGAAGAAAGTACGCAAAAGAGCGCTTCAAATCATTCAATTAACACGATAAACATGCCTAAAAAGCAGTACAATCAACTAAAATTGGTCATCGAGCCCATATCATCCATTCCCGATTGGCATGATGGCAGAGGACATCCGGCTTGGTTTTTTGTGGATGAAGTATGGGTGGAGTGATTTATATTTTTTAACTTTGACAAAAATTTTATCACTATGAGGTTTTTATTTGTTTTTCTAATTTTCGTCACTTTCAGAGCAGTTACTCAAAATTCTGAAATGATATCTTGGGATATTACTAATACTATTGAAAATATAAGCGGAGACTCCAGTGAAATTGAGATGCTATCAGTTATGAGCTCTATGATGCGATCCAAAACAAAGATGTATCTTAAAGGGAATTTGCTTGTAAGTATTGCTACTTATGATTCTTTAAATCAAATTCGATCGGTTACTATAAACGGTGAAAATCATTTTCACTCATTCTTCACATTAGACGGGGTAACGATGTATAAAAAACAATATTTAGAAGACTTGAAAGCGGAAGATACCATGGAGCCTTTAAGAAGTGATGAAGTGCCCCCAGTAAAATTTATTGAAAACAAACAAGTAGGCCCATTTAATTGTGTTGTCAACGAAATTTCTATTCCGGAAAAAAATATACGGATAAAAACAACTAGTACACATGACATCAAAACATCTAGTGCAATAATGAATAATCCAATACCTATTCCAGGTTTAGAAAACATAGGAACAATAATGGATGTAGAAATGGATTTAGTATTTTATAAAATGGTGGTAGCTTCAGTTAACTTCACAACTGAGCCAGTTGATACTTCAATATTTTCTATCTCTACAGAAGGCATCAGTGAACTGGATTGGCTTGGAGAAATGAAATTGATGAAATTGATGATGGGTTCAGAATTCCCTAGTCAAACCCAAGAAGAAGAAATACCTTTGGGTGATGGAGATTATAATGATTTGTATTTAAAAATGTGTGAAGGTGAGGCGATTTCGTGGTGTGATGATAGTGATGTATCGTTAAAACCATCTTATGACAAACCAACTCTTTTAAGTTATTTAAAACCTAATAATGCAGATTACAGTGCACTAACCAAACAAGAATTAGATCACCTTTTCTTGAAATATGACTTGCTTACAAAAAATGAATTGACACTATTCAAAAAACAATTAATTAAACTTGATAAGGAATTAGATGGATCTATATATAGAGATTTAGTTAATTTTTTATTGAAAAAAAAGATGCTAGAAACTAAAGAATCCAGAGAGATACTAATAACAAACCTTGCCAAAAATAATTTTAAATCAAAAAATGAAAATCATCCAGAAGCAAAAGACTTTCTTAACGGCATCATTGATTGGAAAACTTTTCTATCTTCTTATCAAGGAATTTATGATTTAAAATTCAAGAAAACTGTCTCTAATGAAAATGATTTTTTAAATGAAATCAAAACTATTTTAAATGCTATATTACCCAAATTAGCAATATCCATCAATGAAAATAAGGAAATTGAAATTACTAAAGACAACTTAACTATATCATATGAAGTAGAAACAGAGTATTCGATCATAGATGCAAAATATGATGATGAAGGAAATAGAATCAAATCAAATAAAACAAGGTATGATTTTGAAAGCTACAGCAAATATGGAATGCTTAATATGTTCCGACAAATAGGAGCTGACTTTGACTTGGAGCTAGTTTTTGATTTTATAAATGCAAACTCAGTACTATCTCATAATCAATATGAAGATAAGTATAAAGAAATTAATCTTTTTGATGGAGATTTATTTTTGTGTACAGACAAAATTACTTCTAGTGAATCGTTTGGGAAAGATATTCCTTTCACAAAAACAAATTACCATGAAGAGAGAGATAGATTAACATCTATTAGAGCATTTTACGCAAGCAATCCCGGTATCACATACATTCCTTTGTATAAAAAAGAAAAATTATTTCGTTTAATAAATGAAAACAGAAATACATTCGGTATTGATTCACTTTTTGATGCAAATAACTGGTTTGCAAATATTAAGGCTCAGCTTTTTGACAATTTAGGTTCACTTATCCAAAGTGTGCCAAAATTTGGCGTCATCGTTTCTACAAGTGTTTCTAATGGAACTACTTATAACATGTCTGGAAAAAGTTATGAATCCATATTTCCTAATTTACAAAAGCTATTTGGAAATGATTTTCAACCTGAAGAGTTAGATCTAAAAATTGATGAGTTCGATGCGGAGATGACTTTCAAATATTTGGATAATAACTATACTTTAAACTCTAGTTTATTTGACCTAGAAGATGATTTCTTAAAAAAGGCAATAGAACTGTTAAAAGAAAACAATCTGTATAAGTCAAAAAGAGTGTATCAATCTATCGAAGATTTGTCAGATTATAAAACAAAAAGGTTATTCTACATTCCTCGAGAAACATATAAGATTCTTACTGAAGAGTTTGAACTTACATTGATGGATTATTCTAAATGACACAATTTGCAAATTAGGTTTTTATGACAAAATCAAGTATAGCTTTAAAAGAAACATTGAAAAATATGGAGATACCTTTTGAGACCACTAACGTCAGAATTTATAATAAAGATTTTGAAAAGAAACTAAGAAAAAGTGATGCAACTTTTGCAAAAGGTGAGTACACTGTTATTACACCTGATGATCTAAAGAAAAAGATTAGACTCTGATTTCGTCAACGTTTACACTTTATAAAAGACTGTTTTACTCTTTATTTATCTAATTGTTCCTTTGCCAAAGGAGTCCAAATTACTTGTAAAGCCATGCTTCAATTTCTTTCTCCACCACAGCATTTGGTATGGTATTTCCAGACTGCATTTGTGCTATAGAGATATCTAACGCATTTTTAAAATGATTTGGAATTTTGATAATTTCATCCTTTTTTGATTCTGATTCTATCAAATTCAATATTTCTTCTAAAAGATAATCATCAGCTTCTTCCAAACCTTTATAAACTTTATTCCTTAACTCTACACTTGACATAATATTACCTTTTTTAATCTAAGAGTCCACTCTAAAAAGTGGTCTT
>DLGT01000110.1 GCA_002482845.1 Saprospiraceae bacterium UBA7687
CTCCCTATGTCAAGGTCAATCTAGTAATGTTTCTATTGCTAGATTGACCTTGACATAGGGAGACTGAATTTGGGTTAGCATTAATTGTGAAACTTGGGAATCCATTATTGATAGTTATATTAGCATTGTTGATGTCAAAAAAGATATTGCCATTTGCTTTTACCATTATTCTTGCGGTTGTCGTAGTACCTGAAGGGACCGTTATATCTTGCGATCCATCGTTTGGCGTTGCAGAGATTAAAGTGACTGGATAAGTAAGTCCCCCATCATAAGATAATAGTATGTCTACATTATTGCAATTAATACCATTTGCAGTTGTACCTGCCACATTCCATGTAATGGTCCTAGTTTCTCCTTCAAGCCATGTGGATGCAGTATTGAAAGAAGTAATAGTAAATGGTCCAGCTGCTGCTACTGTCGTCACCGTAAGGTTTATTTCAGAATTGCAACCTGCAAAACCTGTGAAATCTCTGGCAATACCCCGGAATGACATACTTCTTCCTACAGAAGGTACTACTTCCCAAGTATTGGCAGTCGAACCACTTAATATTGTGGTTAGATTTGGAAAGTATCTAGTCGGGCTAGTACTAGGGTCAATACTTCTAAAAACAGGCCCTGAAGTATTTGTAGCTGCAGGAGGCATTGTTTGGGCAGTGCCCGTGAAAGCATTCATTTGATCCCATGCAAATGTCATAGGATCATTATTAGGATCAGAAGCTGCTAATGTTAAGGCAAAAGGGGTAGATCTAGGTATGGCATAATTGGGTTGTGTAGTTACGGAAGGTGCACTATTATTAAAACTCGAAACTATTTGATCACAATTGCCTCCTCCATTAAGCAAGAAGGTTTTCATCTCTTGTAGACTTCTTCCATGGAAATATGCATCACTGTTACTTTGTACATTAGGTGAGCAAATACCTGCATAACCCATAATAGTAGAAGCACTACCTGGCTCCATAGCTGAGTTATCGCTTCTATTACAACTATTATATTGTGTATGGTTACCACCGAATTGATGTCCCATTTCATGAGCAACATAATCAATTGTAAAGGGATCTCCAACAGGTGATCCTGATCCTGTAACACCTCCAGCTTTTATTGAGTTGTTGCATACAGATTGCAAATATGCTACACCACCTCCACCAGTACTGAAAACATGTCCAATATCGTAATTTGCACTTCCAATTACATTGTCGCATGTCGTTTGGTTTTCTCCTAACATTGCCCCACCATCATTGTTAGTGTAAGGATCAGTCGCGGAATCATAATAGAAAATTTGATCCGTATTTGATACAAGTATAAATCTTACTGCAACTTCCGCTTCATATACTTCATTGATTCTGTTTATAGCTGTGACAACTGCACTCATTACCGATGATGGTGTTCCGCCATGGAACTGGCTATATTCTCCAGTGGTAGCTTGAGCTAGACGATAACTTCTGAGTTGACAGTCGCCTATACGTGAGCCATTTATGACTTCAGATCTATGGTTGTCATCATAAGATGATATAACATTACATCCCCAACTTGGTACTTTTTTATAATCTTTTTTGTGATAAACAACTCTTGTTTTTTTGTCATTTCGTTGGTAATGATCTATGAATATTTTCCCTTCACGTGATGAAATGACAGCCCTAAATCCATGTATAGTGTAATCTATTCTGACTGACTTATATGCGTCAATTGAAGAAATACCATAAAATGTTCTTATTTCGTCATATTTAGATGACAGTTCAGGTTCCATCATTTGATAACGTACCACTCTAAAGGACTCAGTATTTCCATTAGGTAAACCAATATTAATTATGACATTAGACTGTCTTACATCAACATTCTCTTCTTTTGGAGCTGACCAAAGCAATGATTTCATTTCTTGATCGTCCATATCATAAATGGTGTAAACCTGTGGTATGATATCTTTGACTCCTTTCTCAGTGATTTTACTTTCTTTAGTCAAAGTCCAATTTTGAGCTTCTAAAGATAGTTTGGTAGTAAAAAAAGCAATAAAAAATAAAAAAGAGAAAACCTTCATTTAGCTAAAATTTATATTGAGGTCGCAAATATATTAAAATATTATCTATACAAAAGGAAGTGAATTTGTAAAATATTATCTGTTTTTGAATTTTTATTATCTCAACTATTCACTTTCAGTCTTGACTGTGATTAAAATTAGAGTAAACGTCATTACTTGAGTTAGAATATTTTAAATAATTTATGACACTTTGTTAGTTATTATGGATGAATTTATGCCATTTTGACATAGTTTTTCACTTGGTTGAATATTTGCTCATAGTTTATAGAAGTATCAAATAAAAAATTTACATTTACACAATTCAATTTTAAACAATGACATACGATAATTTTACCATAAACGCTCAGGAAGCAATTCTTAAAGCACAACAATTGGCTGGCTCAATGGAGCAACAAGGTGTGGATACCGTTCACCTCATAAAGGGTATCATTGAGACAGACGAAAAACTGGCAGAATTTCTTTTTAGTAAAATGGGCGTAAATATGGCCATTCTAAAAAGGGATTTAAATGTTCAGTTGGAGAAATATCCAAAGGTACAAGGCGGTGACAAACAGTTTCTCACCAGTGATGCAAACAAAGCACTTGCTGTGGCAAAAAAGTATCTGAAAGAGACAGAAGATGAGTTCATAACCCTAGAACTTATGTTGTTAGGTGCGATAGAAGGAAATGACAAAGCAGCCACCATTCTTAAGAATTTAGGTGCTACTTCTGAAAAAATGAAAGCAGCTATTACAGAATTAAGAAAAGGTAAAAAGGTTACTGATCAAAACGCTGAAAATCAATATAATTCACTCAAAAAATTTGCTGTCAATCTCAATGAGCTCGCAGAAAATGGCAAACTAGATCCGATCATAGGTAGAGATGAAGAGATTAGAAGAATACTTCATATTTTATCAAGAAGAAAAAAGAACAATCCCATCTTACTTGGTGATCCAGGTGTAGGTAAAACTGCCATAGTAGAAGGCATAGCTTGGAGAATAGTTAAACAAGATGTCCCTGAAAATCTCAAAACAAAACAAATTTTCACACTTGATATGGCTGCATTGGTTGCTGGTGCCAAGTATAAAGGAGAATTTGAAGAGCGATTAAAAGCAGTAATTAGCGAAGTTATCAATTCTAATGGTGAAATCATCTTATTTATTGACGAGATTCATACATTGATAGGAACAGGTGGTGGACAAGGAGCGATGGATGCTGCCAATATTCTAAAACCAGCTCTCGCACGTGGAGAGTTGAGAACTATTGGTGCAACTACATTAGACGAATACCAAAAATATTTTGAAAATGATAAAGCTTTAGTAAGAAGGTTTCAGACTGTGACCATAGATGAGCCGTCAGTCGAAGATACCATTTCTATATTAAGGGGTATCCAAGATAAATATGAAGTTTATCACAAAATAGACATACTGGATGAAGCATTGATTGCGGCTGCAGAATTGTCTCATAGGTATATTTCTGAGAGAAAGCTTCCAGATAAAGCTATAGATTTAATTGACGAGGCGGCAGCTAAGTTGAGATTGGAGCTTGATTCTGTCCCTGAAGTAATTGACGAATTAGATAGGAAACTCCGTCAGTTAGAGATCGAAAGAGAGTTTATCAAAAAAGAAAATGACGAAAAGAAGCTCAAAATAATCGTCGAGCAAATAGCAAATGCACAAGAAAAACTTGATTCGATCAGGGCGGCTTGGCAATCTGAAAAAGAGATCGTCGATACTATCCAAAATATCAAAAAACAGATAGAGCAATTAGAATATGAAGCACAAAAGGCAGAACGTGAAAGTGATTTCGAAAAAGTAGCTAAAATACGATATGGCGACTTGAAAGAAAAAGATGCTATGTTGAAAGTGGCGAATGAAAAATTGGATCAGCTACCAGAAGACAGTAGATTTACTAATGAAGTAGTCACTGCCAATGATATAGCCGACGTGATCAGTAAGTGGACAGGAATACCAGTATCAAAAATGCTTAAAAGTGAACGTGAAAAGCTCTTGAGTTTAGAAGAAGAAATCGGTCAAAGACTCATTGGTCAAAGTGAAGCAGTAGAAGCAGTAGCAGATGCAGTGCGTAGGAGTAGAGCAGGGCTTCAAGATGATAAAAAACCAATAGGTTCCTTTATCTTTTTGGGACCAACGGGTGTAGGTAAAACTGAACTTGCAAAAGCGCTTGCTGAAGTTTTATTTGATGATGAACATGCCATCACTAGGATAGATATGAGTGAATACCAAGAAAAACATTCTGTTTCTAGATTAGTGGGTGCGCCTCCGGGTTATGTGGGTTATGATGAAGGTGGACAATTGACAGAAGCGGTTCGAAGAAGGCCTTATTCAATTATATTACTAGATGAGATAGAAAAAGCCCATCCTGATACTTTTAATATTCTTTTGCAAGTATTAGATGATGGAAGGCTTACTGATAATAAAGGAAGAATAGCAAACTTCAAGAACACGATCATCATTATGACATCCAATATGGGTGCAGAATTGATTCTAGAGAATTTTGAAGATCTAGATGCATTGGGTGATAAGCATAGAGCGGACATCATTGAGACAACAAAAATAGAAGTTTTCGAGGCGCTTAAGGAAAACCTTAGACCTGAATTTCTAAATAGGATTGATGAAAAAATCATGTTCCTGCCATTAAGCAAAGTAGAGATCAAACAGATAGCCACTTTGATGATTAAAAAATTGACCAAAAATCTGGCAAAACAGGAGATAGGTATTACATTTGACAATTCGGCAATGGATTTATTAGCAGATTTGGGTTACGAACCACAGTTTGGTGCAAGACCAATGGCTAGGGTTATCCAAAGAGAAATCATAAATGAACTTGCAAAATTAGTTTTAGGAAGCACATTTGGTGCGGGAGATACTATCTACATTGGTACTGATGCAAAAGGATTTACTTTTTCTGATACTCCAAAAGAGTCATTAGCCAAACCGAAAGTAGACAAGGAAAATAATAATGACATTCTGAAGCTCAAGAAAGCAACTAAAGACCTAAATAAAGCAGTAGAAGATGTTGAAGGGGAAGAAGAAGAAGATGAGGATGATGTTGAATAATGAAGATTAGATATCATAAAATAAAAAAAGGTCAGTGCAAAAACACTGACCTTTTTTTTATGTGTTTATGTAACAATTTAGTCCTTATTCATCAGCTTTAAAAACTGAGAAATCAAATAACAATGAGAATCTCAATGTATTGTCTAATGGATTTGGTATAACAGATGTAGGGATTAGATAAGAAAGGTTAATACCGAATACATTATACTTTATACCAGCACCTACTGTGAAATATCTTCTATTTCCTTTTTCAGCACTTTCATAATAGTACCCACCTCTGAATGCAAACTGCTTGTCGTACCAATATTCAAGACCAAGTCCGATAGAAACTTCTTTTAATTCTTCTCTAATACCTCCTTGTGCATCTCCAAAAGAACCTAACATGCCTGAAAATAAAGATTTTTCTCTGTAATCAGCAATACCGGTAGAGTCTTTGTCAAATTCTGGGTTTGGATCAGTAGTACCATCTGGGTTTTTTATAAAAGCTGCAATAGGTGTTGGCACCAATAATTTATTAATATCTAATGCAATTGTTAAACTATTGTATTGATCTAAATCAAGTCTAAGAGCAGTACCTAATCCAAAATTTGATGGGATGAAGTCTCTCACGATATTATCTCTAGTATAAGAAATCTTAGATCCAATATTTGTTAAGGATAGTCCATAAGACCATTCACCTTTATATCCACCAAGATTGGTTTTCGTTCTATAATTAAGACCAAAATCAGCGGCAAAAGCTTGTCCAGTTATGATATCTTGTCCACTGACATTAAGTCCAGATGCAAGATTAGAGAATATATATTTACCAGTTAATGAAGCTGAAAGCTTGTCTCCAAGTTTTCTAGCATATGCTAATGAAAATTCCCCTTCTCTTGGCCTTCCAGTACCAAGAGATCCTCCTTGTATATCTGTAAAGTCTATATCACCTAATGAAAAGAATCTGATACCTCCACCTATTGCTTGATTCTCATCTAGCTTATAGAATCCTGAGATGTATAATAAAAAGATATCATCAAGATTAAGATTTCTCAACCAAGGAGTATATGTAAACGAAAAACCTGACTCATCCTTCGCAAATACAAGATTGGATGCATTAAAGTGCATGGCATTTGCATCTGGATCTAAAGCTAGTCCTACATCACCCATCGCTCCAGACCTTGCATCAGGAGTAAGGCGTAGAAAAGGAACCGCAGTAAGTAGTGTATTGGAAATACAATCTCCGTTATTATCCTCAATA
>DLGT01000042.1 GCA_002482845.1 Saprospiraceae bacterium UBA7687
GATTGGCAAGATGAAGTTTATAGAACAGCAATTGCAAAAAGTCACCAGATCTCTTTTTCGGGAGCTAAAGAAGGAGTAAGTTATTATTTATCAGGAGGTTTTCTAGATCAAGAAGGTATATTGCTTGGTTCTGGTTATAAAAGATATACAATGCGTGCCAATGTAGATGCAAAAGTAAAAGATTGGTTGAGAGTAGGTACTACTATCAATACGGGTATTACAAATGAAACTATTACCATTAACCAGAGTTATGGTGGTTTAATCAGTAATACTTTATTACAGGCACCAGATATCCCTGTTAGAAATCTTGACGGAAGTTTCGCTTCTCCTCCAACAGGTTCTCCTTATGTAACTTATTTTAATCCTGTTGCAGAAGCATTGACTAAAGATAATAAATTGGTTAGAAAAAATTTCTTAGGAAATCTGTATGCAGAAGCAAGTATTTTTAAAGGGTTGAAGTATAGAGTAGAAATTGGAGCCAATACAGAATTTTCTGAAAACACAGAGTTTTCTCCTTCTTATGATAGAGGAACTCAAAAAAACGTTACTGCCGATTTGAATGAGAGAAGACAAAATTGGTATTCAACAAACATTAAAAATTTATTGACTTACGATTTTGCATTAAGTAATCATAAATTTACCATTCTTGCTGGTCAAGAAGCAAACGACAGTCACTGGGAAGGTATTCTTGCAACTGCAAGTGGTTTTCAAACAAATGATATTTATGGGCTTAACTTGTCTGATCCTGAAAATAGAACCGTTACTAGTTATAAAGGAAGTCAATCTATTTCTTCTTACTTTGGTCGTATCATTTATGATTTCAACGATCGTTACGGAATGTCAGCATCTTCTCGTATGGATATTTCTTCAAAATTTGATCCTACTTCAGAAAATCAAAAGGGTATATTCAATGCTATAACGGCTTCTTGGAAATTATCTAATGAAAGTTTTATGGAAGGAACTAGGAAATATATAGATAACATTAAATTCAGAATTGGTTACGGTGAAACTGGAAATCAACAAATCGAAAACAATAGATACAGTGCTATATTGACACCACAAAATTCAGGACTAGGTGCTGGTTTTCTTCCTTCAAATTTTCCTAACCCAGATTTGGTTTGGGAATCTTTAAACCAAACCAATTTAGGTTTAGATTTTACTTTGTTTGATGCGAAACTTTCATTTAGTGCTGATGTTTATAACAAAAAATCAAGTGGTTTCTTATTCCAAGTTCCATTACCTCTTTATCTTACAGGTGGTGGAGGTCAATACGGAGGAATTTCTGCACCATTTTCTAACCTTGGTGAAATGCAAAATAGAGGTCTTGACTTGACTATCGGTTACACCACAAAAGGAAGTGGAAATTTCTCATGGAATTCATCATTGATAATTTCCCACTATAAAAATGAATTGTTGTCTATTCAAGACGGTCTTCCGTTAACACAAGAAGTAAATACAAACGGTTATCAACCAGTTGTTGCTACAAATACAGTAGTAGGGCAACCAATCGGAATGTTTTATGGCTATGTAACGGAAGGAATCTTTAATGATTTAGATGCTTTGAACAGTGCTCCACTTCAATTTGGTCAAACTGTTGGTACAGCTCCAGGACAAACCTATTTGGGAGATGTAAAGTATAAAGATGTTAATGGTGATGGAGTTGTAAATACTGATGATAAGACGTTTATTGGGAATCCTCATCCAGATTTTACTTTTGGTTTTACAAATAATTTCAAATATAAAAATTTTGATTTATCATTATTCTTGCAAGGTTCTTACGGTAATGATGTTATGAACCTGACACGAAGAAGTGGTACTACAAACGCTATCCTTTCGCAAAATCAATTAGTTGAAGCTACAAATTATTGGACACCCGATAATACTGATACCAATATTCCTAGACCAATCAATTCAGAAAGTAATACAAACTTGTTTATCTCAGACCGTTATGTAGAAGATGGTTCTTATCTTAGAGTTCAAAACATAACTTTAGGTTTCTCTTTACCACAAGACCTTTTAACAAAACTAAAAATGTCAAGAGTAAGAGTTTACGGAAGTGTTCAAAATCTTTACACTTTTACAGATTACAGTGGTTATGATCCAGAAATTGGTTCATTCAATCAAAACGTACTTCTTTCAGGAATAGACAACGGAAGATATCCTTCTCCTAGAACTTATGCTTTTGGAGTTAACATCGAATTTTAAAAAATAAAAAAATGAAAATGAAAAGCTTTTTTACAACATATAAATTGTTTACCATAGCAATTGTCTTTTTGGCTCTTGGCTCTTGCCAGGATGATTTTACCGATCGTGCTCCTGAAGATGCGATAAGCTTAGATGATTATTATAGCTCAGATGAGCAAGTTGCTTCTGCAACAAACGGAATGTACAGCAGGACTTGGTTCCAGTTTGAAAATAAATTCTTTTGGGCTGTTGCCGAAGTAGGGTCAGGTAATATGTACACAGGTTCTCCTGATGTAAATGCAATGCGAAATTTTTCCTTGAACGGAAGTGATCCTGACCTAGTTAACGGATGGAGTGCTTTATGGGCTAATGTAGCTCAAGCCAATTCGATCATCAACTTTTTAGAAGCCAGAGTTGGTCCTGCAGTAAGCGATGAAGTATTGCAAAACACCATTGGTGAGGCTTACTTTATGAGAGCTACTGCCTATTTTTATTTGGTTAGATTATGGGGGCCAGTGCCTATTATTGAAAATAACCTAGATTATACAACAACTCCAAACATCAATACTAATAGAGTAGAAGACATCTACACCTTTATTGAAATGGATTACAAAGTGGCAATTGAGAAATTATTTGAAAAAAACAGAACAGCCAATTATGCTCAGAATGGTCACGTATCGAAAGGTTCAGCAAAAGCAATGTTAGCAAAAGTATATTTGTATAAAAATGATTATGCAAATGCAAGAATCATGGCAGAAGAGGTAATCAATAGTGGTGAATTTAAACTATTGGGAGGCGATCAGTTGGCAAGTAAATCATTTGGGGATTTGTTTACTTATGCCCACAATAATAATGAAGAATCAATTTTTGCATTACAATGGAAAGGCGACGGAAACTATGGTTCAGCTAACAACTGTAATACACAGTTTGGCATTAGTACTGCAGCTGTTTCTACTTCAAATGCTTCTTATGGAGGAGTTTTTGCACCATCACAAGACATTATTAATGCCTATTCTGCAGGAGATGTTAGAAGAAAAGAAACGATTATGCTTCCTGGAGACATTTATCCAAATATTAAAGTAACACCGTCTGGTACTTTAGTTGTTCCAAGTGCAGAGGATATTGGTGGTCAAGGTGCAGGTGCAGCGATAAAAAAATATTGTATTGGTATTGTAAATGGTTCAGTAACAGGTCCAGCAGATGCTTGGGCAATGATGGATAACAATACCTACATTATGCGTTATGCAGAGTTATTGCTTATTCATGCCGAAGCTGTTTTAGCTGGTGGAGCAAGTACTTCAGATGCAGGAGCATTGTCTTCTTTTAATGCAGTAAGAAACAGAGCAGGTCTTGCGAGTATGACAAGTATTACTTTTGATGATATTTTCAAAGAAAGAAGATTAGAGCTTTGTTTTGAAGGAGATTATTGGTTTGATTTAGGAAGGCTTCCAAGAGCTCAAGCAATCTCTATCATGGCGGCTCAAAATAGAGGTAATAAGGATAACGCTGAATTTTTTACACCAGAAGAAAAAGATTTCTTGTTGCCTTACCCAGATAATGATGTAGCTAAAAACCCATTGTTGAAGCAACCTCCAGTACCTTACACATTTGATTAATTAAATAATTATAAAACATGAAAAATTTAAAAAATATTAGCATCGGTTGTTTACTGGTAATGATACTGTCGTTTTTCTCACTGTCATCTTGCAGTAATGATGACAGCAGTTCTTCAACGGGTATTCCAGTTATTACTGCTGTTGCGGCTTCTCTTGATGAAGAAGGGAATCCTACAGCGTTAGAGCCTACTACAGTTGGGTATGCCGATAATATGTATATCATTAGAGGAAGTGGGTTTACAACCGTTCAAAAAATATACTTCAATGATTTCGATACCTCTTTTAATCCTGTTCTTGTTACCGATACAGAAATTTTTGTAACCATTGATAGAAATACACCTTATGCTGATGCATCGGATCAGTTGAAAGTGGT
>DLGT01000101.1:0-8407 GCA_002482845.1 Saprospiraceae bacterium UBA7687
GTACAACAACTGTTGAATCAAGTAACGTGATCACGAAATCAAATGTGACAACTCTCCTCGACCATCGAGGTTCATCCAAGATGGCAGGGCTACGCGCCTTTTTTGATTGTCTCAAAAAACAAAGATTTATAAAGGTACGTAGTCCTGTAATCTTTGTAGCAAAAATGTCTAAACTGCATCTTGTAGGGGCGTAGCCTTGTAATCTTAATTTCTTATGGGTTAATATCGCAATGGTAAAAGTAGTGGTTGTATTAATTCTAATGTGATTATTCTTAAATCAAATGACGTCATCACCTAAAATAATCGCTCATCAGTCTTCGCTCTGCTCAGCTTAATGATCGAATTACATACATAACAATTTTAGTACAATGGCTAGCTTTAATAGAATCAAAATTACGACCATCCCACATGCCCTACAAGGTTAAAATGCCTAATTATTTAGACAAGAATATAAATTTAATTACCTTTGTATAAATATTAATTTGTGCTCATTGTTAAAATGTAGTTGAGAACATTAATGTGTAAGTTGGTATAAAAACCATGATGTTTTCCCATTTGATTTATGAATACAATAATACTTAAGAAGAAAAACAGCCATTAAAGCGCCCTAATTAAAAAAATATAAAACCTAATGAAACATTACCAAGCTAATTTTAAGAAAATTTTCATAACCATTATAATTATATGCACTTTTTTGACCATTGCATCAAGTACTACATATACCTTTACAGGAAGTGGAAATTGGAGTAACCCCGCAAGATGGTCACCTTCCATACCACCAAATATTCAAATGCCCAATGATTCTATCATTATTGATGGATCTTGTAACTTTAATTATCCAAGTTTTATAAACAGTGCTAATAGCTCACTTATTATTAATATTAATTGCCAATTAACATTATTTCAATCGCCACTTGTCAATAATGGGACCCTTGATATTTATGGTACTTTGATCATTTACAACAACAAAAGTCTCGAAAACAATGGCACCATTCACAACAATAGATTTCTTAATGTTTACCAATATGCAACATTAGTCAACAATGGCACCCTTACCAATAATGATGTTATAGATATTTTTCAATATGGGTCGGTTACATTAAATAATACTTTTATTAATAATGGCAGTTTAAGCATCGATCAAAACGCTATATTAATTAACAACACGAACTTTACAAACAATGCCAATGCAACTATTAACAACTATGGCAATTTTAGTAATAATGATACCATAACTAGCAATTCCCTTCTTTTGAATGGAGGTACACTGACAAACAATGTAGGTGCCACGATATATAATAATGGTAATTTAAATAACTACCAAAACTCAATTTTCATTAATAATGGCACCTTTTACAACGAGACACCTTTTACTAACTATGGTAGTCTGGATAATTATGGAGTTTTTGACAATTATAGTTCTGTACTAAACAAACCCTTTTATAGCCAAATAATCAATCATTTTGGTGCTACTTTTTCCAATCATGGTACATTGACTAACGACTATAATCGACCTTGGACTAATGATGGCACTTTGATCAATAGTGGATCAATAACAATCAGCGGTATTCTGACCAATAATGGCACACTTACTAGCAGTGGCTCATTGATTATTATGTCCTTTGCCACATTTACAACCGATGGTACATTAACCAATACAGGTACTATAACCAACAATTGGAGACTTACAAATAATGGGACATTGACTAGTAGTCATACTTTAATCAATAATAAAACCTTTACTAATAATGGTTCAATTACGAATAGTAGTATAATGATTAACAACTCAAATGGTGCCTTGACCAACACTTCTACTCATATTATAAATAACAACCAAGGTGGTACTTTTACTAACAGTGGCACTATAAATAATAATGGTACCCTGAACAATAATTTTGGTAGTGAATTATCTAACAATTCAGGAGCGACCTTGACCCAAAATGGTGTGTTGAATAATCAAAGTACCTTGACTAACAATGGTACCATATCTAACTACATTTACATTACCAATGATGGGATTTTGACTATTAATGGCATGTTCATAAATCAGAATGGAGCATCTTTGATCAACAATGTTGATGGCTATATATATATCAACCAAAATGGTTTATTGAATATTTCGTATTCAAGTTTTAATAATCAAGGTACGACCATAAATAACCTTGGCGGAAACATTAATTCATCAGGTAGTATATTGACAAATGGATTATTAATACAAAACTATGGAATTATTACAAACACTGGAGATGGACAAATAATTAATAATAGTGTTTTTACAAACTATTCAGGAGGTATTCTAAATAACCAAAATAGTTTTAATAATAATATTGATGGTATATTGAATAACTATGGCGACTTGAACCTTTATGCAACCTTAAGAAATTATGGCGTATTAAGTAATAATAATGTTATACTGCTTTATTCACAAATAAGTAATTACTCAGGAAGTATTAATAATAATGAAGGTGGCAACATCAAAGGAATTGGCCACATAGTTCAATTCAGTTCTTTTGTAAACAATAATTTAAGTTCCATCTCTCCAGGCTTAAGTCCAGGTAAGTTAAGGGTGACAGGAAATATCGATTTAGGTGCTGCAACCTTCCATTCTGAGATTAATGGCATAATTCAAGGGACATCATATGATTGGTTTTCTGTTGACGGTACTGTTACCATCAGTCCGAATTCAAAATTATTGGTTGATTGGGGCAACTTTATACCATCTGCTGGAGATGTTTTTACGATCATAACTGCCAATCTTATCAATGATACTTTTTTAATGTCAAACATTATTATCCCACCGATCAATGACCTTGATTTTGTGGTTGGATATACTGCCACTACAGTTACTATTTCTGTGTTAGGCCCTTTACCTGTAAAGTTGATAAACTTTTATGGTAAGCACCAAGGTGAAGATATTATGTTAAATTGGCAAACTGTAAGTGAGGTAAATAACCATGGATTTGAAATCTTACGCAGTAGAGATGAAAAGTCTTGGAACTCTATTGGCTTTGTATCCGGTCATGGCTCTTCACAAAACACCCACCTTTATACATTCTTTGATAAAGATCCAGAAAACGGCGTTAGTTTTTATCGTTTGAGACAGATTGATATGGACGGAAAGAGCGAGTTATCAAATATTATCAATGTGACCGTAAATGATAAACCAAAAATCCAGATTTATCCTAGTCCCACCCAAATGTTCTTACATATTAAAGGTCTTTCAGAAGACACGCATTATACCATCATACAAGCTAATGGTGAAGTGTTACAGTCAGGCCAAATTTCTACTGATACGCCCATCAATGTGCAAAACTTAATGCCAGGCATGTATTATTTAAAGATTAATGACCAAGTGTTGGAGATTATAAAAAATTAAATGATTAGGGCCTGCTGAAAAAATCATTTGTGACTTGCAAATTGAGTCTACTCCGAAAAGTCCTTTGTTCAAATAAAATTGAAAACATCGATTTCTAATACATTTATAATCAAACGTTTCCCTTTAGTGTCAGGGTGAAAAATGTTTGATTATCAATCAACTTGTGTTTTCGGGGTGGACTTGAAAATTGGAATTCTATGCACTCCTGACTTTCCAACAGACCCTATATATCAAAAATGTATTTACGAAAATAAACTTACTAATTGGGTATTTTGTGAGGAGATTGGTGTTGATTATTTTATTATTCTATAAAGTTAACATTGAAGTTTAATTGAAATTTTATCAATATCATAGACCATTGAATCCCTTCAATATTATTAATATGACTTAATGGGTTATAGGAAAGTTTCCTTAGAAAAAAAGAATTCTATATTACCTTACTACTGTCACGCTCCCTTTAAAAATTTTCCTTATTCCATTGACAAAGGTGACATCTGCCATCCATGAGTAAGCGCCTTGTGGGACAATGGCATTATCATATGTGCCATCCCAAACTTCCGATGGTGATGTATTCTCTAACTTATCTGATGTCCATACTGCTTGTCCCCAAGGAGAATATACAGAAATTTTGTACACAGCTAGTCCAACACCAACTGGTTTAAAAACTTTGACATCGCCATCACCATATTCTGGTGAAAGCGCATTGGGTGCAAAAAATGTAGTAATCCATTCAGGTGCCACAGGTTTCGTTATGCTATCTATGCAAGTGTATTGACCTCCATTATCATTAAATACGGTGAGCGTTACTAATAGATTTCTGTTGATATCATATTCATGGATTGGGCTTTCTTCGTCCGAAAAATTACCATCCCCGAAATCCCAAAGTGAACGATCATAATCGATAGATAAATTACTAAACCTTACTTCCCCTAGGATATTATCATCGTACTCGCCTTCATATTCAAAATCTGCTGTAGGACTATCATAGATTTGGATGGGTGAAGTTAGTGAAAATGTATCTTTACAAAATTCGTTATACACTGCGATCAATTTGATCGAATAAGTACCTGATGTTTCGAAGACCAATTCGGGTTCGACTACGGTTGTGGTACCTTGATTTTGGATATCCCATATATAGGATATTGCATTCATACTATTATTCTCAATGATAATGGATTCACCTTCACATGCTTGTCCGTTGACTTCAAAATCTGCGATGGGCTGTAAAAAAATGTCAACAACTTTATGAATCGTGTCTGTACATAAAAATTCATTCTGGACAATGAGTGAAATATCATTGGTAGAAGCAGTAGTAAATAAGTTATCAAAACTTGGATCTTGACTTGTTGTAATCCCATTTATAGACCACACATTGTCAAGATTGCCTATGGAATTATTTACAAAATTTACAAACATTGGAACGCCACATATAGAATCTTTTTGGATGTCAAAATCTGCCATCGGTTTAGGATGCACAATAATCGTTCTAGAAGTTGTATCAGAAGGACAACCATTATCTGTCAGACTGACCAAACTTACTTCATAAGTTCCAGGATTGACAAAAGTATATCCCAAATCTTTCTCTACAGAAGAAGTACCATTTTTAAGGTCCCAAATATATTGAGTTGTAGCTGTAGATAGGTTTGTAAAACTAACCATAAGGTCTTCGCAACCACTTTCATTGTCAACTATAAAATAGCTAGTAGGAGATGGAAGGATATCAATAACGCTACGACTACTATCTACACAACCGAAAGTACTCACTGCTACCAAAGTAACACTAAACGATCCTGAATCTGATGGCAGCCAAGTGATGTTTTGAGTAATGAAACTTGTGTTTTCTAAGATCCATTCTTGACCTACACTTCCTGTACTTAGATTTGTAAACGGAATGGAATCGTATCTATGACAATATTTCTGCATAGGGAAACTAAACCTACTTTCTGGTTTGGGATGCACGATAATATTAAGCACAGAAGTATCCGAAAAACAACCAAAACTATCATAAACGGTCAGATTTACCTGAAAAGTACCATCTTGTAGAAAAGTATGCGATGGATTTTGGTCATTAGAATTAGATGTCATATCACCGAAGTTCCAATCAAAATTACTGCCAGGTGTACTATTGTTTGCAAATGATATATCTAGTGGTTCACAACCTGAAAGTGACGACGGTGTGAAAGATGCAGTAGGTAGTCCGATGATTCTTATCGTTTTAGTAACGCTAAATGGACAATTATTGACCAATGAAAAAGCTGTTAAGGTCACTGTGAATACACCTGCCGTATCATAAACATGAATGCCAGAAGGATCAATATTGCCATCTCCATAATCCCATGTCACTCCACCAATACCTATACCTAAGTTCGTAAAATTTACTTGTGATCCTACACATGCGAATGATGGCAAATCAAAATCTACAATTGGCGCAGGAAGAACAGTAAATACAACCGTATCAGTGTCTGATCCACAACGACTAGCATAGAGAATTGCAGTGTATGTTCCAGCTTGCGACATATCAAACAAGGCTATGTCGCCAGAAGCACCTGACAAAGTACCATCTGGTGCAATCAACTTCCATGTATTGATAGCGCCCGGTGTAGAAAAAGCAGTCAACACTAAAGTATCGTATTGACACAAAGATAATCCTGGCGATTCTATAAAAGCGGTAATGTCCGGTGGATAAATAGTCACTTCCTTAGTCAAACTATCTGTTCCACACATGTTGGTACCTACAAAAAGTATATCATAAGTCGTTATTTGTTCAGGAAGTGTTGTGTATGTTTGTGCAGGTGGAATAGAATCAGAATAAATATTACCATTGCCCATATTCCAAAAAAAGGTCGTCGGATTGCCCAATGAAGTATTAGCAAAATCTATGGTTAATGGCGAACAACCACTTTGCTCACTGACGCCAAAATCAACAATCGGATAAGGATGTACGAGCACAGAATCTTCATAAAATACCGTCCCACATTGATTGGTGACTGCTAAAGAAATAATGAATACACTATCTTTAGTGATACCGTATAAAATCACAGAAGGTGGTATAAAATCATTATATGTGTTATTATTAATATCCCATTCATAAGTAATGTCATCTCCACTACTTTGATTTGAAATCATCAATTCGAAAGGAGCACAACCTTCTTCATCTAAGAGCGTAAATGCTGAAATTGGTCTTGTGGTGACATAAATTTCTTGAGATGTAGATGCACTACACATAAATTGATTGGTGACTTGCAGGGTAATGGTATAAGTACCTTTATTCGTATATTGATGGGTGACCGAATCCGCAGTGGATGTTGTACCATCACCAAGATTGAACAAGATGGTATTGTTTCCTAGCGTTTGGTCAACAATGGTAATGTCTTCATTTATACAAGTCAGACCGTCAATGTCAAACAAAGGAATAGGTAGAGAATGTACGATAAAAGTTTTTGATTTACACGCTTGGCAACCTTGCACACTGACATCTGTAAGACAATACGTGTATGAATATACACTATCCAAGGTCAATTGAGTGACATCAATATTTCCCGTTACAGGGTCAATTGCTACTCCTGACCACAAGCCATTTGTTGGGCTATTGCCCGAGAGTGTAAAAAATAATGTTCCTTCACAAGTTTCTTGATTAGGTCCTGCATTTAGATTGACGCCAGGATTTTTTATATCTATATTGACAGAGCGTGATTGTTCGCAAGATGTTCCTTGTTGATAACTATATGTGTAAGTTTTTACTCCTTGCCCAGCGTTGTTTAAGTTGATAATACCTGTACTAGAATTTACACCTGGACCTGACCAACTACCACCATTTACACTAGCAGAAAGTGCGAATAAACTATCAAAAATACATAAAGTGGTATCTGCAGTAATCGTAAGTATTGGTTTTTCTATAAATTGTATAAATGCAGAATCTCTGACTTCACAAAGATTACGATTATAAATGATAGTGACAGGCAAAACAGAAACATTATAGTTTGCTAAATCTATCATATTAGGAACAGAAATATTTCCCAATAAATAACTAAACATGCCACCTGATGGATTGACATTGATATTTAGGATATCTTGAAGGGACACCATACCACTTCCTACACACACAATGCTTGTGTCTGCTGGAGTCAGCGTAGGGAAAGCTTCCACACGCACATTAATTGTTTTATCAATCGTACAGCCATTTGCATCAATATAAACATAATCAATAGGGAAATCACCAATCCCCGAGAGACTAGGATCAAACAAACCTGAAGAAGTAACAGCTGGATCACCCGACCATATACCAGAAGAAGGGTTTGCGACAAGTTGCGTAATAGGAGTATTTTCACAAAAAACTACATCTGAAATGGTAACATTTTCTGAAGCTACTACTTGTAAAACTATATTTGTACTCGACTGACAACCTACTGGACCTACGGTATAAGTTATAGGGTAACTACCAGGACTGAGGATGCTCGGATCAAAGATACCCAAACTTGTATTTGTGATTCCTTGACCTGACCAAGTACCCCCTGTCCTATCCGCATGGAGTGTATCTAGACTGCTGCTTTGGCAGTATATTTTATTTGGGTCTATAATGGTGACTGGATCACGAGAATTAACTACTACTTGAACTGTTCTTGTGATGGTATCACATGCCGCAACTACGCGCAAGGTGACCGTATATGTTCCAGGAGCATTATATTGTATTATTCCAGGGTCTTTTTGAGTCGATGCAGCAGGATTTCCGCCTGGAAATGTCCAAATATATGATTGTTGACTAAATTCTTCAATACTAAAATTTGGATCATAAGAAGCTGTTTCGCAAAAGGGTGTAGGTTGAACTAATGTGACAACTGGAGATTCGACGACTTTTAAACGAAACTTCCATTGGACTGTACCACATGCATTGCTGGATGTCATTTCAAAAATGTACTCTCCAGCCCTTAATGTTTCAATTACCAAGGTGTCAATAAATGGAATAGAATCAACTAACCCTATTGCCAAAGAATCTCGTTTACGCAAATAATGACTTATTTTCCAATTTGAAGT
>DLGT01000101.1:8424-62153 GCA_002482845.1 Saprospiraceae bacterium UBA7687
TTAATATTGTTTACAGGAAACTTCCATTTTATATTACTCCATTGGTTACTTTGGTTTATTAATCTTACAACATCACCCACACAAACAACACTATCCTGAGCAGTCGCTGAGATATTTACTACGGCGTCAGGGTAATCAACGACAGTAATGATTTGTGTAATTTCATTTTCTCCACATTCGTTTTTTACTTTAAGTCTAACCGTATAAGTTCCGGGGGAAGTATATGTTTTGCTTGCATTTTTGGCAGTGGATGTCGTCTCATCATGGAATGTCCAAAGGTAAGCATCTGACAATGTTTCATCTACATTGCATGATTGATTAATAAAATCCACTTTTTTGTCTATACAAACGGAGTTGGTATAATTAAATTTTGCTATTGGTCTATGTATTACCGTTACTGGACTATTGTTATTATGACAAGAATAGATTGTTCCGCAACGTTTCACAGCTAAGAGACATATTTGATAAGTCGTTTGATTATCTAAACATACTTTATCTATGGGAATATTATAAATATGTTTTTGATTAGCAGTTGTTGTAACACTGTCTCTAGTACCGTCCCCCCAACTCCATATATAATAACTTATATCAGGAATAGTAGAATTATTTTGAACTTCAAATTCGTACCCATCGCACACTACAGTTGAATTTGAGACCAACTTAAATGATGCTACAATGTCTCCACAATCTTTTCTATTGCAAAGGCATGGATCGATATTGTTTTGACTAATTACAATTTGCGAAAAATTGAAACAAACAAATACCAATAATTTAATTCTTATACCAAATGTTTTCATACATCTTTCTTTTTCCAGGGGTTATAGCCATTATCGGACAAATATATTCACTGTTGTAAGGCACGTCGTCTTCCATACCCATCATATTACAAATACTACTTTTAGCTAGATGGTAGCTGATGCCAATCTCAAATTGTGGACCTACAAAATTCTGCAATCCACCCAAGTTTTCTGAATAAGACAAATTCATTTCTAGTTTTTTACCATTTCCTACAGGAATTAAAAAATCTGTTGTAAATGTCATCCAAGGTGTCTGTCCTATCTTATTACCTGGTGCCGTATGGTAATAAAATCCTATACCAGCGTTTCTCAAATATCCTGCTCTAAATCCTGTCTCTACATACTGGATAGTTCCTTGTTTTTGATACAAGACCATGGGCCTAAAAGTTAGATACTTTCTAGAAAAATAGACAGGTACAAACTCTGCTTCTGCAAAAAGAGATAATCTATATGGATTGCTATTTTTAAGGCCCAATACAGATACGGATTGATTGATCTCACCATCTTCCAAAGCATAAAAACGATACAATGCAGCACCAAAATTTGTCATGTATGCTTTAGTGCTTTTTTTATTCCACATGGACCTCATTGACACTCCAAACCCTGGATTAAAATACCAAGATGATCTACCTTGATTAGGATTGATAAATGATGTCGGATAGATATTTCCATATTTCGCATCTAACTGATCTGACCAAATCAATCTCGCAAAATCAATACTATTAAATCCCCATGAAAAATCTACTCCCAACTTAATGTTGTGATCACTATACTTTGATATTCCTATAGGCAAAAATGCCGATGAAAGAAAGCCTAACTCAAGTGTACGGTACAATCCTGCGCCTTCTTCATTGTAGTTGACTTTGGCACCGATATCAAGAATACTACAAGGCATCGTCTCTTCAAACAATAAACTCAATGTTCTGTAACCACTACCTCCGTCATTATTCCACTGAATTTTAGACCTTACCTTCCAGCTCTGTGCTCCATAACTACCTGTTAAAGAAGGATTAAATAAGAATCTATTTTGCGCAAAATTCTGATAACTTGGATCTTGGCCATAAACTGCTTTAGTACTTATCAAAAAGATAAAAGTACAAAAAAACAAAACTGACATATATTGATAAATCGTATTTCTCATAAATACACTAAGATTTATAATTTTTTAAAATATTTTTTCCGGTGCCGCTGAATCATAATGTCTCAACCCATCATGTTTCTCTTTTCAAAAAACAAAAGTACTTATTAAAAACTCATTTGCCAACACTCCATATGTAAAATATACATTAATGTAAAAAATGGACATTAGGTAACCTTAAGGCACATGCAAAGATGAAGAGTAAATAATTTTTCATTTTATTAAGAAGCATCAAGGATAAAATCAACTAATTAAAGCATTCAAACATCTTCAAACCATAAAATTAGTGCTATACACATCAAATGTAAGAAAATTGCCATTCAGGGTATTCCCTTATAACTTTTGTTATATATTGTTAAATTAATTCAATATATATTTGGTAATTTGAATAAGGTGGAATACATTTGTACATATATACATCAGGGTGCGTACTTCTATGGTGTAAAACAACGGATTATTAGTATTTTGTTAGAGACAATACCTTTTGGGATAAACATAACCCAAAAGTAATTTTAAGTTTATATGTAACACATATAAGTTTGTCATTTTTTTTATTGAATTATTATAATTAGATAAGACATTATTGTTTTTTTAAAAGTATATGAACATATTGGAACTTTTAAAAAATACTTAACGTTTTGTTAACGAAAATTGATTTTAATGGTAAAACGACAGTGACTAAAACTCACTATGTTTTCAAACCTATATTTTTTTAATGCAGCAGATTTACAGATTTAGAACCATTTACACCCTATTATTTTTAGTATTTAGTTTACTTGCTAATGCAGAAATAATCATTGTATCATGGAATATCAAAGATTTTGGAAAAAGTAGAACCGATGAAGAAATCACTGCCATCGCACAACACATAAGACATGCAGATGTACTTGCTATCCAAGAAGTGGTAGCGAAAGATCCAGGTGGCGCAAAAGCTGTAGCTCGGTTAGCAGACCAACTCAATCGTATGGGATCTAAATGGGATTACAGAATCAGCGACCCTACACAAAGCTCATCTTCTCAAAAGTCAGAGCGATATGCCTTCTTATGGAAAACATCAAAATTGACTGTAACTGGAGGTGGACCAAGATTGCTATCAGAACTCACTTCGCACGTTGAGCGAGAGCCTTACCATATAAAACTACTACACAATGGAAAAATCATTGATATCGTAAACTATCATGCATGTACGCACAGAGAAACATTTCCAGAACGTGGCGAAATCACGGCCATATCTCAATGGCTCATCAATCAAAACTCAAAAAATGTCATCTGGGCAGGCGACATGAATCTAAATAGATCAGACATCGCATTCCAAGGAATCTTATCACATGGCTATATTTCTGTCCTAAATGGCGAAAAAACATCCTTAAAGAGAACATGTAATAATGGCAATTACCTTAGTAAAGGGGAAGACAATGTGCTACATAAACTCAACGACCTAAAGTTTAGAAGAGCAAGGGTTTTGGATTTTATGGCTGACAGGGATTGTAATCTCGTGTCTGAGTTGAGAGATAGTTATTCTGATCATTTTCCTGTGGAGGTGGTGTTATTTTAAATTAAAAAAAGAAAATAAATATGTCAATACAACAAAAAAACTTAAAGGAGTTTGGTTTTGAAGAAGGATGTAAGTCTTTTGGAAATCCAACTCAATTCAAAAGTACAGTTGATCAAATAAATAATGGTAGTTTATTAGATTCAAATATTGTACTCTCTTCTTCAATAGACAACAAACCAATATTAATTGCTAAATTAAAAGATGAACTTTCACTACTTCAAGATAAAAAAAATGAACAAGAGAATAAGAAATCTTTAAATTTAAGCAGAATAAAAAAAGTAGAGTCCGACCTAGAGCTTTTAAGAATTAACCCTGAAGATCCAAGTGTAGTAGGTGAAAAAGGACCATTTAATAGTGCCAAATTTTTTCCATTACTAATTGTTTTTTTAGGTCTTACAGTTTTTTTGTTTTACTACTATTCTGCAATTCCATATGAATCGTTTATCAAGGTGTGTGATCAAAACACTAAAATGTTTCCAAGTTTTAAAGAATGGATCAGAGCAATTTTGGGAACTGAACCTATATTGATTTTCATTCCAATGGTGTTCTTTTCATTTGGTATTGCAATTCACTTTGCTTTAACCTATAAATTATTGATTAAGGTTTCTCTTTTATTTTTTTTAGTTGTAATTACATTCTTTCTCGACATTAGAATGGCAATGTCAATTTATGAATGCGTATCATTGAATCAATTCAACAATTTTGGTATTACAATACCAAAATGGTACGAATCTGGTATTGTTTATTTACATATAATGCTAGGATTTGTAACTTTTTTTCTTTGGAGTTTTTTATATCATACTTTATTACTTGAATGGAGTAAAAGAAATATTATAAAGGATTTGCAAAGAGAAAAATATGAACGTTTAAAGGAGGTCGAAGTTTTAGAATTATCAATAACATCATTTAAAGGAAAGATAACAAGTAAATTAAACAATATAAGTGCTATTGAACAAAATAATGGCCCTATAGCAACAGTTCAACAAATTCAGCAATCTATTGACTATTATAAAAGTGGATTTTATGAAATATTTAGTATGAGAAATACTTCTGATTTTAATTCAAAAAAGCAAGAATGTGAAAATTATTTGACAATTAACTCTACAAACTTAGATAGATAATGAATAAAATATCATTTTTAATAATTTTGATTACACTCGTTTTATCTAGTTGCTGCGACGAATGTTGCTACGATCAAATACCATGTAAAAAATGTCGATCTCATTGCATTCCTGAGAAAGTATCAAATAGGAAGTATAATAATGTCCAAATTATTCTAGACTTATCAGATAGACTGAATGACATAAATCAAAAAAGCAGAGATATAAAAATATTAAACGGGCTATTTGATGCTTTTACTAGTAAAATTACGGCTACAGGGTATAATAATGGCGGACTTTGGAAATCTAAAGACATATTTAAAGTAATACTTGCGTCTCAAAATAGTACAGATTCATTGAAACTTAAATATGAATTGGTACTCACTACAGATTATAGATCAATACCAGATAGTTTGAAAGCAAAAGGAAAAGATGCAAGAATAATTGATTTCCAAAGTAATGTTAATAAGCTATATACTACTAAAATACAACATATCGGCTCCAATGTAAGTGTTGATCTAAAAAATAGTGAGATGGCTTTACAGGATACACTTGAATACAATAACATTATTATCCTAATTACTGATGGTGAAGATGATAATTTTGAATCAGAAATTTCAGGTATTAATCTTTCAACAGCATCGATTTTTATTATTGAAATAAATAATCCATCGAATAACTGGAACGATTTAAAACACAAAGAGGATAAAATAAAGAAATACTTTCAAAATTCTAGTCCAATCCCCGTAAAATCTCTAAATAACAAAATTTCACCTAATGAAATTATAAGAGAAATATTTAATTTATCATTAATAACAAAACCAAGCAATGAAGATGTTAAAAATAAAAAAAAAATTAATGAAAAAGATGATACAGAAATAAAGAAAGGGTTAGTTGCAACAAATCAAGATTTGGAAGATGTTCTAAATCAAGTAGACACTAAAATCCATAAAACCAATGAATTGTGTGAACAAACAGAATATACAAATCTTAAAATCAAAATCTCAGGCTATAGGGGACAAGAAGTTACAGATGACCAAATTCAACAATTTAAAGCTGAGATAAATGATGTTGCACAAAAATGTAGAGAAGCTAATTAGGATATTGTTTCTATTGCTCCTTAATTCCAATTTTTTATTTTCCCAGTGTGAAGATTGTATTGAAAGTCTTGAATTACTATCAAAAAGAGCTACATTATTAAATGTATCATACACTAAATCTTTAACTCAAAAAGATAGCTTACTTGAGAGAATCACCCATCTAAATAACGAAATAACACTATATAGGACAGGACTAAAATATCCAGTTAAAGGATTGGCGCCTTTAGTTGATGTAAAAAACAGACCTGTTATGCCAGAAATTACAGAAACCAATACCATAATTACAAAACCAAAGGACGATAGTCAAAATAAGGTGTTTTTAGATGCAATAAATAAGTCAAAAAAAGAGATCTCCATTTTACAAAAATCTTTAACTAAAGCAAAAAATACTGTAGCTACCAATAAAAGAGAAATTGATAATTTACAAAAAGTAATAAACAAACTCAGTGAAGAAATTTCATCACAAAATTCTAAAAGCAAGGCTCTTGAAGATGAAATTTTTAAGTTAGAATCAATCCTTGATTGCATAAAAAAATTTGAAACGGATATAAAACGTCCTTCCCTGGAAATAGCAAACGAGTTGGTAAAAATTAGAGCAGACTTTACAGAGTTTAAAAGATTGAAGCTAATTAAGAGTACCAAGATGGATCTGATGGAAAGTTTAATAAGTAGGGTAATTATTGGTTATGATTCTTATAAAGGTGTACAACGTGAAATGATATGTGGGGACATTACATTATTTGTATTTCAGGACTATTTAATTGTAGATGACTATTACAATATTGCTGAAATTTATTGTAAAAACTATGGTAATGCAGTAAAGAAAATTTCCGGAACAAACCAAATAAATGAAGCAAACAGAAGAATTCTTAACTCTATTGCAATTATTATGGAAAAAGGTACTTATGAACAAATTTCAGAAGTGTCAAGAAATCTAGATCGATGTGTAACAAAAGAGACTAGATCAGGGTCAATAAATTCAGAAGTTATCGCAAACTATAATGAAGTTGTAAAATTGTACGAGAAAGGAAGTTATTTAGAGTCGATCATAATGTATGACAAAATAGAAAAGTTTTCAGAATTAGATGAGTTAGACCAAATAATTGTACTAAAAGCAAAAACATATATTGGTCAAATTATCTTGTGGGATCTAACAGATTTAGGAGAGAATCTAGCTAACTTGCTGAAAGGTGATTGGTTAAAATGTGAATTAATAAATTCTACTTGCAAAAAAGAAATTTTAACTGAGGTTGTTGAAAAGGATATTAGGAACTTTAGCAATAATGACAAAAAAGCCTTACTGTTATTACAAAAACAAGCTTTTATTGCCATAAATAAATATTATGAATAAAATACTAAGCACGTTTTTACTATCTTTTTTTAGCTTATGTGTCTGGAGTCAGTCTTCAAATCTGGGTAAGCGATGGGTTCTCTCATTAGATCCCATACTACAAGTTCCTGTAATTAATAACCAATTTAATTTTTATGGCGAAAAAATGCCTTTAGGTAAAGATTGGATTGGTGGATTAGGTTTTGAAGTATTAAAGTACTATCCAAATAAAAAACAGTTTTACACTATTAGCCCAAGGTATATAAGGAGAGATGCGATTGTCAACAATGATAAAATACAGCTGATTAAAGAGAATTCAGTCCAATTAAATTTGTCGGCAAACTACAGTTTTTCAAAAGTGAAACCTTTTTACTTGGACATTACTAAATTTTACAGTGGTATAGGTCTTTCTTACACATATGTATCAAATGGCAGACTTAATTACTATAAAAATGGATTTACACAGACTTCTGAAGATTTATTTAACGTACACAGAATAGAAGGGTTATTAAATTTTGGAATCCTAGAAGATGTTTTTAATATTAGTGACAGAACATCTCTCTCCAAATTCAATATTTCATGTCGTTTCCCCATATTGAATATCAGCAATACCTTTAATAATGAGTTCTTTGATGTGGACACAGAGATATATGAATTTCAAAAAAGCAATAATAGAAAGTTGTCCATTGAATTACAGTATATTCATATGATTGACAAAAAGAAAAATAATAAAGGTAACTACTCCATTAAATTAGATACTTCATGGAGCGAAATAAATGATCCATTGAAAACTTTTGTCCCACCCCTTGTAAATAATAGCTTACCAAAAAAGAATTTCTACGGAAACTTCTTTTTTGAAATCCTTTTATATAGGGGACAAGATTCGATTTATAGCCAAGGTTACAATGCCAACTTGACACTCAATAAAAGATTTAATGGTTTTGGTATTGGTTACACTTTCAATTTCCTTGGAAATTATAAAAAAGATTATAGCACATCTAATGCTGGAATAGGAATACTTAACCAAGGAAGGGGTTGGAGAAGAAATCTGTTTGTTTCGGCTGGGTATAAACAACTTATCATAGAAGGGAATAAAAATTGGAATATTTTAAATTTTTATGCTCCAGTTGGATTATTGAAAGCTGGTCTTAAGCTAAAAAACACAAAAAGTCGATTTGAATTAGCATTTGGAGCAAGCTATCAAAAAATAGTGGGCCCACAGACTTTTCTAAATCACTCTAGAACTGAAACACCAGATTTCCCTACATCAAATTTATTCATGGCTGTAGGACTAAGGAATAATTTTATAAAGTTTGAATATGAAACAAAAGACTTTAATTTTGATGACCAAAATAAGTCATTTAACATTGTCTATAGTATCGGAATTTAGTATCATTAGTAACAAAGTAAAACATGAATCTTAACATCTCCAAAATTATACAAATAGTCCTAGCCATTCTACTCTTCATTTGTCTCTTGGATATGCCCTATGGTTATTTCCAATTGGTGAGATTTCTAGCGATGGTAGGATTTTCTTATCTTGCTTTCATTGCATATGAAGCTAATGACCGCAACAAAGCATATATTTTTATTGCTCTAGCTATATTATTTCAACCATTGTTAAAAATTGCATTAGGTAGAGATATTTGGAATATCGTCGATGTTGTGGTGGGCATTTGGTTGTTATTCATGGTGTATAATGAGTTTAGAAGGGTTGAGTAAAATGATTTTATTAAAAACAATGGAAAGAGAAACCATTTAAAATCACCAATGATACAAAGCAAAAAAGTGATATCTTAAGAGATGAGAATGATAATGTTTGTCCTGGTTTACTTTATGTAAGAAATTTATCATCAACTGATAAACAAGAAGGCATTGAACTTGCTAAATTTATCAAGCAGAGAACATCTCAAAGAATTGCGATTGCTAAACAAAATATGTAAAAACATCAAGCTCCATATGTATTTTTAGATAGTGCAAAAGTAATAAATTATTGTAAATTTGTCCTAATTATACTTTTAGTAATGGATTTAGAAAAGCTCAAGGATGGCATCATGGGATTAAATCCTGTCATTTGTTCCCATTTTATGCAGGCAAGTGCAGAATGCCTTGATCATCATGGACATGCCGATGAAATTTCTTTTTGTACAACTAATTTATTCAAAGTGGATTAATAATCAAGGATGGAAATCGTTAATGCTATAACAATTCTAGAAGAAATCCACACAACCGGCCATTCTCCTTTAAAAGTGCAGTGCGATGATGGTCATATTTATATTGTTAAAAAAAGAAAACATTTTCAGACAGATACAGAGATGGTTTCTGAATTTCTCTGTAATTATCTATGTAGACAATGGGGAATAAAAACGCCAGAATGTAAATTTGTCAGTGTACCTAGCGAGCTTGTATTACATGACTCCAATTTATCTAATAGACACAAAGCGAAACATTATGAGCACTATTTATGCTTTGGGTCTCAATTTATGCCTGATGCCATAGATGTAGAACTCACAGATCTTAGCTACGTGAAAGGTTCTCGCTCCATTTATAACGATATGACTGAGTTACTTAAAATTGGCTTATTTGATCTTTGGGTGGTTAATATCGATAGAAAACCAACAAATTTGAACTTGATGAAACAAATTATGCCGAACAGTAAGTTTGATTTTGTTGCCATAGATCACGCATATGCGTTTGATACATTACGATATGATCAACTCACAAAAGACTTGGAACTTTCCACTAATGAATCAATTTTATATTTGGATGTAGCTATTTCGATTTACAAAGGAATTTTACCCGACGATATTGAAACCTATTTTTGGGCTAGTATAGATAATTGTGAAGAAGGTATAAATGATTTTTTAGATGGAATAGCTCATAATTTTGAAGAAGAAAGGGAATTTTTCTCACATGTATTACGTTTTCTATTTGATAACGATAGAAATGGCACTATCTTTGCCGACTTTTTAACAAGATTGAAGTAAATAATTCAAAGGTGACTAACCAAGTAACATACAGCATCGTGTATATCAGTCCTGATTCCCGCCTTGGGGATAAGGTGGCTATCGGTATGTTATTGCTGCATTGTAATAAATTGACCTTTAAATATTCAGAACAAAAACTTCATAGTCTGAAAACAGTACTTGGTGAATATTGGGAGGCAATAGCAAAGTCATTGCGAGCAACTCAAAAGTATATTGAAAACATTAATATATCAAAGAAGCCTATTTTTCATGAAGCAAGTCATATGGTATCGACTGATTATTTACAAAAGTTAAGCGTTTACTCCAATGGGTTGATCCAATATCAAGAACCTAAACTAGCCATACTTACCCCAGTTTTTGGTGTTGATCAGTTTTATGATTCGTTATTTCCTGAAGATAAAAAAACCATCGAAAAGGTAAAAAAGCCTAACTTTAGAAATCAAATCGATCAAGCTTTCATTTCAAAAGTTCAAGAACAGGTACATGTTAAAATTGATATTAATGATACTATTATACCTGAATTTTATATCAATTACCCATTAGACGCTGTAGGTCGCAATGGAGTTTTGTATTTAGCAAAATATATAGATTTTGCTAATGAAGACAAAGCGCCCATTTCTCATCTATTGGTTACAACAGACCAACTTAGCCGTCAATACAACGATAGCAAAAAAAGCAATGTTTGTATTTTAGGAGTTGAACCTGAAATAGGAACTGAAACCCATAAAAAATGGGCATTTATTAATAAATGCGAAGGTTATAAGGTATATCACCCAGATCAAGCCAATGAAGTAGCCAATATTTTTCTTAATTCAGGAGCCGGAAAGTTTCTTAATGTGTAATTAATATTTTCTAAGAGGCTTTAAATTTAATAGCTATTCTGAATTATTTGCTAATTTCCTCAAAATTTACCCATCCTAAAGTATCGTCCACAAGCCGTCGTTTGTGGTTCTTTCATTATTGAGTGTTTAACTGGCCTTACCTGTAAAGATAGATGTAGCCGCTGGTTATGCCAGCGGTTCACTTACTAAATCGAGCTCCGTCGATTTTGCTTTCGCATCGTGCGTTCTTCCTTAAAATGGACTGTGTGACGCCAAAGCGTTAAGGACTTTTGTAGCCCATTGAATTGATTTATCGTATAAATTTATCCGCCTGTCTAATCAATGGCTTTATTTATGGTACTTAATTTTAAAGATGCTGTCTCCTGCTTCAACAACTCTTCCCAGATAGATGTAGATATCTTTGTGGAATTATCTTTTCTAGTTGTTCTAATAGGAATAAACTTCTTTTTAATGCCGTACTCAGCGTTTTCTTAATACTATAGTATGATAAGCCTACCGCTTTTTTGATGACTTGTTTGGCTTTAGGTGCACGGTCAAAACTAAAGTTTCCATTCTTAAGCGTGAGCGCTTATACCCTATCCAGAAGATGGAAACAAAGTCTGCACTTAGTTATTTAGACTCTACTTCCATAGACAAACTTATATTGTTTTTCTTTACACCATAAAATCCAATTATATGGTATCAATCCTAATCACGCACTTTCTGTCATATATTCTATCAAAGATGTTTTCTCTATACTGAGTGTATTGTCCTGTTGAGATTGAAATCCCAGATATTTTATTTTTTAATTTGGCTTCAAGATAGGTTCTGACTGATTTAGCCCTGTCTGTAGCCAATTTTTTGTTTGAATCAGTATTCCCCCTATTGTCGGTAAATCCACTAATTGAAACACACATATCCCTACAATCATCACTTATATTATTTAATAAAAGTTCTGCTTCTCTTTCCATTTTGGAATTTCTAAAGTCAAAAAATATTTCATGTTGGGTCTTACGAAATTTTTGATTTTTGATCTTAGCATCAATTTCAATATGCGCGATTGAAACTAATTTGTCTATTTCTTTCCAGTGAAGATACCGCGACATCATTATTTTAGTAGAGTCTGGTTGATATCTAAAAAATGATTTTTTAGGCTTTGCATTTTCTTCATTCCCAATTGGTTTGGCAATAGCAGGAAATACATCTAGCGTTCTTAGATGATCTCCATTCCTTTCCATTTTACTACTAAGTAAAGTCAAGTTTTGATTGGGGTAACTTGTAAAGATAGTTTTGCTGGCAGCATTAATGGTATTCATTAAAGGATGTTCATATTTCATCTTGTATTCTTTTAAATCTACGGCACTATTGAGTACAGGAATGATAAGTATTGCCTTTTTAGGTGCTACATTGTAACGTATTTTACTTACAATATCATACAGGTCCAATAAAGACTCAAAACCGTAATTGTCATAGACTCCACCGTCAATATACATGGATTCATCAACTAAAGCATTGGCATTGATAAGTGGAAACATTTCACTCAAGAGGATAGATTCACCGATGGTTATTTCTTTTTCAGATTTTGCTAAGCTATCTAAAATGGCATAAAAATGATGACCAGTCTTTTCTTTAAATGGATACGGACTACTAAGTGCTTTTAAACCATAATTGATATTATAACTCGCAGGTAAAAATAAAGGCAGATTTGCTTCATTTTTGTGATACACTTTAGACCATCCTTGTTCCAAAATGGTCATTTCATTTGGTTCAGTCATCTTTAATGCGTCTTTAATTGCTCTTGACTCTAGGTCAAGCAAACTGCTATTTCTTCCGCTCCATTTGTATTTTTTCACTAACGAAGCAGGCAGCATACCAATAAATGGATCACTGATCAAAAGCTTAAATAGAAGGCTGCTCACATAATCTTTAGTAAATAATTTATGCAAAAGATGTCTGCTTTGTAGAGAGTCTTGTTCTATCTGTTTAGTAGCCAAATAAAATCCTGCTCCTGCGCTGCTTCCAGAAATGGTAGTCATAGCAAGTATATTGTTATTGATATGCTCCATCGTGTCAAGGATACTCATGGCCGCAAAAAATGTACAGCCTGCTCTCGAGCCACCACCTTGACCTGCCATGATTATAATAGGGTCATTTGAGTTTTTTCTTTCATCTACCCATTTAGTAATGTATTCTTCCATATAAAGGGTATCTCTTGTGCTACTAGTCAGGTTTATTGCATGAATGTCATTGTTTTTGTCAGAGATTAAAATGAAAACAAAAACTATAAACGGTAGGGTTACAACAAAATTTCTTACAAAATTATTGGCAGGTATGACTTCATTACTTGCCCATGCACCAATAATTTTAAAAAAATCGTGAACCAACATTAAAAAATATCCAAATAGATACAGCAATAATCTCACAATGATGATAAAAACTAATAATACATCTAATGCATTAATGGCACCTTTGACTGAAAAGAGAAAGCTAAAAAACAAAACTAAGCTTAAAAGAATCCACATCTTACGATGGTGTGTTATTTTTTCATAAAAGTAAATACATAACAATAACCCAATAGTGCCGATGGTACAAGCTACTAATCTGCCTGATGCGGTTTGTTCTAGCAGATAGTTATTGTTGAGCCATTCTACATTAAACACATACAGACACACATTATATAAAAGTACTATTATAGATATACCAAATCCAATGTAAAAAGCAGAAACTGCGTTGTTTGCGTTTATATATTTTTTTGAACTGTAGTGAAGTTTAATACTTAAAATAATTGCAGCAAATGTTATCATCATCGATGACCATTTAGAAGATGCATCATTAAATGCTAAGAAACAAAACCATATAATCATTGGAAAAGATGCAGCAATAAATTGCATCAAATGAAATATTTCGGAAATCTGTTTTTGGTCATCATCAGATAGAGCATACCTTTCTTTGTAATAAATAGAGGTGACTAGATAGGAATATAAAATAATGAGAAAGGTAGTAGATGTTGGATCTATATAGGCAAAATCACTCATAATAATATGTTTTGCCGGACCTAGAGATAAACAAATTGCAACTAAGGATAATATGACAATCGTATTAGATAAAATGGATGTGACTACAGGCATGATGCCAGTTTCAAACAAAGGACTTTTGTCTATTTTTCCGATTGTATTTATACCAATTTTTTTTACATTGTTGATAATGTTTTTTGGTTCCATTGCTGTTAATTTAAATTAATGTAAAATTCTATGAATAGTGAATATAAAATAATTAAATATTAAATTTTTGCAAAGGTATGCCATATTTATTCTGCATAAAATATAACTTTTGTTATATAATTCTAATTATACTATAAAAGTGCAATATGTTTTACACATGTATCATACTTTCTAAATAAAAACTAAGTATTTATGCGTACTAAATATTCAGTATAAATACGCTTACACCAATCATACTTTTGCCTGAAATTTGCAAAGTATTTATGATTGTACTTAAGATAAAATACGTGTATTATTTTTTTTGACCATAAGTGGAATGGGTGTAGATAACCATTGGAAAACTGATGGTTTTAAGTTTCGTGTAATATTTCAAATAATTATTAATAATAGAAAAAATGGATAGTAATCAAATAAAAAATATTCCAAGTCCATCTAATCCAGTTTGGAAAAACTGGAGTGGAAACATAGTACATAACCCTTCATCCGATGGAATAAAATACTATAATATGCCTGCAAACCTCAGTGAACTAAAAACGGTTGTAGCAGCAGTGTCCAATATTTCGGGTGCAACACTTAGGGTATCGGGACAACGGCATTCGCAGCCACCATTGGTGACAACTGATAATCGAAGTCAGGTCCCACCATTGACTGCCGAATACCTTGTTGATTTGTCATGTTATGCTGATCTTGGGCCAGACCAAAATCAAAGAATAATACCAGGACCTAATGCCAATCAAGTAACGATCAATACAGGTGTTCGTGAAGATGAACTAGATGCCTATCTGACATCAAATAATCAAATGATGTCTACAGTCACCGCTGGCGGCTTTTTTAGTCTGGGCGGTATGACAGCTGTCGATGTGCATGGCGCTACACTTGATGCACCTATTTTTGCTGAAACAGTATCGGCCTTTAATATTCTTCTGGCTGACGGATCCACTACTACTATTGATAATCAGTCAGAAAAGATAGAAGATTGGCATCCGTTACAATTCGCAAGGGTTTCACTTGGTGGTTTAGGTATTGTAACATCTGTCGTACTGAACGTATTAGACCGCCCTTACGCCACAAACCTAGTAGGCGGCGTCGAAAGGTGTGGAATCAAAGATAAACAGGCATTTGTCCAAACGTTTAAAAAAATACTCACACAACATTCTCGAGTAGAAACGTTTTTTACACCTTATGCTACTGATTATCTATGGTTGGGTGCGAAAAATTTTATGATACTTTGGTGGGATGTAGTCACCGACCCTGAGGTAAAAACACCAAATTTAGCTACTCATGTAGGCACGGCATGTAGCTTAGCAGGGCAAAGTCCAGCCCAATACGGTGCGCCTTTCCTTACAGGAATAGCACAATTTGGTTCCATCATAGCCCAAGAATCGCAGTATTATGATATAGCTGTCAATCCACTTGCTGGGCCTGCGGTCATTACGGCATCTGGCATGGATGTGATAGAATCGGATGGAAAGGCAGCTAATCTGGCACATTCTGATTTATGGCTTAATGGGGCAGTGGCGGTTATATTTATGTCCTATTTTATTCCAATGCCTGATATGGATGATGAAGGACTCGGAAAGGTTTGGGATAGCTTAGATGTGGTGTCCAAGATAGTCGTTCCTAATGGCAATTTTCACATTGCAGCACCTATGGAATTTCGTTTTGTAAAAGGCGGCGATTCTGCTATGTCTAGTGCCTACACCGACCAGAAAGGTACCATGTTTGTAAATCAGGATTTAATCGCATTTGTAAAACCGAACTTAATGGCATCCGAATATCCACCGGTATTATTGCAGTTTTTTGCTGACGTAGAACGACAATGGGTAGCTATGGGTGGACTTCCGCATAACGGCAAAATGTATGGATTCTACGATCCAACTGATGGGTCAGGAACCTATTCAAAGACTGGGCCATTTAATCCAAATTTTTTATCTACCCTTCGACAGCGCAGAGGTCAAAATATCGAAGCTTATAAAAACTTTAGAAACAGCCTAGATCCAAATGGCGTGTTTTACAACAAATACCTTAGACAATTACTTGAATAGAGCAAATGCCTTAAAATCATTTGCAGATAGTTGTTACGGGTGTATCCCATTTTTTCATTCAATTTTTATGAAAGTGCAATTTTGAGATACACCCATTACTTCTTTTGAAAACGGAAAGATTTTATCACAGAAGTGACTTATATAACTTCATTTCCACTTTTAAAGATAAGAATTCTTTCCACAAAACTTTTTTTCAGAAGTCAGATGCATACAAAAAGTTAAACAAATTATAAATCAGTCCCCACCCCGCACAGACAAAACAACAGAAACAGGTTTGTGGTCGCTTGTTTTTTGATTACGGTTGAGTGTAGCATTTACAAGGTCATGAATTTCGTGTTCCACCTTTCCTGCTTTGGGTTCTACGCATACATTTGGCAATGTCCAATTTACCATTGCTTGTGTAAACATGATATGATCTATGAGAATCTTTTCTTTACTTCCTGTCACAAAATCGTCAACTGCATAACTCCACCTTAAAAGCTCGCTAAAATCAAATAAAGCATGATTTAAAAATTGAGATGCCCTAAAAATATCGCCCTGAATATTATTTAGCAAATCAAAATGCAAATAGAGCGACTCAAAATATTCTTTACCTGGACCATCATTCAGATCACCTAAGATAAAGATAGCAGGGTTTTCAACTTGTTCAAATTTTTGCTCTATGTAACGACGTACATTACTNNGCTTCTGTGGTTAGTTTTATTCTGGCTTTAATAGCACCTTTAATAAATTTTTCTCTACGTGTGCCCTTAGCCTTCCAATCAGCACTACCACCATTCACAAATTTACTTTTCAGGTGCAAGCCTATAAACTCGACTCTCTGACCAAAAACATCCAAAATCAGCACTTGTGGATGTCTATAATGTTTATGACTTTCTTGCGTAAAACTACCCCAATAATGGACAGGCCAAACTCTACCACCTGCAAAGGTATCGTAGGTCTGTGTTTCTAACAAAGTACATTTGCTAGCAAGTTCCTTTTTTACTAAAAACCATATCCATTGGGTTCCTAAAGTGTCATATTTACCATCAGGTGCTTTGATAGCAACATAATCATTGGTAAAAAAATCATTTGTGAATTGGTCGATAGCAACGTCACCTTTGGGGCCTTCCAAAATACAAAAAATGTCTGCATCGATCGTTCGCATTTCTTGGATAATGCCTTCTTTTCTTTTTTGATCGTTGATGGATAAATTTGGATCCAATAATTGATCTAGATGTTCTACATTCCACGATGTTATTTTGATGGCAGACATAATTAGTTGGTTTTGAAGTGATAAATACTTAGCAATATAACGACTTTTGATTACTTTATCCTAAAACAATATTCTTTATCTCGAAAAACGAATCAGTAGAAGTTGTTAATGAAGATTGGGTTGATTTAATTTGTGTTTAATTACTATCCTAAGTCAAAAATTTCAAGGATGTTAGACATTGATTTTTAGCGCATAAAACATCGATAATCATAAAACAAACTATACCATTAAAATTGAAAATAGGACTATAATTGTAATAAATCATAAAAGGAACATCAAGATATTGCAAAGTAACACGCTGATCTTACAAAGCAATCACGCGATGCTACAAAGTAACACGCCAATGTTACAAAGCAATAACGCGATGCCACAAAGTAACAAGCCGATGTTACAAAGTAACAGACCGATGCTACAAAGTAATCATGTTATGCTACAAAGTAACACGCCGATGTTGCAAAGCAATCACACGATGCTGCAAAGTAATCACGCGATGTTACAAAGCAATCACTCGATGCTACAAAATAATCACGTAATGCTACAAAGTAATATTGCGATGCTATAAAGCAATATCTCGATTTTTATGTTTCAACTAAGCATCTATTAAATTCATTTTACAACAACGGGAATCATAAATACAATCACCATATGATCTTCAAAAAAGACTCTAGAGTAAAACTGCATGCTAGCTTGCACTTGTACAAATTTTAAACCCACAATAACATCTATAAACATTATTTCTCCTTTTCTATAATTCCATATCCAATAATTTCATACTTTTGTTTCTACTTTAAAAATGAATAAAATGGAGAAAAGTAAACATATAGAAGAAATCAAAGCGCTCATACAACCGAAGCTTTCTAAAACAGAAAACTATCTTAAACTGTCTGCCTTAGGCTACGAACTGGCAGATATAGAAAGCGCATTGGATGCACATTACAAACCAGTTAATGCGGCACTCGAAGAACAAAAAGAAGCAGAAAAACCATCGGAAAATAGAATGCTTTTTATAGGTATGCTTTTCCTAGTGGTGGCAGCGATCAGATGGTATCGATATTCTTCGGATGGAAATTATTTTATGCTTTTCGGAGTAGTCACTGCCTTGGGTATCGCTGTCATTTATTTGATAGATAAACGGTAATAAAATATTCATCATACTTGCAATATCCTAAAACCTAAATATGAACATCCACCAATTACAATAACCACCTAAACTAATCGCCCCAATATGAAATACTTGGCCATTTTCCTGGTATCTGCGCTCCTTTGTAATGATGCGTATGCACAATGCCCTCCTGGGAACATTACCTTCTCCTCACAAACAAATATTGACAATTTCCCAATAGACTATCCTGGCTGTGCAACGATATCTGGGAATCTTACAATTCAAAGCAACAACATTACAAATCTGAATGGTTTATCGTCCATTACAAGTATTACAGGGAACCTTCGTTTTAATAACGCTGACATGGTTTCGGATATATCAGGGTTGTCAAATTTGACAATGGTAGGCCTAGATTTCAGGATATTAAACTGTGCTTCGATTACATCTTTATCGGGCTTGAAGTCTTTGGCATCTGTGGGTGGTGACTTTAATATAGCAAGCAATCCAAACTTAACTAGTCTAGCAGGAGTCACCTCATTAAGTAGTGTAGGTGGTGATTTTATTTTAAATGATAATTCATCTCTAACTCTATTGCAAAACTCACAAAATACGGTCACGGTAAGTGGCAACATCACCTTAAATAGTAATGATGCATTAATAAATTTAACAGGGCTAGAAAATATTCAAAATACTGGTGGTAATTTAGTCATTAGCAATAATCTATTATTAACCAATTTATCTGGATTAACAGGACTCAACTCAATACAAGATTTTAATGTTTTTACAAATGCAAACCTTCAAGATTTCACAGGATTGAGTGGATTGATGACTATAAATGGTAATGTTACCATAAATAACAATCCTTCTTTACTCCATTTTAACGGCCTAGAAAACCTAACAAATATTGTAGGTTATCTGAGTGTTACATCGAATAGTAGTCTAATAGATTTAGCAGGTCTGTACGATCTCCATACAATAGGTCAAAGTTTGAATATCAGTGTAAATAGTAGTTTAGAAAATTTAAGCGGATTGACTAGTCTTCAGTCAGTAGGTTCATTTCTTCAGATCGGTGGCAACCCAATGCTTCAATCTTTGGACGCACTGACCAATTTGACAAATGTCAATGGTCAGTTATTACTCAGTCAAAACAATAGTTTAGTTAGTTTATCAGGATTGGACAATATCGATCATCTTACTTTGGGCGGTGTTTTTATTTCTGATTCACCACTGCTTTCAGAATGTGATGTAGCTTCCATATGTGCCTACATTGCAGTACAAAATAATAGTCCCACCTTCTCTCAAAATGCCACTGGTTGCAATTCGGAACTGGAAGTAGAAAATGCTTGTTTGGGCATTCTACCATTAGAATGGTTATCATTTGAAGCAGTACAAAAAAGTGACAACATTATCTTGATTTGGCAAACACAACATGAGGTTAACAATCATTTTTTTGAAGTAGAAAAAAGTCAAGATGGTCTACTCTTTACCCCAATTGCAAAAATAGTTACTTCAAATGTTCAGACAACTTCATTTCAATATCAATATTCTGATAATACACTAAGATATGGTACTGTTTATTATCGTTTAAAACAAGTAGATTTTGATGGTAGATTTAGTTACTCAAAAATAATAGCCATACCCATGACTATTTCAAAAACAATGATCTATCCCAATCCATCTACGGATGTTTTGCATGTAAGATCAGATAAAACCATAGACAATTTTGTTATAAAAGATATTTTTGGCAAGGTCCAGATTTCTAGTACTTCATTAGGTTCATCAATAGACTTATCATCTCTGACCAATGGCATATACATCATCGAAATCGACACACAAAAGATTTTGTTTACAAAAATGTAAGCAGATAATAATAAGCCAAACCATTATTAACTCACTACATCTTTACAAATCTAGCCACTTTACGATGATTACCTTCTATTGAACACAATCTCGTCACTATTGCAAAAATGACAGATAAATTTCTAAACTGTAAAGTATTTCTTGCACCTTTCCTTAGTGATTCCTACATTTGCAGGATAAAACAATCATATGAGTAAAGTAGTCAATCTGTCTGAGTTTTCAAAAAAACCTGAGTCTATTTTCTTAAAATATATGACTGAGTTTTGGGAAGCATTTGACTTATATTGGGAACTGTCTGAAGGTGGATTTCATCTTTGGTCTGTCTATGTAGACGCAGGTAACACCGTTTTGAAAAGTGACATAAAAATACTTGCTGCAGCTGCCAATCAATTAATTATTGAATATAATAAAGATCGGATTTTGGAAGAAGGTTACCCGGAATTTGAAGATTATATGACGCTGCTGTCTGAATATTATGAACTTGATTCCAATGAGATCAAAAAAATGTCAGTTAAACTTAATGTCAGTATGCTAAAAACATCATTTAACTTATCGACACTTGCATGGAATGAAGACGCAGACGAGCTTAGACTTAATGAAGAAGGGGACGATGATGAATTTGATGACGATGAGTTCGATGCAGAATTTGAACAAGAAGCTCATAAAGTAATGCAGAAAACGGTTAATCTCCATGTCAGAATAGATTTGGATATCGCATCGCCATTTGCACATGAAGCTGAATTGTCCAGATTTATTAAAAACATTGCGGAAGGCGTACTTGAAGATGAGTTGATCCAACTTTACCAAATCACCATGGATGAAAACAACATCACCTTCAGCATAGATAGCACGGTTGGTTTTGCATTGATTATGTGTGAATTTTTAAAAAAAGACTTTCGAGTAAATCCTGATTTTAGTATTATAAGAAATTTGGATGAAAATTGCTTTAAACCTGACGATCATTATACAAGTTTTATGAATATCTATAGAGATATGGATATCCCTGAACTTGATGATATAGAGGAATTAAATAAATATTTTGAAAAATTCAATGCACTATCGCCCGAAGAAAGAAGAAAACAAAATCCTAATGTCAGAGAAGATGACGAAAACGCAGCCACCCTTTTGTATGACCTACCGGAAGAAGAAGGAATAGCAAAAGCAAAAAAAATACTGGAAACCAATAGACATAATATAGAAGCACAACTCCTTATTGCTGGGTGGGAAGGGGACTTAGAAAAAAGAATCGATTTGCTTTTGGCAGCAAGTGATATTCGCAATCTTGATTATGATTATACTCGTATACAAAAAGAAAAAATGTGGTGGGGAGAATCTCATACTAGACCATTTATGAGAGCAAAATATTTGCTCGCCAAAACATATGAATATGGTGGGTATATCGACGATGCCATAGAAGGATACAAAGAAATAATACATATGAATCCGTCTGACAATCTAGGAGCAAGAATAGAATTGATGAGACTATTATGTAAATTAGAAGATACCAAGGAGATGGTTTCACTAATTAATAAATATCCAAATGAAGTGGATGTGTATTTTGCATTCATGTCTGTATACGCATCATTTATGAAGCATGGGAAATCAGCAAAGACTGACAAAAAAATCATCTTCAGTTTGCAATCAAATTATTATCTAGCTGCTGCTATCGCAAAAATAGAAGCGTCCCTTTTTGAAGATTTTTTTGATTTATCAGAAGATGATGACAGGTTACTTTACGAAAATTTTGAGCAAGTAAGTGATGACATCTTACCTATGTTTAAAAATGTGGAACTACTGAAATATTATCGTAAACTGATAAAAGCCGTATTAGATCGGGTAATCAATGATTGAGTGAATATTGGAATTGCAAACTTGTTTGCAATCATAAAATAATTGTTATAAATAGGTTTACAACTCCATAACATCTTTTCCAAAACTAGGGATTCGCTTACTGGACTTGCAAACTTGTTTGCAAGCATACCATACTTGTTGCAAACATGTTTACAACTCCATTACATGCTTTCCAAACCTAGGGATTCATTTATTGGACTTGCAAACTTGTTTGCAATCTTTCTATACATGTTTTAAACAAGCTTAAAGTGATGACAGATTTCTAGATGATTATTTTGAAGAAGTCAGTTATGATATTTTAACGCTTGTTTTATGAATAACTCCTGAAAGAGTTAACATTAAAATTGCCATGCAAAAATATCCGCACGATAAGACATTACTTTAGTTCTTCACTACCAACATCCAATTTTGACTAATGACTGTACAAATTTAAAAAAACAAAATCTCCTCTACCGATTACACTATGTTTACATCTTTACAAATCTCGCCACTTTACGATGATTGCCTTCTATTAATTCGATAATGTAGGCTCCTTGCTCTAAGTGATCTACTTGAATAGTAGTCTCACATGGCTGATGCAATACGGGATGACTTCTACCTAGGTAATCATAAACTTTTAAGGAATGTATAGTACATGGCTCAGGTGTTTTGAAATCTAAAGCTGATGTGACAGGATTCGGATATAGACCAAAAGTACTTATCTTTCCATCGGTGGTTGGCGAAGTTCCAGTGTCGTAAGGGTTATGGAGTTTATATATTTGTCTACCTTTCTTACCTATGTCTATGTTAAAGTAGTAGGCACTGTCTTTGTAGACGACATTATCGTGATTATTCCAATAAACAAACTCAAATTCACATTCTGTGTTATACAAATAAGAAAATGTTTCACTATCAAAAACTATTCTTGAGCTTCCGTCATACAAATACGTGTTCAAAATAAACAATCCTTTTTGTCCAAGATTTACTTCTTGATTAGGAAATACATAATTCAAACCTTTAGGGTAATCGATAGACTTTAAAAGTTCACCGTCAAAATTTATTTTTTCTATCCTGCGTAAGGAGTAATTCGAAAAAATAATTTGATCATCAAGTAGTTCAAGAATATTAAATGGATCTACTTCAGGTATTTCTTTAATTTCTTTGGTGTGTACGTTATAGAGTATTAATAATTTTTGATTATCTTCTTCAACGTAAAGACAAATGTAATTATCAAAGTGTTTTTCTGAAATACTCCAAATCTTATTAAAAGTCTTTTCATAAACTTTTTCTGCTTTAAGTGCACCGTTAACTTCTTCGGATACTACATAAATTCTAGCCTTTTGGGTATTATAATTTGCTAAACAAAAACCATTTTGTAATTTCACATAATTGCGAGATCCTACAAAATAATAATCTTTAGCATCTCCAACTATAACTTCTTTTTCCCCATCCGAAACGGCAAAATTATTACTACTTAAAGCAGCTTTACAAATATAATATTTATCACCAATAAATTTTTGAAGCTCGCATTTTTCCTTTTCTAAATAATTAAATAAAGGATATTGAAATACTATTTGATTTTCACCATCTGTAAGCAATATTTTTTGATCAAATTTTAACACACTGTAGAGCCTAAAATTGTCAACATAGGCACTTATGTCAACTTTCTCCTTTGTATTTATATCAATTAGGTATTTATTCCAAAAAAGAATCCCTTTATCACCTCGAATAGAGATATTATAATAAAATAAATCATCTTCTATAATTGGCAAACCTAACTCTTCTGTGAGATTTGTAACTTCAAAATTTTGAAGATTTATGCTAACTAAATCATAGTATCGTTTTTCTTCTTTATAAATGGGAATAAAACCATACAAAACATCATTATACTCATACCATTCTACTGACAAACAACCTAAATCTTGAGTGTGCTCAATCACTCTCATTTTTCTATATCCGTCAACTTGAGTAGTATCTAGCACTACAATATCTTGATCATCAAAAGTATAAATATAATTATTTGATTTTTTCAATAAAGATGTACGTATTCCATTTTCATTGGCAGTTGATGAAATATTTTGATTATGAGCATGAATACTATCCGAAACTTCGTACAAAGGAAAAGTCAATTGTTCTAGATTACAATAATACGCCTTATCGTCTTTTAATACTCGATTAAAATATCTATAAGTCATACTATCTTTATGCGTTAATCTTGACAATTCATTCAATTTATAATCATACACATAGGTAGCATTGTCATGATTTACAAAAACTAATTTGGATTGAATTTGGTCAAGTAACCAATTTTCTTGTGGGATACCTAAATCAGTAATCTCATGTGTGTATATATTATAAATGTGGTGATCTCTAATTGTAGTATAAAGATATAAACTGTCTGTAATAAAATTTCCATTATGGCTATCATCAACTTTAAGAGTATCTAAAAATAAAAGAGAATCCTTATTCAAATCATATTTATAAAAAACATTCAATTGATTCCAATTCATTTGATCAAATGTCTGCTTAACCATCAAAATTGATGAACTACTTTTTAGTTTGTCCACAAATGAAAATTGAGGGAATCTGTGTTTTATGGTATCTATGGTTCCATCCTGATTAATAAAATAAAGAACACGCTTATCACTCAATTCTGAAGTTATTTCATATGGTTGATGTTGGTAAATTAACCCTGTAAAATTTGTTTTGTAAAATTGACGATGTGAGAAGTCAAATTTTATTTTAACTCCAGTATTTAATTGATCGATAACCGAGTAGTATTCATTGTTTATTTCTTCGCCATTTATTACCAAATTACCATGTATATATGGAGATTCGTATTGACCTAATAACGAATCGTTTACTAAAGAAAATATATAGAATTCGTTTGTGTTTATTATGTAATACTCTGAACCTGAAAAGAATGCAATTGGATCTTGGTAAATGCTAGGCCATGGCAAGTCATCCACCCTTCTAGTCTCTCCAGTATGAAAATTCTGAAATATCAAATGGTCTCCGTAATAAAACATGATATATGTATCATTTATATCTGTTCGGATGGTCTTACCTTCTACGCAATATGGTACATCAGACTCAAAATATTTATACAATTGTCCTTCATCATTCACAGTCAAAACATCTAGATTATATTCACCATTATCTACCAATAGATATTCATCAGAACCAGCTACAAAATGCAAAGATTTCCTGTCTGTCTTGTATTCTGTCAACTCTTTTAAAGTTTCTTGCGCATATATTTTCTCTTCTGAAAACAACAAAATGGTGAGTAGTAAAATGGCTATTTTTTGCATGATGAAAATGTTTTTTCTTGTAATAAAATAATCAACAAACAAATGTAAATAAAAAATCAAAACGATGCATATAGATTTGATTTTTAAATCAAATAATGCACAAACATGACATTTATGTGAAATGATATTGGAATTGCAAACTTGTTTGCAATAATAAAATACTTGTTGTAAATAGGTTTACAACTCCATTACATGCTTTCCAAAAATAGGGATTCGCTTATTGGACTTGCAAACTTGTTTGCAAGAATACTACAATTGTTGTAAACAAGTTTACAACTCCATTACACTTATCCCATAAAAAAAGGGCCCGGAGGCCCTTGCTAAAGTTATCATCAAAAATTATCAAGTCTTTTTTGAAAGATATCGTTTAGTAGATCCTTTTGTGGAATGTTTATCCACTTTTGATCCACCAAACGACATCGACTTTTGTTATTTTGTAATCACCACTTTGACTGTTTGATAAGACTTGCCTGACGCTAAGTTTAGCAAGTAAATACCTGAGTTAAGTTGAGATATATCTTTGGTGTAGGTATGTTTTCCTTCACCGATACTGATTTGATCTCTGAAGATACGCTGACCATTGATATCCATAAGTGTAATGGCGATATCTGATGCTGTACTAGTTGTCACCTGATAATCTAGTTGCTGACTCACTGGATTTGCTATCAAGGAAAGACGTGTATCGTATACATCTGTATTATCCGTGCTAGTCAATACGCTATTATTGATGAAGTTGTACAAGTTCATGACATTAGATCCTGATGTGTTGCCATTAAATCCAAACTCACCATCACAGTTTTCGACAATGTACATGATAAATGCGGTGTCTGTATCAAATATCGGTGCATCCAAAATACATTCAGGCAATGCTAGTCCACACGACTCGCTGATGAGAAGAAGTGCCTGCTGGAAAGTTGTATTTTCATCAATGTATAAAGAGTCAATACATCCCATCACCTCCCAATCAATCTCTGGGTCGATATCTACTTCTGTACAGATAGAATCACCAGTCACCGTCAATCCCCAACAAGCTGCAAAACATGCATTCGGTACGTAACATGGATGACCAATACTGTCTACAGCACATACGAATGGTTCGTTAGGATCAATCTCACAAGCACAGTCTCCCCAAGGATTGTAATCACATAATGAAGGATCTGTCACTACTGTAAAACCAAAACAAGCAGCGTAACAAGCATTCGGAAATTCTGCATAATTACCTAAAGAATCTTGCCCACATACTGGCTCGTACTCTTGTGTGCAAATACAATCATCCCATGGATCTACAAATCCACAAAGCGTGGTGTCTGTCACTACTTCGAAGCCCCAACAAGCTGCAAAACATGCATTAGAAAACTCTAAATAGTAACCTGTAGAATCTACAGCGCATACAGGAGCATATTCTAAAGTACAATTACAATCGTCCCATGGATCTAAGCCACAAAGTGTAGAGTCTGTCACTACTTCAAACCCATAACAAGCTGCAAAACATGCATTAGAAAACTCTACATAATATCCTGAAGAATCCACCGCACATACAGGAGCATATTCTAAAGTACAATTACAATCATCCCATGGATCTAAGCCACAAAGTGTAGAGTCAGCTACTAACGCATAACCGTAGCATTCAGCATAACAAGCATTGCTAAATTCTAGGTAATTACCTACGGCATCCACTGCACAGACAGGTGCATAGATTTCTGGACATTCACAATCATCCCAAGGGTTAAAACCACAATCATTCCCTTCTACCACTGTTAGTCCCCAACATGCAGCTAGGCACGCATTCGGCACAGGAAAAATATTGCCGAGACTATCTTCTGCACACACAAATGTCGAATCTGTCACTGTGCATCCACAGTCTCCCCAAGGATTGCCTGCATCGCATAACGTCGAATCCGAAACAACCGTAAAACCTAGACACTCTGCCCAACATGCATTAGGAAACTCAAGGTAATTTCCTAATGTATCAGACGCACATACAAGATCAATTTCCATCGGGCAGTCACAATCTTGCTGTGCCGATAATTGTATCGTAAAAGCAGACATGAATATAAAAAGTAATGTTTTAAAATTCATTGTATTAAAATTTTGAGTAAAGAATTATTATCAACCTATCATTAGCAAAACAAGAAAAAATCGTTGCATCAAGATAAAAATAATTTTCTAACTATCACAAAACAAGGACCTAGTCTATTAAATATTAAATATCAATAACTTAGGTAAACAAATTAATTTAAAAAATAAATACAACAATAATCACTCAAAATATATTTACATTATTTTGCAGCCAGATGCAACGTTTTGGTTAGTAATATCTAATAATAAAACAGAACTTTGTGTTCCAATACCTTAAATCATAAATGATGGTACGTAAATATTTGTTTTATCTTTTTATACTCAGCATATGGATGACATCATGCGGCGTAGAAGAGTTTGATGATATCAGTATTGTACCTGAAGAATTCGAACCCGAAGTAGTCTATGTCAATTACATCTTGGCAAAAGCAAGAAGTACTGCATCCTCTCCAAGTGTAACCATAGAATGTATCACCGTGCCCTATCCATTTCAGATGGTTGATACAGCAGGTACTTTATTTGATGTAAATTCATCCTTAGATTTTGAGTTGTTAGTTTCTGATTCTTCTGCTAGCATTATTGATTTTGCTTATCCACTTACCATTGTTGATAATATAGGTATAGAAGTTATTGTCCAAGACCTTTGGGATTTTGCGACACACTCTGCCGGGTGTTTTCCTGACTCACTTTCGAGTGGGAGTAATATGTTTCCTGCGTATGTTATTAACTTCCAGAACTCTTGTTACTCTCTTGAATACCCTTTGAATGTCCAAAATGCTAAAGGAGATATTTATACAATTGCCGATGAACGTAGTTTTATACAAAAACATGCAGCGGAACCATTATATTTTATTTTCCCATTGACCCTAATCGACATCCAAAACCAAACATTTGAAGCCTATGATGCTTTTTCACTAGCACAGTTGCTTATGGCTTGTAATGGTTCTGGATGGATAGATACTACTTTTGTTCAGGTAAACCAGTTTGCTTATTTTGCATGTTATGAGTTCGTGTTCCCTTTAAATATTTTAGTTTTGGGACAAACAGCACCTATTTCAATACCCGATGTTACAACATTATCCAACGTCATTATGCAGGGTAGATTTATAGACTTTGCGTTTCCATTGACGCTCAAAACATTAAGTGGAGAAACAGTGACCGCTTACAATCAAAACGAGCTGGATGACTTGGCAGATCAATGTCCTCAGAGTGGAGACTTCTTTATTCTGATCTATAAAACTGAATTATTTAGTTCAAATCCATGTTATGATTTGGTTTTCCCCATATCTGTATCTAAATTTAATGGGCCAAACATCACCCTCCAAAGTTATCCTGAAATTAATAGTCTAATGATGCAAGATAGCTCTTTCGCGGAGTTTAATACAAATTATCCTGTTTCGATCGTGTTAAAAGATAATAACCAAACCAAAGTATTACAATCACTTGATGAAGTGTTAAATGTATTCATAACATGCCCAGAGTAAGTAGATACAAAGCATCATGAGATTCAAAGTAAAAAGGTAATATAATTGATAGACAATAGTATCATAGTAAAGTGCAAAAAAGGCGATCAGCAAGCTTATAGTTTGATGTACAAAAGCTGTGCACCTTATATATTTACTATTGTCAAAAACTACTTTTGCTATGATGATGATCGCAAAGATGCCTTACAAGAAGTATTTGCCCAAATATTTTTAAGTATTCAGCAGTTTGATGATACCAAAGGTAGTTTTAAATCTTGGGCGTCAAAACTCACGGTTTACCAATGTATCGCCATACTTCGCAAAAAAGATAAATTGCAAATAAATTATAGTCTCGAAGTGGTAGATGATGTAGAAGAAACTGCTTTGGATGCCATAGAAAAACTATCAATAAATGATCTTGAACTCATGTTAAAAAACATGCCCGATGGTTATAGGACGATCTTTCTACTTTCGGTCATTGATGAATATTCACACAAAGAAATAGGTGATATGCTAGGTATTACCGCAGAGACATCCAGGTCACAGCTTTTTAGAGCTATTAAATGGATTAAAAATAATATTTTGAATAAACCAAATATGTTACAATATGGCTTATTATAACAGATTAAGAGACCAATTAAGGAATGAAACACCGCTTCCTGAAGATCTTTCGTGGGAATCCATGCAAGCAGGTATTTATGACAAAATGGGTCAAAAAAAGAAAAAACGCAGATTGTTGATTTGGTGGTTGTTACCTATACTCATTGGTGGTATAGGTATGGTTTTATATTTTGGGGAAGTCGAAAACACCAATTTGCCTGTGGAAATCGATACACAAAATAAGATCATTACATCACCAATCTCTAAGCCTTCTGCAGGTAATTCAAAAGAAAATATAACTAGTCACCAAAGTACAAATACCTCTGAAATTGATTCACAAAGTACGGCTAATAAAACCGAAGCTAATACCAACCAACCTATCGTAAGTAAAGTCTCAGTAAGGTCAAAAAACACAGTTATACTAGCCAAAGATCAATCAAAATCTTTTGCCAATCAAATACAACAAACTGAGCAAACACCTATACTAAAAACAGACCAAATAAACGTCTCTTCCAATCCAATAGATATTGTCGCCATTGAAAATAAGATAGCAAATCAAGGGTACTCGGACCTAATGAACCCATATGCACCTAAACCATATTTCATGATCGTACCCTTGACTTTGCTTTTTAATGACGATTTAAATACTTTATTTTCCCGTACGATTACCATACCTCAAGTATCTACTACCCTACCTGCCAAAAATAAGAAAAGCGAATATTTCGGAAGTATGGATTTGATGGTCAATACAGGTATTTCATTTTGGAATATTGGAAAACCTGCCACATTACAATTAAATTCAGAACTACATAAAGCATTGATTTCTGAAAAAGAACTCCCAGGGTTTTCTATGGCAATAAGACATGATATCTCTATCAGCAAACCGTTTTTTGTGACTTCCATGATCGATTATCAAAGATTGTATTCAATATTTAGTTACGACGGTATAAAAACGGCACCCAAACAAGTAGATGATATTATTATTTCCATTCATGACAATCTTATTTCAGGTGAAAAAACATACGTTCGTGGTACTGCCAGCGTAAATGAAAACGTCACTAGAAAACTGCAACATAGAAATCAAATGGTCAGAAGTTCATTCTCGTTACTTCCAGGATTGCAGCACAACGTAGGAAATTGGGCTTTCAAAGTAAATGCAGGGCCGACGATAGGACTATTCACAACAGGCAAAGGCAAGACATTATGGCATGATGAAGTGGTCGCTTATGATGGCGATTTACCACAATACAACAACAGTATTAAAATAGGATTTACATCTTCTGCACTTGTAAAATATTATGTATCGCAAAGATGGTTTTTACATTCATCCGTCTTATATCAGAAATATCTGACCAACCATAGTGCAGACCCAACACAAATTATCAAACCATCACTGTGGAATATTTCGGCTGGTGTGGGATATAGTTTTTAGTTTAAAGGAAGACGCGAATTTTCACAAATTACACTAATTTAAAATGTAAAAATAAGGGTTATTAGTGCTTATTACATTGATATTAATCTAACCATTAAGGAGTTAAGGATATTAAGTAATTGGTATTATACTACTCAACTTAGTGCTAACAAGCATTAGCTAAATGCCACCATCGACAAGCTACGAGCTAAATCCTACTAACTACAAGCTAATAACCACGAGTCAACAACTACAAACCACCATCGTCTTACCAATCTTTCCTTGCGACCATTCTGACTACATCTGCTATTCCATGATGGAATGCGCCTTCATCAAGCACTACTTGTTCAGTCGTTAAAGTAAGCATCGTCAAAGCTTTAAAATCTCCTGACAATATTTCTTCTGTGTACAACATTGATACGTCTTTCGGACCACCTGAATTGTTATTTATTTGTTTTGGATTAAAAGCTTCTAGGATAATGTGTCCACCTTTTTTTAGTGATTGAATAGCTTTATGGTGTATGACTTCGCGAAGGTTCGCTGGAAAATGTGCAAAAATAAATGCAACTACGTCATACTTCTCTGTTCCAAAATCAAATAATGTGGCATCTGCTAATTGATAATCTACCATTACTTGGTGTTCATTTGCCAATTGTAATGCTTTGACTTTTCCGCTTTCACTGTAATCAAAAGCATCTACATTCCAACCTTTAAGTGCAGCGAATACTGCATTTCTACCCTCTCCTTCACATGGGAAAAGTATTTTACCTACATGATTTATTTTTGCTAATTGATCAATCAAAAAAGCATTTGGTTTTGTACCATAAATATACTCTTTGGCGCCATACCTTTCATCCCAAAATTCCTTCATAAAATAAAACTTGCTATGTTAATATTGATTAATAACTGTCATCGTCCATGATGACCTTCCCTTTAAAAGTGTTGTACAAAAATAGAAAATATATAAATATCAATGGTGTACCAATAGCTGCAATTGTCAGCATGATGCCAAGAGATTTTTCTGAAGATGCGGCATTATAAATGGTTATATTATATTCAGGCGAAATAGTCGATAACAACAACACAGGGAACAACTGAAACGCTACCAACATTAACAGAAAAGACATGGTCAATGAAGAAAAAATCAACCCTTGAAAATACTTATGTTTAGATACCAATCTAGGTATGTTTGCGATAGAAAGTAATGCTAAAATCGGTAATACAAAAAATAACGGAAATTCTCTAAACCGATCCGCTACACTCTCAATAAATACTATGGTGTACACAGATAAAATACTGAAACTAAGAATAAAAAAGACAATACTCCTACGTAGTAGAAAGGTAAGTTTAGCATACAGTCTTCCTTCTGTTTTTAATAGTAAAAAAATAGCACCATGCATCATAAAAAGTGCTACGGTAGTGATGCCAGTCAAAATAGCATAAGGACTTAAAAATGACAAAAACACACCACCATCATACACGAAATTTTCTTTTAGTTCGATGCCTTCGATGAGATTGCCCAATACTACACCAAGTAAAAAAGAAATCATCAAATTTGATATAAAATAGAGGATATCCCACGTTTTGCGCCACCATAACATGGGTTCGGCACTTCTGAATTTAATCGCGGAAGATCTAAAAACCAACATGGCCAAAAATAACATAAATGGTACGTACATGGCAGAAAGCATTGTCGCATATAAGACCGGAAACCCTGCAAACAATGCGCCACCGCCGATCACAAGCCATACTTGATTGGCGTCCCATAAAGGTCCTATGGCATTGATAGCGATACGTCGGCTCTCATCTTTCTGAAAGAACAAATGCCACATACCTGCACCATAATCTAATCCTTCCAAAATGGCATAACCAGAAAATAAAAAACCAACTACAAAAAACCAAAGGGTGGGATAATCAATACCTAAAATTGTCGCCATCGTGATGTAATTATTGTTGAGCTAATTTGGAAGTTGGATGATAATCAACAGGACCGTGTTTTATTTTTTTATTGAGTGAATATAAAAATAATAAAAACAGTAAGCTGTAAATAACACCAAAAAGAATCAATGAAAACAAGACTTGCTGTGCTGATACTTCTTTTGAAAAACCTTCGCTTGTTCTTAAGTGTCCATAAACAATCCACGGCTGACGTCCCATCTCCGCGGCAAACCATCCTGCTTGATTAGCTATTTGTGGTAACAAAACAGAAAAAGCAAATATCCTCATCATCCACTTCTGCTCAAATAGTTTGCCTCGCCACCATAAAAACGAAGCATACAAAGTCAAAAATATCAATGCCATTCCGATAGAAATCATAATGTGATAAAACTGAAATACAGCATTCACTTGTGAAGGTCTATCTTTGACATCATAAGCATTCAGACCGATGATATCTGCATTAAAATCTTGATGTACCAAAAATGATAATCCTCCTGGAATGCCCAATCCGGTCACTTTCTGTGCTTTGTTATCTACCCACCCGAATAAGTATAAATCAGCAGGACTTTTGGCTTGATAGTGTCCTTCCATGGCAGCAAGTTTAGCAGGTTGGTGCTCAGCTACTAAATCCGCAGAGCGATGTCCTGAGAATAATTGTGTCAATGAAAAAATGGTTGCTATGGTTAAAGCAGGTTTAAAAGCCAAATAAGATATTTCTTTGTGCTTGCCCTTCAATAAGTAATAAGCATGAACACTTAGTACCATAAAAGCTCCTGCCAGAAAAGCCCCTTGCCATACATGTATCACACGATCCACACTTGATGGGTTGAATACCATTTGCCAGAAATCAGTAACTTCTGCACGGGCATTAAATCCATCACCTACAATATGGTATCCCGCAGGTGTCTGCTGCCAACTATTGGCCACAACAATCCAAACTGCTGAAAACATCGAACCTAAAAACACGCCTACCATAGAAATAAAATGGACTACAGGTGACACTCTATCCCATCCGAATAACAAGACGCCTAAAAAGGTACTTTCTAGTCCAAAAGCAAACAAACCTTCAGCCGCAAGCGCACTACCAAAAATATCACCCACATATCTCGAATAAACCGCCCAATTGGTACCAAACTCAAACTCCATAATGATTCCTGTAGCTACACCAATCCCAAAAATAATTGCAAATATCTTCAGCCAAAAGCGTGTTAATATTTCATACTGTTTGTTGCCAGTTTTCAGAAACATGCCTTCAAAAATAACCAACATCAAACCAATCCCAATGCTAAGCGGTGGAAATATGTAGTGAAATGCTATGGTAAAGGCAAATTGAATTCTGGATAAGATCTCGACATCCATGTTCACAAATTTTGAACAAAGATACTCTATTAAAACTATAAGCACAGCAACTTTTGTTACGCTACTTTCTGTATTTAGTACACCCGATTATTAAATCACTAGATAACCATAACCATTTGACTTTTTACCACTTTTCCCTCCAGTATTAGTTGGATAATGATGGATGATTGTTGGTATTTTTTAAGTGGTAAGTGGATGGTTTTATGGGTGGTAGGAATATTCTCTAATAATTTGCCATCGATGGTCATTATTTTGATTTCAACTTTGTTGTTTTGATCTCTTTCGATCGTGATGTCATTGGGAGTGGGATTAGGGAATATTTTAAAATCTGGTGTGAGATCATTATTTGTTGAAGATATGATATCCATAGTAATATTTACTTCCGTATCATTACTAATCGTTACTTCTTGTATTTTTTCTTTGCCATCTTTGGTGACCGTGATTTTGTGTTTTCCTTTGTATGATCTGAAACTTGCTTTTCCTGACACGTCTGATGATGATTCTTCATTGGTCCACCATTCATTAAATACCTTGTCGATATAGGCTTGACCACTAGGTTTGATGGACCAATCTAAGTTAAAAATAGGCGCATTCTGTCCCCAATGATTACCATCCCAAAATCCCCACATGATAAATGCGTCCACCGAAGGATGGCTGAAGGACATGGTCAATAAATCTTCGAGATACCTAGCTTGTATCATTGGATCTACTTCTTTATTGATATCGTATTCTGTGATTTTTATCCTTGCATTGTACCGAGCGGAATAATCGTCAAAAATCTGTTTGAATTTCAATATAGATGTGGGTTGTTTGCCGATGTGCGCTTGAAATCCAATGCCATCAAAAGAGACTTCTCCTGCATGGATTTCGTCAAGATAAGTATTGTATCTTGCTGCTGCAGCTGCCGATCCACCATCTGACTCCACGATGTAGTCATTGATATACATGGTGAGTTCAGGTTGTAATTCTCTAGCTTTTTTGAATATTTCTTTGTACAAATCTCTTCCCTTACTCAGCGTAGGATCTTTATCAAATGCATATTCTAGGTCTCTGTTTTGGGTGATTTCATTGATGACGTCCCAATCCTTGATATACTTGGACAATTCAGGATGTGTCAGCATGGAAGACAGTCTTTCATTGATCCTATTTCACAAGTAAGGAAGATTGGATTTATTGGCTCTCATATCTTCTGGAAGATTGTCAAATCCTGGCCAAACCAAAACGTGTCCACGCATTTTTATACCACTTTCCGATAGCCATTTTACCGCATTGACAGTTTCTGTAGGCGTGCCTATCCACTCTTCTTCCCAACCATCCCATTTCAGTGCATTTTCAGTGACACCGACATTAAAGCCGTGGCCTTTACCATCTAGATTCCTAAGTTTGCTAAGATAAGTCTCGTTGTAACATCTATTGCCTGGTGTCCTACAAGCTACAATGGCGGAACCGAAACCAAATTCATGTTCCACCATCTCGATTTTAACAGTTGCACCCGAAAGTGCATTGCCAGAAACGTCTTTTACATTCACCGTCAAATTTGACTTTCTAATATTTTCAATTCTTGACGCTGCTTCTGCTCTCCAAGGTGCATCTGCTTCATAACCTTCATACTCGCCCAATGAAGATGGAAATTGCAAGATATTGTAGGTACTTCCAAAGTTGAGCACTGTCAACCCTGCTATGTCAAAATTCTGAATCTGGGATGCAAGATGTAAACCGATATTCATTTTTCCAGCGGCGTAAGCTTTAGTGACTTTGAATGGTAAAAAATATCTTTTCCATTCATCTGTCAATTTTAAAGTTGGGTACAGTTCTTTGGCATAAGTCACATTGTCTTCAGCAAAAATGACGATCTCTGATTGTACACTATTCTTTTTGGCCCAAAACGTGTATAAAAGGACATCTCCCTGTGCGACACTCGTTTTGCTAGATGTCGTATAGCCAGCATCCCACACATTATTACCAACAGAACTTACATTAATTTTTGAAGACAATGAAAAAAAATTTCCCGATGTAGTTGAAGATGAAACGCTTGCATTTCCATAAATATTAAAACTAGAAATATTAGTTTGTTCGGTGTTGTTGAGCACATATTTCGGGTTGACCAAGTTGTAATTATCCTTTAGGTAATTGACTAGATTGGTGTGGTAAGCGTCTTGGCTAAAACCTGAAAAAGACAGTGCTAATAGTGACAACAATATTAAAAACCGCATAATTACTTTTTTATATTTGGGGATATTAGAAACAAAACCATCTACTCAAACTTTCCATTCACAGATACGCCTGTCCAATCATCCGTTCTGAAAGGAACAGCAGGAAGATCTTCCGAGTTATATAAATTGGCATCTGTGGGTGCATCTGACCATGCATATCTGACTGCAATAGGTTTTGCAACAGAAGGATGCGAGACACTCACTTTACCATTGATGATCTCAGCTTTGGCATAATACCATTTTTTGTCTTTGCCTACGATTTCAAAACCTTGGAGATACCCATATTTGTCTTTTGTTTTTAATCCATTGGCTATATTTGCAAAAGTGATGATGGCTTTGTTACCTTCATATTTTGCACTAACATAGGTAGGGCCACTGATTTCGACAGATTTACTATAATCATTTTTGAGAGCTATTCTTGCCAGTCTTAGTCCTACATCTTGTTTATTGATAGGATGGATATCTTTGGCATCACCGATATCTGTGGTTACTGCCATACCTGTTTTGGGTAGGGAAAGTGTCATGGTCTGCGCTACTCGGAGTTCTGCCCAATAGCTACCATCATTGCTGTTTTGATTGGCACCATAAGACGATAATTGTACAAAATAAAATGGAAAATCATCCTTCCATTTTTTACGCCAATCATTGATCATCAAAGGGAAAGATTTTCTATACTCATTCGCTCTTCCTGCATTTGATTCGCCTTGATACCATAGCACTCCTTTGATAGGATAATGAATGATCGGCGCTATCATCGCATTGTAGATGATGGTACCTGCATTGTTGCTCAAGCGTGCATAAGTATGCGGCTCTGCAAAGGATGGCATCAGCTTCCATTTATTATCATTAAGAGATACTTTGATATCTCCAGACTGAATGTAAAGATCAGCTCCCGAACCCATCAATCCCAATCCGAACCATTCAGGTTCAATAACTTGATTCATTTTGATCATGATGGTATTCTCTCCATCTTGCCACGTATTTGCTGGTACAACAATCTGTCTATTTCCTTTGAGAATACCTGAAAAAATGAGCTTACCATTGATGTAAATATCATTGTGGCTGTAACATTCTGCCAGACTAAGTGTGGTGATTTTGTCTGTAAATGTTTGGGTAAGAGTTACCTTTTTACCCATGTAACCATTGCCACGCCAAGCCCAAACTCCTTTCCAATCCCACTGCCACATCGGGTCAGCAGATATCCACGATGAAAAATCATATTCTGGATTGATGTACTTTTTTTCATCATCTAAGGTCACTTTTTTAAGTCCATCACCTAAGATGTTTTTTTTATTTCTATACTCCAACATACTGTCCAATCCTGCCCAAGTAGCTGGCATTTTCTGACCATAAACTCGTAGCACATCTGATTCCAACATGGCATCTTTACTGATCCAACTCTCCACTTGTGAGCCACCCCAAGAACTGTGAATCAAACCAATAGGCACGCCTGTTTCTTGATATATTTTTCTGGCAAAAAAGAAACCTACAGCTGTGAAATCTCCAACAGTACTACTGCTAGCGTTGACCCACTGACCATCAGGAAGTGTAGCTATGGGCGTGATATTGACATTGTGTGCGACGTAAAACTGTCTTATCTGTGGGTAGGCTGCATCTTTGATTTCTTCGGAATAATGGGCAGATTTTGAGACGGGCCATTCCATATTTGATTGCCCTGAACAAAGCCACACATCGCCCATCAATATGTCAGAAATAACAATTTTTTGACTACCTTGAGTAATAGTCAATTGGTAAGGACCACCGGCTGCCATCGCAGGAAAAGTAGCGACCCACTGACCAGAAATATTGGGCAAAGCAGACGTATTGAATTTATCAAACTGAAGGGAAACCATATTGCCTGCATCTGCTGTACCTCTTATGACGATTGGTTTGTTTCTTTGCAAAACAGCGTGGTCCGAATACAATTTCTCTATCGTCAATGCTGCAAAAATATTGCTACACATAAACAGGGCTAGGATGGTGGTTAATAACTTCATTTGGTTTATTGAATTTATGGGATATTTTAGGTTTAGATTTTAATGAAGTAATGATAATTATGTATCATTCAAATGATTTTGTTTTGCTTCTTTTAATAATTCTTCAAGAACATAAGATTTGGCTTTGCTTTCAAATTCTGAACGCGTTTCAGTTCCTAATTTACCATATCTGTTTGTTAGATATTCATCAAATGTGGTTGTGTTTTTATTACAATTCATTGAAACATTGTTTAATTGATTTTCCAAAACTAATCTCTAAAAATTCTTTAAGTCAAAGATAAAATTTTTACTTTACAATTAGTGAAATTCGTGAAAATTAGCGTCTCAATCACCTTCTACTTACCTTTCCTATCATTCATTGCTTTTTTGAAATAAACACCATGTCTTGTAGGAGTAAAATTCCAATCTGTATATAATGCTGGTGCCCACATAGGATCAAATACCCATACAACCCATGAAATGTCTTTTTGATCGCAATATTTAGTAATGGCGTCGCCATAAGATTCGTCACTGATCACGGGTATGTGCGCGCCAGGATCTTCAGGACCACAAAAACCGATTTCAGTCAATATCAATGGGTATTTTTCTTTGACAAAACCCCAATCTTGTGTCCATTTTTCTTCCCAAGGTTTTTCTCTTTTCATTGGGTAAGGATGAGAAACATATGCGATTCCTGTTGCATTGATGGGATTGTTGGCTATCTCAGTAAGGTCGTAAGCCCAATTAAAACCTGCTACTAGTGGAATACCTTTGCCACCATTTGCTCTGATGATGGTGATCATTTCTTCATTTAATGTCTTCCATTCAGCCCATGAACAAGTGCCTAATTCTCCATTATAGACGGTAGGTTCGTTGAATAATTCATAGAAGGCCACCGTAGGATTGTCTTTGTAATGTTTGGCAATAGTACGCCAAAATTCAAAGGTTTCTTTTTTGGTGGTTTCATATCTTTCGTGTTGATACATTTCGTTTTTCAGATTGCCGATACTGTGCCAATCCATGATAACATACATACCTCGTTCGGTTGCCCACTTGACACCTTTATCTAGAAGTTGTAAATATTTCATCTCGCCACGTCTGCGCCAAGCTGTTGGATGCACTGGAAATCTGACCACATTTGCGCCCCATTTTTTCATTTCATCAAAATACACTTCATTCCATCTGCCCATCGTATCTAAGCGTTCAGGGTCGCTTGTATTGAGTCCTCTGAAAATGTATTTGCTTCCATCTTCTTTGACAAATTGATTGCCTACGACAGATATTTTGGATACTTTATTTTGTGCACTCAAAGGCAAACAACCTAAACACCAAAACAAACAAAAAATAATTAATGACCAACTATAAAACTTCATATATATTTTGTTATTGATTGATAATCGTTTTTAATCTTTCAGCAAGCTGCATACAAGCACGCACATTGTGGTATGGACATTTCCAAAAGCCAATTTTACCTTCTTCTTGCATGATAGAACCATCTTCATTCCTACCCCAAAACCACTCTCCATTTTCTGTATCTTTGATATATTTTTTGGTGTAATCCCAAATACGAAAGACAACATCGAGATATTCTACATCACCGGTGAGTTGGTAAGCATTCATAAATCCCACCATGGCTTCTGCTTGAACCCACCAATGTTTTTGATTCAGGTGACTTTCGTAAGCTACACCACCTTCCGCATCCACTACGGGCAATACACCTTCAGCTAATAAGATGGCTACAGATTTCACTTCATCTAATCGATAATGGATTTGTTCTGCTGCTTCATACAATAACCAAGATGTCTCAATATCGTGACCATAAGACCAAGGTGCCGGTATCATTTGCCAATCATCATCAAAAAACATATGGACATGGCCTGCTTCTCGATCTATAAAGTGCAGAAGAAAAATATCTATTAAGTCTTTAATCTTTTGTACTAAACCTGAATCATGCCAAACTTGATACAGCTGGACATACGCTTCCATAATATGAAGGTGTGTATTGAGCGATTTGGGTGTATTCAGATCTTTTTGCGAAAGCCGCATATCTTCCAAATTACTCCAATCAGCGGCAAAAGCTTCACGATACCCACCAAACACAGGATCAAAAGCATGTTTCTCCATAAGACGGTATAATTCTAGCGCTTTTAATAAAGCTTCAGAATCTTGCGTATATTTGTGGTAAGCAGCAAAAGCGTATACGACAAAAGCTTGGCCGTAGATTTGTTTTCTAAGATTTAATGGTTCGTTTTGATGGGTAAGTGACCAGAAGTATCCACCATTGATTTTATCAAAAAAATTATTGGTTAATACAGCATAAGCACGTTTTACAATTTCTTCTACTGATGGGTTTTCATTAATATTTTGTGTACTTGCAAAGGTCCAAAGTATCCTTGCATTCAGCACCAAACCTTTGGGAGCAGTAAGATCAAGGACTCCATGATTATCCAATTTGCCGATAAATCCACCTTGGATATGATCTAAAGATGTAGACATCCAAAAAGCCAAAACATCTTCACCTTCTTTGACCATTTCTCCTTTTAGCTGTTCCAACCCGATCATACCTTAGATTTATTTTGCGTAAGCTAATATTAGCTCATTATTTTTTTCAATAATGGATGTAATGGTAGCGACAGACTCCAAAGATGAAAATCCATCTTCTGGCGTGTGTAAGGTGTAATCTATGAGTTGGCTTAGTGTAGATGTTGCTACATAAAGTCTGGTATCGGAGCCACCATAATAGATAAACACAGTCTCTCCATCGTCATCGAGTATCCACCCATTCGAAAAAGCTACATTGGACACATCACCAAATCCTTCTTCACCATCAGGTGCTATAAAATAGCCACCAGGCAAATGGATGATCTTTGTAATATCATGTAAATCTGTCATCATGAGATACAAAACATATCGCAATCCTGCTGCTGTATTTCGCACGCCATGTGCCAAATGCAACCACCCAAAATCTGTTTTTATAGGTGCCGGACCTTGTCCATTTTTGACTTCATAGACGGTGTGGTATTGTCGAGAATGAATAATATGCTCTTCTGTAATGACGGCATTTTCCATGGTATGTGTATATCCTATGGCGATACCACCACCTTTGCCTGTATCAATAAATCCATCCTGTGGACGCGTATAAAGTGCATATTTGCCACGTACAAACTCAGGATGCAAAACGACATTGCGCTGTTGATTAGAAGGCGTGACGAGATCAGGCAGTCTTTCGAAATGTTTCAAATCTCTGGTGCGCACGATACCACACTGAGCCAAGGCAGATGACGTGTCATGAAGTGGAACATTGGGGTCTTTACGCTCAGTGCAAAAAAGGCCGTAAATCCAACCATCTTCGTGTGCTACCAACCGCATATCATAGGTATTGGTATCAGGAACCGTCGTCTCTGGTATATGACATGGAAAGTCCCAAAAACGGAAATTGTCGATACCATTGTCACTTTCGGCCATAGCGAAAAAGGATTTACGATCTGCCCCTTCCACACGTGAGCAGACTACATATTTTCCTTGCCATTTGATCGCTCCTGCATTAAATACTGCATTGATACCAAAACGCTCCATGAGAAATGGATTAGTGGTTTTACTCAGATCGTATCTCCAATTGATGGGAACATGCGCAGCTGTTAATACAGGGTTTTTATATTTTGCATAAATACCATTACCTGGTAAAATGGGTTCGTTTTTTAAGGTCACTAAAGTCTCATATGCTCTAGTGATCATGTTTAATCTGTCTTTGAAATTTATTGACGTCATAAAATTTACTATATAAAATTAATATTTTTTGTTTTATCAAAATCACACATTCATTCAAGCAAGTTTTGTTTGGAGTTTGTCCCACCATGTACGTTTTAGGATGATTGCTATTACTAGAAGGACTGTACCCACAATAGCCATATCGGTAAACATAGACAAAATGAGATACATAGGTAGTAAAGTCAGGCAACACTGGGCGATGATACCAAGTATTACATTAGACATATCTGCTTTGAAGTTGGCTTCTGTCTGCCATGTAGGATCTTCTGTCATCACTGCATCGTGCACTGGTTTCCAAAAGCCCCATGGTTGGACGTTTTTGTAAAATGATTTTAGGACTTCCATATCCGGTGCAGGAGCTGCGTATGTACCAATGATACTTCCGGCTAAAGATATACCAAAAAGTAAGGGGAACATCCATAAAGCAAGGGTATTGGGGAAAAGCACAGGCAAAAGAAGTGCTGTACCTGTTCCCGCAATCATACCCCATGCAAAGCCACTAAAATTAAATCTCCACCAATGCCATTTCAGTACATTGGCTGCTACATATCCTCCGTACAGACCGCCTACGATCCATTGTAATAAGTCATTAATATTTCCACCATAAATACCTATGATGATACTGATGATGACGATGGCACCACCTATGAGATAATTGGTCATCATGATATTAGAAATACTCGCTTTGGGTTTGAAATATTTGAGATAAATATCATTGACCAAATATGATTGAGCCGCATTCAGTGTACCTGAAAAAGTACCCATAAAGGCGGCCATTAACCCAGTGAGTATGATACCTTTGACAATAGTAGGTGTAAATTCCGCTATGGTCGAAGGTAATATCTTTTCGTAATCAATACCCGTGCTTGTGCTCAGATTCAATTGGTCATAATACAACAGTGCCAAGACGGTGAAGCCCATGATCATGGTATATCTTACGGGCAATAAAATGATGGATACAAATCCCGACATCTTGGATGCATCTTCTGGTGATTGGGTAGAGAGTACTTTTTGCATATCGTAATTGGGAGCAGGCCCAGCCAAACTGGCGAATACACCTTTGAAAGCCATCATCATAAAAAATGCGCCCCAAGGTATAAATCCGTCTGACTCAATTTTTGTATTGACATCGGGCAAGATTTGTGACCAATCCATATTTAGATTCCACTGAAATAGTGGTGTGAGCCAACCTTCTGGCGTCACAATCTGGCTACCTGATAGATGATTGACCGCAATGACGCCGATACAAACTGAAGCAATCGTCATGACACTGTACATCAATACATCGCCAATCACAATACTCGTCATACCACCTATCAAAGCGTAAAACATAGCAAACAATGTGAAGATGATGCCATAAAAATGTCCGACAAATTCCGCAGGAATATCAAATGGGATGTACTGTGATGCCCAAGTCCAAGGGATAAATTGTTCAATAAACTTACCTAATCCTACAAAACCGTAAGCCATAAAGCTCAAACAACCTATCACCGCAAAAAGCACTGTAATCTGATGAGACAAAGTAGATCCTGGCCCTGTACCAAATCGTACATGCAACCATTCGGCACCTGTAGAAACATTGGATCTACGAAGCCATTTGCTCAAATACATCATCTGAAATATCTGATTAAATACCGGCCATAGCCAAACGATCCACATGGACTTAAAGCCATACACAAAACATATTGTTACCATCCACATCGTACCTGATATGTCAAACATATCAGAAGCATTGGACAATCCCAACATGTACCAAGGAAGCTTTTTACCACCCATCATATAGTCTGAGTGGCTTTTTCTGGCTCTTTTTCTGAGCAATAATCCTATGACTACTGTCAGGATTAAATATCCTAATATAATCGCTAGGTCAATCGGATGGATTTTCATAAAATAAGTTCAGTTTTGAAAGATACAGTCAAAGAAAAGCAAATAAATAATTTTGTCACAATTTTTGCGTCTTGCTGACAAAAATAGCGTCAAAATAACCTTTATTAATCATTAGTAACCACGGATTGACATCCGTGGTTACTAATATGTCACCTTTTCAGGGTGTTAGGAAATTCTTTAATATCCTTGATCTAGTGCTCTGACTATTGTGACCTAAATCATTAATTACTTCAAATCTAATAAAACAATCCCCTTATGGAATTATTTTCTTTCAAATCGCACATTGTCGATATAGAATTTGACATTGGCTGCACCATCTGCAAACGCCATACCAAATTCCTTAGAGATGACAGCCATTGATGTAGGACTATTGGTTCCCCAACCATCTGAATCTTTAAAAGCAGATATCGGAACAGTAATGGTTTCCCAACCCTCTGTAGTCGCTACCGATGCACCTGGTCCTGCAGGTCCCCATGTCCACCAGAAATCGCCTTCGTCGCCATTCAGTCTGAACTTCAAGTTTCCGCCATCAATAGGATTGATAAGATTAATATCAAATTTGACAACATAATCATTGACATTACTACCTATTGTGGCTCCAGGGAAGTTATTTGATCCATTTCTCCAAAATAAATCTGTCCAACCGTTATAATTGCCTTCCACTAAGCCGTAACTAGATCCATCTACATTGTTATTGTCATTAACTATTTTTACATTTCCCCACCAAGCATCTTTATTGCCTGTTCCGTTAAAATCAAAAAATACTAAGTCTGGATCTTGTACATCATCCACGCCTACAAAATTGATGAGTTCTGTTTCAGAAACCTCATTATCAATAGTCATAAATTTAATTTTTCCATACCCTTTTTGTACATTCAATGGCACCACTACTTCTATTTTGTCAATGGTTTTTACACCAAATCCTGTAGCGACGACATTACCTGGGAAGATCAAATCAGTCACCAAGTTCATTTTAGTACCTGTCAATGTGATGAGTTCGCCTGGTTTTGCTTTTGTAGGATAACCTGTCACTTCTGGGACATTGGACGCTATGATGGTCAGGTCATTGGCTGAAACCACTTCTGAACCATTGGTGGTCACAAGGGTAATTTTGTCTGTGGTTGTACCTGATGGCACCGTAATGGTCAATTCTGTTTCATTTGTATTGGCAACTGTAACAGACTTACCGCCTCCCAATTTTACTTGTACTACTAAATCAAGATTTGTACCTGAAATGACAATAGGTTTGTTGGATTGTGTGGAAGCAGGATTGATACCCGTGATGGTTGGCTTTACAAACGTTAATTCACTAGAACTTACTGTCTTATTGGCTTTGGTTCTTAAATTAACAACACCATTCACTGCATCTAATGGAACATCTACCGTGATTTCTGTAGCAGATTGAGAAGCAATTGAACCAGCTTTGTCCGTTGCAAAAACAACATTAGTCACTAAGTCTAGATTGATACCTTTGATAGAGATTGATTTACCATTTTTGGCAGGATTTGGTGAGACAGATGAAATGGTAGGAACAACCATTTCCAATACATCCGTTGATTGAGTTGTAACTAGAGATGCCATTTCTAGTGCAATACTTCCATCTTGTGCGTCAACAGGTACTTGTACTTCTATTTTTGTTACAGACTGTGATATGAATGTCCCTACTTTTTGATTTCCTCCAAAGATTACGGCTTTTACCAAATCAAGATCTGTACCTTCGATGGTTAAAGTTGCCCCTGCTTTAACAGGTATTGGTGATAATTTTGTAGCTTTTGCAGTTACTACGCTGAGTGTCGAGTCTGACTCTATCAAGATAGGATCGGGCATACCATTAGAGATAACAACTTTTCCTGTCTGAGCATCAAGCGGAACCAATAATTCTATTTGCTCTCTTGATTGAGAAATAAACTCAGCTTGTGCTTTTTTATTTGGAAAAATGACTTCTTCTATTAGATTTAAATAATCACCTGTGATGGTTATTTTTTCACCCGGTCTAGCTGTCAGTGGCGATAAAGATACAAAGGTGATTGGCTCAGAAATGGTTAATCTTGTTTTCATTTTCTGAGTACCAATGGTGGTTGTAACGGTGACTTCGCCTTCCACTGTTTCTTGTGGTACGATAATGGTTACCATTTCACTGGTCTTAGAAGTAAAGTTTTTTACTTCTATGTTGTTTGGTAAAGTTATCATGGTGACTTTGTCCATATTCTTACCAATAAATCTGAGTTCACCACCTCTTAGTGCTGGCGAAGGTCCATAACTAAGAACCACAGGATCTGTACTAACGGTATCTTCATCTTTGCTACACGAGGCAATAAAAATTCCCGCGCCTACCACAAAGGCAAATAATATATATTGAAAAAATTTAGTATTCATTTTTAATGATTTAAGCGTGGATTAATTAATAGGTACGACTCTGATATTATCGATAGCAATCTGAATATTTGCTTTAGTCCCAGAAGTTTGTGAAACATTAGGACCAAACATCATCATATTGATATTAGTAAGTCCATCTAGGCTAGACAATGGTTTTGAACCCGGTTTGTCCCAGTCTTCTTTCGCCCATGAGTCGTCTTTGCCATACTGAAAAGCTGACAATGGAATGGTAACTGTCTGCCATCCTGATGTCTTAAATGCGCCATTTCTCCACGGTTGGTATCTTGCAAAAGATGCATTGTCGTATCCGTGGTCACTTGCATAAGGCGACATAAAAATGAGTAAATTAAAATCAATCCAATCTTCAGGAACATTAATTTCAAACTTTACGGCAAGGTCTGTTATAGGACCCACTGCGATAGGCTTTGCTCCACCTCTAGATGGCGCAAAATACCACATGGTCGTCGGATTATTCCATTTCCACTCACCAAAATCACTATCTGAAAACATGGCAAAATTTCCAGATACAGGCACAACTCCTTTATTTTCAGAACCGAAAGTTGGCGCTGTCCAGTTTTCATGTGTCTTATCATCAAAGTTTAAAATAGTATTTCTATCATCTCTGAAAATAAACTTCGAAACCGCTTTACCGAAATTGGTAGATACTGTGATTACTCCTGGCTGTACACCTAATGGCACAGTAACAATGATATTATTTTTGTCAGTACTTACGATTTCTCCCACTATATCTCCAGGGAAAGTCACTTTAGGATCAAAGAAAAAGTCTCCACTCAATTCTATAGTACCACCATCAGGCGCATATTCGCTTTTGATACCAGCCAAAACAGGTGCAGGAACACTAACTTTAAAGTCGTGCAAAAACTCTGACCCATCACTGAATACCATTCTGATTTTGTCCGTAACTTCTGTCGGCACCGTAGTAGGTACATTGACTATAATCACTTTGTCCGTGATAAAATTAGGTTGTAAAATAGCCTTTTGGTCATTAAAATAAAGTTGTTTTAGATCGCCAAAATTATCACCAATGATGGAAATCAAACTTCCCATAAAGGCACTTGTCAATAGTGAGTCGCTCTTGGCAGGATCCGTGAGTCTGATGTAATTCACAACCACTGGACCATCTTTTTCGCTCAATAAGTCGTCTGTTTCTTTTTCACATGAAACGATAAAAGACGATACTAAGATGAGCAGTAAACTATATTTAAAAAAACTAAATATTTTCATTTTGTACATTTTTTAATGGATTAAAAATTATAATCAACAGCTGGTTCAGAAGGTCTAAGCAATTCATTGATAACTACTTCTGATGACGGAATAGGCAAATTGACATTTTCAGGTCTAAAGGTTATGGTACCGTTATTACCTGCAATATTCAAGATATATCCTGCTTTTGTTTTTTCATCTGCTGCTGTAGAAGACTGGTCTCTATAGTAGACATATTCTCTTTTTTGACTAGACAACATAGCTGTTGCATCAGCAGGTTTTCTATAAAAATACCTTTTGATATCAAACCAATACATAGACTCTAATGCAAACTCCATCCTTCTTTCGTGCAACAAATCAAGGAAAGAAACACTATTCATACCAGGAAGTCCAGCTCTATTTCTAATAGCATTAAAATATTCCAAGGCTGTCGCATCTGATGTAGACTCACCACTACCGATACTCGCCTCCACATATACCAAATATACATCAGCAAGTCTTAAAATGTACTGATTTACAGCTGTCGCCTGACCTGTGGTAACCTTACCATCATTGTCGTCAGAACTACCAACAACAAATTTTTTCAATGCGGTCAGAGTTGGTGATGCACTTTCTATGACTTCTCCTACGGCATCTCTATTCACAATATAGTATTTGTACCCACCATTCAATTTATTGATTTCAGGATAAAAATCATCTACATCCATGTAAGTAGCACTTTTGCGTTTGTCCGCAGGATCTACGTCTTCTAGAAAATCATAGGTCATACATTTACCACCACCCCAAGCTTCATTATTGCCTGTGATAAGACTACTTCTCGCCCAGTTTGCCTGACGACTATTGCCAAGAGCGTATCCACCTTCCATCCACTGTAAAGCGAATAAGGATTCTGAATTATTATTATTTGCAATTCTAAAAAGATCATCATATTTTGGCATTAAAGTGAGCCCACTTGTCTGAATGACTTCTTGTGCATATGACTTGGCTTTTGCAAAATAATCAGCGGATGCAGCAGCGTCAGAATTTAAATTGTACTGTGCCATGGTTAGATATACTTTTGAAAGAAGACCTTTTGCTGACCATGAAGTCACCCTACCTGGAGCATCTGAAGCAGGAAGATTTTCTGCAGCAAAAATCAGATCTCTTCTAATAAATTCATACACACTATTACGCGTATTTTTAGGTAATTTGGTATTGCCTGATAAGATTAATTCTAAGGAGTTTTCTACAATAGGAACTTCCCCCCAAAACTCAGACAACATGTAATAAGCCGTTCCTCTGATAAATCTTGCCTCAGCAATCCCTTTATTAATAGCATCTTCAGATACTTTTCCAGCTGCAAAAACGGGCATATCATTAATGATAGAATTAGCATACGAAACCACTCTATACAAGCTTCTCCATCCTGAATTGATGTGTGCATTTCCTTCATTATAAGAGAAGAAAAGAAACTGTCCTTCTTGATCAAATGTATGGTATAAATTTCCTGCTAATTCCTCACCTGCTGCCCAGAAAAACTTATCATTAAACTCAAACCAAGGAAAGCCATATAGAGTGGCTGTAGCTGCCTTAACATCAGCTTCCGATGAGTAATAATTGCCAATAGTCGGGTTGTCCTGAATTGGAATAGTTACAAAATCATCACTACATGAGCATACTATAAAAACGGGAAGTATGAGGATATATTTAAATATATTTTTCATCTCTTTATTATTTTATTTTTTGATATAATAAATTAAAAATCAAGGTCTAAACCTACAGTTACCATTCTAGGTGTAGGATATCTACCCATATCTACATTTTGCACCAACGAACTTTGATTGAAAGCGCCAATCTCAGGATCATATCCAGAATAATTGGTCCACAATGCCATGTTTTGCAGATTAGCATAGACCTTTAATCTTTGTACCCTGATTTTGCTCAAAAGACTAGTAGGAAGTGTATAACCGATTCTGATATTTTGTAATCTAATGTAAGAACCATCTTCAATAAATCGGTCAGACATCCTATTATTTCTATTATTGTCATTGCTACTAGGTCTAGGAATATTGGTACCAGGATTAGCTAAAACAACATTGGCAGGATCTAATGCAGAACCATTAGGGTCTAATAATTTTTCTTCTGCTCTGTCAAAAACGACGGTCGCTTGATTGCTGTAGACACCTGTCTGACCTTCTGTAATCACTCTAGCATAATTTAATATTTCTGCCCCATAAGATCCATTCAAAAAGATAGATACATCTACAGGACCAAATCTGAAATTATTAGTAATACCAAAAGTAAAATCTGGATTTGGATTGCCTATATATGTTTGGTCTTCCGTATCGATGACACCATCACCATTCAAGTCTTTAAATTTGATATCCCCTATCCATACACCTTGTCTTTTGTCCACGAGATTGGTACCATTTGGTCTGTCTTCAGTGATGACTTCATCAGATATTTGTACGGCGTGATTAAGGATGTCTGCTTGGTTTTGAAAGATGCCTTCCACTTGGTATCCCCAGAACATGCCTATTGGCTGCCCCACTCTTGTAATAGTTGCTGTTTGGAACTCACTATACCAGTATAAATTTCTTGTATAGATTTTATCAGGACTGTCGAGTTCTAGAACTTGGTTTGTATTTTTGGAAAATACGACATCAGTGCTCCATCCAAATTTATTTTTATTAATATTGCGACTAGTGATAGAAAGGTCAAACCCTTTATTTTCCATTTTACCTACATTGACAAAAGGAGACGCAATGTCATTATAATTTGCTCCTCCAAGATAACCAGGAACTGTCGTTTGCAACAACATGTCAGATGTTTGCTTATTATAGATATCAACACCTACATCTATTCTGTCTCCAAAGATCGAAAAGTCCGCACCATAATTAGTCTGTGTGGTAGTCTCCCACCCAAGTAGTGGATTGGCAACATTAGCAGGTCTATATCCTGGTCCAAAAGGTGTTGCAACTGTACGCATCAATGGCTCGAAAAGTCCAGCAGGTATTGCCTGATTACCAGATAATCCATATCCAAGTCTTAATTTCAGATTGGTCATAAACTTGCTATCCTTCAAAAAGTCTTCTTGACTCACTCTCCATGCGAAAGAGCCTGAAGGGAAATATCCCCATTTATTACCTGGTCCAAAATTAGAAGATGCATCTGCTCTGTACGTAAAGGTAGCCAAGTATTTTTCATTGAAATTATAATTTAATCTACCAAAATAGGATAATAGTGAGTTTGCTCCTTGCCATGCACCAGGAAGACCTAATGGCTTACCTTGACTCAAGACCTGAATATCATTGGATGGAAGATTGAATACGGTGACATCTGATCCATTGTAAGTCCCTTTTTGAGCTTCTGTTCCTAACATGGTGATGAGATTATGCTTGCCAAAAGATTTATCATACGTCAGATAGTTTTTTGCTGCCCAGAAGAAACTGTTTTCTTCTCTTTGTCTAAGTCTATTTTCATTATTGATGATCGATCCCCATTTGAAAGTAGGGTGAAAAGCTTTAGCTAAAGAGTGATTATTATCAAAACTGATTTCAGACTTAAATACTAAGCCTTTTGACAATGTCACATCACCATATACATTAGCCATCAATCTTTGTCTTTCTAGAATATTATTTCTCTGAAGTGCCGCAGCTACAGGATTATAATTGACGCCGCTATTGGCAATGTTAGGACCATCGTAGTTACCATCTATATCCCGGACACCTACGCTTGGCATCATGATAAGAGATTGCATAATGACACCATCGCCACCATCATTGAGTGTGATTCTTTCTTTGTTTTTTGCAAATGCTAGCGAACCACCTATTTTGAACCAATCATTGACCTTTGTATCTAGATTTAATCTTGCAGAGATACGGTCAAAACTAGATCCTATGATGATACCATCTTGTTGCATGTACCCACCCATAATAGCATAAGTGGTTTTGTCATTTCCACCCGATACTGTCAATTGATGACTGTAACTACCGGCGTTTTGGAAAACTTCATCTTGCCAATCTGTACCTGAACCCAAAAGACTTGGATCTGCAAAACGCTGGTCTGGAATAAGCCCTTGTTCATTGACGACTTGGGTATTGTAAGATGCAAATTGCTGTAAAGACATCAAGTCCAATTTTTTCTGTAATGTTTGGATACCATAATAAGTACCATAAGATATTTTTGATTCGCCTTTTTTACCTCTTTTGGTTGTAATCAATATGACACCATTGGCACCACGCGATCCATAGATGGCTGTAGCAGATGCGTCTTTGAGTACATCTATAGAAAGAATGTCATTAGGATTGATAGAAGATAGTGGGTTGACTCTATTTTGACCATTAGCACCACCTGCAAAATCAAATCCAGGAGTAGCTGCGCCATCGCCTTGAAAAGGAAGGCCATCTATGACATAGAGAGGTTCGCTAGATAGAGAAATAGAATTGGCACCACGGATTCTGATACTTGCCGCACCTCCAGGCTGACCAGAGTTTTGGGTGACTTGTACACCTGCAACCCTACCCTGTAGTGCTTGATCTAGATTTGTTGTGAGTGAAGTACGGAGTTGATCGCCATTTAAAGATGCAACCGAACCAGTTAGATCTGATTTTTTGGTAGAACCATAACCGATCAAAACGATGTCGTCTAGGACATTGGCTGCGGTTTTTAATTCGACGTTGATGACTGTTTGATTTTCGATCAGAACACTTTGATCGTCAAATCCTGTGTAAGAAAAAACGAGCGTTTCTCCTTTTTGGACATCTATGGAGTAATTACCATCTATATCTGAGATGGTACCTCTAGATGTACTCCCCTGAACGAGAATATTGACGCCAATCAAAGTCTCTCCTTCATCGGAAACTATTTTTCCGGTCAACAAGCGCATTTGTGCTTGTAAAGACGTCGCCCCAAGTATCAAAAAAATGGGGATAACGATGTGTTTTAGAAAGTTGAAGTGTACACGTAATGTGATCATGTGACTTTTGGTTTAATGATTTAATAATGTTTTGGTTGGTAAGATATCTTCATTATTGTCTATCAAAAAAACCTGTGTGATCTGTTACCAAATATTTGGTTGGCTGGCTTTTCTAATAAAAATACAAAAATACCCTATCAAAGCATCTTCATTTAAAATGTTCATTTACAATATATTAGCGCTACTAAACATGTCTATAAACATACTAAAATTGATTACATAAAATTAATACCCGCTTCACATACAGACTAATACTATTTTATCAAAATGTTTAATTAATTTCACCATAATCGGCTTTCGCTTTTCGTAAAATTTAACACTTCATAAATACGCCAATTTTTATACCGTACATTAGATTTAATTCATACTATTATTTTAGTACGTTTCAATAAATAATTAAAAATCAATAAGTTAGGCAAATGTGATTGTAGTGAAGGAAGATTGGAGAGATGAGTTATGAGTTAGGAGAGATGAGTTAGGAGATAGGAGATAGGAGAGATGAGTTAGGAGTTATGAGATAGGAGTTATGAGATTGGAGTGATGAGATTGGAGAGATGAGTTAGGAGAGATGAGTTAGGGACTTTAATGGCATTTCAAATTTGGAATATACTTTCAAAAAATTTTGGAAGTATATCATTTGTCTGAACTATCATCTATGTGATTAAATGACTTGTGTGATTGAGAGTTGAATTATGAGAGATAAGCTATTTCATGGCTTTGCAATCTTCGATTGCAATCATAATTAAACTTCCAAATGAATCGAGCAAATGCTTGACAAGTTTTGGAAACCCAATAAAGAAGGACTCCTTCATTATGCGTAGCCCTCCTTTCACAAGCGATTCTGCAAATCAAGCAAATTAGCAAATCGTCAATTAATAATCCAGATAGGTAAGATGCCTAAAGATACAGCGTCGTAGCTAGGAAGCTAAGACGAACAAGTGAATAAGTATTAGTGTAGTTACAATGGAGTGCAGTGGGAGCGTCTAGGGAGCGTGGTCGGGCCAACCTCGGGACAACCTTGGCACA
>DLGT01000024.1 GCA_002482845.1 Saprospiraceae bacterium UBA7687
TAGACCTAGGAATGATGCGAAAGTACTATTAGTCTCATTAAATTTTTGCGCAATAATTGCAAATAAAAAAGTTTGTAAAACGAAGATCATCAATGAAAAAAATAGCAAAAACAATAAGAATGTATAGGCAAATAATACGCTACATAATTTCTCTAGCCGCTCTATAAAGTCATCATAACTACCAACTTTTGTTTTTAGATATTGGGTAAATCGCTCGGTATATCCAAATGAATCATACTCAATTTCTTCTGACACATACCTCAATCCAATAGCTCCAATCCATAGACCCCGTAATATGACATGAACAATAAGATTGAAAAAAAAGATTAACCATCCTTTTTTAAATACGAATATAAGCATACTAACAATAAAGTTTACATCGCCAGATACTTCATTGTCTCTAAAAAATTCTAAATCCGCAAGGAGTGTTCTTGATTCATAAATACCATAAATCGCAAATCCGGAAATCAAAAGCTCTAGTTGCCAAGATTCTTGTTGAAGCTTCTCGAGCCATTCTTTAAATATCGAATTTGGTGGGTTGGTGTTTTGGTTTTGATTGGACATGCTAAGTTACATATAAGTGGTTTCTGTGTATTCAAATTGGTCTGGATGGTCTGTATTGTAATGTAATCCTCTACTTTCTTTGCGCATCTCTGCTGCTTTTGTTATAAGATATGCATTAGTGATCAAATTACGCAGTTCACACAATTGTGGCGAAATAATGGTTGTAGTATATAGCACTTCTGTTTCTTTATATAATAAGTGCAACCTGTCCATGGCTCTTTTTAGACGCACATCTGTCCTTACTATACCTACATAATTGCTCATGATTTCTTTAAGTTCTTTTAGACTTTGGGTTATCAAGACCATTTCTTTGGGCTCAGTGGTACCTTCTGCATTCCACTCTGGGATGTTTTTTTCGATTTCAATTTCATCAATTTTTAATAAAATATCTTGATGAATCCTATCTGCAAAAACTAGACCTTCTAGAAGGGAGTTGGACGCTAATCTATTAGCGCCGTGCAGCCCTGAATTTGTACATTCACCAGCTGCATATAGTCGAGAAATTGATGTCTTTCCCATCTCGTCTATCAATATACCACCACACAAATAATGGCATGCAGGCACTACTGGGATAAAGTCCTTAGCTGGATCTATGCCTAGGCTTTTGCATTTGTCGGTTATATTAGGAAAATGATTATAGAATGCTTCCTGATCGAGGTGTGTACAATCTAAATATTCGTGTTCATCACCACGAAGCTTCATTTCGTTATCAATAGCTCTAGCTACAATATCCCTTGGTGCGAGAGATAATCTCTCATCATATTTATGCATAAACTCTTTGCCATCTGTAGTCCTGAGTACGGCACCAAATCCACGCACTGCTTCCGAAACCAGAAAAGCGGGATTCTCGCCAGCTGGATTGTATAGCGATGTGGGATGGAATTGGATGAATTCCATATTGGCTACACGTCCTTTTGCTCTATATACCATCGCTATACCATCACCTGATGCAATGGTCGGATTGGTCGTGCTTTTGTACACCTGACCTGCGCCACCTGTTGCTAACACGGTCACCTTCGCAAGAAATGTTTCTATTTCTTTACTTACTTTATTAAAAACATAAGCACCATAACATGCAATATCTGGAGTGAGTCGAGTGATATTTCTACCTTTATGATGCTGAGTGATGATGTCTATAGCAAAATAATGCTCATGAAAAACGATATTGGGATATGTTTTTGCTTTGTCATTTAGTGTACGTTGTATTTCCCAACCTGTGATATCTTTGTAATGAAGGATTCGATTTTCTGAGTGACCACCTTCACGACCGAGATCATATTCCCCAGCTTTATTTTTATCGAATCGAGCGCCCCACTCTATAATATCTTTAACTCTTTCAGGGCCTTCTTTTACAACTATATCTACAATGTTTTCATCGCAGATGCCGTCGCCAGCATCTAGTGTATCAGCGACATGTTTTGCATAGTTATCGATATCATTATCCCATACAGCGGCGACGCCACCTTGGGCATAACTCGTATTGGATTCTTTCTCGTTGGTTTTGGTGAGGACAGTGATTTTAAGATCAGGCCTAGCTTCTGCCATTCTGATTGCAAACGAAAATCCTGCCACTCCAGCGCCTATTACCAATATATCTGTTTTTATCACTTTACTTTAAATTTAGTGCAATAAACAGCAAATGTATAAAATAGGTTAAGCAATATTGAGGAAATTAGTTAAAAGATGTAGTAATAATTTTAAGATTGATAATCCATTTTTTTAATATAGATGTTCTAAACAATGAAATACTGAATACCCAATCAATATTTCAATTTAGCACAACAGATGACATTCAAACTTCATTTGATCAGTAACCTTTTTTCATCTATGGAGATCTCTAGGATTTTAAAAATCAAATGCAATGATCAAATATAAGTATTTGCCCTAAAAAAGATTTACTTTTGCAGTACAAATACAATGTCATTTGGTTAAGTTTTTTTTTTACAAATATCTTTATTATTAGTTAAGATGAATAATAACGAATGTAAAATGACCTTTACTAATTAACATTATTCAAAAACATACAATATATACATATGAGCGACGCGTGGAAAGTAGGGAAAGAAGACAAAAAGGGTATTCGCAAAGAACAAGAATACTGTATCTTAGTAGGTGTGATTGCCGGAGACCAACATGAAAGTCTGGTATTAGAACACCTTGACGAACTTGATTTTTTAGTCACTACAGCGGGAGCAATTACCAAAAAAGTATTTACCCAAAGGATGCCACACCCCAATGTAAAAACATTTGTAGGATCAGGTAAACTCGACGAAATTAAAGATTATATCGAGCGCAATGAAGATATAACATTGGCAGTGTTTGATGATGACCTTACAGGAAAACAAACGGGTTTCTTAGAAGAATACCTCAAAGTAAAAATTGTAGATCGTAGTACGCTTATCTTAGATATATTTGCAGACCGTGCTCAAACAGCGCAAGCAAAAACCCAAGTAGAATTGGCTCAGATGCAGTATTTGTTGCCAAGATTGAGAGGACTTTGGACGCACTTGGAGCGTCAACGTGGTGGTATCGGGATGAGAGGCCCTGGTGAGATGGAGATAGAGACAGATAGAAGGATTGTCAGAGATAAGATATCAATGCTCAAAAAAAGACTGGAAAAGATAGATCAGCAAGCACAGACTCAACGTAAAAATCGTGGTGAACTCATCAGGGTTTCGCTAGTAGGATATACCAATGTGGGCAAATCTACCTTGATGAATGTACTGAGTAAGTCAGATGTATTTGCCGAAAATAAATTGTTTGCGACCTTGGATACAACGGTGCGCAAAGTGGTTTGGGATACGATGCCTTTTTTATTATCAGATACAGTTGGATTTATTAGAAAGTTACCGCACCATTTGGTAGAGAGTTTTAAATCAACTTTGGATGAAGTTAGAGAAAGTGATATTCTCGTGCATGTCGTCGATATCTCACATCCGCAACACGAAGACCATATTCTCACTGTGCAAAACACTTTGAATGATTTAGGGGCAGCAGATCGTACCACCCTTATGGTATTTAATAAGGTAGATCTGTATCGTGAAAAATATTTTGACGATTACTTAGATGAAAATGTGAAGGTCGAAATCATGGCAGACATCAAAGAAAAATTTAGTAATCAATATAACTTCCCAAATGTCCTAATTTCAGCTACTCAAAAAGAAAATATTGACCTCCTAAGAGATACACTAAAAGAAATGATATCCCACGAATACACCGTAAGATATCCTTTTCAAGTAAAAACTTGGTAATTTTAATTTAAAATCATTTTAGACTTATGTTGGAAAAATATGCGCATTTGCTTGTCAATTATTGCCTTGAACTCAAGTCAGGTGAAAAATTATTCATACAAACCACTACACTCGCAGAGCCTTTGGTTCGTGAAGTGTATAGAGCGGCTATCAAAAAAGGTGTGCACGTAGAATATCAAATGACATTCAGAGAGCAGAACAGAATATTTATTAATGAAGCACAAGATCATCAGTTGGATTATGTATCTCCGAGTTCAAAGACGATGATGGAAACTTTTGATGCTTATCTTGTTATCAGAGCACCATTTAATGTAAGAGAAGATCAGCAAAATGACGCAACAAAATCATCAAGACGTCAAAAAGCAATGAACGAGATCAATCAAATCTACTTTGATCGAACAGCTGATAGAAGTTTGAAAAGATGTCTCTGCCAATTTCCAACTATAGCTGCTGCTCAAGAAGCAGGAATGAGCCTAGAAGAATATGAAGCTTTTGTCTACAATGCTTGCAATCTCTACGCCGTAGACCCAGAAGCAGAATGGCTAAAAGTACGTGCAAGTCAGCAACACATCGTCGATTATCTCAATAAAGCAGATATTATCCAATATAAAAATCCTAAATCAGATATCAGATTTAGGGTTAAAGATCGTATTTGGATCAATTCAGACGGAAGATCCAATATGCCGAGTGGTGAAGTATTTACTGGACCCATAGAAGATACAGTGGAAGGATATATTTATTTTAATTATCCAATTGTCTATATGGGACACGAGGTAGAAGGTGTCACTTTGCATGTAGAAAAAGGTCAAGTGATATCGTGGGAAGCTGAAAAAGGGAAGGCTTTGTTAGACGATATATTTAAAATAGACGGGGCAAGATATTTCGGTGAAGTAGCTATTGGTACCAATTACAATATCCAACGTACGACAAAGAATATATTATTTGACGAAAAGATAGGTGGTTCGATTCATATGGCTATCGGCCAATCTTATAAGCAGACAGGTGGCAAAAATCAATCACCTATACATTGGGATATGATTACTGACATGAAAGATGGAGGAGAAATCATTGCTGATGATATATTAATTTACAAAAATGGTCAGTTTCTGATTTGATATCATTAAAAATAAATAAACTTTGGTAGCAACCAAGATCATAAAATTTTTTAATCTCATCAAAGAAGCCTTAAGAGGTGATGAGCATGATTATACGCAAGGAAATATCCGAACAGCTATATTCCTATTAGCTATTCCTATGATCCTTGAGTTGAGCTTGGAGAGTGTGTTTGCGCTTGTAGATATGTTTTTTGTGGGTAAATTAGGGCAAAACGCTATTGCGGTAGTAGGATATACTGAGTCAATGATTACCATTATTTACTCACTTGCTATAGGACTAAGTACTGCTGCTACTGCAATCATAGCGCGAAGAGTAGGCGAAAAAGATACAGAAGATGCATCAACATCTGCCGCGCAAGCACTGATGATTTCTGGTGTGTTTTCTGTCGTGTTAAGTGTAGTAGGAGTGATTTATTCTGATGAGTTATTGCGATTTATGGGAGCATCTGATGACGTGATTGCAGAAGGTAAGTCTTTCACACGGATTATGTTTGGTAGTAGTGCAGTGATCGTCTATATATTTCTGATCAATGGTATATTCCGTGGTGCAGGTAATGCTGCTTTAGCGATGAAAAGCTTGTGGATAGCGAGTATTATAAATATTGTATTAGACCCACTTTTTATCTATGGTCTATACGGTTGGGAAGGTTGGGGACTTGAAGGTGCAGCTATTGCAACATGTGTAGGTAGAGGCGCAGGAGTAGCTTATCAAGTCTTTCATATGGTCAAAGGTAGTGGTATTATTAAAATAAAGCTATCGGACTTTACGCCAGATTGGAAGATTATAAAATCTATGTTGCAACTTGCATGGCCAGCTACTTTCCAGTTTGTAATAGCATCTGGTAGTTGGATTGTCTTGACTCGATTGGTTGCAGATACAGGTGGTACAGCAGCTTCAGCTGGATACCAAATCGCTATCAGAAATGTTGTCTTTTTTATCTTGCCTGCATGGGGACTCAGTAATGCGGCAGCTACACTCATAGGTCAAAATCTAGGTGCAAATCAAGTAGACAGAGCCGAAAAAAGTGTTATGTTAGCTACTAAGTACAATGCCATTTTTATGTCCATGGTGATGGCAATATTTATATTTTTGTCGCAACCTATAGTATCTTTTTTTACCAATGATGCTGAAGTCATTAGGATTGGAGTCCAAGCTTTGCAAATCATAGGATCAGGTTTTATATTTTATGGTATAGGAATGGTGATGATGCAAGCTATGAATGGCGCAGGAGATACCAAGACGCCGACTGTTATTAATTTTGTTGGATTTTGGTTGGTCCAAATACCACTTGCCTATTTTTTGACACAATATAGCGGATTCGGCTTAGAAGGAGCTTTTTGGGCAGTGCCGATTGCAGAGACACTCATAGCAGTGGTAGCTTACTATATATTTAAGCAAGGTCGATGGAAAACTATTAAGGTGTAGATAAGAATGGAAGGAATAGGATAAAATAGATAGGTAAAATCGGATTAAAAAAGTTTACAATACAGAAGCAACCTTCAACCCTAACACAATTGCTATTATACCAAACAATAAACTAATAGAGACGTATCCTAACCCGATCATAAACTGCCCTTTTTGTAGATATAAGTAAATCTCATAACCAAAGGTTGAAAACGTGCTGAAGCCACCACAAAAACCAACTGCAAGCAGAAACTTAGTATGATCACCCAACTGTCCATTCATATGTTTTTGCATCAAAACTCCTAACAGAAAACAGCTTGCAATATTAGCTATAAAAGTACCATAAGGAAATGTCATAAAGCCATCTATGACCGGATTGTAATGTTTTGCTAATAAATATCTCAACAAACTACCAAATCCACCACCCACAAATACAGCTATCCAAGGCATCATACATTTGTTTTTGATTTTTTCTGAGCTACCATCATCGATGCAAAATATGACATTCCTAACGCAAGCCCTAGTATGATAATCAGTAACATCAGATTTCCAACATTTTGGAGCATGACTGCCAAAATGATAAACAATATATTGGTCAAAAACAATACACCTGTAGCCTGCATGTGCGTGAGGCCTAGATCGATCATGATGTGGTGTATGTGCTTTCTATCGGGATTAAAAGGTGATTTGCCTTCCATAAGCCGTAAAACAAAAACCCTTAATGTGTCAAACAATGGCAAAATCAAAATAGCAATAGCAACGGAAGGAGCTGAACTGAATGTATAAGACGAATCTGTAATCACATTATGTAATTCAATAAACTTGATCGCCAAAATCGAGCATACGGTACCTAGCAGTAATGCGCCTGTATCTCCCATAAATATTTTGGCTGGCGTAATATTATATTTTAGAAAAGCGACTAGTGCACCACATAATGCAAATGCTACAATAGATATTTCTATGCTTCCGACCAATAGAAACCATATTCCCAATACAAATGTAATCAGCAATCCCAAGCTAGCTGAAAGCCCATTAATACCGTCTATAAGGTTGAATGCATTGATGATGACAATAATGGTAAAGATGGATAATATTATACTTGCAAATTCAGGTATAGCATAAATACCGAAAAAACCATACAAACTAGTTAACTTTATTTTTGCCCTAAATACGAGAATTCCTGCTGCAAATAGCTCACCCAAGAATTTTTTGGAAGGTGACATTGGATCAATATCGTCTTTGGCACCTATCAAGAATATGATGATAAAAGCACAAAGTATATACTGAAGATCTCCGAAATAATTAAATGGAGTCCATAAAATAATAGAAAAAACAGTACCAGCAAATATACCTATTCCTCCCAAGGATGGAGTACTAACCTTATGCGAACGTCTATCCCCAGGCTCATCCATTAGATTTTTTTTCACAGCTATATGGATGATAGACGGTATAGCGAGATACGTCAATGCAAATGAAGTGATAAAAGCTAATATAATATAGTACATCCCTAATCCTTGTTATATATTAGGACAAAGATAAACTAAAGTACCAAATCAAACCAATTATAGCTAATTTTAACCTAAAATTCAATTAGTCTCCATTTGAAACCCTAATTTTATAAGGTCTTTCCAATAATTTGGGTATGATTTTGATATAACATTGGGATCTTGCACTCTTACACTTCCTAGTAAGCTTAATGGTGCAAATGCCATAGCCATCCGATGATCGTTATAAGTTTCGAAAACTGGTGCATCGTCTTGTTCAAACATGGCCTTACCTTCTTGCATATAATATTCTACTCCTGTTTTCTTTGAGAATTTGGCTGGCATTTTGGAGATGAAAACACCTACTTTTTGAAGTTCATTTTGTAGAGCAGCTATTCTATCAGTTTCTTTTATACGAAGTGTCTGCAATCCAGTGAAAAGTGCATTGACTCCAAGACCAGCGCAAATGACAGAAACACTTTGTGCAATATCGGGTTCTTTGATAAAATCATATTCAAAAAACTCAGGAATTTTTGCCTTTTCATCTTTTACGATCCGAATACTTTTATTTCCAAAAACAGTTTCTACACCAAATTTGCGTCCAATTTGTGCTATTGCTGCATCACCTTGAAGGCTATCTTCTTGTAGTCCATGTAGGACAATGTCAGCACTTTTGCTTAGCCCAGCAATGATGTAATAATAGGATGCCGCTGACCAATCTGCCTCCACAAAAAAGTCTTTAGCTACATATGCCTGATGACTTATCGAGATCATTTGGTTTTGCCAATCTACTATAACTTTTACACCAAAATAATCCATCATACCTAGTGTCATTTCGATATATGGTTTTGAAACAATCTCGCCTTCTAGCCTGATAATCAATCCATCAGGAAGGGTAGGGGCTATCAGTAATAGCGCTGTGATATACTGTGAACTGATATTTGCAGGTAAGGTGATGTCATTTTTCCAAACAGTTTTAGGACTACTTATTTTTAATGGCGGATATCCTTCATCTTTTAAATAGGTAATGTCTGCACCAAGGAAATTTAAGGCATCAACTAAGGCTTTTATTGGTCGCTGTTGCATTCTTTCTGAACCTGTAAGAACGTGAGTTCCATCTTGAGTTGAAAGGTAAGCAGTCAAAAACCTAAAAGTAGTACCCGCATGATGTGCGTCCAAAACATCTGAATTGCTATTTAAAAGATTTTCCATGGTTACAGTGTCATCACTATCAGAAAGATTTAAAATTTCAAAATACTCTGAACACAAAGCCCTAATAAGTAGCGCCCTATTGGAAATGCTTTTGGATCCACTAAGGGTTATTTCACCTTTTATGGTTTGGTTTTTACAAGATATGGTTAAACTTTTCATAGCTATTCTGGCCAAACAAAATCTAATGCTTGCACTATATCAGGATGAAGGCTATATGCGACTGGACAAGTTCTACCAGCTTTTTCTAATATTTTTTTCTCTTTGTCCGTATATGGCAATGAAGGCATCAGTATCTTGACATCTATCTGCGATATTCTCCTGGGATCTGCGGCCATATGTTTGGTGATTTCTAGTTCAGCCCCATCTATATTTATGCCATGGTTGCGAGCAGAGATACCCATCACCGTAATCATACAAGTACCTAGAGATGTTGCTGTCAAATCTGTTGGAGAAAAAGCTTCACCTTTGCCATTATTATCTATGGGAGCATCCGTAATGAAGGATTGTCCCGATCTGATGTGTGTACACTCGGTACGTAGGTCACCTTGATATTTAATTTTTGATGTCATTCTTGATCTTGTTTTGAATCTCTATATGCTTCTCTTGCGGCGTCTTTTGCTTCTCTTTCTTTAAGTTTTTCAGCTTGGTCTAGTTCGTCAGCTTCGTCATAGGACTTGATGATTTCTTTGACAAGCCTGTGTCTTACCACGTCTTCAGCACTAAGGAATAGCTGGCCTATACCGTCTATGGGTGCTAAAATATTTAAGGCTTTTCTCAAACCTGACTTCTGATGGCCTGGTAGATCTATCTGAGATAAATCTCCTGTGATGATGGCTTTTGCAGAAGGTCCTATTCTTGTGAGAAACATCTTTATTTGCGTCGTTGTACAGTTTTGTGCTTCATCTAATATAATAAAGGCATGGTCCAAGGTACGTCCTCTCATAAATGCGAGTGGAGCAACTTCGATGATTCTATTAGTGATCAGAAAATTGAGTTTTTCAGCTGGCAGCATATCGTCAAGTGCATCATATAATGGTCTCAAATATGGATCTACTTTTTCTTTCATATCACCAGGAAGAAAACCAAGGTGTTCACCAGCTTCTACAGCTGGACGGGTTAATATGATTTTTTTGACCAATTTTGACTTTAATGCTCTGATCGCAAGTGCCATTGCAGTATAGGTTTTGCCAGTTCCGGCAGGACCTATGGCAAATACGATATCATTGGCTTCACTACATTCTACTAGAAGCTTTTGGTTTTTAGTCTTGGCTTTGATAGGTTGGCCATTTTTACCATATACAATGACACCACCTGCTGAGTGTTGACTTATTTTATTATCAGCAGCATGGTCACTCACTAAGAGATCTTCTACTACTTGGGTACTAAAATCATGTTTCTCTTGAATCATTCTGATCATGATCTCTAATTTGGTTTTGACTTCATCAGTACCTTTTTTGTCGCCTTTCAGTTTTACTTGATTACCGCGTGATGTGATCTGAATTTCGGGATATGCCTTCTTTAATAAATTTAACTTTGCGTTGTTTTCACCGTATAGATCTAGTGGGTCAATGCCCTCGATGGTTAAAATTATTTCGCTCAATATTTAACTTTTGTTTGATGATGTTTAAAACGGTTTATGATACAAATAATACTAAATTACACATTACTGAATTATATATTGTAAATAATTATAATATATAAATATTTCTTCATTTCTTTGCACACAAATATTGGACTTTATTTGAAATTCTGATAGTGATGTGCGATAAATTTTAAAAAAATAACGTCTTTTTAATGCAAATTGTTTCTTTGACCACGGATTATGGTACAAAAGATTATTATGTAGCTGAGCTGAAAGCATCCATCTTGACAAGCAAAAATGATTTTTCTATCATTGACATCAGCCACGAAACCGACAGATACGACATCGTACAGGCAGCATTTTATGTTTCTAATGCTATTAAATCATTTCCTGATGAATCGATACATGTCATCGCTGTCAATTGTAACTACAAAAGAAAAAGTGAGTATATTTGTTTTGCAAAAGATGGACATTTTTTTATTGGTCCCAATAATGGTGTATTTTCGCTGATCTTTGACGATTTAGACGAAGAAAAGATATATCTTATAAATCCGCCCAATCCTGACATTACATCTGTTAATGCCATTTTTGCGCACGCTACTGCCTACTTAGGACACGGTTTGCCAATAGAGGAGATAGGTCCAAAAGTGGCCAACTTTAATAAAAAACTTGTGATCCAACCTGTTATCACTTCCAATCAAATAAGGGCTACCATCATTCACATTGATCACTTCGAAAATGTCATAGTCAATCTTAAAAAAGATCACTTCGAAAAAGTGCGCAATGGACGTAGTTTTGCTTTATACTACAAACAAAATGATCCTATCACCTTCCTGTCCAAAGATTATGGTGATGTTTCCATTAGCGATCCATTAGCATTTTTTAACTCTTCTGGTTATCTTGAGATCGCTATGAATATGGACAAAGCAAGTTCCATGCTCAATCTCTTCAAAAATGAAATGATACAGATAAACTTCTATTAGATGATCACAAGAATAGTAAGGCTTAGTTTTCATCCACAACATATAGAAACATTTTTGGGCGTATTTGCCGATTCTAAAAATGATATAAGAGCTTTTGAAGGTTGTGAATATTTGGCGCTTATGCGAGACCAAGATCAGCACAATGTGTACTACACACATAGCAAATGGTTATCTGATGAGGCACTTCAAGAATATAGAAAATCAACTTTATTTCAAACCACTTGGGCAAAAACTAAGAAACTTTTTAATGATAAACCATTGGCTTATTCACTTTGGACGGTGGAAGTGGTGTGATAATGTTACTATAAAGAGATTTAAGATAGTAATAAATCTTCACAATTAACCAAAGATTTAGCTATAATTTTCAGAATGCATTCTTGTATTAAGTCTTTTAAGTAGGTTTAAATTTGGCAATTCTTATATTTTTATGTTTATAGTCAAATATCTGGTCACCTGATCAATAAATAATTTCTTTAGCCTACTATTTTTTATAATTGTAAGTAAAAAAGTTAACATATTGATTGTCAAATTTATAACCAAATCCATGCTCTTAATTCAAATGTTACTTTATCTATTTTTATAATATAATTTAGTTAAAATTAAAATAATTGAGAGTTTATTGAAACTTTTGCTTTATTTTGCGTCTTTATTAGACAATAAGCTTGATCATTTTAAGTTTAATGTTGGATAAAAAGAGAATCAAAATACTTTATCATGCAGATATTTGACATATTGATTGTATTCATGGCAGGAGGAATAAATTATATTTCTTTTGGTAATAAATATATAAACAAAAATGTCAAGCCAACATTTACAATATCTGACAGAGAGCGTTTAAACAATGCTTTGCCTGTATTTAAGTTTAGATTCTAATAGTTTAAACCCACCTTTTTCTATTTTCAAGACCCGATTGTTTATTTAATATTCCTAGTCTATAGGATACTTTTACGTTATTAAAAAGATCAAAAGGCGTTTGAAAAATATGAAATTTATTGATTGTACAAATTACCAAATCCATTTTAATGATTGGAAAGCATTCGAAGGAGCACTTTTAAATATGAATCCATCGACATGTTTTATCATTGTAGATGAGAATACAGAAAAATTCTGCCTACACATCTTACTTGAGCACGTAGATATCACTTGTCAGATCATAAAAATCCCTTCAGGAGAGCAAAACAAAACCTTAGAAACTTGTCAGTTCGTTTGGACCAAACTTATGCAAAAAAGTGCCGATAGACATTCTGTCGTGATTAACTTAGGTGGCGGAGTCATTGGGGATTTAGGAGGTTTCTGTGCAGCTACATATATGAGAGGCATTCGTTTTATCCAAGTACCCACTACATTATTGAGTCAAGTAGACGCTTCGATAGGTGGCAAACTAGGTGTAGATTTGATGGGATTTAAAAATATGGTGGGTGTAATCAAAGACCCTTCTTATGTTTTTATATTTACTTCATTTTTAAAGACGCTAGATACTGATCAGATAAGAAGTGGATATGCTGAGCTTCTCAAACATGGGTTAATAGCAGATAAAAAAGCATGGTCTATCCTTTCTAAAGTAGGCGATGTGACGACTTTAGATTTTGACCAATTGGTTTATGATTCTGTTTTGATAAAAAAAGGTGTGACAGAAAAGGATCCTAATGAAAAAGGGTTGCGCAAAATTTTAAACTTTGGTCATACCATAGGACATGCTGTAGAATCATATTGGATGGATAGTAAATCCCCACTTTTGCACGGAGAAGCAATTGCTATAGGTATGGTCAGCGAATCTTACTTATCATATCGAATAGGGAATATCACGGAGACTGAATTATTTGATATTCGAAATACGATCACCAGAATCTATGGACATAACCCAAAATATCTTAAACCAAAAGAAGAACTAATCGCCTTAATGCGTAGTGACAAAAAAAACTACAATGGAGCCATTAAGTTTGCATTACTAGAAAATGTAGGTCATGCATGCTACGATGTGGAAGTAGATAATGATGTGATAGAAGACAGTTTTTTATTTTATAAAGAGCGAATTTGAATCTCTTGAAAGGGAATTTCGACTTAAGTTTTTTGTAGATATTTTGTTTACAAATGATTAAATTGTCGTAACAATGTAAATTGACATAATTTTTAAATCATTTATTTGCGGCTTTTGTTACTAAGTTGTACTTTGCAACACATATTGATGGATGCGTTAGGATAAGTATTGTTTCGTTTATCCATCAAAGTGTGCTGAATATGACAATTTTAACTAATTAAAAATAAACAGGTGAGTAGATTCGCTTTTATATTTTTGAATCTTATAGCTGTTTTTGCCGTTTCTGGTCAAAGCATTAATACTGAGTTTGGTAAAAACCGAGTACAGTATCATGATGATTTTAATAATTGGTGGCAATATGAAACACCAAATTTTATTACCTATTGGTATGGGAAAGCTCGTTTTATCGCCCAACCAGTAATACAATTAGCTGAAATAGATCATGATGAGATCCAAAAAGTATTAGAGCATCGCATTAATGATAAAATAGAAATCATCGTTTATGTAGATGTTTCAGACCTAAAACAAAGTAATATAGGTACGGAGGAATCATTTACAAACAAAACGGGCGAAACAAAAATAGTAGGAAATAAGATGTTTGTTTATTTTGATGGAAATCATCAGAATTTGAGACAAAAGATCAAAGAAGGGATAGCAACAGTCTATTTTAACAATATGCTTTTTGGGTCTAATCTTCAGGAAATCATTCAAAATGCCGTTTTAATGAATATACCTGAATGGTACAAACAAGGTGTAGTGGCTTATTCTGGATCTAGTTGGAATCATCTGATCGAAGACGAACTCAGAGATATTTGGGCTAGAAAAGAAAAATTTAGAAATTTTGATAAATTAGCTGAAGAACATCCTAGGGTTGCTGGCCATTCTTTTTGGTTTTATATTGAACAAAATTATGGTAAATCAGCTATTTCAAATTTACTATATCTGACTAAAATAAGCCGCGGTACAGAAAATAGTTTTGAGTACATTCTGAATGCCAATCTCACAACACTTAAGGAAGATTGGAAGAATTTTTACAGCCAATATTATGTAGAAGAAGAAGGTAAGTTTGTGCCCAATGCTGCGGATTCAGAAATAAGACTATCTAATAAAAAATATTCGCCTATCAGCAATATAAAATTGAGCCCCGATGGAAGCAAATTGTTATATTCTTATAATGATCAAGGTAAGCTAAGAGTTGTAATCCGAGATTTGACCACGGGCAAAGAAAAACGAATATTAAAGTATGGGTATAAAAATGTATTCCAAGAAACTGATTATAACTATCCAATTTTGGCATGGCATCCTACAAAACAAGAAGTAAGCATATTGTACGAACATAGAGATGTCATAAAGCTCATGAAATACAATATCACTAAAGATGAAAAAATGGAACAACTTATCCCAACAGATTTCCAGAGAATCTATTCGATGAGTTATATAGATGATTTGGATTATGTATTTTCAGCTAGTTTGGATGGTTTTTCAGACTTATACCACTATAAATCAAAGAATCGAAATTATTTCCGTCTCACCAATGATTTCTATGATGATCTTCATGCTGAATATATTACTTACAAGGGTAAGAAAGGGATGCTTTTTAGCTCTAATCGCGCTACAGATACCCTTCTAGACCTTCGACTGGATACGATATTGCCTGTAGACAATTTTGATATTTTCTTTTTACCATTTGATGAGAAAAAAATGGAGAGAATTACAAATACAACCTATACTAGTGAAATGTTTCCATACTTAATGGATGATAATCATATCGCTTATTTAGCTGATGCATCTGGGATAAATAATACTTATATCTATGATATTGAAAAAAATATTTCTTATCCACTATCTAATCTTGATAGAAACATCATAAGACATCATAGCATATCTAATCAAAACACATATGCCACAACCTACTACAAAGACGGTATGTATAAGTTTTTTATAGAAAATAAAGATGTCAATACCAAGGTCTCACCAAATAGAACCCAAACACGTGGTGGCAGTGATAGTAATCCCCTAATAATATCAACACCTGCTGCGACTCAAGAATTGCCTAAAACAAAGGTAATAGAGCCTGGATTTTTATTCCAAAGTAATTTTCTTGACCCTCAAAATATTGAGCCTGTAAGAAGTAAATTGAGTAATGATGCACCTTCAGTCTTGAATATTAATGTCAAACAAAATTCAGAAATCACCAAAAGGGTAGAACCGTATAATAACACGAGAGCTTATACCGCAAACAAACGTTTTGCCCTTAATAACATTACCACCAAAATGGACAATGATATTTTGTTTGAAGGCTTAGAAAGTTATACTGGCGATAGGCAACAATTGCTTACGACACCATTAGGGATTCTATTTAAGGCAAATATTGAAGACTTATTTGAAGATTATTTAGTAGTAGGCGGTGTCAGGATTCCCACGACATTTATGGGATCAGAGTATTTTTTGGTGTTTGATAATAAGAAATCTAGAATTGATAAGAGAATAGCATTGTATAGGAAGTCAAATAAGTATAACAATGCCCAAAATCCTAATAACAATTTTCTTACAAGATCCAAAAAAACAACACTGCTGGGTCTTTACCAAATAAAATATCCTTTTGATATTTATCGTAGTATCAGAGCGACGGGATCATTGCGTTTAGATAGATTTTTGCAGCTAAGCACAGAAAATAGTTCTTTTTTATCTCCAGCAGTGAATGAAAAAAGGGTTAGTCTAAAATTAGAATATATTTTTGACAACACGTATGATGCCGCAATGAATATTAAACATGGTACGAGATACAAAATATATGTAGAAGCTATCAATCAATTTGATATGCAAGTTATTGATGGTTTTAGCTTTGATCCTTCACTTGGGTTTACAGGCATTATTGGTTTTGACGCAAGACATTATATTCCTGTATTAAGCAAATCAGTGCTGGCCATTAGAGCTGCGGGAGCAACTTCCATTGGATCCCAAAAAATGCTATATTATCTTGGTGGAATGGAAAACTGGTTGTTGCCTAAGTTTGATAATAGTATTCCAGTACCTGACGATGCTGATTTTGCTTATAAAGCCAATGCTTTTCAGTTACGTGGTTTCGACAATAATATTAGAAATGGCGGAACGTATGTATTGACAAATACTGAATTAAGGATTCCATTTTTTCAATATTTGTTAGGAAAGAATCGAGGATCTACCTTCTTTAGAAATATGCAGCTTGTAGGTTTTTATGACGCAGGACTTGCATGGCATGGTACATCACCTTTCGGTCCAGAGAATCCTCTGAATAGTGTCACGGTGACTAGTCCACCTTTAATAAATTTGGAGATAGAATACTTCAGAGATCCTCTTGTTATGGGTTATGGATTAGGTTTGCGTACTCAATTTCTTGGATATTTTATCAAAGGAGACTATGCTTGGGGAATAGAAACAAGAGAAGTACAAAAACCTAAATTCTATTTAAGTATAGGAATGGATTTTTGATTTATAACTCATTTACAATACCTTCTTTTTCTAGTCTTTTTCTTTCACGAAGCGTTACAAACCAATTTGGAATAATAATAACACCTGCTATCAGATAAGAGTAATATCCGATCAATCTCCAAACTAATGCTATCAATGCTGCAAGTCCAATGGGAATATAATCTGTAAAAAACCCACCAAATAAAAATTCAGCTACTCCAGCAGCGCCAGGTGTAGGACTAAACGCTTCTATAGTATGCATGGCTATAGACCGAGCAAAAATAATGAAGTTGTCATATGGAGTGGAGTCGTAGTCTGCTACAAATGCTATGATAAGACAGTTGATAGCTATAAATCTCACCGTCCAAGCTCCCATAGTACAACCAAATGTTTTTAAGAAAAAACTAGCTGGTTTTTGTTGTATTTCTTTGGCTGATGTCACCACATCATAAGCAGTATTGCGCAATTCTGTTCTAAACCTTTTCAGCAATGGAAACCTACTTACCACAATTAACAGCCTTTTTATAGCGACTGGATTGATGAATAGGCCATAAAAGAAAATGGACCCATAGATCCCCATAAACCCTAATACGGTAAGAAAGGTAATACCGTATCCATCTATGTCACTAAATTCGACCATACCTGGTCGGATCATAATAGGACCTATAGATAAATACAAAACTATCAATGCACATACAAAAAACATCGTATCTATCACCATGGTGTAAAGGACAACTGATATAGATTTTGCACCTGATAGTTTTTCTTGTGCTAATAGGAAAAATGCAACACCTGCACCACCGACGCTAGTCGGAGATACCGCTGTGGAAAATTCCCAAATGACAATTAGTTGGATTGCTTTTAGCCAAGAAAATGCATATCCAGTTGCAATTCTTAATCTCCATGCATAGAATAAATGCCTAAGCACATACATGAATACTGCCATCAAGATCCAAAAGATAGTATGGGCACTTTTATCAAGTTTGGCGAGCTCAGAGACATCAAGTTGTCTACTCATCAACCAAACGACCACACCAATACCAATGATTGTCGGTAGAAAAATTTTGGAAAGTTTCAGATTTTCCAATACAGACTTAATGTCTTGATCTTTATGTGTAGACACCTATTTATTTTTAAATTAAATTACCAACTTGAACCATGATGCTTGAATAAATGTTGCTGAATTTTTTCTGTAGAAATTAGAATAATGATGTTTATTATCATTCAATGTTACTTTTTGAAGCATTTGAATATTTCCATGAAAAAAACATGATGATTGCAGCATTAAAGAAAAAGAATGGGCCTACTTTGTCTGTTTCTATCAAATCATTGATTAAACACATGGCAAAAATGATGATAAATCCTAGTGTAGATGCCATGATTATATATTTGTCTTCCCTATCCGTGCAAATATGATATACTCGCTCGCCTTCTATCAATAAGATAAAACATAATGCTATGAATAATATAAATCCTATGAAACCTTGCTCAACCCATGTCATTAAAAAATAGTTGTGTATCCCAGATTGATCAGGGTTGTCACTTACATATGTCTGGAATCGTGATATGGAGTATGCTTTATAATTTGAATAAAAAGTACCTGGCCCAAATCCAAACCAAAAACGATCTTTGATCATTTCTATACCTGCCATCCATCTATATACACGCTCCATAGATGATATATCTTCAAGTTTGTAAGTAGCTTCTATCAGATTGTCAAACTCAGTATGCGTAATCGTTCGTTCAAAATTAGGCGCAAAATCCATGTATTTATTATCCCATGAAAGATATATGATGCCCACTAATGCTATAAATGAACTGACAAAGAGAGCATGTTTTACTTTTCTAAAACTAATAATATACCAAGCCCCAATAGCAATGACCATAGATAGAATCGCAGCTCTAGTGTAACTAAAATATATGCCTGTAATGAAGGTCATAAAAACAAAAATCATCAGTTTATTTGATACTTTTCTTAAGCTATTAATTCTCATAAAGGCCCAAACAAAAGGTAGACAAACTACAGAAATGGCGGCATAATTGACATGGTTTCTAAAAAATGGGCGGACAACTTCATAACTAGCAGCAAAGCTAAAATCTAGAAGAGCATGTCTCACGAGCACAATAAGAATGGCAACAAAAAGAAATTTATACAAAATCCTATATGCTTTCTCTAAGTCATAATTGTGTCTCACAAAAATCAATGGCAATATAAAAAAAGGCAAGATGTACCACAATTTGGCTAAGAACAACTTTATGGAAATTAGCAAGAATGAAGAATTAATGGTTGTGACAAAAATCCAAAAAACATGTAGAACGATCATTAGAAATATAGGATGCGTTACATAATGGGTCTTTAAGGAAAATTGTCTTGTTAAAAGTGTACCAATTGTAATACCCGTCAAAAGAAGCATCAATGGTTCTGAAGGTAAATCCGTACCTAGTCCTGCTCCTTCAAAATACATTTCTACAGAAAAAGGTAAAACTGCAAATATCAAGTAGAATAATCTTCTATAATCGTCATAAATCAAACCAATCCCTATAATTCCCGTAGGTAAAAGATATGGTAAGTAGCTTTCAGTATATATAGAAGCGAGCGTACAAAATACCAGCAGACCCAAGAATCCTTTGAATATCTTGTGGTTGTGAATCCCCAATATTATTGACTCATTAGACATGCTACGCATTTTTCTGTAGTGCAGGTCTATTTATATTTTCTAAAACGAAGACAGCAAGACAACTCAACATAAAACCTATCATGGTGGCTAGAAGTACTATGATAGATCGTTTTGGCCTTGATTTTTGGACCGGAATATCTGCTTTTTCTACTATATGTAAGGCTGAGAACGGGGCATTATATGTGGCACTAAGTTGTTTAAGTCTTTCTTTGTCTAAACTTATCTGATCGTGCAACCTACCTTGTTCTTGCTCCATTTGTCTTACTTCCGAGATGACGGGTGCATATCTTTCAAGCTCTTTGGTGGCTTTCTGGATTTTGCCTTGGGCACCCATAGCTACCGCCATATATCTGATGACCGAGTCTCTATAGGCTGGATACTTTTTGTAAAAACTGACTTTACCATTAGCGTCTTCTAAGTCTGAAGTTGCTTCTGCAAGTAAATTTGTATAAATCCCCGATTGGCTTCTTGAGTCAAAAATTCCTGCCGTTTCTTTTAGTCTCAATAATGCTTTACCTAAGGAGTCACTGAGTACTTGTTTTTTGATTAGATTGGCATCATAATTTGAGATAAGTTTGCCTTGACTTTCTTTGACTATATTCTGAGCTAATTGTTCTATTTTTTCTCTAGCAGCATTAGCAATTTTGGCAGACATGGCAGGATCCTTATCTTCTACGATGAGCAATAGCGCTCCGTACTTTGTTTTAATAGTTTTATAATTGGCCAATAGTTCTTCTTTTACTTTAAATTTTGCTTTTGAATTGTCTTTATCTATGTCATAATGGGTATATAAATCAAAAGAATCTATCAAAAAAAACAAAACATCGTATGAAGAAGCGATTGTAAATAACCTGTCAAGATCATTATCATCTCCATAAATACGCACATCTTTCTCATCATCACCAATGGGAATGGGTTTGGCAAGATCGGGGCTAGCTGCATAAAAAGTAGTCTCTGCCTGATAATAATTTGGCATTAACAAACTACCTAAAACACTTATTGTGAATATGATGGCAACAGCCCAAATGAGTTGTTTCTTCCATTTAAGTAATTGTGACAATAAATCAGATAAGTTATATTCGTTGTCCATAAAATTTCTTAACTATTAAATAAATTGAAATTTGTAGGTCATTTTTCTCTCCTTAAGAGTTGGAAAATTTCCTGTTTGTCTACTATTTTTAAAATAAACGACAAAAGTAAACAAATTAATATACTAATGCTAAGTACTACCGTCCAATGTAAAGCTAATGATATATTTAAGACGTAAAAAAGTACTGTGCTTATGGCTCCAAATGCGAAAATCTTCAAAATTTCATTTATGGATGTACCAATCTTTATTTCTTTTTTTACAAGAAAAATTTGACCTGCCAATACAACAGTTTGTGTTATCAGGGTAGCCACGGCAGCTCCTACTGCCATATAGTTTGGTATTAAGAACAAATTCAATAAGATATTCAATAATAATCCAATACCAAATAAATAATTGAGATATCTGACCTTTCCACAAGCTACAAGCATGGTACCATATATATAAGCAACAGCAACCATAAAATAACTCAAAATTAGTAATCTAAGGACTACCACAAACTCTGGTGTGAACTCATCAAATAAAATAGCCAACATATTTTCTCCATAAAATACGATACTCAATACAATCATGGCAGCACTTAAAACTACAAATCTCAGACCTATTTCTTTCAGAGTATGTAAAGTTTTGTGATCATTCATATTGGCAGCAAACATCGGTAAGAGTAGCGCTGCAAATAGATAACCTATCATGTTAGCAGCATCATAAAACCTGTAAGCGGTGGCATATACGCCCGCTTGATAACTATTGTCATCTATCATTCTGCCAAGCATCACACCATCTAGTCTATTGTATGAGGTCATAAATATAAGAATCAAAATATAAGGTGCACTCCATTTTAGGACATCAAGCAGATATTTAAAAGTAAATGCATTAGATTTCCATTTTACATTTTTATATAGAAAAACACCTGCAACTATGCAAGCTATCAGGTAAGCTAGTCCTTGTCCATAAATAAGGGCCGATATTTCGAAACGAGTTTGATAAGAAGAAATCCAAGCCAAGTAGCCTAGTATTACGATCATAAGTGCTTTATCCAAAACCGAGAGAAAGCTATCAACTCTGTAATGCCCTAATCCTGCAATTGTCCCTCTCAAGAATATAAATAATGTACTCAATATCATATTCAAACATAAAAATAGCATCATCATTTGATTGTCATAGCCCACAAAAAAGGAAGAAATTAATGTAATGCTAGTAAATAGTAACCCAAATATTAATTTAATGCTAAGTAGATTTCTTAAATTTGTACCTACTTGTTCTCTGTTTTTTGGTACATGCTGTGCATTCCAATTTTGCAATCCGGGATCATTCAAAAATTGAAAAAGAAAAACAAAGTTAAAATAGTCAAAATACATTCCATATGATTCGATACCCACTAAATTCTGTATTCGGGCATCAACTCCAAAGATATAAGCAGGTTTTATCAATAAATTAATAATGACCAGCAATATGATGTTTATCGTGAACTCTCGTTTCATAAAGGCGTAAAGGTAATTAATATTTTAGTCAGTTTAGTTATGAAATAATTGGTACATTAATCTAAGATGCAAATATTTATTGGTAAAGTCTTTTTACTATTTTTTGTAATATAATATAGAAAATGTACTTTTGCGCTCTTAATTAACAACGATTTAATAATTATTAACGAATAATCAACAAATTATGGGACAAAGTTTGATCTATTTAATCCCTGTTTTTGGTGTTTTTGCACTCCTATTTACTTTTTGGAAAAGTGCATGGGTAACAAAGCAGGAAGTAGGAACAGAAAAAATGGCACGTATTGCCAAGAGTATTTCTGATGGTGCGATGGCCTTCTTAAGAGCTGAATACAAAGTATTAGCTATTTTTGTGGTGGTAGTAGCAGTCCTTATGGGAATAGGAGGAATGAGTGAAGCATCATCGCCATTGGTTGGTGTGTCTTTTATCATTGGTGCTTTTTGCTCAGCTTTGGCTGGGTTCATAGGTATGAAAGTAGCAACAAAAGCTAACGTCCGTACCACCAATGCAGCGCGAACTAGCTTAGGTAAAGCTCTTGAAGTAGCTTTTGCTGGTGGATCTGTGATGGGAATGGGTGTTGTAGGACTAGGGTTGCTCGGTCTTGGTCTTCTATTTGCCTTGTTTAATAATATGTGGGCAGGTGATATCAATAAAGTTATCACTGTACTTACAGGTTTTTCATTTGGGGCTTCATCTATCGCACTTTTCGCGAGAGTAGGTGGTGGTATTTATACCAAAGCTGCCGATGTTGGTGCTGACTTAGTAGGAAAAGTAGAAGCAGGAATACCTGAGGATCACCCACTTAACCCTGCCACCATTGCTGATAACGTAGGAGATAATGTAGGTGATGTCGCGGGTATGGGTGCTGACCTTTTTGAATCTTATGTTGGAGCGATCATAGGTACGATGGTACTAGGTGCTGTTTTCGTAGGTATGGGTGGTTTTGAAAATACAAATGATTTTAATGGCTTAAATGCAATCTTACTACCTTTAGTACTTTCAGGTGTTGGAATTCTTACATCTATTTTAGGTACATTTTTTGTAAAAGTTGCAGAAGGTGGTGATCCACAAAAAGCTTTAAATAGAGGTGAGTTAATCGCTGCGGCTTTAATGCTTGCAGCTACATTTTTTATCGTACAATGGATGCTTCCTGCAACATGGACAGATGCTAAAGGATTTGAATATACTTCTATGGGTGTGTTTTGGGCTGTGATTATTGGATTGGTAGCTGGTTTGGCTATCGGTATTATCACAGAATTTTACACAGGTACGGGTACAAAACCAGTTAAATCTATCGTAAATCAATCACTTACTGGAGCTGCAACAAACATTATTGCTGGTCTTGGCGTAGGTATGCAATCTACAGCACTGCCGATTTTGGTATTGGCAGCAGCTATCATAGGTGCACATCAGTGTGCAGGTCTTTATGGTATTGCGATTGCAGCCGTAGGTATGTTGTCAAACTTAGGTATCCAACTTGCAGTAGATGCATATGGACCGATAGCTGATAACGCGGGCGGTATTGCAGAGATGGCAGATCTTCCTAAAGATGTGAGACAAAAGACAGATAAATTGGATGCAGTAGGGAATACGACAGCGGCAATTGGTAAAGGTTTTGCAATTGGATCTGCAGCTTTAACGGCATTAGCTCTATTTGCAGCATATATGTCCATCACTAAGTTAGAAGCAATAGATGTAGCTGACCCACAGGTTATGGGTGGTTTATTAATTGGAGCAATGCTTCCGTTTTTATTCTCTGCACTTTCTATGAATGCAGTAGGTAGAGCGGCTATGGACATGATTCAGGAAGTAAGAAGACAATTTGCAGATATTCCAGAATTAAAAGCGGCGCTTGCAGTCATGAAGAAAAATGATGGCTCAGACCACAAAACATGGTCAGCAGCTGATCAAGCTATTTTTGATGCAGCAGATGGCAAAGCAGAATATGGTAAATGTGTAGAAATCTCTACCAAAGCTTCTATCAGAGAGATGGTTGTACCTGGTATTTTGGCGGTCATTTCACCAGTAGTTATCGGTTTTGGGCCAAAATTATTTGGAAGTGATGCAGGTCCTGAAATGCTTGGTGGATTGCTAGCAGGTGTTACATCTTGTGGTGTTTTGATGGCTATCTTCCAGTCTAATGCTGGTGGTGCGTGGGATAATGCTAAAAAAATGTTTGAAGAAGGTGTAGAGATCCAAGGTAAAATGTATTACAAAGGTTCTGAGCCTCATAAAGCAACTGTAGTAGGGGATACAGTAGGTGATCCATTCAAAGATACATCTGGTCCTTCACTTAATATATTATTGAAATTGATGTCAGTGGTAGCATTAGTAATTGCTCCTTTCTTATAAGATCATTATAAAATAATTTATAAAAAAGCCTTCTGAAGTAATTTTTGGAAGGCTTTTTTTTATTGGTCACCGAAATTCATTTCGGTGTGTTGCCTAACTGTCGTCTTATTTTGTATTAGACCATAGAGTAATTATAATAGAATGTAAAAATAAAGAGACTAAATAGTGTCCTTTGGTCAAAAAGTATCACTTTTGTGTTTCTATTGATTCAGATATTTGATATTTCATGTCATATTTTTTGTTTTTTTTCTACACTTTGGCCATCCACCTTGGTAATGTTTACATCTACCTTGGCAGATTATTTAGTCCTAAATTGGCGTCAATGTACTTTGGTAGAAAGCAGACTTGGAGTATTTTAGAAACATTTTCTCATAACCACAAAAAGGCATGTTGGATACATTGTGCATCCTTAGGTGAGTTTGAACAAGGCAGACCATTGATAGAAAAAATGAAGTTGAAATATCCCCAAATGCCTATTTTATTGAGTTTTTATTCTCCATCGGGTTATGAAATTATGAAGCACTACGATAGGGTAGATGCAGTCATCTACTTACCAAGTGACCTACCTTCCAATAATAAAAAGCTAATCCAACTCATTGACCCATCAATGGTGATTTTTGTCAAATATGAATTTTGGTGGAATTTATTAAATGTTCTTACACAAAAGGAAATTAATGTTTTTCTAGTCTCAGCAGTCTTTCGTTCAGGTAATTACTTTTTTTCACCATTGTTTAGACCATTTTTGTCAATACTAGCAAAATATCAACAAATCTTTGTGCAAGACGAGAATTCTTCTCGCATACTTTCACAGCATAATATTATCAACAACACTATTTCTGGAGATACACGCGTAGATAGAGTGATACAAAGATCTAAGTCAGCCGAGATTCCTGAAAATATTATGAATTATTGTACGTCTATAACTACGATTGTTTATGGCAGTGTTTGGATGACGGATATGTTTGTAGTTTCGGACTGCATTAAAAAGTTTCCCGAAATGATGCATATTTTAGCACCACACGATATTTCTATGTCCAATATTCAAAAGATCAGATCAGCCATCAATGTGCCTTCTGACTTATATTCTGATTGCGAATGGCATCAGAAGGTCATGATCATTGACAATATCGGAATGTTGGGAGGATTATATCAGATAGCCAAATATGCTTTTGTAGGTGGAGGATTTCAGAATGGCATCCACAATATCCTAGAGCCAGCGGTATTTAAATTACCCGTTTTCTTCGGACCCAATTTCAAAAAGTTTAATGAAGCACTATACCTTACTAATAAGGAGCTTGCTTTCACTGTAAATAAATCTTTAGAAATGACCGAGATGATTCATTCATTAGAGCACGATCATTCAGCCTGTCAAGCTATTTCTGACGGACTTTCTCAATATTTTTACCAAAATAAAGGTGCCACTGATGACATCTTGTCTACTATAGACCCTTATATTGTACAAAATTATAAAAACTTAGATGATGCAAAACATTGATAATCAATTACCTGATTTTCGTGATTTACATATTTTAGTCATTGGTGATGTCATGATAGATAGATATATTTCTGGTAGTGTGAAACGGATTTCGCCAGAAGCGCCTGTACCTATCGTAGCTATGGAACAAATAGATAATAGACTGGGCGGTGCAGCTAATGTTGCGCTTAATTTGTGCGCCCTTGGGGCCAAAGTGACTGTATTATCTATTATTGGAGACGATGTAGAAGGAGATCTTTTGGTGAAAATGATGGGTGATGTTCCCAATTTGACTTTCCAATATCAAACCATTGCGGGAAGAAAAACGACCTTGAAAACTAGAGTCATGTCCAATAATCAACATCTACTCCGTATAGATCATGAAGACACAGCTGATATTAGTAATGAACAAGCAGAGTCTATAGTGGGTATTTGTAAATCCTTAGTAGGTTCGAGTGCTATCAACGGAGTAATCTTACAAGATTACAACAAAGGACTTTTGACTTCTGAAAATATCCAGTCTATCATCGAATTGTGTAATGATTATGACATCCCAACTTTTGTAGATCCTAAAGAAAAAAACTTTTTTGAGTATAGAAACTGTACCTTTTTCAAACCAAATAAAAAGGAAATTCTAAAAGCATTGGGTTTAAATGTATTAGATTTTGACTTCATAGATCAGCAAATACGTCTTAGATTATCTCATAAAATAACATTTATAACCCTAGGTAGCGAAGGGATTTATGTGAATGACAGTCATCAATCTGAAAAATATAGTACAACGCCAAGAAAAATTGCTGATGTGTGTGGTGCAGGTGATACCGTGATCAGTGTATTATGTTTATGTTATTTAAAAAATGTGCCTTTGCTTCAGATAGCAAAGATTGCAAATACAGCTGGTGGACAAGTATGCGAAAAACCAGGCGTAGTATCCATAGATCGGAAAAATCTCGAAGACGAACTAAAAACTTATACTTTTAAGTGAAAAAAGGTATAATTTTTTACATTTAGAATATAATTCTGATTTTTACATATTATTGTAGCTTTAAATTTATTTGATACTCATTGTAATGTGACTAGCAGAATATAATACCAAAATTACTAGAAAATCATATTTTGTTTATTTAATATACTACAAAGATTAAAGCAAAAAAAACGAATTAAAACGTAAAAATGTATCCTTAAAGACATTTTAATTCAACAATTATGTCTAATTTTACGTCCTGCAAATGGATTTTTATTAATATAAACCAAATTTAAAATTTTTATTATGCGTAGATTTTTTACAAAAAATTTAATGTTAGTAGTTTTGGGATTTGTGTCATTCAATATGATGGCTCAAGTGAATAAACTAAAGATTACTGCTCCAGTAGGTATAGCTGGGGATTATAACATTCAAAGATTTAACTGGGGTGCAGTAAAATCTCAGCCGCTTAAAGCAGTTGCTGAGTTTGCAGTAGACGGCACAGCACCATTTAATGATGGTTGTGAGACGATCACTAATGACTTAACTGGAAAGGTTGCTTTTATTGATAGAAACCTTTGTGGTATATCTATCAAAACTGATAATGCTATAAAGGCAGGGGCAATTGCAGTAATTATTTGCAACACAGCGACAGGAACTGGCCCGAATCAAATTACAGGTGGTGAACTAGGCTTAAAGCAAACCATTAATACATACATGATGTCAAATGCTGATTGTCAGTTAATTAGAACTGCAATTTTGGCTGGAACTGTTGGCGAAGTAGAATTATTTAATATGCCAATGGAATGTGAACCTACATATGAAAATGATGTTTTTTGGGGAAATGTAAAAGGACAAGGTGACTTTGATGGTGGTTTGAATGATTGGATTATCGAAAACCTAGATACTGCCCTAAATTCTAAAGTTACTTGGTACCACTCTGAATCAGGTTTTCCGAGAACTGCAAGAGGTTTTACAGATAACAACATAAAGTCTACGACTCAATGTAATGGTACAGCAGTAATGGATATCGAAGCGCTACAGACAATAGATAACCCTACCTTAGCACAGCCATACTTTAGATATACATCTAGTCTTATTTCTCCTCCGATTGATTGTAGAGGAAAAAATAACATCATACTTCAATTTACTATGTTTCATAATAGATTGAATGGTAATGCACAAATTTCATTTTTCGATGGTAGCAACTGGTCTGATCCAGCTATTATAGCTACGAGTAATGCAATAAATACCACTGCCTTACCAGAGACTGTTATTTATCCATTACCAGAGTTCGCAAACAAAGAAAACTGTAGAGTGAGATTTACAGTCAATAATGCAGACTTTTACACTTTTGTATTAGATGATGTCATGATGATCGATAGAACAATTGTAGACGTTAGAGTTAATAAAGGATGGTTCTCAACTGCACCTTCTGTCAAGGTGCCTAAAGATCAGGTGTCAGAGATTCCATTAATGGCTGACATTGAAAATGTAGGTAATACAGAGGCAAACGATACAAAATTAACGGTTGAGATTAAGGATGCAGCTGGTGTTGTAATTGAAACTTTAGAGAATGAATACGGTACAGTAAGTGGTGCTACGATTGTAGAAAATGAGATTTTTGCTAATTTTTATACTCCACCAGGAATAGTTGGTAAATATACTGGTAGCTATGTAATTTCATCTCCTGATGAACCAGCTTCTAATAATGGAAACAATGTGGCTGATTTCGAATTTTATGTTACCGATAAAACTTTTGGTAATTTGTTATCTGAGGAGGAAAGAGGTCTTGTATATCTAGAAGATATAGCTGATAGTTGGGTAGTAACTGTAAGTAATTATTACTCTATGGGTAATGTGTATTATGTAGTAAATGGTGGAGAAGACTACAGAGTTGATGGTGTGACTCTTGGACTTGCTAACACAGTTGATGAAGTATCAGGAGGAAATGCAGGTGCTATCTTTATAGATGTATATAAGTTAAACGAAGTTATTGGAATTGAAAATCCTGATAGAAGAGAATTAGTTGGTACAGGAGCAATATTTACAGATGATGAAAGCATCGTTGATTTGAGAAGTTTTACGGTACCAGTTTTTGCTCCAGATGCTGAAGGTGGACCTAGTGAAGAAAGGATGATATTAGAAGACAATACTTCTTATTTTGTAACAGCACATACGGCGCCATTTGATGGGTCCGCACCTAGATATACTTTATTGCAACATAGTGGTGCAGGTAATGATGCTTACGACAGATCAGTTTACCCTGCACCTACAAATTTTGTATTAGATTCTTTACAATTAAATAGAATTGCTGGTACTTTCACAAGTCTAAGTGGAATTGATGGCAGTTATGAAGACATTAGAAGTAGAAGTTACACTAGAACAGGAAATGAAGGCTTCGGTGCGTGGTCTATGGCTTATTTAGACTTCATTGTTACAAGAATTAGTTCTACATATGACATCAAAACAAATATCCAAGTGACTACTTTCCCTAACCCTGCTGCTAATGAATTATATATCGACATCACATTAGAAAATGTATCTAACGATGTAAGAGTAGAATTAGTAGGTATGGATGGTAAAGTTGTAGCTAACAAATCATACAATAATGTACTTGATTCAAGACTTAAGCTTGACCTAAGTAGTGTTCCAGCAGGTGCGTACAGCGCTTTGATCCACACGAATGAAGGTGTTGCTACTAAAAAAGTAATGGTACAGAAATAATAGTAAATTTGCAGATTGCATGATTGCAGTCGTAGTAAAGCATTTTATAAAAAGGGGAGACGTAATGTTCTCCCCTTTTTTATTGTTATGAGTTAAGAAGACAACCTTCGAGTTGCTTAGCATCTGAGATGAGCTTATATTTTAAGTGGCAACTCGTTTTTATGTGTATTTAAAGTTTTACATATCACGAAAAAAATATTTAGATATTTTTTTTTCACCTTTGAGGAGCGTTTATCGTATTTTCGCATTCTTATAGATATTACTTTTGTACAAAAGAGTCAATCTTAGTTAATATTCCATAAAAGCGTCTTTATCATGCGAATTATAAATTTTGTTTTCATCATCTTTTTCCTACTTTTGATGTCATGTCACAAGGATGAATTTTCAACTAACAAACCGATTATATCAGAAAAATTTACCGCCGAAGTTATTGAAGAAATCCAAAGTGATATCATCGGTTATGTCTATGACGAAAAAAACTTACCTGTATCAGATGCCATAGTTATGACATATAGTGGTCAGACAAAAACGAACCAACACGGTGTTTTTATTTTTAAAAATACTAAAATGGACAAACAAGGTACTTTTATAAAAGTATTGAAAAATGGCTATATGCTTGGTTCTGATATGGTTTACCCTAATATCGACGCCACCAATTACGCATATATTAAACTTTTGGCACTAGAGTCAGGCAAATCTTTCGTTAGTAATGTTGGTGGTTCTGTAGCTATTACTGGTGGTGGTAAGGTCGTTTTTCCAGCTGATGCAATAGTAAAAGCTGATGGATTATCCCACGAGGGAAAAGTAAATGTTACTGCCAAATACCTAAATCCCAATGATCGTGAATTAGGAAATATTATGCCAGGTGGCTTGATAGCTGATGCGGCCAATGGAAATACCGTCATTCTTGGTACCCTAGGTATGGTAGCTATTGAGTTACGTGACAATGATGGTAATGAATTAAACCTTAAACCAGGCAAAAAGGCTAGAATTGAATTTCCAGTTGTTACTACTGCCAAACCAGCACAGATTCAGCTTTGGTCATTTGATGAGGACAAAGGCTGGTGGAAAGAAGAAGGATTTGCTACTTTAGAGAATGATGTGTATGTTGCAGAAGTAAGCCATTTTAGCTTTTGGAACTGTGATGCTCCTTTTCCATTAATCAATGTATGTGGTAAAGTACTGTATCAAAATGGAAGCCCAGTAGTCAATATTGGTGTTCAGGTTGAAGCTGATGGTCTGGGTGTGGGCTATGGATATACAAATAGCAATGGAGAGTTTTGTGGTAAGATGCCAAAAGGTAAGGTACTCACATTTACTATTAATCATTATCAATGTCAAAATGAAATGCATACATTCACCGCAGGACCATTCGAAAATAATGTATTACTAGATGACATCATTATTCAGAATATACCATCTGACATTATCGAAGGTACAATAAGTTGCAATGGCGTACCTGTAGAAAACGGAATTGTAGTCGTGAAGGTAAATGAAGCCACTATTATTTTTGAGGCAGCTGAAGATGGAAGTTTTTCATATGACATCACATCTTACCTATGTGGAGATGATGCGCCATTTGAAGTTTTTGGTTTTAATGTGCAAAATAATAATACAAGTGCCACATTTACAATAAATTCTGGGTCTAGTTCAGATTTAAATCTAAATGTTTGTGCGTCTAATTGTGACCTTACGGCAGATTTTATATTTGATTGTGAAAGCACATTAACTGTAGAGGTAGGAAATGGTAGTGGCAACTATACTTACCAATGGACTAATAACTTATCGACATCAGCTACAGTTACAGGCGAATTTCAAGACTCATTGCAGAGTGGAACTGTATACTGTGTGACAGTAACAGATTCATCGAATGATTGTGAAAAGGTATTTTGTAAACAAGTCAGTGGCAAACCATACGTTTTCGTGCGTAATGATTGTGCGGCAGGTGTTTTGTCAGCTATTGCTTATGGCGGTGTACCTTCATATTCTTATTTATGGTCCACGGGAGATATAAATCCTGAAATCATTCCCAATGGACCAGGTTTTTATTGTATCACTGTGACAGATGCGAATGGATGTTCTAATACGGGATGCGTTGATTTCGCAGGTCCATTATTTGTGGCATCTACGTCTTCATCTTGTGATAAGAATATGTATGGTATCTCAAGTTCACCGTTTATATCTGGAAATTATTCTGTATCTGGCACAAATATTTTTGGGAGCATAGATTTTCCAATAAAAGCAAATATTTTCGAGACCACATTCAGATTTACTGTACTTTTGGGTGGAACTCAATGTGAAATCGTTCAAGAGGTAGTTTTGCCACAATTAGTCAATGGATTAACGGCAACTGCTGTAAATACCACTTGTGGTACTTGTAGTGATGGTTATATCAATATTTCGGTTAATTCAGGAGCAGATTGTTTATCTTGTCAAGTAGGAGCGACCAAAATATTTAAGGTTAACGATCTAAATACTGATCTCTCAAATGAAAACGCCGCAAAAACACTTGGCAAAGGAGAATATTATGTGGTAGTCACAGATGAGAATACAGCATGTTACATAGCGTTTAAAAAAGTAGTAATAAATTAAGAATTAAAGTTTGAGTCTACAAGATATCATACAAGGATGTAAGGAGGGAAACCGAACATGTCAAGATGCTCTGGTGCAAAAGTTCGCACCGGGGCTCTTGGCCTTATGTATGAGATATACTTCAGACAAAGAACTTGCAAAAGATGCCCTTCAGGAATGTTTTATCAATGTATTTAAGTATATCCATAAATACGAAGGCAAAGGATCATTTGAAGGGTGGATAAAAAGGATCGCAGTCACTTGTACACTAACTATACACAAAAAGTATCATCAGATTTACTTTGTAGAAGAGACTGTTGTCGACCAATATAGCCAAACCAATATTCCCGATATATATAGTGACTTAGGTGTAGAAGAGATCATGGCACTTTTAAAGAAACTTCCAGAAAGTCTATACCTTGTCTTTAATCTTAATGTAGTAGAAGGGTTTAATCACGGGGAAATCTCTGAGATGCTAGGTATAACTGAAAGCACATCAAGGGCAGCATTGTGTAAGGCAAGGAATAAATTGGTGGAATTAATAAAAAAGCAAAACGTGGTGAATAGTTTTACAGCTATAGCCATTTAAAATATAAAGATGATGGAATACAATAAATTCGAAAGACAAATAGCAAATACACTTCGCCAAGATGAAGTAAGCCTAGATATCAATGCATTGATTGATGGCATTCATGGCAATAAGAAAAAAGACAGGAAATGGATGTTGTTATGGTTTTTTGTCATCGGCTCTATCTTAATGGCAAGTGGACTTGTATATATATCATCAGGTCAATTACAAGGAGGAAGTATCGTTGATGTTAAAGAAAATAGTAAATCTCTAGCTACACGTGAATCAAATGAATCAGAAGTGAAAATTATTCAAAATCAGAATGAAATCATCTCTACTAACCAAATGAACAACAACCAATTGACATCATCATCTGAGTCTCAGGCAATGTTTAACGATAATAGTGTTAATAAATCAAAATCTCTATATAAAATAGGTAAAACTCAAAGTTCTAAATCAACTATAACAACAACTCAAAATCAAAAAGTAAAAGAAGTTCTTGCAGAAAAACAAACTATATCTTATGACGCCCTAGCAAGTGAATCGAATACCACAAGGAATATAGATGACATCAGCATGCTGTCAAACCTAAGTTCAAATATAATTTTTGATCGTCCGCAAGTGGTTACAGATAAGGTGGTTTGTCCTACATTCTCCAGCAGACATAGATGGTATATCGAATTGATACCAGAAATAGGTTACTTCAGACCATTAAAAACCCTAGAAAACACCACAGGAGAGCAAAATAATGTGTTTGACCTTAGAAATAAAAATGAAAAAACATTAGAAGGTATCCAAGCGGCGCTATACTTGCAACTTAGAAAACAGAAATCACCTTTATATCTGAAAGCAGGGCTTTCATATGCACGTCTGACAGAAAAAATGCAATTAGATTATAGTTATACAAAACTAGATACTTCTAGAGGTATCATATCTGTAACCGTCTCTCAAACAGGTGATACAGTGACGACAATCATTGGGGATATAGTCACAGAAAGCAAATTGAGTGGAAAAAAGGTAGCGCATCATTCCTTCAGTTTGTACGATATTCCTGTGGCCATCGGATACGAAAAAAAGATGGGAATGTGGTCTTTTGGCATAGAAGGTGGTGTCATGCTCAATCTATCTATGCAAGCTAGTGGTAGCACACTCGCCACGGATACATCATTCGTATCAGTAGATACATCACCTAATCAATACCGTACCAATGTGGGACTCAGTTACTTTGGAGGCCTGAGTGTAGGCAGAGATTTTAATAGATTAGGACGTATTTATTTAGCTGTTAGGGCAAGATTTATACCAAATACATTTACTACTGATGCACAGAGATTTAGACAATCATATAACTTTGTGGGGCTTCACTTAGGATATATGTACACTTTTTAGGGTGTTGCCACCAATTTGAATTGAAGGAGTTTGGTGTATCCCCTTTTATCATCTAATTGAAAAAAAAAGCAATTTTTATGAAAGTGCAATTTTGGCATACGCTCAAAGTATTTTGTTAATAGGTGTTTTTTTCTAGGACATCAAAGGATTTAAAGGAAGGTTAATAAGCAAAAATTCCCATCCAACTAAATTTTAACTATCTAAGGGTTTATGATATTGTATTAAAATCTATCTTTGCAGTCCTTATTAAAAAATAGATCATAAATGAATATCAAAAATATAGTAGCTGTAAGCGGATTGCCTGGATTATTCAAATTAGCAGCGACCAAAAACAATGGATTGTTGGTATCAGATTTAGACACAGGTAAAACTAGATTTTGTTCTGTACGTCAGCATCAGTTCACACCTATGGAGACAGTGGCGTTATACACAGATACAGATACGACTGAGATCAGTGTAGTGTTTCAAACTATGCTAGACAAAGAAGCCGAACTTCCCATTCCATCACCTAATGCATCTCACAAAGATTTGCAAAAATATTTTGAAGTGATTCTTCCCGATTATGATCGTGACAAGGTATTCCACAGCGACATGAAAAAAGTCATCAAGTGGTTTAACTTCCTGAACGAACGTGGATTATTGACTGCGGAGCCTGATAAAACAGGAGAGGAAGAGTAAGTTTAATTTAAGTGATTTGACACAGGCAAAAGATGATTTTTTTCTAAAACCAATACAATGTCAATATGTGATGGCATTTGACAAAGGGACCGTAGAAAGGATTCAATTTTGCTGATTAACAAAAGATTTAACAAATATAGAGACTCTGACATTCCAGAAGAGAAAAAAGAGAAATTCAAAAATTTGCTTTCAAACACCAATCTATATGAGGTGATTCAGGAAATAAAAAAGGAAACAGCTACGAAATAGTAGTTGAATATATTTGGTTTTTTTAGGATTGTAACTAATAAAACTTCAAATTTATCGTAAGAAATGTCACCTTTTCAGGGTTCGATATCATCTAGCTGCAGTATGTTATAATCTTGTCATCCCTTCGGGATTATTGTGGCACCGATTTATGACAACCGATGGTCGAAGTAACGCTGGATCGTCACAAGTTCTGTGACTTCGATCCCAGACATTAAGAATTTGCAATTCGATACACCAAAACTCAGCAAAAAGAAATATCTTCGCATGAAATATTGTCGAAAATGCATGGATATATATTTTTCCATTAAATAGTTGACGATGAAGTATAAAACCTGTTAGCTTTAAATGTAGGATCGCAGTTGCAAACTGCGACCATCGTGATTTTTTAAAAGTTAATAATTAATAAAAAACTAAGTTATATTTGCATTCGAAAGAATTTTGTACTTAATAAAAAAATAAATTGTAACATGATATCTACATTAGTTAATTTACATTTCAAAATTTCATATTTAATATGGATTTTATTTATTTTTAATTATTCCAATCTTTTGGGCCAAACGCAGGTAACAAACTATTATCATATAGGAAAAGACTTAAATTCTAAGTTATTGAAGGTAGAAGATAAGACCCTTTTTTTTAGCATCAATTTTAATAATCAGCTTTCACTTTATGATGTATCAGACATAAAAAACCCTATTGCTTTAGTTGATAAAAGAAAAATAGGCGCTAAAGTATCTAATGGAATAATTTATAATAAAGAATTTATAATTTTTCATACTGTTGACAACATTTATAGATTCAATGTTTTAACCCTATATCTTGATTCTTTAAGATTGCCAGAGGAAGTGGAATGGAAAGATTATAGAACAAAATATGATTTCAAAAACAATTATTTACACTTAAATGATAATAAAAATAACAATTACCTAGTAAATGTTGATAGTATGACTTTGGAGAATTTGAATTTAAATGGATATTTCATTTCAATGACATACAACCACATGATTTTGGGAAATTCAGAAAATAAATTGGTTTATAGCTATAATTTGAGTACAAGAGAGATCGACACATTATCAACTAAAGTTATATATAATTATTATAATGGACAATCTAAATATTGTACATTTCTAGACACCTTAGGATTTTTATATGCTAGTGACGGCACATCAGGAAATACTTTTAAACTGTTAAATGATGAAGTTTCATTTTATCAAAACCTGTCTAATGATTCGACTTTAATGGTCCTATATTTGGAGAATACCAAAAATTATCTTGAACTATTAATCATGAAAAGTAATGAAACTATTATCAAACCTGATACTAAAGATCAAGACTTGAACAACGTTAGCCAAATATATGAACATGGCAATAGTTATATTTTTGACGCTACAAATTTAATTATCTATAATACCCAAAATGATTCATTTTTCGTTCTTGAAAAAGAAAAATATTACTTGGAATATAAAAGGTTAATGTTTTTAGATAATGACAACAAGCTTTTAACCACTTTCGCTGAGAGAGATAGCTTTTATTTTATTAGACTTGATTTAGATACTTATAATACTGAAGTTGTTGGAAGATATTATGTAAAAGATTTGGATTTTTATAATAGTGATATTGAAGCTGTAATTACTAAGGAAAGGAATTTATTATCAAAACTAGATAGCTATTTTAACGGAGTAGCTATTTTTTCCTTTCGAGATGATAAAGGTGAAATACAACTTGAACAAGATTTCGAAAACAGTACAGATGGGTTTTCTCGTTCAACATTTTATAACCTAGGTAAATCCTTATTTTATTATCCAAATAACCACATCAATGGAAGTAGTTTGTTTTATTTTAATAGGGATTATACATTATCAGAACCTATTTTAGATAGGGGTAATTATTCTATTTATCAACCCATTTTACTCAATGGACTAATTTACTTTTATGTCTACAACAGAATAATAAACCAACCACAATTGTATTCGATAGATAAAAACTTCAAAATAACGAAACTTGTAGATTTCCCATTGTCTACTCATTCTTCATACCTTAGACCTGCTGGCAAAAATTACATTGTTGCTTCTGATTATCCATTTTCAAATTCTTATAATAATTTTATTTACAATATTCAAACTAATAAATTGGTTGAACTCAATTTGCCATTTAATAATTTAACTAACATAAGTAATAATTTTATTTTTGGTTATAATAGGTCAAACTCCACCACACCATACTATAGAAACAATATTTTAACAGGTGAGTCAGAAATTATTTTAGATGGATTTAATAGATACCACTTGATTTCGTCAGACAATGCTATTATAATTGAATGTGAGCCAGGTTATTCGGTGCCAAATAATTTTAAGTTTGTAAGAATTTTTGACAATTTATCTGTGAAAGGCTTAGGAAATAAACTACAATTTATTTGTGATTCAACAAAATTAGTTTTAGATGGTCCAAAAATTTATGACATTGGGAAGGATTCCATAGTTTTGGAAATTAATGATAACTTTAACATTCATCCATTTCAAATAGATAACGAAAATATTTTATTTTATCATAGCAAAGTAAATTTTCTACCTGGACAGCAAATTTTAATTCAAAATAAGAACTCTACTTTTAATTGCTTAAATGATGCGATTATAAATTCTAGTACCATAAACCCACCTGAACTGTGGAGAAGTGCAGTTAAATTAAATGGTAAAGTTTTCGGGATTTTACAAGATGCAGATTTCAAAACAAGCTTATGTGAAATGGGAGAGAATTTTAATGTAATAAAAACAATATCTCATAACTTAGGATTTGATCAACTTGAAACGATTTATTTTGATGATGCTAATTCGCTTGTAAATGCAGGAAATGATTATTTGCATTATAGAAATTCTATAGATTCATTTCAGAAATTAGATTTTAAAGGTAGTTATCCTAAATTTTTGTTCTATTTGGATAATAAAGCCATTTTTTTAGTAAATAATGCCTATGAAGGCAATCAACTTTGGGAGTATCAGATTTCAGAAACAAGCAATGTAACAAGCGAACCTAAACAGATTAAAGATCTAATCAAAATCTCTCCAAATCCGGTTTCTGATATTTTAAGAATCCAAGAAAATATTGATTTAAGTGGAGAGATTATTGATGTTTTTGGAAAGACAGTTAATACGTTTTTAAGTTCCCAAAGTGGTATAGATGTACATAATTTACCCCAAGGTACATACTTTATAAAATCTCGAAGTAATACTATCTTAGCAAAATTTATTAAAATCTAATTTCTGGCTAAATTTTGTTTCATTCTCATTGTAAAATTGCTTTCTATTATGATAATGATAGAATAGAAATAGATAATATTTTTAATGTAGATGAAATATATAAATTATTAAACCCAAATAGGGTTCATTTGTTTCATAAAGATATTACAAAGACTTCTGCACCAATTAAGGTAGAGTTATCAATTACAAGTGGGAAATCACTTGAATTAAGAGTGGCTTCAGGACTTGGTTTATAGCTGCCGTATTATACATCAGATTATGATATAGATAAACAGAGTTTAAAGGACTTTCCAATAAATGAATTTGGTTATATTGATAACAGAAAGCTCTATTTAATCAATACTCCAAGATTGATTGGTTTTATTAAAGATTTACGAAGTTTTTTTGAGACACACAACGGGAAGGAAAAATCTAATAATGCACAGTTGGAAAAGTTTCCAGAATTCCCTTGGTATAAATGATGATTTTTGAACTTATATTTAATTACTTTATTTGTTTATTTTTAACTAACTTTACTAAGTTACCGTTTACGGTTTAGAAGCCTTAAACTCGTCTCCTCAAACTAAAAAACGATAATCCCACCAAAACACTCAACATAATCAATCCCAAATACAAGAAATAAAAACCATACTGATCGGCTATCAACATACTCCCTAACGGAGCTACGATGTGGGCGACACCATATGCCATCGCATAAAGTGCCATGTACTGTCCACGACGATCTTCTGTGGGTCGTGATACGGCATAATTAGTCATAAATGGCATGGCAAACATCTCTGAGAAAGACATCAATACGATAAATATCACTGCAGGAATAATACTTGTCCATCCTGCTACCAATGCCATAAAACTCAAGACTAACAATCCACAACCTATACTCGTCATGATCATGTAACGGGTGATGTGCTCTAAACTTCTGATAAATGGCATCTCCAACACTACGATGATGAGTCCATTCAACGCTAGCAACAATCCTATTTTTGTCGGTGAAAAACACCATTCTTTTTCCCAATATACTGGCACACTCGTGAATAATTGGAAAAATGCTATACCATACAACGCTACAAGCATAATGAATACCAAATATTCTGTGTCTTTGTACGCAGATCGACCTGTGATGGTAGTTTCTGTCTTTTTTTCAGGCACGGATGCTTTGTTGAATGGTAAGTATCTATATAAAATATATGCAGCCATTAGGCAGGTAAATGCATCGATGAGAAATATCCACTTAAAACCTAAAGTGCCAGCCACAATACCACCCATAGCTGGACCTATAGAAAAGCCAAGATTGATGGCAAAACGCATTAGCGAAAATGATCTTGTACGATTTTCTGGTGCTGAATAGGCGGCTATGGCTACACTATTGGCGGGTCGCAACGTATCTGCAACCAGCGAAAAACAAAAAACCATGCACAAAATGGCATAATAATCCGTGATAAAAACGAGCGCAACTAGAAAAATTACACTTATCAGCAGAGAATATAACTGAATGTGGTAGTATCCATATTTATCTGTGAGATAACCACCGACATATGCGCCCAAGATACTTCCGAGACCATAAGCGCCCATCACCCAACCAGCAGCGGAAAGCGAAAAACCTAGATCAGTAGTCAAGTACAGCGTCATAAATGGCAATACCATCGCTCCAGCTCTATTGATGAGCATGATGAGACTCAAGAGCCAGACACTTCGAGAGAGTCCCGAAAAAGAATCCGCATAGATATTGATGATTTTTTTTACCATCTTATTGGTTTATATCCCTATAAGTTCCTTGGCGTTGGCTTTGGCGGCTTCTGTCGGTGGGTTTCCACTCAACATTTTTGCTATTTCTGTCACTCGATCTTCGATACTCAGTTCTCTCATTGCGGTGACCGTACGAGCATCGTTATCTGACTTATATACCCAGAAATGACTCTGTGCTTTTGCCGCAATCTGTGGAGAGTGTGTGATCGTTATGATCTGATGTTTTTTGGATAAGTTCGCTAGAATGACACCCATTTTTTGAGCTACATCGCCCGATACACCTGCATCTATCTCATCAAAGATTAGTGTAGGTAAGGTGATAGCACCTGCTACCAGTGACTTCACACATAACGTGAGTCTAGACATCTCTCCACCGGATGCAGTATCTTTGAGTGGTAGAAATTCACTGCCTTTATTCGGTGCAAAGAGTATGCTCACATCATCTAAGCCTGATGGAGAAAGCTCCTTCAGTGTCGATGATTTGATCTTGATATAAGCGTGCTCCATAGACAAACTCACGAGAAGGTCATGAATATTATTTTCAAAATCTTGCATTACCTTTTGTCTTTTTTCAGACAATTGGGTTGCAAGTGTTCTTAGTTCTGTTTCTTTTTGGATACACTGACTTTCTAAGGTCTCAATTTCATTGGTCAAGTCAGAAAAACTATCCAATTTTTTTTGAATACTCGCTTCTACTGCAAGCAGTTCGTCTAGATCTGATACTTGATGCTTCTTTTGCAATCGATATATTAGATTTAGCCTTGTATTGGTCTGATGTATGGCTTCTTCGTCATATTCTGTGGCATCAGCCATAAACGACGCTTCTTTGGCGATGTCAGCAAGTTCTTCGCGTACTGAGAGCAATCTATCATACACGTCTTCATAACTTTTGTCGAGATGACGTATGGTGCTGAACTGATTACTTAGCAATTGCAACTGACCTATGATGGCACTTTCGTCTTCTTCGAGACCATGCACAAGAAGTGTAGTATTTTTTTTGATATCTTCAGCAGAAGTAAGTTTTTGAAGGAGATTTTCTAAGTCTGCCTGTTCGCCTTGTTTGAGTTCCGCTTGGTTAAATTCATTCATTTGGAACGAAAGGAACTCGATTTCTTGATTAGCGTTTCGGTTTTTCTCACGCAATTCATCCAGTTTTCGGATGGCTTGTCGGTAAGATTTGTATTGATTTTGATAGGTTTCGAGCAAGGATTTATTCCCTGCAAGGGCATCTATCATTTGCAACTGAAAAGCAGGTTTTTGGATATCGAGCGTATCAAACTGTTGGTGAATATCTATCAGTCCTTCCGTCAAGGTCTGCAAAATATCCAAAGTCACAGGCGAGTCATTGACAAAGGCACGACTTTTTCCACCCGGGGCAATCTCCCTTCTAATGAGCAATTCGTCACTATAATCAAGGCCTTCTTCAGTAAAATAATCATGGAGTTGATAAGCAGTGATATCAAAAGTGGCTTCTACATAACATTTCCTTTCTTGGTCGTAAAGGACCTTAGTATCAGCTCGTTTGCCCATGATAAGGCCGAGTGCACCTAGCAAAATAGATTTACCAGCACCTGTCTCTCCGGTGATGATGGTCAATCCATCCGGAAAAGCGATTTCCAGCCTATCTATAATGGCATAATTCTGTATTTCGATCTTTCTTAGCATATCAAGGTGCAAAAGTAAAGATTTCTAGCTTAGAAAAGTATGTTGATGTAGGTCCAAATAAAAAATAATTTAAGTATGATTTACTCCGAAAAGCAATCAGGCAGGAATATAAGTGATCTGTCTGATTCTACTCATTTGATAATCAACGGTTTCCCTTTAGGGGTCAGGGGTTAAAACCAGTTGAGTATCAAAATTCGAGTGTTTTCGGAGTGAATTTAAGCGCATAGTGGTTTTCCATCATATTGCGTCACTGAGATACAAAATGAATTGAATATTAGTACATTTGTTTTCCAAAAATATCCTAAAACATGAAGCGCATCCTTCTCTTATTGCTCATCATACTGTTATTCACAGCCAATCAATTATTGTCTCAAACCAATATTGATTTACTCAAGAAGTATCAAGATCTAGATTCCATCATATCTACAGCATCGGAAAATAATCCTAGCGATGCCGTCTCAGCTATCAAAGATCAAATGGCTTTGGCCCAAAAAATGCAAAGTGATTCATTGATATTTTTAGCAGAAATAAACAGAGCGAGAATACTAAATGATTTGGGATTATTTGATCAGACTTTTGAAATTCTTTATGACCTTTTAGCTAAGACAGAAAAAAAACGTAATGATAAACGAACTATAGACCTACATTTTTATATAGGAGCAAGCTACTTCCAAATGAGTGATCATGAAAAGTCAGTGTCACATTTTGAGAAAGGGAAAAAACTTGCTATTCAACACCAGAAGTATGAAGATACAGTCAAAATCAACTTGGAACTAGGTCTTGCTTATGTTGGTGTAGGTCAGAATAAAAAGGGTTTTGAGATGTTAGAAAAGAATCTTGAATTAGCAAAAAGTTTAAAAAACGAAGAACTTATTTTGACTGGACTTGACAATCTTTCAAATTCTTATTTTGAAATAGGTGACAATGAAAATGCGTTAAAATATCAATTAGAATTGCTTAATTATCCCAATTATCTTAATGACTCCAAACATTTTAAGACAGCTATCAACCAACATTTAGCAGAAATTTATATTGCCCTAGAAAGATGGGACGATGCTCAAAAACACCTAACAGTTGCCATAAAATACGCCACTGAAATGGGTAGTAATGATTGGCTATTTGATTGCTACAAAAATCAAGCAGCTATCTACGAAGCAAAAGGAAAGTATAAAGAAGCACTTTTATATCATCAAAAATATTTGGCCGTAAAAGACTCTGTTTATCAAGAAGATTATGGTAATAAAATGAGTGCAATGGCCAATCTTTACGAACTAGAACATAAAGAACATCAAATAGATAAATTGACTATCGATACACAAATCGCAACTGCTAAAGTGGAAAGATTAACCTTTTTTGCTGCGTTTCTAGTATTGTTGATAGGGCTTTTATTAACTTTTCACCAATACAGAAAAAACAAAACTGAAAAAGATTTGCAACAAAAAATTGCATTTCAACTCATTCAAGCTCAGGAAGATGAACGTCAACGAATAGCCAAAGATCTACATGATAGTGTAGGGCAAAATATATTATTTCTTAAGAATCAGGTTCAAAATAATAGTGACCAAATCGACACAACAAAACTTATAAAATCTATTGATGATGCGTTACAAGAAATTAGAAATATTTCCAAAAACCTTTACCCAAATCAATTAGAAAAATATGGCCTTATCGCAGCAGTAGAAGCGCTAGCTGATGAAGTCAGTCAATCGACAGGTATATTTGTAAGTAGTGACATGGAAGGTATAGAAGAAATTCTCAATAACAATGTCAAAATAAATTTTTATCGCATCATCCAAGAATTTGTCAATAATACCCTCAAACATGCAGATGCCACAGCCATCAGAATCACTGCACAACAGACTGACCAAACCATTGAGCTCATCGTGCAAGATAATGGCAAGGGATTTGACAAAGCTGATATGCAACGCAAAGCCAATCGGTCTTTTGGATTAATTAATATGGAAGAAAGGGTGAAGATGCTCAAAGGAACATTTGCCATAGAATCAGAACCTGGTAAAGGCACAAAATCGACATTTAGCATTCCTGTGTAGAATTAAAATTTGACCAATAATCATCTAATTTTAAAAAAGTGTCTCTTCTTAAAAAATGTGCTTTAATGCGGGATAGTTGTTTAGAAAATTTGAAACTGTTCAGCTATAACCCCAAAGGGGTAAAATAATAATAACCACGGATGTACTTCAGCGGTAAAAATGGAAAACTAACATAATTTTGGTGCTATTTTTTTGTCGATAAGCTGCAAACCCGTCAAGTTTCCGCATGAAATCGTGACAAAATTGTAGCGAAATAGTAAACACCTGAATAGTTAAAAAATTTTCAGTTATCAATAAATAGTTCTGAATTGTGACCATACCTTTTTATTATAAACACTACCTTTGTCCAAATCAAAAAATACAATAGTCATGTACGAATTTATAAAAACATCTCACTCTCACTTAGCTTGGGTACTTCTTGCGGTCCTTATAGTGGCGATCTTGATCCTTACGATTTCTAGATTTAGCAAAAAACCATTTTCTGCACCACATCTCAAAGTCGCTTTGGTAGGCATGATAGCTACCCACATTCAGCTATTGCTTGGACTGATTTTATATGTTATTTCACCGAATGGCATCAAAAATTTATCTGGTGCGACAATGAAGGATTCTTTTGCAAGATTATTGGCACTCGAGCATCCCATTATGATGATATTAGCCATAGTGCTAATCACTGTTGGATATGCTAAAGCAAAAAAAGCAGTAGGAACAGACAAAGCATATAGCGCTGTCACTATTTATTACACCATAGCATTGATCCTTATGTTGTCAAGAATTCCTTGGCAAGTGTGGATGAAAGGGTAGAAGATTGGCTTTATTATATGGATCAACTTAACTCACCTTCCATAGATACTCCGTACTTACTCCCTATCAACTCCCTACATGCTCCCTACACGTTCCGTATGTAATCCCACCGAGTTCCCACCGAGTTCCCACTGAGTTCCCACCGAGTTCCCACGAGTTCCCACTGAGTTCCCACTAGATCCCACTAGCGTCGACTGAGATGTTAGTATAGGACAATAGTGCACCATATGCTAAAATCACACAAAATACTTTGTCATTAACCTAACTAACCATCAAAAATCTGTGTTATCTGTGCGCCAATCTGTGAAGTAGTCTTTTTTGACTTCAGGGGTCTTGGCATTTTCGCAAATCAGCAAATCGTCCAAATCAGCAATCCAACCACCAAAACATATAAATTTTTAGGTTTGCAGATAAAAAACTACCTTTGCGCGCTGAAATAAAAAAATAATCTTATGAGTCTTCTTACGATAGGTACAGTCGCTTTTGATACCATAGAAACACCTTACGGAAAAGCAGAAATGGTCATAGGTGGCGCATGTACGTACATCAGCTGGGCAGCTTCTTATTTTACCAAAAATATTCATCTTGTTTCTATAGTAGGCGATGATTTTCCTCAGTCTGAATTGGATGCACTCACTGCTCGTGGTGTCAATCTAGATGGTCTAGAAACCGTCCAAGGAGGTAAATCATTTTTCTGGGCAGGACGTTACCACAATAATATGAATAGCCGCGACACTTTGATCACTGATCTGAATGTATTGGCAGATTTTAATCCTATCCTACCTGAAGCTGCCAAATCATGCAAGTATGTCATGCTAGGCAATCTTACACCACAGATACAGTCACAAGTCCTAGACCAACTCGACGGTAGTCAAAAACTCATTGCATTGGACACTATGAATTTTTGGATGGATATTGCTATGGACGAACTGAAAAGTGTCATATCAAGGATAAATTTATTGACCATCAATGATGAAGAAGCTAGACAATTGTCGGGCGAACACTCACTAGTGAAAGCAGCAAAAGTGATCCACGAGATGGGTCCTAAATACTTAGTCATCAAAAAAGGCGAACATGGTGCCTTACTTTTCCACAATGGAGATATCTTTTTTGCGCCTGCACTACCACTAGCCGAAGTATTCGACCCTACAGGTGCTGGAGATACGTTTGCAGGTGGATTTATGGGTTACCTTGCTAAAACTGATGATACATCAATGGAAAATATGAAACGTGCTATTATCGCAGGTTCAGCTATGGCTTCGTTTTGTGTAGAAGACTTCAGTCTAGACAGACTCCGAACATTAAATGATACTGAAATCAATGATAGATTGGACAAGTTTAAAGATCTTGTTCATTTTGATTTTAAATAAATTTCAAATAGTAGTCAGTAACATCCTGATAAAACAAATTCAAAAACTTAACCATAATCATGCAACACTGGGGAGATTGTATTTCATATCGTAGGTTCGGATATCAATCTTCCGGCACTCCAGGTATGAGGTCAGAATTTACCCGTGATTACGACCGGATTATATTTTTATCAGCATTTAGAAGGCTTCAGAACAAAACACAAGTTTTTCCCCTTCCGGGCAATGTATTTGTACACAATAGACTCACACATTCACTAGAAGTGGCATCAGTAGGTAGGTCGCTTGGGTCTATCGTAGGTCATAAACTATCAGAAATCCATAAAAACACTTTTACAGAAGACCACCAGTCTTTCTACATTTATGAGTTATCTGGTGTGATAGCATCTGCGTGTTTGGCCCATGACCTTGGCAATCCTGCATTCGGACATTCAGGCGAAAAAGCTATTTCTCATTATTTTACGAGCCACGCAGATTCGTCACTTAATAGTTCAACGCTCAGGGCACACTATACAGAAAAAGAATGGCAAGACTTGACCAGTTTTGAGGGGAATGCCAATGCTTTGAGATTACTGACAAGACAGTTCAAAGGAAAACTCGAAGGCGGACAGCGACTGATGTACGTCACACTTGCATCTATTCTCAAGTATCCTTGTGCATCTGATGAGATGGACAAATCCTACATGCATCGCAAAAAGTATGGTTATTTTCAGTCAGATGCAACTGCCTTTGCCGACGTCATTCAAGAGTTTCAAATGATGGATGAAAATGGGAAAGCTTACAGACACCCATTTGTTTATCTAGTAGAAGCCGCTGATGACATTTGTTATAGAATCGTAGATATGGAAGATGCACACCGCATAGGTATCTTGTCTAGAGCAGAAATAGAAAACTCCTTCCTTTCTCTGATTGGTGAATTAAACAATAGTACTGACAGTGTGCCCCGTACCAAAGAAGTGCTGCAAAAAATAGGTGACAACAACGAAGCAATCTCCTACCTTAGGGCAAAATGTATCAATGGTCTTGTCAACCGAGCAGCTGATGTATTTTTTGAAAACATGGATGCTATTTTAACAGGCACTTTCAATAGTACATTGGTAGATATGGTGGAGAAATCCTGTCCTTATTTGAAAACAATCAATGACATATCTATCTCCAAGATTTACAACCATCCTTCTGTCATAGAAGTAGAACTAGCTGGATATAATGTCATGTCAGAAATATTGTCTGTGTTTGTCACAGCCGTGTTACACGAAGAGAGGACTCCTTTGGAGAAAAAATGTCTACAACTCATACCTGCCCAATACAACCTAAGTAAAGACGATGTGAGTCCTTATGAAAAGACGATGGGTGTTTTAGATTTCGTATCGGGTATGACAGATGGATACGCCACAGAATTATACCGTAAAATGAAAGGAATAGACATACCTTCACATAAATAAAGCCGCTATCTAATGAAGAACTTACTTTTTATACTTCTCCTTAATGCTACTTTTACTTTTGCACAGACGGATACGATTAGATTGAAGAATCCTGGATTTGAAGGGCGACCTATGCGAGGAGGTGAAAGGGATTGGACCATTAAAGGATGGACAGATTGTGGTAAAATTAACTTCCCTTATGAGACGCCACCCGATATTCATCCACAAGAGTTTTGGCAAGTAAAAATATCGGCAAAAGAAGGCAAAACTTACCTAGGATTAGTAGTCAGAGATAATGAAACCTATGAAGGTCTAAGACAACAATTGCCATCACCACTTCTTGCAAATCAAAGCTACGAGATGACTTTATGGATGGCACATTCTGAAAACTATATAAGTAAATCTAGGTTGACTTATAAAGAACAAAATTACCAAGCTCCATCCTTTTTGATCATAACTTCTATAAATGAAAAATGTGTTGTAAAAGACATTTTATATCAATCACCTATAGTTGACCACACAGAATGGAAACAATACAGCATAAAAATGTCACCAATAAATGATGTTACCCATCTTATGTTTATGATATTTTCCAATGATGAAAAACCCAACGGACATATCTTACTTGATGGTCTGTCAGATATTACTTTGGTAAAATAGAATTTCTTTTTTATAAGTCTGAAATCAGTTGTACAAGAACATAAATTTACAAAAACGTACTATATTTTGTTGTAAACAATTAGATTTGTTTTATGGAAGATAAAATTAACAACATTCACGATAAATTTGTCAGGGAATCTTTTTCGGACATTGAAAGAGCTCAAGCGTTTTTTGAAAAAATGTTGCCTACTGAATTGATCAAACAACTAGATTTCAATACCTTAAAAGACACGAAGGAATCGTATATTGACAAAGAACTGAGTGAGTATTTTTCAGACCTTGTTTTTGAAGTATCATTGATTGGTAGCCCTGAGACAAAAACAGATGTAGTCATGCTTTTCGAACATAAAAGCACACCTGACAAGCACGTATTAATACAAGTTGGTTATTACATGTTTGCCCACTATTTCAAATGTGTACGTCAACGCAAAAAGATGAAAGTCATCATTCCCGTCATCTACTATCAAGGACAAAAGAAGTGGACAGCGCCACAACCAATAGATTTATTTGCTGGATATCCTGACGCGATAAAGCAGTACATACCCAATTTGAATCACGTGTTTATTGCACTCCATTCGATTCCAGAGTCGGATCTATTATCCAGCAGAAATACATTAATGGCCACCGCATTGGTAGCCCAAAAATGGAGATTCAACCCAATAAAGCTTGCTGATGATTTGATGAAAATTCTGTCGATATTTGAAGACAAGGACTACGACTGGAACTTTTTGGAGATGACCTTCGTTTACATCAATAATGTCTCAGAATTAGAAACTGAAGACGTAAAAAAAATAATCAGCTCAATACCACCGAAAATAAAAGAAAATATCATGACAACTTATTCTAAAATAAAAGAAGAAGGAAGACAAGAAGGAAGACAAGAAGGAAGACAAGAAGGCGAGCAAACCGGTATCCAAAAAGGTGAGTACAAAAAACAAATTGAAGTCGTTCTTAATTGTTTTGATAATAAATTACCTATTCCATTGATTGCAAATATCACCCAACTAAGCGAAGAAGATGTGATAAAAATCTTGAAAGAGCATAAAAAAATTTAAGGGTAGTTTTGTTTTGTAACCAACTGGATGAAAGAAAAAACTATTAGTATTCATATAAACCCTATTCTTTTAGAATAGTATAATCAAAAAAACCTTACAAATGAAAAAGGCACGTACTGTTTACGCAGAACAAATTGCTAATGACTTCAAATCTTAATACAGCATTGGCAAAAAGTTCATAAGAAAATGTATAAACTCTCCATTGAGTGAAAAGACAATACTAAAATTCTTTTTATCAAATTCAAATTAAGAAAAACGATATTTATCGACTTCTAATATGGAACCGAATGTATATTTATCAAAACAAATTGATATTTTTTACTACTTTTTCAAAATCTATTTATACTTTAGACCCAATTTTCAAAAATCATATCAAAGTCGCATGATGCATTTTTATAAGTCTTTAGTAATCATACTATTATTCGTGGGTTTTCAGAGTTGTGATAATAAAGAAACACAAACCACCAAAGAGCGCCCCATCGATCATTGGGTATTTAGGTCCGTCTTAGATTGGAATCCACGTATGGTGACACTTGCACTTTCTGATGATGTTTGGGCATCTTATCATGCGGAGACAGGCGCTTTATACAAAGTTTGGAAGGGTACTGTATATTTTGATGGTGCGGTTTATACTACAGCACATGGTCCACAACCTATCTCCATTGGCAATAGCTACTTAGAAAACAAATATAAAAATCCTTGGTTTGTTCTAAAAGGTACGGATACCATACAGACAAAATTTGACTACAAAGGTCATAGGTTTGTAAACGGAAAAGCTGAGCTTATGTACCAATTGAGTAGTGATCAATTACCTAAGCCAATCGCAATATATGAAGAAGTAGAAGCTTCTAAAACGGACCTCGGTTCACCAGTTTTTGAGCGAAATTTCACAACCAACAATGTACCTGATGGTATGACTGTTTCACACAGATTTAATGCTAGCTCTATCGTTTTACCTAGTGATATAGATACAGATGGTAAACTTCAGATAGTTGAACAAAAGGAAGCCAACTATGATAATATCAAAGCAATAACCATAGATGGTGTCTTGGCTCTCAATAGCAATGGTAAGACCAAAATGAATATTCTTTTCTTAAATACACCAACTATTCCTAACAAAAATGTAGCTGGTGGTGAAGACGTTGACGAAGAAAAAGAAAACCCAGGAGGTCTTCCAGAAGGTCTAAAATTGATAGCAAAGAGTGATTGTAAAACTTGTCACAACAAAAACTTACAAACCATCGGGCCTGCATATACTGCCATTGCCCAAAAATATAAAAACACGCCTGAAAACATATCTATGTTGGTGGGTAAAGTTATCAAAGGTGGATCAGGCGTTTGGGGAGAACAGGTCATGACACCACATGCAGATTTGCCAGAAGAAGATGTTACGGAGATGGTCACATATATCATGTCGCTGGACAAAGATGATGAAGGAGAACCTGTGGACGAAAAAGCAACAGCTTTACTTACACTAGACCCAACGCCTAATATCGAAGAAAAAGATCTATTGCCAGGCATCGTTGTAAAAGCTTATGACATTGCCAATAATTCGCAAGTCCTTCCGAAAATAAGAGATACTCAAAAACCAAAATTTGCCGGAGTCTTACCTAAACTAGATAACATCTCAGGAAGCGATTTTAAAGAATTAGAAAATAATTTTGCCCTGATCAATACTGGATTTGTTAAGATTGATACAGCTGGTACTTACACTTTTCACATATGGAGCGATGATGGGTCTAAATTGTATATCAATGACAAACAAGTAATAGACAATGATGGACTTCATGGGGCAGAATATGGAGAAGTCAGCATTCAGATGAAAAAAGGATACTATCCATTCAGATTAGAGTATTTTAATGGAAGTGGTGGGAGATTCCTTTCTTTCAATTGGAAAAAACCTAATGATAAAGATTTTGTAGTCATTCCAAATCTAAACTTTGCTTACAAAAATGATCAATTAGAACTTTTAAGAAAATATAGCCTACCTATGGCCAATATCTCTAAAATACCAGGTGACCAATATGCACTTCAGGATGTACATCCGTCTTTTGATCTATTCCAAGCAAGACCTGATGTCTTCAAACCCAAAGTAGGAGGCATGGATTTCAAATCTGATGGTCGTTTGATCGTTAGTACTTGGGATGCAGCTGGATCGGTGTACACCATTGATAATGCTGCAAGTGGCGATACTACCCAGATGAAAGCAAAAAGAATAGCTTTCGGTCTAGCAGAACCACTAGGTGTAAAAGTAGTCAATGACACCATCTACGTCATGCAAAAACATGAAATCACTCGATTGATAGATACCAATGGCGATGACATCATTGATGAATACCAAACCTTGTGTGATGACTGGAAAGTCTCGTCCAATTTCCATGAATTTGGTTTTGGTCTCGCTTATAAAGATGGTTTCTTTTATGCAACACTTGCCACTGCGATCAATCCTGGTGGAGCAAGTACACAACCACAGATTCCTGATAGAGGCAAAGTGGTCAAAGTTAATAAAAATACAGGAGCGATGACATTTATTGCATCGGGACTTCGTACGCCTAATGGTATTGGAATAGGTTATAAAGGTGATCTTTTTGTAGCGGATAATCAAGGAGACTGGCTACCTTCGTCCAAGATTGTCCATGTACAAGAAGGTGCTTGGTTTGGGTCTAGATCTGTAGATCCAGAAGGTACTAAAGATAAAAAAGAAAATCTTCCTTTAGTTTGGCTACCACAAGACGAGATAGGAAACTCTCCCAGTACACCACTAGCATTAGATTTAGGACCATACAAAGGTCAAATGATTCATGGCGAGGTTACACATGGTGGTATTAAAAGGGTATTTGTAGAAGAGATTAATGGTCAATTGCAAGGATGTGTCTTTAGATTTATCCAAGGACTCGAAGCAGGTGTCAATAGAATAGCTTGGGGACCGAATGGTGATCTTTATGTGGGTGGCATTGGTAATCCAGGCAATTGGGGACATTCTGGGAAGTTGCACTATGGCTTACAAAGATTGGTTTTTAATGATAAACCTACGTTCGAAATGCTTGCAGTCAGGGCAAAAGCTAATGGCATGGAGATAGAGTTTACAGAGCCTTTGCAAGATGGTGATGGATGGAATGCAGCACATTACGAAGTAAAACAATGGTTTTACAAGCCAACGATCGATTACGGTGGACCAAAACTAGACGAGAAAAAAATAAATGTCAAATCTGTCACGGTGTCTGATGATCGTAAAAAAGTATTCTTAGAATTTGATGGTCAGAAGGATAATCATATGATCTATATTCGTCTTAAAAAACATTTCATCAGTGATGCAGGCAGATCTCTTTGGAGTACAGAAGCTTGGTACACTATGAATCAAGTACCAAAAAATGATAAAGGCGTTTCTAAAAAACCACCATTCACTTATGCGGACAACACATTGACACCATCTGAACAAAAGACAGGTTGGAAATTACTTTTTGACGGTAAATCATTAAATGGATGGCGCAATTTCCGCAAAAAAACCATCGGTAAAGGATGGATTATTAATGAAAATGCCATTCATCTAGATGCAAAACCAAATAAAGATGGTCACTGGCAAGCGATAGATGGTGGAGACATTATCACTGACAAGGCTTATGAAAATTATGAATTTGTATATGAATGGAAAATCGGAAACTGTGGAAATAGTGGTGTCATCTTTAATGTAGTAGAAAGCGATAAATACGACTATGTTTGGCAGACAGGTCCAGAGATGCAAGTTTTGGACAATACTTGTCACCCTGATGCTAAGTTTGTGACACACAGAGCTGGTGATTTGTATGATATGATAGAATGTAAATATCCAGTAGTAAAACCAGCTGGAGAATGGAATGAAGCACGTATTAAGAGCAATAAAGGACAGGTAGAATTTTGGCTCAATGGTGTCAATGTGGTGAGTTTTACCATGCATGATGATACGTGGGCAAAAATGATATCTAAAAGTAAGTTTAAAGAAATGCCTGATTTCGGTAAATCCAAATCTGGCCATATCTCACTCCAAGACCATGGAGACAAAGTATGGTACAAAAATTTAAAAATCAGAGAATTGTAATCAAAATCAAAACAGAACAAAGATGAACAGATCCATTCAAATCCAATTATCCACCATGATGTTTCTCCAGTTTTTTATCTGGGGCGCATGGTTTGTAACGTTAGGAACATTTTTAGGTAGCAATATGTCTGCGGAAGGTGGACAAATTGCAAGAGCATTTAGTACACAATCTTGGGGCGCCATCATTGCACCTTTTATCATCGGACTGATAGCTGATAGATTTTTTAATGCTGAGCGAATACTTGGAGTACTTCATTTGATAGGCGCATGTTTGATGTATTTGATGTCACAAACATCAGACTTCGGAGTGTTTTATCCATATGTGTTGGGGTATATGATCGCTTACATGCCAACCTTAGCCTTGGTCAATTCTGTTTCTTTCAATCAAATGAAAGACCCTGCCAAAGAATTTTCATACATTAGAGTATTCGGTACCATCGGATGGATATTGGCAGGTTTGTCTATTAGTTACATTTTTAGTTGGGATAGCAAAGAGTCTATTGCGGCCGGAATGCTAAGCAATACATTTCTGCTAGCAGCCGGTGCATCTGCTCTTTTGGGTGTTTTTAGTTTCTTCCTTCCTGCCACACCACCGACCGCAGACAAAAACAAAAAAATAACGCTTTCAGAGATTTTAGGCCTTGATGCATTAAAATTACTAGGTGATAGAAATTTTCTAGTTTTCTTTGTTTCTTCTATCTTGATTTGTATTCCACTAGCTTTTTATTACGCCAATGCCAACCCATTTCTAGTTGATGTAGGCATGGAAAACCCGACAGGTAAGATGACTATTGGTCAAATGTCAGAAGTAATCTTTATGCTTTTACTTCCTATCTTCTTCAAAAAATATGGATTTAAAAATACCATCTTAGTGGGTATGTTGGCTTGGGCGTTGAGATATGTTCTTTTTGCTTTTGGCGATGCTGGCAGTTTGTCTTTTATGCTCATTCTGGGTATTGCTTTACACGGTATTTGTTATGATTTCTTTTTTGTGAGTGGTCAGATTTATACCAACGCAAAAGCAGGTCCAACTGTCAAAAGTGCTGCACAAGGTCTTATCACACTCGCTACTTACGGTGTGGGAATGTTGATAGGTTTTGAAGCTGCTGGATACATCACAGAAATAAATACACTTGCTGAAGTTAAAAACTGGAACATGATATGGCTTTATCCTGCTGGGTTTGCTGGTGTTATCTTGATTTTATTTTTTATTGGCTTCAAGAATGAGAATATAGAGTATCAAGAATGATAAAGTCATTGTATGTCATTTAAAACACGGTTGGCTTCGTCAGTTCCTATGCTTCTGTCCATGTATGTGGGCATTTGGCTAGGTTGTATCATTCCGTCACATGTCGATAGTGAAGTAGTAAATTACACGGTAATAGGTATATTTTTGATGATCTTGTTGAGTTCAGCAAGTTTAGTTTTTTTTACAAATGTCTGGTCAAATCGCCTAGTATTCTATCTCATCATAGGCTTAAATTTGGTAGCAGTCGCAATGACTTTTGTTTTCCAGCATGTTGCAATCTTACTTTTTGCAGGGCTGGCCCAAGGTTTATTGGCAGGTATATTGTTAAAACGATTAGTAACAAATCGTATGAATTCGTCTAATTTATTTGCTAATGTTGCCATAGGTATAGCTTTGTCTGGCATTGTCATTCACACCAATTTTTTGGTTGCCGGTAATGTCCTTGCTATTGCTGTTATGGCTGTCTTAGTGCTAATTTTAGTATTGTCAGAAATAGAAGGTTCTGAATTTACTGTTGAAAACAGAAATGAATCAGCACTTCCCAACCTTTTTAAAGGAAGTCTTTTGTTGTTCTCAGGGGTACTCATTGCTTTAATAATTAGTTTTGTACTGTGGTCGATGATATTGAAAGATGATAGTCAAAACTTATTTCATAGACTAGCATTTTTTATTGTTTTTGCTATGGTATTTATGTTTACAAAATACATTTCGTACTTTATTCAAAAACTTTCTAATGTAGGATGGTTATTTTGTCTTACAATTTTACTTACATTAAGCTTAGGATTGTTTTACACTTTTAGTTTTCCTATACTATTTATACTTGGGTTTGCTTTTTCTGTAGCTTATTTATTCAGTTTGTTAAGCGAAATTTATGGGTTCAGGTTAAGTAACAAATATGTAGGCGTTGTATTAATGGGTACAGCTTTACTAAACATGATATTCGGTCTTTTTGTCCAAAACCACATTGAATTTATCATTTCTATAAAAATACCTGAGAATGTACTTGTGCTTTCTGCGAGACAAGCAATAGTAAAAGAGTTGGCTTCAGGTGGGGCTATTTTGGTAATTTTAGCAGGGATATTGTTTTTGAAAAGACGAATTTGGCTAATAACTAAGGTGTAAAAACTTATAAAATGCCATCAAGTGTTCTGTTTTTGTTGAAAAAGAAGGGAAGAAAAGGGTGTAACTAAGAAAAAGTAATAATTTTTATAAAAAAAATCCATAAAAACCTTGCAATTTATTAAAAAGTCATACTTTTGCGTTCCTTTTAATAAAATAGGTTAAAACAAAAATATTTTATGCTGATTATCAACATCAAAGACGACGAATCGATCGACAGAGCACTGAAGAGATACAAAAGAAAATTTCAGTCAGTAGGTCTGGTAAAAGAATTAAGAAGTAGAAAACACTTTACTAAGCCATCTGTAGTAAGAAGAAATGAAATTCTTTCTGCTGCATACAGACAGGTGAAGTTCGGTAACCAAGGAGAATAATATCTTTTTATATAATATAATATAAAAGGGTTTGTCTATTAAGATAAACCCTTTTTGTGTTTTATTTAACCTAGTATTTCTATAAAAACCATCTTATTTTTCTTTTCAATTGTAGCTAATGAGAATTTTGCTTTTAATAATAATTTATTTTGATGGACTTCTTTAGAACTACTAATTCTTCTTTGTAATCAAACTGCAGTTCTTCATGTAAATATGGAATGAGTTTCTCAATTTTTTCTACTTGTTTGGCATAAATACTATTTGCCATTTTATTTGAGCCTGACGCTAATCCTTGGGTTTGCATTAACTTGCATAAATGAACCAACAACTCAGCTTCAGTCTCTTTTGCGCCCGTATATTTGGCATATTTTGTAATGAATTTTAAGGCTTTTCTAAGACTTCTCTTCACTTGATATGGAGGTAAGTATTTTATATCTTTTAATAATTCTGATACATCTTCTCTTAAGTCAGCTATATATCCAGACAAATTATCTTCGTCAAAAAGAAGGTAAGAAATGAGTTCTTTATTTTCAGTTTTTGATTTAATAACTCTCAGTAGTAGAGACAAAACCCTTTGCGGCGAACTAGTTTCCAATTCTTTTTTTATCTGATGCAACGTTGCTGCTTTCATACTATCTATGATTTATTGTCTTGGATTGATGGACAAAAATACTACTTGTATCATCTTTTGACACATTTTATAAGGAAAGAATATTTGGTAAATAATGTAAACAACTGAGCACTTCAAATGGCTTTTTTGCCTAAAAGTTCAATTTTATTACTATTTTAACTCAAAAGAGTTACTTTTTTTTGGAAACGACGTATAAAATGAAATAATTTTACAATTATTACTAAGTAAATAATATACTTTTACACCAAATTTTAAAAGTGTCCTTTTTAAAGAATAAAGTTTTATTTGGTATTGCTTTTTTGATACTTCTTAATATAACATTTGCTTTCGTACAAGAAAATCAAGTTGGGTCATATTATGCCCATAATTCAATACTTAGTCCTATCAAAGGAGTTACAGTAGTAGCGCCTCCCAAGCCACTTAATACAAAATCTTTGTTGCCACTTGCAAATATCCAAGCTGAATGGGTAGCATTTGTACCATATGGATTTAGTAGAAAAGGAAGTCCATCCGTTTCGTTTAATTTAGATAGACAATGGTGGGGAGAAAGAAGTGAAGGCATAGAAAGTTCAATCATAACTGCGAGAGAAGTTGGTCTAAATGTAATGCTAAAACCACAAGTCTACATTGGTGGTGGATGGGTAGGAGATATGGATTTTGAGTCAGAGTCAGATTGGAAAAAATGGGAAGAAAATTATGCGGCTTATATCAAAGAATTTGCACGCATCGCAGCAAAACATAATGTTGAAATGTTTTGTATTGGAACAGAATACAATGTTGCCGTAAAAAAGCGATCAAGTTTCTGGAAGCAACTTATAAAGGATGTGAGACAAACATACAAAGGGCAATTAATCTATTCTGCAAATTGGGACAACTATCAAGATGTGCCATTTTGGGATGATCTTGATTATATAGGTATTAGCAGTTATTTCCCGCTTTCAGATGCACAAAATCCAACAATAAATCTCCTTTACAAAGAGTGGAAACCGATCAAAAAAACTTTAAAAAGCTTTTCACGTAAGCATAATAAAAAAATTATTTTTACGGAATACGGATATTTATCTGTAGACGGTTGCGCTGGAAAAACATGGGAGTTAGAAAAAAACATACATTCCCTCACCATCAATCACCAAGCACAATGCAATGCTTATGACGCTCTATGGTCAAGTTTCATAGAAGAAGATTTTTGGGGAGGCGGATTTCTATGGAAGTGGTTTCCAGATAATATGGGCCATGAAGGTTACTTCGAAAAAGATTATACCCCACAGGAAAAACCTGCAGAAAAGGTCTTAAAAAAATGGTTTAATACAAGTAAATAATTGGTCAGTCATGATTCGTGTCATTCAGAGTGCAAAAGAACTATCAGATGTTGTAATTTTTAATCGTGACAAGGGTTATTCCATAGGATTTGTACCCACGATGGGTGCGCTTCACGAAGGACATATCACACTTGCTAAAAAGAGTAAAAGAGAAAATGACATAACCATCGTTTCTATCTTTGTCAATCCTACTCAGTTTAATGACAAAAAGGACTTAGATAAATACACTAGAGATCTAGATGGTGACATCTTAAAACTTATACCCACAGATATTGATATCGTTTTTGCACCCACAGCAGCAGAAGTCTATCCCGATGGCGAACAAGCAGGACAAGAAATAGATTTAGCCGGCCTTGATACCTATATGGAAGGAAAGTTCAGACCAGGACATTTCAGAGGAGTTGCACAAGTCGTAAAAAGATTGCTAGACATCGTCATGCCAGATAAATTGTACATGGGACAAAAAGATTTCCAACAGTTTACCATCATTGACCACATGATAAAGACTTTAGGTATTAAGACCACTTTGGTCGTTTGCCCTACTATACGAGAAGAAAATAGCTTAGCTATGAGTTCTAGAAACGAAAGACTTACCAAGGAGACAAGAGCAAAAGCAGGCATCATCTACAAAACACTTCAGACCATAAAACGCAATAAGTCCAAAAAATCTATCGCTGAATTGACAGAAAATGGATTAAAAAAACTCAGTATCCATCCTTTCGAACCAGAATATCTGACAATAGTAGATGGTTACAAACTGACACCCGTGACGGATATAAATGCTTCAGATTACGTAGTAGCGTGTGTAGCAGTGTGGGCTGATGGCGTACGACTGATAGATAATATTATTGTGAAGAAGTAGGGAAGTAATAGTTTCGTCACCTAATTCTCATTCGTTTGTTATTATCCCCAAAAAAATACTCGTACCTTTGACCCGAATATTAGGGTAATGAACATCACTAAAGTCAAAGATATTTTTATCAAAGAATTGTCGATCGAATTTCGACAAAAATTTGCTTTGGGTGGAATATTTCTATTTGCGACTACAGTAGTGTTCATCGTATATAAGTCTTTCAATAATATCAACCCTAGAGAGTGGACAATCCTCATATGGATCATCATGCTTTTTGCAGGATTAAATGCCATCGTTAAAAGTTTTCTTCAAGAAAAAAAAGAAACCTATCTCTACTACTACACCTTATTTGATCCCATTGACCTTATAGTAGCCAAACTGCTCTACAATTTCATGTTTTTATGTGTCTTATTTCTGATCATATTGGGTGTGATGTTTATATTTACAGGTTTTCCGGTCAAAGATTATGGCCTTTTTTTTATGGGGTCAGGACTTGGGATATTCGGTATTTCGATCGTTTTTACATTTGTGTCCGTGATATCTGCGGCAGATTCTGGCAGTAGCACTATGATGTCAATCTTGGCTTTGCCATTGGTATTACCGATTGTGCTGCTTTTATTAAAAATAACGACGGTAAGTGTTAGATTGCTAGTTGATACTGCAATAATGGACGATGTAATGATGTTAATAGGAGTAGATTTTATTTTATTAGGAGCCATGTTATTACTTTTCCCTGGTTTATGGAGAAGTTGATTGTAATCAAAAAATAATAATTAAATAGATGAACGGATTTTGGTGGAAAATAGGAGGCGCGTTGATCTTTTTGTACGTGTTGATAGGTGGCTTAGTCATTCCCATTAAACCTGGTATCACCTCAGTCACGCCAAGTAATGCAAAAAGTGGAGAAGAAATGTCCTTTAATGTAGTCGGGTATAATACCCATTTTCTAGCAGCTACCAAGGTGAGAGCATGGTTAAAACTTGACTCTATCCATGCAATCTCAGCAAAAGAAATCCAAAAAATTACCGAAAACGAAGCAAAGTTTACATTTAGCATACCTGCTAATTTTCCTGTAAAAGAAGCGGTCCAACCACTTTCCCTTATTGTGGATAATGATGTAGATGGTGTTTTTGTACAACCTAATGCAATTTTTGCGACAGTAGCAGATTCGTCGACAATATCTGGTGAAGCATGGAAGTCTTCAGGCATAGGCCAATTTAGTGTGGTAAAAGGTATCAAATTTCCATACCGCAATATTCTGAATGAGACCATTCGAAATACATTTTTCCATATTGCGTTGTGGTTTGCCATGTTTATCTTATTGATAGTAGGTGTGTATCACGCAGTCAGATTTATGAACACAGGTGACATGATCCACGATATCAAATCTGCATCTTTCAATAAAATAGGAATTATGTATGGTGTATTTGGGTTGATAACTGGTTCAGTATGGGCAAAGTTTACGTGGGATACTTTCTGGACTTCTGATGTTAAACTCAATATGACAGCTATAGCCATGCTTATTTACCTTGCTTATTTGGTGCTACGTGGCTCTTCGTCCGACCACGATCGTAGGGCCAAACTCTCGGCATCCTACAGTATTTTTGCCTTTGTGGCACTTATACCATTGGTCTTTATTATACCACGTATGACCGACAGTTTACATCCTGGCAATGGTGGAAATCCAGCCTTAGGTGGTGAAGATCTAGACAATACGCTTAGATTGTTTTTTTATCCATCTATCATAGCAATGGCACTTCTAGGAACATGGATGTCGCAATTATTGATAAGGTACGAAAAGTTAAAGGAAAAAGTATTATTGAAAAACCAATAAAGAAATATTTATGAAGAAGTTTTTATCTTTGACTTTTATTAGTCTGTGTGCAGTCTTGCCTCTAATGGCTCAAGGAGATTCATTAGACTTCCTAAGGAGTACAGGCAAAATTTATTCTGTAGTCATAGTGATTGCAGTTATTTTCATAGGAATAACCATTTTATTATATCGTTTAGATCGTAAACTAACCAAATTAGAAAATCAAATTAAAAATGAGCAGTAAACAAGCAAAATTTTTTGAAAGTGTGCAGAGCAACTTCGATCGGGCTGCAGCACACACAGACATTCATCCTGGATTGTTACAACAAATCAAGGTTTGTAATGCTATTTACCAAATGAATTTCCCTGTGAAAATAGGCGATTCATATCAGGTGATAGAAGCATATAGGGTGCAACATTCACACCATAGACTACCTACTAAAGGTGGTATCAGGTTCAGCCACTTGGTAGATCAAGAAGAAGTCATGGCACTAGCGGCATTGATGACTTACAAGTGTGCTATCGTAGATGTACCTTTCGGAGGTGCAAAAGGTGGTGTGAAGATTAGCCCAAGAGCATACTCAGCTGAAGAACTCGAACGTATCACGAGAAGGTATACGGTAGAGCTGATCCGTAAGAATTTCATAGGACCTAGTATCGATGTACCAGCACCAGATTATGGTACAGGAGAGCGAGAAATGGCTTGGATTCTAGATACTTACCAAACATTCAAAGGTGGTGAGATAGATGCAGCAGGTTGTGTTACAGGTAAACCAGTACGTCAAAATGGTATCAGCGGACGTACAGAGGCTACTGGTAGAGGCGTTTATTATGCAATAAGAGAAGTGTATAATGATGACTCACAACTCAAAAGAATAGGTGCAACAAAAGGAATAGCTGGAAAGACAATGGTCATTCAAGGTATGGGAAATGTAGGTTCGTACACAGGTCTTATATCTCAACAAGAAGGCGATGTGAAAATCATAGGTCTATCTGAAATGGAAGGTACCGTCTACAGCGAAAAAGGAATCGATATGCAAGCAGCATTAGATTATAGAAAAGCTCATGGTACAATTCTGGGTATGCCGGGCACAGTCACTTTAAACGATAGAGGAGATTGGGTAGGTATAGAATGTGATATTTTGGTCCCAGCGGCTTTAGAATCTGTAATCACAGAAGAAAATGCTGGTCGCGTAAAAGCAAAAGTAATCGCAGAAGCTGCAAATGGCCCGATAACAGCTGGTGCAGCAGATATTATTATCAAAAATGGCGGTGTTATCATTCCTGATATGTATTGTAATGCAGGAGGTGTTACTGTTTCATATTTTGAATGGTTAAAAAATCTTTCTCACATGAGATTTGGTCGAATGGATAAAAGATTTAATCATAATACATATTTAAATATTGTATCTACTTTTGAAAACCTGACAGGTAAATCAATTAGCGAAAAAGAAAAACAATTTATCACACGAGGTGCAGAAGAAGTAGATTTAGTTCGCTCAGGATTAGAAGAAACCATGATCAATTCTTATCACCAAATCATGGAAGTTTACCATTCTTATCCAAAAGTAGACAACCTTAGAGATGCTGCCTTTATTTGCGCATTAAATAAAGTAGCAGGAGATTATATGACATTGGGCGTATTCCCATAATTGTTTATTTTCATTTTAGCCACCACATAATAATAAGAAAGGCGATAAATCATTACGATGGATCGCCTTTCTGTTTTTATGAAATGTCATAACACCAGCCACTTTAGTGTCTTGGATTCACCCGTCTTGTTATTTCTAATATGTACAAAATAGAGTCCCTGGCTCAAACGATATGGTTCTATATCGTATCTAGTTTCCATAACTCCTGGGCCTGATAAAAAACTACATACACCATCCGTAATACCATATGTTTTGACCACACTTCCACCCATGTTTATAATGCTAATTTGGACATCCTGTGGTAGATTAAATAATTTTAACGTAAAGGCAGATTCTCGCAAACTAACAGGATTTGGAGCCAAATAAACATTGCCAAGCTCTCCTTCTTCTTTTAAAAATGAGTTTAATGTGTCAAATCCAAATTCATACACTGGATAATCTCCATCAGTAAAACATTCCCTTTCTAGGTCGATATCGAATCTTCTGCTTTCACCGTAAGGATTATCTACACGAAGTTTCACGATCATATCATTGGGAATAAGTCCTTCGCTAAGAGGTAATAGTTGAGCACCTTTGGGTAAAATAGGAAATGAAGTCCAAGTGATTGCGGTACAAACTTTTGCCCTGTTCAAAATTTTTGGAATACTACCATCTTCGCCCCTCATCATTTTTTTTGCAAAAGAAGCACAGCCATCATACTCTTGGCGGGTAACATAAATATAATGTTGACCACCGGCCATTATTCCTATTGGATCAATTATTGTCAGTATTTCGTCAGTTATTGGATCCTTTATCACAAGATCATCAATAGCTAATTGGGAAGAAGGATTAAAAATCATATCACCACCTAAGGCTACACCATCTTTCAAAACACTTTTCATGTCTACTTGTGTACCATTAATATTTACCATGGTATCTCTATAAAGACTACTTTCGCCAAAAAATATATTTAGTCTTTTGCCTGTTTCTACATCTACAGCATATCCTGGAAAATAACTAAATCCTATGGTTCCATCATTTATAGGATTACCATTTTGGTCGATAGATGGCGCATTTCTTAATTCAAAGTTTTTTCTCGATCCGCTTGTACCATCTGCCAAATCTGGAGATGTACTCTCTACAACGATACACTTACTCCATTTGGATTTGTCCTTCGTCATGACGATGTCCACATTATTAAGATCTCGAAATCGAAAACTATTTAATGCGGAGCCTGATACTATTGATACTAGTTCCCTAGCAAATGGACTCAAAAAAAATGGCATACCAGTTCGTCTACTTGACATGAATGGTATAAAAAATCCATCACCGAGCTTTGAGAGTACGTTGTCAGGATCTTGCATTTGACTACCCGCAGGATTGATATAATCATACATATTGTCTTGGATTTTCCCTCCTTCGGTTACTGCTCCAAACCATTTCGGACCATCAGGATTGAGATAGTCTATTTGGGCTCCGATACCACCTTTCTGAATGTCCGATGCTTGAGAAGCAGGCTCTGGACGATTTTCTACTGTAATAGAAAACCCTAATTCGTCTACTACATATTCCTTAATGTAAAACAAAGGTTTATTTTCTAAAACAACAACATTGTCAGTGATATTTGTAAGTGTCCAAGTAGCATCGTCATCGTAAGTACAAATTGGTCTAGAATAATTAAAATTTCCAGTAATTTCTAGACGATACTTTTTGTCTTTTAGTTTTGATGGGTCAAGAATTTTACCTACCAAAGGACCAAATCCAGTACGATATGTTATCTTTCCATCAAAGTCATTAGCCAGCATTTTGTCATACATATCTGATGTAACATCTAGAAAAACATTGGGATTCCCTTCACCCGAAATTCGCGTCACTTTAAGTTGACTTTCGATTTGGTTCTCATTTTGTTGTGGTATGAAAGAATAGTTTTGGATATTTACCCTACCGTCTATATATGAAGTTCGTTGACCATAATTGTCCTGTGTATTATATGGTCTCCATTCATTATGCGCATAAGCTACTGCACTAAAATAATATTTTTTACCATTGACTAGCGACTTTTCTTCATCAGAAAATTGGTCTTCGGTAATGGTAAAAGTGTGTTTGATGCCCAAATTTGCCCCACTTATCATAAGTTTTGGTTGCCATATGTAGGGATATGCAAACGCTGATGTATCTGGATTTTCGATAGGAAACCAATTGTAAATATCTGCCACATTGTTTTTGATATCAGTTTGTGCGACAAGTCTTGCAAATGATGGGTCTGTGTATTGATTATATCTTACAGATTCGTCCTTAAGTTGATAAATTTTATATCCTTCAAATCTATATTGGTCATCAAATCCTGGAGGTAAATAAAGAGTAGCTTCACTGAAAGATTCGTCATAATTATTGGACCAATCTTTATTGTTTTTTAGAATCAATATAAGCTCCTTATCTTTTTCTATGCATGATACGTCCGGTGCGTCGGGACCTTCTTGAGGCTCATTAAAACAGTTTCCAAAAAACCATTGAGTCACGCCATTAATGTACCTCATTTTTGTAAGATCAGGACAAGGAAGCGGAACATCAAAAACTGAAAAGATATTAACAGTCAATAGGTTAATAGCACCAGGTTGTAGCAATAATGGACCTGTGGACATATAAAATTTTCTATCAGAAGAAGGTAGAGCTGATGTGCACATAGACCATTCATTAGGATTATTTGGCTCGCCTGCAAATACATGTTTTACGGTATCAGTAGAGCTAGGATTATAACCTGATCCACCAAAAGTGATTGGAGCGCCATTTTGCCAAAATCCCCTCATAATGTTATAGAACCCATCTTCTCTGCCACGTTGCGGAGCACAGTAGACAGGTGGAAAATCCATAGTACAATTATCGTTATAGGTAAAGGAAGAAATACCAATTTCCACGAGCGTATCTTGCTGTCCAGTATTCGGTATTGGGTCGATCATAATCTTCTGACCAAATTGATCATAAATATATTGGCCATTTATATCTCTTTTAAAAACTTTCGGACCATAAGGCTTGAGTAAAAAGTTAATTCCTATCATGGGTATATTTTCACTATAGGTATTATCACCATTGCAGTCTGAACCATCACCATCCACTGAGTCTTGATTATAAATATAAGCCACATCACTAGTTTTGTCATAACCAAAGTAATCGTCACTATAACACCCAAGATCAGGGTCCACCCAAAAACCAAAATAAAAATCTATTAAATCTTCGGTTGCTTTATTGATAAGCTTATACTGATAAAAGGTCATGTCATTGACTTCGTTTTTTGTATTGTAAGCATAGGCACTTACTTGTACTTCCATCTGTATTTTATTTGGACCAGACAACGTTTGTGGACCGCCATTATCATTAAATACGAAAAAATTTATCTCAGTAGGTAGATAAGGACTTTGGCTATAGCCCACCTCACAGCCGCTTCTCAGAACTATAGGATAGTCTCCTTTACATGGATCATATTTTCCATTACTATCATAATCCCAATATTCTGCCAATGTTTGATCTGGTAATGGCCAAGGATATTTTTCATTCCAATAGGGATTACCTTGAGCTGGCCAATACTTGACATCATCCGGGATTTTAGTACAGTCATATGGCAAATTATTTTCCTTTGCTTTATTCCATGCCGAAATATGGTCTTCTATATTTTTACCTTTTACTGTAAATATTTTATCCCAGTCATCACAATATTGCTTCTCGGTAGCACCGTCATAATTCAGTGGCCCAGGAAAAAAATCAGAGCCATTTTGCTGATAATCACTTGCTGCCAATCTGATATTTCCTGCTCGATCCTTACCTCCTAGCCATATTCCTGCTGTATGAATTCCTGAAACATTGGATGTGCCTGATGCTTTGTTTGGCGTAATGTATTGACCTCCTTCAAATAAAGTTCCACCATTGTGGAGTCTAGCCCTAACATTATTTACATTCATATCGTAAGTAGCCGTAGGCCGTGAACAGTCAGACTTCATACTTGAATGAGTATAATGTCCATTTTTATTGTGCTTAGGATTTGGTTTAGATCCACAAATTAATTTGACAGGTAAGAACCATATTCCAATGAAAATTGAAATACAATATATTTTATTCATTTGTGTTATTTTTATTTGTTAGTTTAACATGGTTTATGATATTTTGAATTACAGCACCATCCACTTGAGTGTTTTAATATTTCCTGTTTTATGATCTAAGATATGAACAAAATTCAGCCCTCGTCTGAGCAAATTTGTTCCTACATTATAGCTAGTTTCTGTGACTCCAGGACCTGACAAACTCTCTACATTGGCTTCTGATGGTAAGAATTTTTTGACCAAATTACCATTAAGATCGATGATACTTACGGAAGATTCTGCTGGGAGGTTATATAGTTTAAGTGCTATTTCTGCTTGTACTAAGTTTGTAGGATTTGGAGATAAAAAGACTCTTTCTAGACTGTTACTTGAGGAAACAAAAGAAACAAAATTTTCAAAACCAAACTCATACACAGGATGGTCTCCTACTGTCTCACATTCACGTTCACGGTCGATATTGTATTTTCTACTTTCTCCGTAAGGATTATCTACCCTTAGTTTTACGATGACATCATTAGGTATAAGACCTTCACTGAGTGGCAATAATTGGGCATCTGTCGACAATACAGGGAATGATGTCCAAGTGATAGCGGCACCTACTTTGCCCCTGTTTAAATTGCTTGCTGTGATACCTCCTGCCGTTCTTTGTAGCTTTGTAGCTAAAGAAGCACATCCATCATATGCCTGACGAGTGACATAAATGTAATGTTGTCCACCTGCTACCGTCGCTATTGGATGACTGAAAAAAATGATTTCACTCGTTACAGGATCTCTTACTAAAAGCTCTTCGATCACCATTTGAGATGAAGGATTAAATATCATATCTCCTCCCAAAGCAACTTCATCCTTTAATAAGGTTTTTAAATTGGTTAGTGTACCATTTATATTGATAATTGTGTCAATGTAAAGACTGCTTTCGCCAAAAAAGATATTTAGTCTTTCGCCCGTTTCTACATCTACAGCATATCCTGGGAAATAGCTAAATCCTGATGTTCCATCATTAAGCGGGTTGCCATTTTGGTCAATGGAAGGTCCATTTCGTAATTCGAAATTTTTTCTATTGCCTAATGTCCCTTCAGCCACTAAATCTGGCGCTGTGCTTTCTACGACCATGCATTTACTCCACTTAGATTTATCTTTAGTCAAGACAATGTCTACATTATTTAGATCTCGATATCTCAAACTATTAACACTGGAACCTACCATAAAAGACATTAATTCTCTAGCAGCGGGACTTAAATAAAATGATGGTGCAAATTCATATCTTGTAGAAATAAATGGGACAAAATATCCTGTTCCCATAGAAGATAACTCAAGATTTGGATCCTGTGTCCTAGGGGAAAGAAAGTTTAAAAAATTATTTGGCTTATTGCGAACTTCTTGTTCGTAGGTAATTGCTGAGAACCATTTAGAAGCATCTGGATTAGAATATTCGACTTTTTGACCTACAGCGCCATTATTCGAATACAATTGAGTACCCGGCTCTGTATGTTGATGGACAGTAATTGCAAAGCCCAATTCTTCTACTACATATTCTTTGATGTCATTTAGTGACTTATCTTCTAGAATGACTGTGTTTTCAGTGATATCTGTGAGTTTCCATACGGCATCTTCTTCGTACGCACATATGGATCTGTTCGAATTAAAGTCACCTGTAATTTCTAGTCTATAAACTTTGTTTTGCAATTTTGACTCATCTATTATTTTTCCTTGCAATGGACCGTATCCTGTGAGATAGGTGATCTTTCCATCAAAATCATCACGCAACATTTTGTCATACATTCCGGATGCAAGTTCTAGAAATACTTTTGGATTCCCTTCGCCTGAGATACGTGTAACTTTAAGATTTTGCTTGTCTTTTGAAATATCAGTTTTAGGTGCAAAAGTGTACGTTTTGACGTTTTTAAAACTTTCTATATAGGATGTTTTTTGCCCAGTGTTGTCATTGATGTCAAAGGGCTTCCACTCATTGTGCGCGTATGCCACCACCATAAAATGATAGTTTCTGCCATTGATCAACGTTTTATTTTCTGAAGCAAATTGGTCTTCTGTAAATGAATAAGATGTTTGTATACCTGTATTTGAACCCGAAGCTTTTAACTCTGTCACCCAAATGTAGTCTTCAGTGGCATTTGGGTCAGGATTGACGATATTTTTCCAATTAAATATTTCAGTGATATTGTTTTGAATGTCAGATTGTGCGACAAGCCTAGCTAAGGCAGTATTATCCAGCTGTTGTCGAGTCACATTGGGACTTGAAAGTTGAAAAATCTTGTATCCTTCGAATGTATAATATTGGTCAAAGAGCTCAGTAACGGATAGGATTTTTTCTTTATATTTTTCTTCAAAGTTATTTGATTGTTCGTCATTGATAAGTTGTAAAACAATTTCTTTATCATTCTCAGTTCCCAAAATATCAGGGGCATCTGGTCCTATAATTAAAGTTTCAAAACAATTGTCAAATAACTCTTGTGACAATGTATTTGCATACCTAAGCTTGCTAATATCAGGACAAGGGTGTTTAATGTCGAATGCTGTAACGATAGAAACGGTAAGTTGATTGACTGACCCTGGTTGCATCAGCATAGGTCCTGTAGACATCAGCATACGTCTATCTCCAAAAGGTAGATTGGCTGTACACATAGACCAGCCATTAGGATCATTCGGATCTCCATCGAATACATGAGAAATAGTATCAAAAGTGGCACTATTAATAAAAGGAGCACCATCGGCCAATTTTCCTCTCATATAATTATAAAATCCATCTTCCATACCACGCTTGGGGTCACAAGTATTGGGAGTAGGATTACCGATCCCACAGTTCTCCATATAAGTAAATGAACTAATACCTAACTCTACCAATGTATCTTGAAATCCACTTCCTGGTATTGGCTCTATCAATATTTTATTTCCTTGAGAGTCATATAATAAATTGCCATTTTGATCTCTTTTAAATACTTTTGAACCCAGTGGGCCACGGACATAAGAAAATCCTATGATCGGAATATCGTATCCATAGCTATTTGTCCCTTCACAAGCCGTTCCATTTACACCATCAGCCTCGTCTTGGTTATACACATACGCCATATCTGTGATAGGGTCATAACCTATAAAATCATCTTGGTAGCATCCTAAATCTGGGTCTATCCAAAAACTAAAATAACAATCTACAAGATCTTCAGGAGCTTTATTGATAAGTTTGTATTGATAGAAGGTCATATCATTGAGTTCGTCACCGCTTTCATAGGCAAATGCATTGACTTGAACTTCCATTTGCATTTGAGATGGTCCGCTCAGAGTATGGGCTCTACCTGCATCATTAAAAACAAAATAGTTGATTTCAGCAGGAATTTTAAGCCCTTCATGGTATGCTGCATCACAACTTCTATCATCTAATATCGGGTAGTCACCTTCGCATGGATTATATCTTCCATCCCCATTAAAATCCCAAAAAGCTGCAAGCGACTGCTCTGGCAATTCGAAACCATATTTTGACGTAAAATAAGGATTGCCTTGAGCGGGCCAAAATTTTACGTCATCTGGTACATTACTACAATCAAAGCCACCTGAAGATTGCGCCTTCTGCCAAGCTTTTATATGAGAAGATATATTTATTCCTTTGACAGAAAATATTTTGTCCCAATCATCACAATATTCTTTATCTGTCGTTCCATTCACATCAAGTGGTCCAGCCGTATAGTCATATCCTTCTGATCTATAGGTTACTGCCGATAATTTTATATTGCCTGATCTGTCAGTACCACCAATCCATACACCCGCTGCGTATATGGCGGATACTGGTAATTGTCCTGTTGCAGGTGCTGGTGTAATATACGCTGCTGATGCAAATAAATCACCACCATTGAGAATTCTCGCCCGTATATTGTTTACACTCATGTCATACTGTGCTGTAGGTCTAGTACAATCAGTAATAAAATGTTGTTTGGGTATGCTACTGTTTTTGGTTTTAGATAATGGATTATCTAATCCTAATACATGCTGTGACACACCAAAAAATACTAAAAGAAGGATGTAAGTTGACTTTCTGTTCATAACTTTAATGTTTTAATAAGTTTAGAACAGCAAGATATCGATTCCATCTACATGAAAACCAAAATGATATGATTAAATCCACAGTTTTGTATCAGTGGCGACTTAAATCCAATATTTTATATCTTCATCTTATAGAACCATCCATTTTAATGTCTTAATATCTCCTGATTTTTGGTCTATAATCTGTACAAAATGAAGGCCTTGGCTTAGCCCGTCAGCATTGATGTTAAACTTAGATTCTTTTACTCCTGGACCAGCCAAAAATTCTGAACTACCTTCATTCTGATGACATTTTTTGACAAGATTTCCTTTTGTATCAAAGATATTTATGATCACTTGTTCTGGTAGGTTGAATAATCTCAAAGTAATGTCCGACTGTGATCTCAAAATTGGATTTGGCGAAAGGAAGATATTGGATAGATGATTAAAAGAGTTGGTGGAAGACATTAAATTTGGCACAAAAGTAAAGACCTTTACATTGTTTAAACTCTCTATATATGGTATTTTCTGGCCAGAACCATCAGTAGGATCAAACTCTTTCCAGTTGTTGTGGGCATAAGCCACCACCATAAAATGATAGTTTTTACCATTTATCAGCGTTTTATCACCTGTCGCAAATTGATCTTCTGTAAATGAAAAATTATTAATTAACCCACTATTTGAAGCGACCACTTTTGACTCTTTCGTCCAAATATAGTCTTCATTTGAAGTTGGGTCTGGATTAACAATGTTTTTCCAATTAAATATTTCGGTGATGTTATTTTGAATATCTGATTGTGCAATAAGTCTAGCAGATCCAATATCATTTAAAAGTTGTCTAGAAGTATTGGCTGTTCTCACTTGATACACCTTATACCCTTCAAATTTGTAAAACTGATCAAATTGGTCATCAACAGTTGATATGCGTTCTGTATAACTTTCCTGATAATTATTAGAAGATACTAGGTTATCAATATTAATGCCAATTTCTTTATCTTTTGATTCTGCTTTTAATTCTGGCGCATCAGGTCCTACTACGAAGTCTTCAAAACAATTGCCAAATAGGTTTTGTGCATGGGTATTATTATATCTTAATTTAGAAATATCAGGACAAGGGTTTTTGACATCAAAAGCAGTGGTAATAACAGAAATATATTGATTGATCGCCCCAGGTTGTAGTAGAATTGGTCCTTGTGTTAATAGTAACTTTCTATCACCATTTTCCAAATTTGATGTACACATAGACCATCCATTTGGGTCATTGGGTTCGCCATCGAAAGCAAACCTTACGGTATCTGTTGAGGCTGGATTATAACCTGAACCACCAAAGGTCAATGGAGTACTATCCGCCCACAATCCGCGCATATAATTATAAAATCCATCTTCTCTACCCCTTTGAGGATCTGTAGTACCTGGTGGGAAATTTCCAAATCCACCATTTTCCATATAATTTACAGATGATAGACCTACATCAACTATTGTATCTTGTTGGCCTGCATTTGGAAGAGGGTCAATCAATACCCTATTGCCATTATTGTCCAAAAGAATCTTGCCATTTGCATCTCTCTTAAATATTTTAGGAGCCCTAAGGCTTCCGAAAAGATTAAAACCAACCAATGGAATATTTGTGCTGTAAGAATTAGTTCCACCATCGCAAGTCGGTCCTCCTGTACCATCTACATCATCTTGATTGTAAACGTATGCCATTTTATTAACTGGGTCATAACCAATATAATCATCTTGGTAACAACCTAAATCTGGATCAATATACCAACTAAAATAACAATTTAATAAGTCTTCATTAGCTTTGTTTATCAATTTATATTTGTGGAAAGTCATATCATTGAGTTCGTCATAACTTGAATAAGCAAACGAATTGACTTGAACTTCCATTTGGATTTTATTTGCGCCACTTAAGGTTTGAATGCCACCATTGTCATTGAAAATAAAAAAATTCATTTCTGCAGGCACTAATAATCCATCATGAAAACCTGATAAACAGTTTCTTTCTTCAACAAAAGGATAGTCACCTTCACAAGGATCATATTCACCATTTGCATCATTATCCCAATACGCTGCCAATATTTGATCTGGCAATTCCCACCCAAATTTTCCTACAAAATAAGGGTTTCCTTGTGCTGGCCAGTATTTGACATCATCTGGTATTTTATCACAATCCATACTCTGTCCAGAAAATTCCGAATCCTTCCATGCTTGTATGTGCTTTTTTATGTTATCGCCTTTTACACTAAATATCCTATCCCAGTTTTTGCAATTTTGACTTTCTGTGGTGCCATTTATGTCCAATGGTCCTGCAAAATAATCATATCCTTCAGTCCTATATGTGGAAGCAGATAGTCTAATATTACCCACTCTATCTTGCCCAGCCATCCAAAGTCCAGATGTGTAAATGGCAGACACAGATCTTTGCCCTGATTTAGGTATTGGTGTGATGTATCCTGAAGATTCAAACATATCACCTCCTGTCAATATTCTAGCTCGCACATTATTGACACCCATATCATATTGTGCGGTTGGCCTTACACAATCCGATCTAAAGGAAGCTTGTTCGTTATTAAATTTTGGATTTTTTGGATTTTCCTTTGCATAAGAGACAATGGTTAAACCAAAAATCTGCAGGGAGATGATAAGGATTGCTTTTAAGTTCATACTAATTTTAAGTTTGATAATTTTAAGCCTGCAAGGTAGTTTAAATGTTTAGAATGGTAAATAAAATTGGGATTTTAGTATCAATGGCGACATAAATAAACTACTTTTGGTTTTTAAATCACAATCAATGCACACATTTAGAATCATATTTTTGCTTCAAATCATCTTTTTTTCTTCTTGTTATTCACAATCGAAAATTCCTAAAATGGCATCTTTACCTACCACATCTTTTGAACAAAATCCAAACACTACATCTACTTATTTGGAAATTGTAGCTTATTATAATCAACTTGGAGAGTCATCTGATTTGATACAGGTGAGTGATTTTGGTATGACCGATAGTGGCTTTCCGTTACAAGAAGTGGTGATTGCTAAAAATGGCCATTTCACTCCAGAAGAAAGCCGTAAAGCAGGCAAATCGATACTTTTTATCAATAATGGTATCCATCCTGGAGAGCCTGACGGTATGGACGCTTCAATGATTTTTGTACGCGATTTAATCACCAAACCTGAACTGACCGCTTTATTGGACAAAGTGACTGTTGTCGTCATTCCTGTGTACAATATTGGTGGCACGATAAATAGAAGTGCAACTAGTAGAGCCAACCAAAATGGACCAGATGCTTATGGATTCAGAGGAAATGCAAAAAACTTAGATCTCAATAGGGATTTCGTCAAATGTGATAGTAAAAATGCTAAGTCTTTTAATGCTTTTTTTCATAAATGGGATCCAGATGTTCAGGTAGATACACATACATCCAATGGTGCTGATTATCAATACACTATGACATTGATTGCTACTCAAAAAGACAAGCTACACCCTATGTTAAGTAGTTTTATGACAGACTTGATGTTGCCAGATTTATATAAAAATATGAAGTCGCAAAACTGGGAAATGGTGCCTTATGTCTATGCAAATGGAACACCTGAGACAGGTATATATGGATTTATGGATCATCCTAGATATTCGTCAGGATACGCTGCTATGCATCATACCATCAGTTTTATGCCTGAAACACACATGCTCAAACCCTATACTGATCGAGTATGGAGTACGCATGCATTTTTAAAAGTTGGGTTACATTTTATGTTTCAAAATGGAAATCGCCTTGCAGAAATACGCACTAAAGTAAAAAATGAAGTCAAAGAACAACAATCATTCGATCTATTGTACGAAATAGATAAATCCGAACCGGACACCGTTTTGTTCAAAGGTTATGAAGCTAAATATAAGCCAAGTTTAGTCAGTGGTCTAGATAGATTGTATTATGATAGATCATCCCCTTGGGAAAAACCTGTTGCTTTTTACAATGACTACAAACCAACTCTTTCTATACAAAAACCCAAGGCGTACATCATTCCACAAGCATATAATGAAATCATCAGCAAAATGGAAGTGAATGGTGTCAAGGTAGATAAACTAGCGTCTGACACAGTATATAAAGTCGAATTGTATAACTTAGATAGTTATGAAACATCCAAAGTTGCGTACGAAGGACATTATAATCATAGTGATTTAAAAGTTACAAAGATTGAAATGGACAAACAATACCATAAGGGTGACTTTATAATTTATACTAATCAAGTTTGTAACAGATATATCGTAGAAATGCTCGAGCCACAAGGTGTAGATAGCTGGTTTGCTTGGAACTTTTTTGATGGTATTTTGATGCAAAAGGAAGGATTTTCTGCCTATGTATTTGAAGATTTGGCAGCGGAAATTTTAAAAAATGACGAAAACCTTCGCAGTAAATTAGCCCAAAAGCGAGCTGACGATCCTAAGTTTGCCACAAATGCTTGGGCACAACTTGATTTCGTGTATAAAAATTCACCTTATTATGAAAAAACACACAATTTGTACCCAGTAGCTAGGGTAAAGTAGAATATAAAATGTATTAAATAGTAGATTTTTGCAACTCAATTTTTGACGAATAATTTTACAAAATGTACGTTTAGGAAATTATTCCATACACTTGATAGTTTAATATACAAAATGAATGTGAAATAGCGTTATCTTTGATGACGTTTATGAGTATTTTTATAATGGTCAATTTCTAGTTATAAGACTTGATGGATTGCTTTTTAAACACGTCGTATATCGGTATTTAGACACTTTAATATCAAAATAAAACCAACCAAAATGAAGAACCTCATTCTTTTGCTCGCTGCATCTGTACTATTTACAATTTCATGTAAATCTAAAAAAGATGTATCAGAATTGCTAGATGCGTCCAAAGATCAGGAACTCCTTGATCAATATTTTATGGCAGCAACAGTAGGAGTAATTTCAGCAAGTGATGACCTAAAGTTTGTCCTAAAAGAACCACTAACTGGCGAAGTTTCAGAAGATGTTCTTCAAAAATTGGTTTCACTCAGTCCTGCTGTAGGAGGTACCGTGACATTGTCCAATAATACTATCATCACATTTACTCCCAAAAAACCACTAGCTCCGAATGAAACATACACCGTGAAGCTAAACCTAATGTCCATAGATGCTACCAAATTTGATAAAAATATCGAATATCAAATTAAGACGCTTTCACAAGATATGAAAGTGGAACGAGAAGGTATCATCATCAATGAAAATGGAGATGTTTCTATCCTTCTCAATGTAAAAACAGCAGATAAAGTAGATGCTGATATATTGAAATCTTGTTTTACGACTAATGCGTCTGTTGTCGAAGTGATGGAAAAATCAAGCACTGAATATGAAGTAGAATGTAGATTTGCCAGTGGAATGAAACAAGACTCCAAAATTGCATATAGTGGAAAAAATATAGGCTGTGATGTTGAAGGAAATGTGGAGTTATTCGATATTGATACTAAACAATTTGGTGTAGTTTTTACGCATCAAAATACGACAGACAAAACATTCAATATCTATTTTTCACAACGTCTCAATAGACAGATGGATCTCACAGGTTTGGTAAAAGTCCAAAACCAAAATGCTTCCTACACCGTAAAAGACAATGTGCTCACACTATTTTTAAATGAAATATCGAATGTTGACAGAGTTGCTATTTGGATTTCCCAAGGCTTGAAATCCATAGAAAACAAAACACTTCCTACGGACTACACCTATGAAATTCAAGTCAAAGTGGATCATCCTGCAGCTGAGTTTGTGAGTGATGGTAATTATTTTCCTTCCGAAGGAGATTTTAAAATTCCAATCAAAACGCGTGCATTAAATGAATTGCGTCTAGTCGTCATCGAAATAAAACAAGAAAATGTGATGCACTACCTCGCTTGGCAGTCACTCGCTTATGCCGATTATTACAATCTTCGCATGTATGGAAAGCCTGTTTATGATCAAATTGTAACCTTAAACCAAGGACTCAAAGACAATGAAGGTTGGACGGTACATGGTATCGATTTATCAGAAAGAATTCGCAAAAATCCTGGTAGCATTTATCACATAGGAATGGAATTTGGACCACAAAATACATCACTTTCTTGTAAGGCGCAACTCAAACAATTTAAGGTAAATAACAAGATCCCTCAGAATGACTTTTTTACCATAAGGGATAATTATTACAATGATTATTATGGCTATTATGAAGATTATAATTGGCAAGAAAGTAATGATCCATGCAAATTGGCTTATTATGTAAATCAACAGCCTGTACATAAATTATTTATTTGTTCTGATTATTCTGTGATAGCCAAAAAAGCAGGAAGCAATTATTTTATAGCACTTACCAAACTTATGGATCTTAGTTTGGTGGCAGATGCAGAAGTAACTTTATACAATTTACAAGCTGAAAAAATAGCGTCGGCTCGATCTTCAGGTGATGGTTTTGTGAAATTTGAAAATGTAATGTACGATGCAGCTGTACTGAAAGTCGAAAAAAACACCCATGTAACTTATCTTTCATTAGACCCGAATCAAGGAAATTCACTCACAGAATTTGATGTTTCAGGCGAAAGGTCAGAAACTGATACTGAGTTTTTTATCTATACGGATAGAGACATATGGAGACCAGGCGATAGTATTTATGTAGATGTCATGATCAATAAGGCGCATTCTGATTTGCCAAAAGGCATGCCTATGGTGATGACTTTCTATAACGTGGACAATATGGTCGTAAACGAACAAGTCCAAAAAATAGACCTTGAAAACAAACAAATTTATAGTTTTAAAATCCATACTGCCGCAAATGCAAAAACTGGTCTGTATCGATGTATGTTTCAAATTGGCCCCAAATCTGTCAGGAAAAACATTAGGGTAGAAACTATCAAACCAAATACTGCTGAGGTTATTTATACCTTTGACAATAAAGAAGGAAATACGATTTATAGCGACGTTATTTCTGGTGCTATCCAAGCAAAATATCTCACAGGATTTGAACTCGGGAATGCTAAAATTAAAGCATCAGCAAGAGGAAGAAAAAATAGCAATCCATTTCCTGACTACAAAGATTACTACTTTGATGTGTATGACAATCCATCTATTGACAATAATATAGACATTTTAGATTTGACGGTCAATGACAAAGGTTATGGGAATTTCGATGGGTCTACCTCACTCAAATATTTTAATACACCTATCAATGTATCTATTGAGACAGAAACTATTTTGCCTGGTGGTGGTACCAATAAAGAAGGGAAATCTGTTTTGGTATCACCGTTTGTATCATACATCGGTGCGTCTAGAAAAGATGGTTCAGGATGGAATGGCAATCATACTTTCCAAGAAAACATAGACATAAATCTGGTAAATCTTACCAACAAAGGCAAACTTAATCCTACCAACAATACAGTCAATTACACGCTTCAGCAACATATTTCATCTTGGTGGGTGGATAAATATCGCCTTCGATCATCAGGTAATTTCGTAAATGCAGATTACTGGAAAGATATCGATAATGGTAGTGCTTCTATCAAGGGAAAGGGCAAAATAACTTTCCCGAAAGGAAAACTCACCAAAGGTGCTTACAAACTTACCATGATAGACGACGCTTCAGGTCATGCTACACAGGTATTTTTTACAGTGTATGATGGTGTTGAAACAATACCTGGATCCCAACCACATATCGTAGAGTTTCAGACAGATAAAGAAGCCTACAAAACAGGTGAAAATGTCAAATTGATGCTTCCGGATATTGAAGGTGCAAAAGCATTGGTAAGTATAGAAAGAGGCAATAGAGTCATCGGTCAAGTGTGGTACGACATGGCAAAAAGCAATAACGTAGTTTCGTTACCAACTAACGAAAATTGGTCGCCAAATGTCTATCTCCATGTCACCATTATGCAAAAATACAAACAAGAGATCAATGACCTACCACTCCGACTTTTTGGCGTGAAGCATATCAAGATGGATGGTACCACAAGCGAGTTAAAGCCTGTCACCAATATTCCCAATCAACTAGAGTCCAACAAATCTTATACATTTACCGTATCAGAATCCGAAGGCAGGCCTATGGAATACACGCTTGCCGTAGTAGATGAAGGCTTGCTCAACCTTACGGGGTTTGCCACTCCAGATCCAAGCAAACACTTTAATGGCAAATACCCACTTTTGGTCAAAACTTGGGATATTTATCAATATTTGATTAGTTATTTCAAAGGTAAATTTGCTGGTATCATCTCTATCGGTGGTGACGATGCTTATAATCCGGATGCCATTGCAGAGATCAATAGATTCAAACCGGTGGTGATTCATCAAGGTCCATTCAAACTAGCCAAAGGCGGCAAAAACAACCATACTATCGCCATCCCTAATTACATCGGTAAAGTGAGATTGATGGTAGTGGCGTGTGCTCCAAATAATTTTGGTAAACTTGAGAAATTCCTTCCTGTCAAAAATCCATTGATGGTACAAGCACAATTTCCTCGTACACTTAATGTCTCTGATAAACTCCAATTGCCAGTAACTATTTTCCGTGATGATGCCAATATAAAAACCGCTGATCTTACGGTGAAAGCCGATGCAAGCTTAGTAAAAGGTTTTACACCTTCCAAATCTTTGACATTCAATGGCAAAAACCAATTGTCTCATATTTATGACATCGAAGTCCAAAATAAAGTTGGCAAACTGAGCGTAGAAACGGGTATAAATGGTGGTGGCAAAAGCATGAAGGAAACCACCGATATTCTTATAAATTACCCCAATTCGTATGAGTCCAATATTTCAAAAAACATCATCGAGCCAGGCGCAAAACTAGATTATGTCATAAAAACCAAAGGCTACAAAGACGTTTTTACTTCTAAATTAATGATTAGTGGACTCAAAGTTCCCAACTTCAGTCAATATTCAGAAGAGTTGATAGAGTACCCTTATGGATGTCTCGAACAAACCACATCAGCTGGATTTAGCCAATTGTATTTGGACAAAATCATTCAATTAGATCCTTCGCAAAACAAAATTCGGATGGAAAATCTTCAAGCAGCCATCATTAAAATCACACGTTTCCAACAACCTTCCGGCAAGTTTAATTATTGGGATGGCACGTATTACCATGCATGGTCTGATATTTATGCAGGCAATTTCTTGGTGGAACTCAAAAAACTTAACTACTTGACTAGCTCTTCTGACATCCTTACGAAGTGGCTAGATGCACACTCTAGTATTGCCAATAATTGGGCTGCAAATGGTCTGACGGACAATTATATTTACGAATCTGAATCATTTGCCCAAGCATTTAGGTTATTCGTACTTGCCAAAGGTGGCAAACCAGCCAAATCTGCCATGAACCGTTTTGTCACATCCAATACTTCTACCAATCCTATGACGTGGTGGCTGATTGCAGGTAGTTTTCAGTTGAGCAGTTATGATACAAAAGCAAAAGAATTTGTAGCCAAAGCCGAAAGTCTTCAGAAAGGATATAATGAAGCTAGAAATTATGGAAGCTTCGGAGATCGTGGTAGAGATTGGGCATTGATTGTGGAGATTTTGAGTTATATCGAAACAGATAAAAATAAACTCGAAAACTATTATGACCAAATGGTAGAAACACTCAATAATTCATATTGGACAAGCACACAGACCAAAGGATTTGCCTTTATAGCTGCTTATAAATATTTTGGGAAGGCATTAGGTTTGGTTGGTAAAGTAGATTATACCATTACAGGACTGAGTGGCGCAACCAAAACGTATCAACATTCTGCCTACGAACCACGATTGATCATTATCGATAAAGCATCTTACGACAAATCCATTACTATTCAGAATAGGGGGAAAGGCAAGTTATATGTGTATCAGACAGATAGATTCATTGACAATAATCTCAATAAAGATGCAGCATCAAGCAATCTCGGTATCACAGTGGACTATTACAACAACACTAGAAAACAATCAGGTATTGCCGGTATTCAGCTTGGTGATGATATTTCAGTCACCATTCGTGTCAAAAATCCATCTGCACTTGCCGTAAGTGATCTAGCTTTAAATCTCAAGATGCCAGCAGGATGGGAACTGATCAATCCTAGGATATATGAAACCAAAGTAGCAAAATCAAATGAAAATTACACCTATCAGGACTTTAGAGACGATAGAGTGTATACATTTTTTAACTTAGATGCAGGAAGTACAGAGACCTTTAGTTTTAAGACAAAAGCAGCGTTTTCAGGAGATTTTTATTTACCAGCTGTGAGTTGTGAACACATGTACAAGGGAACAGTTTATGCTAGAAATGCAACAAGAAGGGTAAGTATTACAAAGTAATGATTTACTCATTTTGGGAAATAGTAGATGGCTAAAGAGATTGGTTTCTACTTCTGTTTGTAGTGGAATGTAGTATAAACCAAGTGTTTAGCTTAAAATATGTAAAATATTTCATATATTTGTGCCAAATTTATTAGGCGTACAGTCATATCTAACAGAATGTCAAAACAAAAATCAGTACAAGCATCTTTTTTCAGCCATCCTTACTTAAAGAGAATGTTGATATTTTTAGCATCTATCATTGTCTTGGTAGCGCTATTGTTTTTTGTAATATCAAAAACTTTGCTACCAGATACTGAAGAGCTTGAAAATCCAAAATATGAGATTGCTTCTCAATTTATATCCACAGACGACGAAGTTTTCGGCAAAGTATTTAAGTACAATAGAGAATGGCTAGACTTCAAGGATTTAAACCCTAATATTGTCAATGCGCTAATTGCCACAGAAGATGTTCGTTTTTTTAGCCACACAGGCGTAGATGTGCGAGGTACTGCAAGAGCTATTTTTTATATGGGTAGCAAAGGTGGCGCAAGTACCATTACGCAGCAAATGGCTAAGTTGTTTTTCACACAAAGGTCTAGTTCATTTCCCAAAAGAGTGTGGCAAAAACTAAAAGAATGGGTCATAGCCATCGAATTTGAAAAAAGATATACAAAAGAAGAAATCCTTGCGATGTATCTCAATAAGAGTGATTTTCTCTATGATGCAGTAGGCATTGGTGCGGCGGCAAAGACTTATTTTGGTAAGGACCAAAAGGAATTGGAAGTAGAAGAAGCAGCAGTCCTCATTGGTATGTTAAAAAATCCTAGACTTTTTAATCCAATTATAAACCCTGAAAATTGTCATAATAGAAGGTCTGTTGTTATGAAACAGATGGTCAAAAAAGATTTTTTATCCGAAGAAGATTACCTCAATAAAAGAGTAAAAGCGATCAATATGTCTGGCTTCAGAAGAGAAGTCCACCATGATGGTATAGCGCCTTATTTCAGATCAGAATTGACAAAATGGCTTAAAAAACTATTGGAAGAAGATAAATATCGTAAACCTGATGGTAGTAAATATAATCTTTATGTAGACGGCTTAAAAATTTATACAACCATAGACACACGTGTACAGCGATATGCCGAACAAGCCATGTACGAACACATGTCCAAACTTCAAGAAAGGTATTTTACAGTATGGAAAGGCAAGGATTTTATTACGTATAGAGGAGACAAAGATAAAATAGAAGGAAGAAAAAGACAGCTGATTCAAATGATGAAAGATTCTGATCGGTACAAAAAGATCAGAAGTAAAAATATGACACAAGTTCTGAATGAAATTACAAATAATGTCACAGAAAAACCACTGTCAGATACCAATATCTTCCGCATGTTTGAAGAGGATGAAAAAAAAGGTCATCTCAAAAAGTTATTGAAAAACAAAACCATTACGCAAGACGATTTTGACCAATGTATTGCTATCATGGAAAGTGAATACTGGTCAACCTTCAAGAAACAGTGGAATAAAATGCAAAAGGAAGTAAATACAGCATTCAATACAAAAACAAAGATGCGTGTATTTGCATACAATGAATTAGGTGAAAAAGTGGTCGAAATGACGCCCATGGATTCAATCAAATATCACCTCCAACATATGCAAATTGGTTCCATTGCTGTCGATCCAAAAACAGGAAATATCTTAGCTTGGTTAGGTGGTATCGGACATAAATATTTTCAGTACGACCATGTCAATTCAAATAGACAAGTTGGCTCTACTTTCAAGCCATTTATATATTCCACTGCGATCATTGATAATGCGATGTCACCATGTTACAAAGTAGAAGATGTCAAACAATGTATACAAGCAAATGATCCTAATTTTAACCTAGCTACTACATGGTGTCCGAGTAATTCTGACAATAAATTTACAGGGGCTTCACTCACTTTGCGCCAAGCATTAAAGGATTCAAAAAATTCGGTTTCTGTTTTTCTGATGAAAGAAATCGGCAACGTACAGAGTGTAAAAAATCTAGTTGGAAATTTAGGTATTGACAAGGCAAAAATACCAAACTATCCATCTATTTGTCTTGGTACACCAGAACTTTCGGCAATGGATATGGCTTGTGCATACACGGCTTTTGCTAATGATGGTATCGTCACCAAACCTATATTTGTCACCAGAATCGAAGACAAAAACGGGCGTGTCATTTATAGTGCAGTGCCAGAACAAAAAAGAGCCATTAATGCTTCATATAATTATGTCATCGTAGATATGTTGAAATACGTAGCTGCTATTCTCCAACCAAAGTTCAATAAATTTGAAGTAGCCGGCAAAACTGGAACTACCAATGATTATAAAGATGGTTGGTTTGTAGGTTTTACACCTGAAATCGTAGTATCTACATGGGTAGGGGGAGATCAGGAGTTTATTCGGTTTAATTCGTTGAGTGATGGCCAAGGAGCAGTTATGGCAAGACCATTTTTTGAGAAGTTTTTATTAAAAATTCAAGCAGACAATAGACTTGGTTTTGGTACGAATTCTGTCTTTATGAAACCCGAAGAAGAACTTATAGAAACTGATTGTAGCAAATACGAAACTGCCATCACCACTGAAGGATCAGAAGACGCAAAACCCGTTAAAACCACAGGTTTTGATGAAGAGTTTTAGATTGATTTTTATGATGATGGTTTAAGGCATCCCATGCAATTCCAACGGGATGACAAGATTATAGAAACAACATTGTGACAAACAAAACCAATCCTGAAAGGATGACATAGCTTTTGGGAATTACTATGACATTTCATCCTTTCAGGGTAGAATCCTGATCGTGGATTTAATTATTATAATCTTAACATCCCTTCGGGATTAAAATAGGCTTTAACGAAAAATTACATCCACTTTCGTTATTCTTGCAAACAAGTTTACAACTCCATTAGTGTTTCCATGCAATCCCGAAGGGAAAACAATATTATATCGACTTAACTTATTCCTTATAAAATACCCACTTGGCTAGCTCCTTAAAACTCGCTTTTTTGCCGTACATTAAGATACCTACACGATATATTCTACCTGCCAACCACACCAATGCAATAGTGAAAAGCACAAGCGATACCACTGATATAACTATCTGCCACCAAGGCGGATCAAAAGGCAATCTCACAGGCATCACAATAGATGAAAATAATGGTATCATACTCGACCAAACAGCCAAAGTACTATCAGGAGCATTCATCGCACTAATGCCGATATAAAATGCAAACATCAATGGCATCATAATAGGCAAGGTCAATGATTGAGCTTCATTTATATCTTCACCTACAGCAGAACCCACGGCTGCAAAAAGTGCTGCATAAGCAAAATATCCTGCTATAAAATAAAATAAGGTCAACGGTAGAATCAGATACCAATTCATGCCCTGTATTTCTGCTAAAACTTGAGCTATCTTGCCGTTTGATGACATCATCAATTCTTCAGTGGGTAAGTTTCCAGTATTTATTCCATCCATATTTGCAGCGTCTATACCCAATAATGAAGTCGCAATAAATAATATAAGTGGCATCAATATCATCCAAATACCTATCTGAGTCAAACCTACAAGTCCTACACCTAGTACTTTTCCCATCATAAGTTCAAATGGTTTGAGCGATGAGATCAATACTTCTACGATACGATTTATTTTTTCTTCCATGACAGATCGCATCACTTGCGAACCATACACTAAGATGATGAAAAACATGGCATATCCCACAATTGCTCCTATGGCAGAACTTACAATAGTGGTAATGGAACTGATTTTTTTATCCTTTAATATCGTAAATGGCTGTATCGTGACATCCGTATCTATACTTTTAAGGGTAGCTTCGTCAAGATTTAATTTTTTCAATTTAAAATCTCTAATCTTATCAGAAATAGCGGACTGAATGGCAAAATTCTCATCCATGGCTAGTTGGTCATCTGAGTGATAATTGACCGTAAAGCTTTTGGCTAATGAATCTTTTAATGGTATTACTTCTAGTATGCCATCAAAACCACCATCTTTGTACTTTCCCTTTAATGTGGCAACACTTTCATCGGTAAAGACAAAAGATAAATTATCTCTCGAATCAAGCTTTTTCTCTAATAAATTACTTGCATCAGTTACATTGATGACCTTGACAGTATCAGATCCTGTTGACATAACAAATCCCACTGCCACAAAAAACACCAATAATCCTAATGGTGTCAGCAAAGTAGTTAAGATAAATGTCTTATTTTTTACGCGTGTGAGATATTCACGCATCGTGACTAACCATATTTTATTCATTGCTTTGTTCTACTTTTTTGATGAAAATTTCATTAAGCGAAGGCAATATTTCATTGAATCCTAGGATAGAAATATTTGTATCTATTAATGTTTTTAGAATTTGGTTTGAACTTACTCCTTCAGTTACTTTGATGGTGACTTCATTAGGACGTTTTTCCAAAACTGAAAATCCCAAATGATCTGTCACAGAAGGAAGGTCGCCTTCGTATTTGATACTAAAAAGGTGTTCTTTAAAGTCATTTTTTATCGTATCTACATTGCCGTAAAGCAAAATTTTGCCTTGATTTATAAGTACAATATCTTCACAGATTTCTTCCACTTGTTCCATTCTATGGGTAGAAAAAAGTATGCTAGTTCCTTTTTCTTTAAGCTGATAAATTTCATCTTTGATCAGATTGGCATTGATAGGGTCAAGACCAGAAAATGGTTCGTCAAGAATTAATAATTTAGGGTCATGAATGACTGTGGCTATGAATTGAATTTTTTGGCTCATCCCTTTTGATAAATCACCAACTTTTTTGTCCCACCAATTCATGATATCAAACTTTACCATCCAAGTTTTTAACTTGATTTTGGCTTCTTTCTCAGTAAGACCTTTGAGTTGAGCAAGATAAAGAAGCTGTTCGCCCACTTTCATTTTTTTATACAAACCCCTTTCTTCGGGCATGTATCCTATTTCATTGGGATGAAGGTGATTTAGTGGTTCTCCGTTTAGCAAAACTTCTCCACTATCTGCACCAGTTATGGTGGTGATGATTCTAATCAATGATGTTTTGCCGGCGCCATTAGGACCAAGTAGACCGAAAATAGTGCCTGCTTTGACATCAAAACTCACATCATTTACTGCGATATGACTATGATAAGCTTTGACTACATTCCGTAGTGATAATACATTCATATTTTGTTGGTTGATGTTTTATAAAATGAATTTTGATTGACAAATTTAACAAAAACGTACCAAATATTTCTCATTGGAAACGGTCTTCTACATAAATACAATCAAATTTACTTCATCGTTAACAAAGGTAATCGTTTCTTAATTATAAGTAGTAAGTCTTAGATAAATGTTTGAAATTATCCTACCAAAATAGGCTATATGATCTTTATCAATGAAAATGGCCTATGGTGTAAACTTACTCCGTAATATTCGCTATTAAAATTTCTAATATTTCTGCTGCTGCTTCTGCAATAATGGTTCCCGGTCCAAAAATAGCTGCTACACCTTGTTCAAAAAGGAATGGATAGTCTTGAACAGGCACTACGCCACCTACGATGACCATAATGTCTTCTCTGCCTATCTTTTTTAGCGCTGCAATCGTCTCTGGGACCAAAGTTTTATGGCCTGCTGCAAGTGACGAAATGCCCAATATATGTACATCGTTCTCTGCGGCTTGTGTTGCTGCTTCTGAAGGCGTCTGGAAGAGTGGTCCCATATCTACATCAAATCCCAAATCTGCAAAGCTAGTTGCTATGATTTTTGCACCTCTATCGTGTCCATCTTGACCTAACTTTGCCACCATGATCCTTGGCCTTCTACCTTCTAGCGCTGCAAAACGATCAGAGAGTTCCAAAGTGTTTTTAAATTTAGCATCCATATGAATTTCCTTTGCATACACACCTGAAATGGTTCTATTAGTAGCTTTGTATCTACCAAAAACTTCTTCCATAGCCATCGTAATTTCTCCTAATGTAGCCCTTTCTCTAGCTGCATTTATGGCAAGCTCCAAGAGATTTCCACTACCTTTTCTTGCACATTCTGTGATAGCTTGCAGTGTTGATCTTACTTTTTTATCATCTCTTTTGCTTTTTATTTCTGTAAGCCTGTCTATTTGTTCAAGTCGAACCTTTGTATTATCTACTTTGAGTATATCGAGTTCTGATTCAGTTTCTTTTTTGAATAGATTGACACCTATGACGTATTCATTACCACTGTCTATCCTTGCTTGTTTTGCAGCAGCTGCTTCTTCTATTCTCATTTTAGGAATACCTGCTTCGATTGCTGCCGTCATTCCACCAAGTGATTCTATTTCTTGGATATGTTGCCATGCTTTTTCTACGAGTTGACTAGTGAGTGACTCTACATAATAGGAGCCTCCCATAGGATCGATCGCTGAAATAACATTTATGCCTGATTGTAAATATTTCTGAGTGTCTCTCGCTATTTTGGCTGAATAATCGGTTGGCAATGCTATCGCCTCATCTAGAGAGTTGGTGTGAAGTGATTGTGTGCCGCCCATCACCGCTGCCAATGCTTCTATACAAGTCCTTGAAATATTATTGTAAGGATCTTGAGCGGTAAGACTGTATCCTGATGTCTGACAATGTGTACGTAATGCCAAAGTTTTTGGAGATTTGGGTTCGAATTGTGAAACTAGCTTTGACCAAAGCAATCTACCTGCTCGCATCTTGGCTGTCTCCATAAAAAAGTTCATACCAATACCCCAGAAAAATGAAAATCTTGATACAAATTGATCAATATCAAGTCCTGCTTTCAACCCAGCCCTTATATATTCTACACCATCTGCAAGTGTGTATGCAAGTTCAATATCCGCAGGTGCACCCGCTTCATGCATATGATATCCACTGATAGAAATGCTATTGAATTTAGGCATATGTGCCGCGGTGTATCCAAAAATATCTGAAATAATTTTCATGGAAGGTGTTGGTGGAAAAATGTAGGTATTTCTAACCATAAACTCTTTCAATATATCGTTTTGGATGGTGCCACTAAGTTTTTCCATAGACACACCTTGTTCTTCCGCAGCTACAATGTAGAATGCAAGTATCGGAATTACAGCCCCGTTCATGGTCATCGATACAGACATTTCGTCTAATGGTATTCCATCAAACAAGATTTTCATATCTTCTACGGAGTCTATGGCAACTCCCGCCATTCCTACATCACCTGTGACTCTAGGATGGTCTGAATCGTAGCCCCGATGTGTCGCAAGATCAAATGCAACAGATAATCCTTTTTGTCCTGCAGCAAGGTTTCTTCTATAAAATGCATTACTCTCTTGTGCTGTCGAAAAACCAGCATATTGCCTTATCGTCCACGGAGATGTCAAATACATGGTACTATAAGGACCTCTTAGATATGGCGGTACACCTGCTTGAAAACCAATGTGTTTACTTTCAGAGATATCTTCTGAATGGTAACTTCGTTTTAGTGAAATTCCTTCTTGCGTGGGCTTCAAAATATCTTTATCCATGGCTTTCTGTTCAATAAATATTTCGGTAAAGATAAGTAAAGCCAGTTTACTTTTTACATTCTTTTACCAATTTTATCTATACATTGATTTAAATCCGACAAGCTTATTCAGCTTTAGAGATAATGTTATTGCCAGTCATATCAAATGGTGGAATGATACCCATTATATTCAATATGGTAGGCGCAAGGTCTCCTAATTTGCCATCTTTAATGGAATATTTTTCTTTTGACACATCATTTCCTACAAATATCACAGGTACAGGATTGGTCGTGTGCGCTGTATTCGGGCTACCATCAGGATTGACTAGTAAATCTGAATTACCATGGTCTGCAATTATGATCGACTTGTAATTATAATCGGTTAAGGTATCAAGCAATCTACCCAAACACGTATCTACCGTTTCTGTCGCCTTCACAGCTGCACTGAACACACCTGTATGACCTACCATATCTGTATTGGCATAATTAAGACATATGAAATTGGGCTTTTTGGCATGGATATATTCAATGAGTTGATCGGTAATTTCGATAGCACTCATTTCTGGTTGAAGGTCATACGTAGCTACTTTAGCAGATGGGACCATGATTCTATCTTCGCCTTCAAAACGGTCTTCTCTACCTCCATTAAAGAAAAAAGTGACATGTGGATATTTTTCTGTTTCTGCGATTCTTATCTGAGTAAGTCCAGCTTCACTTATTGTTTGACCTAAGGTATGTTCAAGATTGTCCTTTTCAAAAACGACATGCATGTTTTCGAATGTTTGATCATAATTGGCAAATGTTACAAAGTAAAGCGGTAATTTTTTCATGTCATAATCTGGAAAATCCTTTTGTGTAAGTACTTCAGTAAGTTCCCTCGGTCGATCTGTTCTGAAGTTGTAAAAAATCACCACATCATCTGACTTTATACAACCATCATTATTGGGAAGAAATCCATTATATAAAGGTAGTAAAAATTCATCCGTGACTTCTTTGTCATAACTTTCCTGGATATCACCAAGGATATTTTCAGAAATATGACCGACACCTTTTGTTAGAAGATCGTAAGCTATTTTTACCCGTTCCCATCTTTTATCTCTATCCATGGCGTAGTACCTACCTACGACTGTTGCAATCTTAATATTAGAGTTTTCTATGACATCCATGACTGACTGTAGAAATGCTTTACCAGATTTTGGATCAGTGTCACGACCATCAAGGATAGCATGGATATATACTTCCACATGATAATTTTTCAGAATTTCACACAAACCGATCAAATGATCTATATGCGAATGGACACCACCGTCAGAAACTAATCCCAACAAGTGAATCCTTTTGGTGTTTTTTTGTGCAAAATCGATGGCTTCGACAAAAGTATGGTTAGATAAAAGTTCTTTTTCTCGAATAGCTTTATTGATTCTTGCCAATTCTTGATAAACCACTCTTCCTGCTCCGATATTGATATGACCTACTTCTGAATTTCCCATTTGACCTTCGGGAAGACCTACATCTTCGCCAAATGTAGTCAAAGTGGCATTGGGATATTCCGCTAATAATTTATTATATGTCGGAGTATTTGCCGCGGCAATAGCGCTTACTTCGGGATTAGGATTTATTCCCCAGCCATCTAGGATGATTAATGCAAGATTGTTCATCTTTTTATTTTATTTTAAGTTTTGTTTGTTAAAAATGACATAAACATTAAAAAATATTTATGTAAATAAATTATTATTTATCAATGATTTATATATATTTAATGGGCTTTTGTGTAATATTAACATTTCAAATGAAACTAATTACTAAAACATTTTCGTTATTGTGGTGTGCAAACATACTTTATTTTTTTAATAGTTATTGTATAAACGTATTTTTTAAAAACAAAACAACCATTAAAGTGAAACAAATCTTATTAGTTTTAGCCATTTTCCTTTCTATTGGATTGTCAGCGCAATCTGAGACTGCTTTTTTTAATGCTTTCAAAAGTGCAGACGTTACGACCATTGAATCATATCTTGAAGATAATATTGACTTCTGTTTATTTGAAGATCAACAAATTATGAATAAAAAAGCTGCTATGACAAAACTGAAAAATTTTCTAGCTAGTCATACTATTACCAATGTAGAAGTCATGCATAAAGGTGCTTCAAAGGACAAGTCATCTCAATATAAAGTTGCAAAAATCACCACTTCAAAAAATACCTTTAGAGTTTTTGTTTATGCTGCAGGAGCGATCGGAACCAAAACAGTTAAGGAAATTAGGATTGACAATTTTTAATTTCGGTTGTACACTATTTTTCTGTTGGCCCTAATTTAAAATTCATTTTGTCACCATTTAGGGTCGGGGTAATACAAAAGGAATTTTATAAAAGTGCAATTTTGGGATAAACCTAGCATATCCTATTTTTCTGTTGGCCCTAATTTAAAATTCATTTTGTCACCATTTAGGGTCGGGGTAAAACAAAAGGAATTTTAAACTAACTGTAATTTTGGAATAATCCATTAATTCTCTTTTTACAGAAGGCCAATATCCTACAACACTTCCACACTATATCCACAACTAAAAGTCTCTGTAGGCTTTAGAGATTTAATCCCTTCTTTAGTAACTAAATTTCCATCATGATCGACGGTATCCGCGATGCCATGCCATGGTTCGATACATACAAATGGTGCGGATGGTTTGGACCAAATACCAAGATATGGAAAATCATCAAAAGAAAAAACAAGACTTCTGTCAGAATCAGCTGATTGTAATGTTATTTGATCCGTTTTTAAATCTTGAAATACCAAAGCATCTTTGATGAATGTTTTATTTTCCAAAGGTATTTGGCTATTTTCCATTCCAAGTTCAAATGAATTGCCCACAAGTCCATGCTCCAATAGTCTTTTATTGGCAGCTTTGTCCTTATTAAATTGTAAAACAAAGGCTTGTTGATCGTTTGTCCCTCGATCTATTGGAACATTAAAAGCAGGATGAAATCCAACACTAAACCACATCTCGTCCGTAGTTGAAGTGTTATTGATATCTACAGAAACAAAAAGTTTATTGCTATCTATATGATAATTCACCTTCAGTGTCCATTCAAAAGGATAGGCAACTCGAGTAGCTTCATTGCTTATTAATAAAAATGAGATATTCGAATCTTCATGACTTACCATTTCAAAAACCATATCTCTAGCAAATCCATGCTGCGAAAGCTGATAATTCTTGCCTTGATAAGTGTAAGTATTGTCTTTAAGCTTTCCTACAATCGGAAATAAAATAGGTGCTCGTCGCCCCCAAAAATCCGGATTTCCTTGCCAAAGATATTCTATTTCGTTGTTTTTGCCAAAGATACTTTTCAACTCTGCACCTTGATCATCTACACAGATACGTAAGTTTTCGTTTTCGATGATATACTCCAAAGCTATTAGTTTTTACGAGTGGTAAAAAAGTACACTAGCTTCTCCAATGAATCTCTAGAATCATTAGCAGGTAATGTTTTCAGGATGTCGAGTGCTTCTGCTTGGTATTTGAGCATCATATTGTGTGCGTATTCTAATCCACCTTTTTCCTTGACAAATGTAATGACTTCTTTTACTTTCGCTTCGTTTGTACTATCAGTTTTGATATAGTTGATGATCTTGTTTTTTTCAGATTTTGTGGCATTTTGCAATGCGAAAATCAATGGCAGCGTCATCTTTTTTTCTTTGATGTCTATGCCACGTGGTTTACCTATATCATCATCTCCGTAATCAAATAAATCATCTTTGATTTGGAATGCAATACCTATTTTTTCACCAAAATCCCACATCTTTTTTATCAAAACAGGATCTTCTGTGGTAGATGATGCACCAGACGAACAAGCAGCCGCAATGAGTGAAGCGGTTTTTTGACGGATGATTTCAAAATAAATGGCTTGGTCTATATCTAGTTTTCGAGCTTTTTCTATTTGCAAGAGCTCACCTTCACTCATCTGTTTTACAGCCGTGGAGAGTGTCTGAAGATGATTATAATTTTTGGTTTCTAAGGCGACCAAAAGTCCTTTCGAAAGTAAAAAATCACCTACTAATACAGCTATTTTATTTTTCCACAAGGCATTTATCGAGAAGAATCCTCTTCGCTCGTATGAGTCATCTACGACATCATCATGTACGAGTGTAGCTGTATGCAATAGCTCGATGAGTGATGCAGCAACATTGGTCGACTCGTTTATATTTCCACATATTCTAGCACATAGGAAGACAAGGATAGGTCTCACTTGTTTTCCTTTTTTCTGTACTATGTAATAAGTAATTTTGTCTAATAAAGGTACGGAGCTTTTCATGGAATCCTTAAAGTGTTTTTCAAACGCTTTAAGTTCGGCACTTACCGGTCCTTTTATTTGCTCTAATTCTGAAGCCATTGGGTTAAACTAATACCTTAAAAAATTTGCACAAGATACATTATAATACTCAAACCAAAAATGATATCAAATTTCTTTTTAAGTGATGTATATCGTCTAATATGTAATAAAAAACAACCTATTAAGTTCATTTAGAAAGTATGTTTAAAAATTTTCTTAGTTGCTAATCAATCGATTATGGTTCTGACAATTAAAAAATTAAAGAGTTTATTGAACTAAACGCTGAGATTATTTTGAAGTCGGGTTCATAAGATATTGATTATAAAGCAATAAAAATTTAAACATACTCTTATTTAAAAAACAAGTTTTAGACAGCTTTTGACGTTATTTTTTTACTTTTGCTTATCAATTTAATTTTTACTTAAAATTGTTTTTATATATGTTACAATCATTAAAGTCATTATTTACCGCATTATTGCTTTTTACATTTACAATTTCTTATGCAGGAGAAGGCATGTGGCTGCCACACCTACTCAAATTGCTGAATGAAAAGGAGATGAAAAGCATGGGTATGAAAATATCTGCCGAAGACATTTACAGCGTCAATAAAGGTTCGCTAAAAGATGCTATCGTACATTTCGGTGGTTTCTGTACTTCAGAAATTATCTCACCTGATGGCCTACTTCTTACCAATCACCACTGTGGATATGGTGCCATTCAGTCACACTCGTCCGTAGAAAATAATCTAATTAAAAATGGATTTTGGGCAAAAAATCATGGTGAAGAACTCCCAAATGCAGGACTTACAGCCACATTTATCGATTACATAGATGATGTCACGGCCAAAGTACTAGTAGGTGTGACCGATCAAATGTCTGCTACGGAAAGACAATCTATAGTGGACAAAAACCTTGCAGAAGTGCGCAAAACATATAAGTTAGAAAGCTATCAAGAAGTTATCATTCGTCCATTTTTTGATGGAAATCAGTATTTTGCCTTTGTGACTACCATATATAAAGATGTCCGATTAGTAGGTACGCCACCTGAATTTATTGGAAAGTTCGGCTCAGACACAGACAATTGGATTTGGCCACGTCATACGGGAGATTTTTCATTGTTCAGAATTTATGCTGGCAAAGACAATAAACCTGCTGAATACTCAAAAGACAATGTTCCCTACAAACCGAAACATTTCCTACCTATATCTATGGATGGTGTATCTGAAGGTGACTTCACCATGGTTTTTGGTTTTCCTGGGAGAACAAATCAGTATCTACCTGCTTCTGCCATCAAACAAGTGGTAAATACCCTCAATCCTGCTAAAATAGAAATACGCGAAACATCACTCAAAATCATGGATAAGTACATGAGAGTTGATGAAGCAACAAAAATAAAATATGCGGCAAAGTATGCCACTATAGCAAATTATTGGAAAAAATGGATCGGTGAGTCACAAGGTCTTAAACAGACCAATGCCATCCAAAAGAAGTTAGATAATGAAGCTGACTTCCAAAAGAGATTGGCAGCTGACAGTCCGTATAAAAATTTATTGGCTGATTTGGATAAGTTGTACAAAGATATTGATGAATATGCTTTGGCACGAGATTATTACAGTGAGATTGCACAGCGTAATGTAGATCTGACATCTTATATGAATACGCTCAAAAGACTGGTAAGCGCCTATGAAAAAAATGGCGAAAAAGGATATAACGACTTACTTCCCAAAGTGAAGGACTTTAGTACAGGGTTTTATCAAGACTTCGATTCTAAAATTGATGAAGAAAAATTCGGTGCCTTATTGACCATGTATGTTGACAATCTAGATCCCAAATTTGTGCCTATGTATCTACAAAGAGAAAACTTGAGCATGGCCAAAACGGACAGCTATCACCAGATGGTAGCTAATCAATATATTCTATCAAGTTTTACTTCCGAGCTTGAAGCCATGAAAATTTTGTCGTTAGAGCCAGCAAAAGCAATTTCAGCCATCAAAAGCGATCCTGTTTATGCTTTATCATCAGAATGGGCAGATTTTTACAATAAAGAAATAGCGACACCGTATAACAATATCAGAAAGGAAATAGACCTGAAACTCGAGAAATACACCAAAGCACAAATGGAAGTATTTACAGAAAAAAGATTCTATCCCGATGCAAATAGTACACTCAGGGTTACCTATGGTCAGGTAAATGGTTATGAACCTAGAGATGCCGTAGCTTACGAACCTGTGACGTACCTAGATGGTGTGATAGAGAAGTATGTACCTGGTGATTATGAATTTGATGTGTCACCTAGAATGATTGACCTACACAAAGCCAAAGATTACGGACCATATGCCGACAAAAAAAATGGTAAATTGCCCGTATGTTTTATCGGTTCTAACCATACCACAGGTGGAAATTCTGGAAGCCCTGCAATAGATGCACACGGCAATTTGATCGGATTAAATTTTGATAGAGTGTGGGAAGGCACGATGAGCGATATCAATTATGATGCGAGTATCTGCAGAAATATTATGGTGGATGCAAGATATATTTTGTGGGTGATAGACAAGTATGCTGGCGCAGGACATCTAGTGAAAGAGATGAAACTCGTCCATCCTAAATCAAAAGTTACTCCAACAAAAAAGGTAAAGAGTCCAAGACAAAGTGCCACTAAATAACCAATATAAATAAATAACCATGTACAAACTTTTATTATTCGGACTTTTTCTTTGTTGTCAATTTGTCTCAAATGCTCAGACGACCATCATACATTGTGGGAAACTTATTGACGTAGATAAGGGAGTAGTTTTGAATAATAAAAGTATTGTCGTGGCAGAAGGGATGATAAAATCTGTAGAAGATGGATACATCACGCCCAAAAAAGAGGATAAACTTATTGACTTGAAGTCAAAAACAGTTATGCCCGGATTGATGGATATGCATGTACACGTAGAAAGTGAATCCGGTCCTAAAAGATACGAAGAGACCTTCCGTGAAAATGAAAGTTACGTCGCCCTGAGAGCCACTCAGTTTTGCGAGCGCACGCTTATGGCAGGATTTACCACAGTGAGAGATCTCGGTGGTAGTGGCATCAATGTGTCTCTACGAGAAGCTATCAAAAATGGCATCATCAAAGGGCCTAGGATTTATACTTGCGAAAAATCAATAGCCACAACAGGTGGTCATGCAGACCCAACAAATGGCGTGAGAGACAACCTGAAAGGCGATCCAGGGCCAAAAGAAGGCGTCATAAATAGTCCAGAAGAAGCGGCAAAAGCCGTGAGACAAAGATATAAAAATGGTGCCGATTGTATCAAAATCACATCTACAGGTGGTGTATTAAGTGTAGCATCTGATGGCACAGGACCACAATTTACAATAGAAGAAATCCAAGCTATCGTAAAAACAGCCAATGACTACAACTTTGTCACAGCAGCACATGCTCACGGTACAGAAGGTATGAAGCGAGCAGTACTAGGTGGCATCCACAGCATCGAGCATGGTACCTTCATGACAGAAGAAGTTATGGATCTGATGATAAAAAAAGGCACCTATTATGTCCCTACAATCTCCGCGGGAAAATTTGTAGCGGATAAAGCTCGAACACCAAATTTCTATCCGAAAATGATCGCCAAAAAAGCATTAGAAGTGGGGCCACAAATCCAAGCTACCTTCGCAAAAGCTTATAAACGTGGTGTAAAAATTGCTTTTGGGACAGACTCAGGTGTCAGCCTTCATGGCGATAATGCCAAGGAATTTGTTTTTATGGTAGAAGCAGGTATGTCACCAATGGAGTCCATCCAATCTGCCACCAAAAATGCTGCTCAACTCATGCGCATATATAATACCACAGGCAGCATAACATCAGGAAAAATGGCTGATATCATAGCTGTAAATGCTGATCCTACACAAGATATCAATACTATGTTGAATGTTGTTTTCGTGATGAAAGAAGGAGAGATTTATAAGTCAGAAATGAAGTGACATGAGATACCGAAATCTGGTCTTAGTATTTTGTTTAGTACTTTTTGTGGGGCTTTTAACAGCCCAATATTATATTTATACCAGCATTACAAAATAGCAATAAACTTTGGCTTTTGAAGATAGTCATTTGTATTTTTTGTCAACCTCAATGCAGAGTAACCATGCTCCAAACTATGACCAATCCATCTTGAATCAACAAACTTAAATGGTTTTTTACGATCATTTAAAAGCAGAAGAGAACCTAAATACTTGTACCAATCAGATTCACTTAACAAGTCAAGGTAATAGCCATGAAATGATCTTCCTGAATAATAGATGTATAGAGGCTTATCAATAATTTTTAGTTTTTTTAACTTGATGCTAATTTTCTCAAAATCAGATACTACATTAAAATCAACCATAGGAATATGGTAAATTATATCATTTATTTCAATTCTTGAATGTAGCGCTACCTCGCAATTTAAGGTTTGTTCTGTTAATTTATTAAAATAGAATTCTTTATAACCATATTTCAAGATCTCTCTATATTCTGTTTTACCTTTTATGCCAGGAATATATTTACTTAGTTCAAACTCAATATTTGGGTTTAGTATTAATCCTTCAAAAAGATCATGGATAAATTTATGCTCTCCAATCATATTATTTAACATCTATTCCTTTAAATAATTTGTGAATTTGTAAACTGTAAGTATCTGTCATACCTGATATGTAATCAACAATTAAATGAGCTCTTAGATACCATTCAACAAAATTTTGATCTAAGTCTGGAAACATATATTTCTTTAACTGACCTTTATATATTTGGATATATTTTAAAGGAAGTTTATGTAGTAATCTTTTTTCAATATCCATTCCTTTAACTTGCCCAGATAAAAGTAAAGCAAATTGTAATGTCTCGAGCTCTAAGATAGATTTATAATCATCCAACAATCCTTTTATCACGTTAAAGCCTGCTATTTCCATATTTTCTGCTTCTGGAGCCGTGAACAAGTATGTTCTTGCAAATTCTTTCAAATATTTTAGAAGTAATGCTTCATTACTTTTATCCTCCATAATTGCATTATTAGTCCCATTAAGTATCGAAGTCTCATTTTCAATATAATTTTCAATAGCTCTATTACTTAGATTTATACTAGTATCTATTTTAAACTTGAAGAAATCATATTCTTCATATTCGCTACTTTCTTTAATATATGGTTTAATTAATGATTCGTCTCTATTATCTCTTACATAGTACTTAACTAAAGTATTAAAAAATAGATTAGGGGTAATAATTCTTTTTTCAATACCATCCTCAATATCACTTATACAATAAGAAATGTCATCTGCCGCTTCCATAATATATAATGTAGGATGTCTAGCTAATAATCCTAGCTTGAAATTTACATCGTCCATTATATTTTTTTCTGTGTGAAAATACCCAGCTTTTTTATATTTGGACTTTAAAATTTCATCACCTGGTAATCTCACGTATTTCATAAATGCCCCTAGCTGTGCATAGGTTAGGTTCATACCATAATCATAATCTTCAATTTTTATACCAGAAAGTTGTGTAACAATTCTGAATCCTTGAGGGTTTCCATCAAATTCAAAAAAATCACACAATAAATTATATTCCTTATTTTCTTTGTCAGGAACCCTTATTTTTGCTTTTTTTAGAACTGAAGCGTAGTTATTTTTAAACCATCTTTTAATTGCTTCTTCACCAAAATGACCAAAAGGAGGATTCCCTATATCGTGCATTAAACATGCTGTTTCTGCCAAATTAATAAAAACATCTTTTTCATCTTGTGAAAGCTTTTCAAGTACAAAAAGCTGATTAGCAACACCTATTGCAATTCTTTTACCAACATCAGCTACTTCTAAAGTATGTGTCAGCCTACTACGTACAGCCGCATTAGTCTCCAATGAAAATACTTGAGCTTTCTGCTGCATTCTTCTAAAGGCACTTGAATATACAACTCTTGATTTATCACTCAAAGATTCTTGAAAACCACTCCTTCCTTCATACCTACTTGGGCTTCTTCTTTCCGTATTCAGAAATTTGCTATAATCTGACATATTAAAAAATTTATGATATTAATTTTATTGATTTATTGTAAAGTCTCACCAGGTTGTTGAAAAATTTGAATTTTAAATTTTTGTAAAGCTAATATTTTTTGTAAAAATGATCTGAATCTTGATAAATAATTTCTGATTTGATCCGCTCCATTATCCTATCGCCAGACTTCTTACGATGGAGTAGGCTTGGTTTTTCGCCTTCTATCAGTTCTAGTACCTCATCACGCATGGGAGTTCTGTCAGCAAATAGGTAATCTTTGATCAACTTTCCAGCGCGATCAGGAGATAGCCTTTCTTCCGTCACCAGCTTATCAAATGCATCTTGTTTTTCTTTACTCCAGTACTGCTCAAATTCAGATGTGATATCGTCAACGTTACTGATTTCGGGAAGGTTCTCAGAAATAAACTTCTCGATCAACTCATGTTTACTTCTCAGCGTCACTTCCATATTAAGTAAGTTCAAGATATCTTTTTCTGTTGTCGAAGAACCCTTATCCTTTTTGGACTTCAATTTTATGAGAAACTGAATGATGTAGGTCACATTGATCTCATAACGGTGGATGAGTTCGAGTTCAAAATCTATATCAGCAAGGATGGACACTTTATCTTCTTTACAATCATGGTCCACTTTATCATGCAAGTCCAGGTACTTTCTTTTATAATCTTCAAATTCCTGTTCTGTCAGTTAAAAATCTTCCCACTTAAAGTCGGAGAAAGTTGCCAAGATATTATTGATTACTGATTTTCTTAAATATATCAAAGATCTAACTTAATTTAAGTTTATACTTTGTTTTAGAATATTTAATAACTTCATATGGATATCATGATTTCGTGCAGCAATAAGAGTTGTGGAATTTATATTCCACTCTGAGCCTCCAATATCTGTTACATAACCTCCTGTTTTTCTGATTAAATAAACACCAGCCGCTGCATCTTCAGGTTTTACACTCAATGATATTCTACCATCAATTTCGCCTAAAGCTAAACAACCTAAATCGTATGCTAAAGCGCCAGTAATTCTAATAATACCAAAATTATCAATTATTTTTTTTATATTAATAGCTGTAGGAGTATTCTCTAATTTCTTTAAATCACCTGGTAAAGCTATTACCATATCATCAGTATTTGAAGGGATTTTTCTCACATTTTCTCTTAGAACATTATTGACATATAGACCCTGTTTTTTTACAGAAATTAATAACCTTCTGACAGGAAAGTAAATAGAGCCAAACGTTATTTCACCGTTCTTATACTCTGCAACAGAAATACAATATTCTATTCGACCATCTTTATAGTTCAATGTTCCATCTATAGGGTCTATAATCCAATAAGCTTCACCTGCTGAAATGTCCATAAAATGACTTTCCTCAGCATAGAATTTATGGCTAGTTCCAAATAACAATTTGAATTTGTCAATTAAATAATTTTCGATTTCATTATCTTGATCAGTGACATATTCATGAATATTTTGAATTTTATTTGTAAAACCTCCATTTAACCCGTTGTAAATTAAGAATTTTGAAGAAAGTTTAACAAAGTCATTTATTATTTCATATCTGTCTTTTTTGTTATCTCCCCTTTCAAGTGGAAATATTTTGTATTTATTTAAATCAATGGAAGTCAATAATTCACAAAATTTAATTGCTGAGTAGATTGAATTTGCGGCAGCATAATTTTGCCATAGATCAGTTTTTTCAACTCCAAAATCAGAAATGGCTTTCATGAATACAAAATTAGTATTTGTCATATAACAAGACATAGCTATTCCAGCTGTTTCCATATCAAGAGCAGTGAAATCCTTTTTAATGCTACTGAGTGCTTTGGATGAAATTAGGTTTAATGTTTCAATTGAGTTTATTACTTTTTCACCTGATGCATAAACCCCATTGTTATGAATATTGGAATTTATATTTGTAATTCCTTTTGGAAGATACATAGAAAGATCATCATTTTCAATCTTTATCATTTTTATTAATTCTACTGGAAAATCTGAATAATAAAACTGAACTCTCCATTCTGAATCCTCTGGGTTGATTTTTTCTGGTTCGTAATATAAGACTTCTGTACCTAAAATTATATCACCATATTTTCTATTTTCTCCTTTTTTACCTGCACAAATACCTGCAACTAATATAAATAATGGATTGTCTAGCTTAATTAACTCATATGTTTTAATAGCTGAATGAACATTTCCAATTGAATCTAAATAAGATATTTTTACAAAACAAGAGTTAAATTCTATTGTATAGTCATTCAATCCAGCACAATGATTATAAGAATAGAACTTGTCAATTATGCTTTTAGTTATTGTCCATTCAGTTCTTGTTGCCACAATTATTTGAATATATTTCTTTGACATCTTTTAGTATTAATTAAAATTTATATTGAGTATTACAAACTTACTACATTTTTTTTTAATTCTAATGAATTATTTTAAATTCAATATATTATATTAAATGAAAATAGATAAATTAAAAAATTGAAACTCAGGTCATTTATCTTAATCTCTATGAGTTATATCAATTTACCAAATATACTTAATACCCAAACTTCAATTCAATTAATCTAGATTTTATTCCAATATTACCGATTGCGACGCTTCGATAGCCTCTTGCAGACATACTATCTAAACTTTTGACCCTAGAAAGGACCCTAGCGAGTCTAGACGTCAGGTATTGCACCCTGATGTTTTGACCCAAATCCCCGAAAGCATCACGAATAGTTTTGGACGCTGTTGCCAGCATTGCAAACTCCGCATTGTTTTCTCGAATACGAACCAGTTTAGGATCGGAAGCTATCCTTTCCTTACTGAGACCCCCTTTGCGTTTGATAACGCCAGTGTTTTTGACGACGGTGATATCATCTACCGTACCCTCAAATTTGAACAAGCTACTTAATTTAGCCATGACAAAAAAATTTAAATTGTGAAAGAATGCCCAAAGATATGGTCGGTTTTTTGTCAATGTCAAGCTGCCCTGTCCCATTTGTCCGCTTTTGTCCCATTTGTCCACTTTTGTCCTATTTTGTCCCAAAATGACCATTTTGTCCGTTTTTGTCCCATTTGTCCACATTTGTCCGTTTTGTCCAATTTTGTCCAATTTGTCCCAAAATGTCCCATTTGTCCACTTTTGTCCAGTAAAAGAATCGCTATTTCAAAAGAAAATGTTAAAGTTTTCCCACAAAGCAAATAGACAATACACGTTTTCATTTTTCATTCGTTATGACTTTAATAGCAAACTATTCTAACACTTTTAAATTTTTAACAATGAGTCTTTACCGTTTTTTGTCTACTTTCACCACCACAACTACCTATCTCCTCCATAGATACTCCGTAGCTACTCCCTACACGTTCCCTACATGCTCCCTACACGTTCCGTATGCAATCCCACTGAGATCCCACCGAGTTCCCACTGAGTTCCCACCGAGTTCCCACTAGTTCCCACTGAGTT
>DLGT01000015.1 GCA_002482845.1 Saprospiraceae bacterium UBA7687
TTTAGATTTAAATAAGAACCATTTTAATTAATTATGGATAGGATAAGATACTCACATTCCCTATTATATTTACATTACCTAAGTTTGTCAAAGTCGTACCTGTACCTAAGACTGTTGACTTCTCATGAATGGTTACATTTTCTAAATTTAGATTACCATTGTTTAAAATTGCTCTGTTATCTAGATTTGTACCCGCATAAATATTGACATAATTCAGAGAAAACAGTTTAGACCCACTTACATTAAATACTGGTCCCGTGGCAACAGCTTTAATTATTGGAATCGTAGTCGCCGTTTGATGGATATTAATATTTTTTGAAATGCGAATTGGCACTGTGGTAAGTTTTATCGTATCATTTCCTATACCATCTGTAAGTGTAGCATCGAATACTATGGTAGCACCATCAAGTGCGCATTCTATCACTCTTCTTAATGATCCAGGTCCATTATCGTTTGTATTTGTAACAATATATGAACAATCTGTATCGGCATTGTATAAATCACTTTCCCAAACACCTCTACCATAAGTACCAACCCTTAATTTATTTGTTGGATAAAATATCTCTAAATCTCTTGCGGCACAATTAGGTAAATTATTAAAATAGGGAATCCAGGTGGTATTGTTATTATCTAAATAATATACCCCAATATCTGCTCCTGCATAGACTGCATCTACTGCACTACCATTTACATACACCATCGTATTGATAGGTAAATTTGGTAAACCTGAAGATACATTTGTCCATGATGTTCCACCATTGGTCGTTTTATAGACTTTTTCACCAGCTACATATCCAGAAAATGTCAACCAGACTTTATCTGGATCTGTATCAGAAACGGTGACACTTGACAATGATGCTGATCCTACCGGCAAGGTACCAGTAATATCTGCGAATGTTGATCCACCATCTATGGAGATTGAAATAGCATCGTATTTAATGGCATAGATAATGTTTGTGTTGCTTGGTGCTATAACAAAATCAGTTATCGTACCTGTTCCTGGTGGTGTACCTTTCATTGCCCAAGTATCTCCTTTATCAGGTGACATGTATAAAGTTGGAATACCTCCAACATATATTTTTAAATGATCAACAGGATCCATTTTCCAAGTACTATAAAAATCAAAATCTGTAGGCAATCCAGCGGATATTGAAACAGTACTTACACCACCATCATCAGATCTATTGAAATCTCCGAGTACATATTGGATGTACATCGTACTGTTGTCGGTATAATCAATAAAACATTCTCCACCGTCACCACCAAAAATGTTAGCCCAGTTTGAACCTGTTTTTAAATTTGTACCATTATCCTGTTCTCCTGCTATAATAGTAGTTTCTATATCGGCAGATAATCCCAGCTTTACAACTTGAGCTATGGCTAAGTTATTTGATATATCTACCCATAGATTTCCGTTATCTGTTGATTTAAAAACGCCACCATCATTGCCAGAGAACATAATGGTACTGCTGCCTGGTAAATAAACCAATTCATGTACATCGGCATGTACTTCGCCTGATGCCCAATAAGATTTATTATTCCAGTTGACACCACCATCAGTAGATTGCCAATGATTTATACCACCTGTAGTAACTATTTCTGCATTACTAGGTGATACTGCTATGGCCAAATCATAAAATGCCTGACCACTTGTTAAATCCGATCCATCTGCTTCATAACCTAAAAGATTAATGGTAGGACTTACTACTCTAGGCGTAAACGAAGATCCACTATCCGTAGATCTATAGACGCCTAACATAGAGTTATTGGTTGATTTGCCAGCAAGGGCATATACATAATTTGGATTAGCTGGGGAGACACCTAAGGCATATCTAACTACATCCGCCGATGATGGCAATCCTGTAGTAACTTGTGCCCAATTCTCACCATTGTCCGTGGATTTGAAAATTCTATTACCAGCAGCATAAATAATATTTGGATCACTAGGTTTAAATGTCATATCTTGCAAAACATCACAGCAAAAGGTATTTGAATTTGTATTCCAACCATCAGTAGTCCTGAAAACACCTCCATCTGTTGAAACCAACATATTGAGTGGGTCATTTGGATTCATGATTAGTTTGCTAATTTTATAATTATCTCCAGCATTCCAACTAAGGCTTGTTGTATTCCAGGTAGCTCCACCATCTATTGACTTTAATACACCAATACTTCTTCTATTACCTTCTAAATCTCCTGTAGCCAAGTACATAACATTCGTATTGTTGGGGTCGATAACAAGATCTGAACAACCAATAATCGCTAAAAAATCTGTATTGGTTGTCCAAAATGAGCCACCATTCGTAGATTTCCACATACCACCATCGGGTGTACCTACATATATGGTATTAGAATCATTAGGATCAAATTTTATAAAAGTGATTCTTCCTGCTCCAGTTCTTGTATAAGGAAATGGCCCACTTGGCGAACCTATTGGTCCTAACTCTGTCCAGTTACCTGCTCTACTTCCACTTTTATCCATATCTCTACCAAAGTTCCTTTGCCATTGTTGCATGTTAGCGAAAGTCTGATTAGGTAAAGACAAATTACCAGATGGATATACTCTCGGTTCCATAAATGCTTCCCATCTTTTAAATGGTTTAAATCCACTACCTTTGGTTACTTTTTTTCCTTCCCAATAAGCATTGAAGTCTTTTTGTATTTCGTAGAAATTCCTATCTTTATTGGTATATAGATCTGACCAAGTTGCCTTTGAGTTTTGTGCAAAGCCAATGAATGGCAATAGCATCATAAGTATTACAGTAAGAGAATAAGATGTGACACTAATTTTTTGTTTTGATAGCATGGGTTATTTTATTTTAGATTTTAGAGAAATAAAAAAAAGCAGGTCAAGTTTGTTTTTTTAAATTTATACAAAAGTAGTCATATATAGTTTATTTTAATGTTTACAAGGGGGACAAATGGGGTGACAATTCTTAATTTTGCTTATTTTTACAATTTCTGAGTGTTATTTTGCTCTCCATAATATAAAATTCATTTATGAAGTCCAATTTTCTTTCTTCTTTGTTTTTCTTACTTTTTACATCTCTATATTGCCAAACTAACTTTAAAGGAGATCTAAAAAAAGCAAATCCAGTAGATACCAAACTAGATATACCCTTAGCAGACGCATTAGCTATTCATCAAAAATATTTGGAAGACGCTATTTCAAAAAATGATACGTTGAAACAAATTTATGGTTATTTCTACCTATATGTTGATTATTACAAAATGCAAGATTATCCAAAGTTGCAAAAAAGCTTCCTCGAAGCATCGAATTTGGTTGAAAATTCTAATAACCCAAATTGGAAGGCTGCCATCAGTATGAGAAAAGCACATCTGTTAGAATTGTTTGACAATGACATTCCCAGCGCCATATCAAAATATATAGAAGCTAAAAATTATTGTACCATCGCAAAAGATAGTTTTTGTATAGCTGAATGTTTAGAACAACTTAGTAATCTAAATGCTTCCCTTGGTAAGTATACGGATGCTCACAACTATTTTAATGAAGCTATAACGCTGATGAAAAAATTTGCAGGGAAAGCCGAATTAGCTATGACTTACAATAACTATAGCAACCTTTTGTCTGATGAAGGGAACTATCATGAAGCAGAAAAATATATAGATAGTGCCATTGTTCTAGCTAAAATAAATAATGATATTTATAAGGAAATGATGTACTCATCTAATTTAGCTGCTTTGCAAAACAAAAAAGGTAACCATCTCAAAGCTATTTCCATGTATGAAAAAATTATTGAAATTAATAAAAGTAACAAGGCAGCAGATCTTTTGCTTTATAATTACACCGGAATTGCAGATGCTTATGAAGCTTATGGAAATTTGCAAAAGACAAATGAATATACCCATAAATATTACATATTGAATGATAGTATCAATGGCGCTAAAGTTAAACTTCAGATAGCTAAACTTGAATTAGAGAATGATGCCAATAAAAAAGATATGGTAATCGCCAAAACTAAAAGAACCACTGAAAGGCTTTTTGTGGGATTGCTGCTTTCTTTGATTGTCTTAGGTGTTGTGTTAGTGTTTTGGTATAATCAAAAAAGAAATGCTACAGAAGAACAGAAAAAAAACAGGACGTTTTTAGATGACCTTACCAAAGTAATAAAAGAAAAAAATGCCATTATACATCAACAAAATGAAGAACGCAATATGGTAGAGTCTATACAAAATACAGATGATGATGGGATAGATATTAACATATTTGAGACTAGAATTCTCAACGATGAAGATGTTTCTGCTTTCAAATCCTATTTTGAAAAAGCATATCCCATGTTTTTAATGAATGTAAGAAAGAAATGGCCTACCATTACATCGGCAGAAGAAAGACTTATGATGCTCATTAAATTAAAAATTAAATCAAAAGAAGCTGCTGATATTCTAGGGATATCAAGCGACAGTATTAAAAAATCTAGGAATAGGTTGAGAAAAAGATTAGAGTTAGATATTGAAGTGAATTTAGACGATTATATCTCAAAAATAACTTAAACCGCTTCCATTGTGTATGGAATCTCAATTTTTATTTATTTACTGAATTTGTGTGAACACTGTGGAATAGAATAAATGCGATACCGCTCACAATCAAAGCACCTATAGCTAGAGAACTCGAGTCTGATATCATTTGTCCACTTATGACGGAACCCAAACAAGAACCCATAAAAAAGAAAATGGTACCATAGACAGATGCTGCCAAACCAGCTTTGTCTCCCATTGGCTCAAGTGCTAGCGCACTGCTGTTGGGATCACCTCCAGCTGTAAGCCCCATAAGGAGAACGATCGATAAGAAAAATAGTATAAAAGGAGGATGAAGGTCATACCATAAGGTAAACACTGTCAGCGTAAAAGCTACGATCAGATAACTAGTTAAAAATATTCTTAAAGACTTTTTCGCTCCAATTTTTTTGGTCAAGTAAGCATTGAGAAAAGCAAAAAGAGCCATGATCGAACCTGCGGTGCCAAATACTAATGTAAATAAATGTGGTTTTTGAAATATTTCACCTATAATTCGTTCTGAGCTTGCAACCCAACTACTTAATATCGAAAACAAAAGTGTGGCTATTATGGTGAATTTCATAAATGTTTTATTGGACAATACCTCACCTAGTCCTTTCATAGTAGCGATAAAGCTTAAAGCAGTTCTTTTTTCCTTGGTATGGCTTTCGGGTATTCTGAAAGTCCAAATAAAGACCACAACGGCAAAGTATGGAGGTACCAAAAACACCGTTCTCCATGAGGAAATTTCTAAGATCCATGTATCTAATGCAGGAGCAACTACAGGAATGATCAGGAATATTGTAAAGACAAACGACATGATTTTCGCCATATCATCGCCTGCATATCTATCTCGTACACTTGCAATCGCTGTCATCACCACTGCGGCAGCGCCAACACCTGCGAGAAATCTAAAAAGAAACATAAGCTCTATCACGGGCGCATAAACTGCTGCAATGCCACTTATGATGTAAATGATAATTCCAGTACGAATGATGGGAATCCTTCCTAATTTGTCTGTCAGATAACCAAAGAAAATTTGTGTGATTTGGCCCATAAAAAAGAAAGCTACAATATTGGAGGTCAAGATACTGTTTGGGGCAAGCCCATAATGTTTCCTAACTTCTGCAAACGCAGGCAACATGATGTCAATACCAAGTGCCAATAAAACCATGGCACTAGCCGTGAATACAATAAATTCCTGTTTACTGATGTCTTGCATATATTCAATTGAAAAATTATGTAAAGATCATTTATTTAGTGTAATACAATAGTAATAAATTTTGATGATCCGATCTTCCGTATTCATTTCTAAAAAATACTCTTGTTCCATTAACTATAACTAAGAGAACTTGGGAGCCGATATAGGAAGTAACAAAGTAGGTGTTATATGTTGTGTGTAATAAGTATTGGCTATCATTTAAGTATTTTTTAGAATATCCGTTGACGTTTTACTACTGATTTGTTCAGCTAATCCAATCAGTAAATTTTCAGCACCTCTTATATAACAAAGCCGATACATATCTTCAAATTGGACCACTTCACCAACAATATTTGCACCGTGTTTTTTAAGTCTAATTAATAATTCATCAAGGTTGTCTACTCTGAACATGATGCGAAGATAACCTAGGGCATTTACAGGCGCAGTCCGATGGTCTGCAATTGGTTTTGGATTTATAAATCTTGAAAGTTCAATTCTAGAATGCCCATCGGGTGTTACCATGATAGCAATTTCAACAGATTGATTTCCAAGCCCTGTCACACGTCCAGCCCATTCACCTTCCACCATCATTCGTCCTTCAAGATTTAGCCCAATCTCTTCAAAAAAGGCAATGGCATTATCCAAAGACTCCACAACGATACCTACATTATGCATTTCCATTAAACTACTTTTTTTCAGCATGGTTATTTTTGGTTTATGGGTAATATTTAATTTATAAAACTTGAATCAAAGACATGTTTATGTTAATTCAAATGGAATTGCAAATGTAAAGATCAAAATCAACTATGAAAGGGTGTCATTTAGCCATTTTCAAGGGTTGATTCAGGCAAGGTTTTTTGTTTTTAAATCTATGCTATTTTTGATTCAGTGTATTTTTTAAAATTATTTAATACAGCTTGGCAAAAGTCTCTTTGCATGTCGATGGGATTCATAATTTCCGGTTCAAACGTTTCGCTTACAGTAGTTGTGTCACCATGAGCTATAAAATTTATCTCAGATTTCCGCCCATCATCGCCCGTATATGCTATCAGTTGATGTTGGATGACAGTATCATATATACCGCTATGATCAAACCCATCACTACCATCTTTTGCTTCCATTCGGAATATAAAACGTCCCCCTGATTTTAAATCATTAACCACCTTCGGACAATGCCAATCATTAAATGGAATATTCCATAACATGATATCAATAGGATTTGCCCATGTTTCCCAAACCACGGATATAGGTTTATCAATGGAAACTTCTACAGTTATTATTTGAGATTGTGAATTCATAACATCTAGGTAAGAAATAAGATCGCAAAGATAACATACAAAATTGATAATGAAGGGGTGTAATTTAGCCATATTTAAGGGTTGTTTAGGACAAGAATATACGTTAATTTTGTGGTTGGTAACATACTTTACATATCAATGAGTTACTCAACCATTTTTACTTTTTAAACAACTAAATAATCATATGAAGCGCATCACCTTGGTCATTCCTGAAGGATACAGTAATCTTACTACTATGGCCTGTTTGGTAGGCAGTTATGAAATATTAAGCATTGCGAATGATATTTGGCAAGCACGAGGTAATAAACAGTTATTTACTGTTTCTATTGCAGGGGTAAGTGCAAACCAAGAGATAACCAACGGAATGTTTGCAGTGAAACCTGATATCCTAATCAAGGATTTGCCTTTTTCAGATGTCATTATTGTACCATCTATCAATAAAGCAAAGATTGATTTCATAGCAGAAAACAGAACTTTATTGGATTGGTTATCCGTACAATATAAACAAGGATCAGAGATTGCGAGTATGTGTACAGGAGCATTTATTCTTGCTGCTTCAGGAATCTTAGATGGAAAAACCTGTGCCACGCATTGGTCTTTAGCGGAGACTTTTCGAGCAAGATATCCGGAGATAAACTTATTAGAAGACAAACTGATCACAGATGAAAACGGGATTTATACTAATGGAGGTGCTTATTCTTTTCTGAATTTACTATTGTATCTTATCGAAAAATTTTATGATAGACAGCTTGCACTCCAATGTGCCAAAATATTTCAGATAGACATCAGTCGACAAGCGCAATCTGAATTCATCATATTCAGCAATCAAAAATCGCACAATGATGAAGTTGTAAAAGATGCTCAAGAATTCATAGAAAATAATGTGGGTGAAAAAATCTCTGTGGATGTCATCTGTGACACATTTGCAGTAGCACGAAGGAATTTTGACCGCAGATTTCTCAAAGCGACAGGAAATACACCGTTGGAATATATTCAAAGAGTCAAAATAGAAGCCGCTAAACGAAACTTAGAGCTGAGCAGAAAAACCATTAGTGAAATCATGTACGAAGTCGGCTATTCTGACACCAAAGCTTTCAGAGAAGTCTTCAGGAAATTTACAGGATTGTCGCCCAATGACTACAAAAGGAAATATAGCTTGGAGGTGGTTTGATTTTTAGTCTAATACTACTTTGTTAGATTTGAACCAGTAGTTATGACCAAGCCTGAAAAGGCTTTAATTTGAATAACCGTAGGTGTCACCCACGATATAAATGACTAAAAAACAAGCCTGACGGGCTTGAATGAAATAGTTTACTAAGCTTTTATCTAACTTAACAATGAACAACTAAGTTAAAGCTGAAGAATGATGGAAATCTAATGAAAGTTTAGAGATTGGGACATTTGATCTCATTTCCTCACTCCATCCTACACCAATCAAAATCCACATAACCACCTGATTCATTTGTAGCATAGTTGAACAGACCAATTTTATTACCTGTAAATACTTTAAGGTTAAATTTCATTTCAAGATCATTACCTAAAATTTGAAAATGTTGATTATCCAAACTATAAGAAAAACTCGCTAAAGCACTTTGGTTGGACGCTGTTGCACGGAGATAAATTTGGTCAGCTGATAGTTTTTCAGATGCTATGACGATACCATTATGGTTCATTTCTATATAGTTCAACCCATCTCGTTTTGTTACCGATATGTATGCATAAGGATCTTGAAAAATAGCCAATCCTGTGACATCGCCTTCTTTGATATGACTGACATCCAGTTTTGTAGTGACTATGGTTGGAATAGATGGATTATAATTGGTAAAAAGTCGTTGCGTCAGCATATTTCTAGCTTCTCTCAAATTAGAGACTATTGTATTGGTCTTGATTCTCAGATGACCTGGATTTTCAGTTAATGACCAATGTAGAGAATCTGGATTGTGGTTCCATCCCCATTGTTTTCCTAGTGTACTTACATCAAATTCATCAGAAGTTGGTAGCGTTTTGATGTCATGAATTTCTCCAACATCTGGTTTTTTGTGCGTGATCACACCTTTACCATCGACACCTACCATCGGCCAATCATCCACCCAAGTCACTGGTTGAAGAGATGGAAATCTTCCGAAAGGCCCGCTATCTACAAACAGGACTGTCCACCATTCGCCGGTTTGGGTTTGTATCAATGCGCCTTGATGAATGCCAAAATTAATGCCTGCTGTCGAATCGCTGATGACGATTTTTTGTTCGTAAGGTCCATAAATATTTCTTGATCTCAAAGCAACTTGAATGCCATCTAGACCACCATACGTACAATACAAATAATAATATCCATTGATTTTATAGACATGTGCACCTTCCAAGCCTTTCCGAATATCGCCTCTGAAAACCAAAGAATCTTTACTAACAGCTTCAAAATTTTCATCCACTTCAGTTATCAAGATATCGGAGTATCCATGTACGACATAATTACGTCCATCATCATCAAAAAACATTCCTGCATCATAAAATCCCTTTGACAGTTTTTTGATTTTCCAAGGTCCTTCTGCTTTTTCAGCTGTGCACAAAAATCCACCTTCATCTAGGGTAATAAATAATAAAAGAAATTTCCCATTGTGATAACGCATACTCGTAGCCCATTGACCATGGCTATATCGGTGACAATCATCGAGATCATAACAAGGGCTAAAATCAAATCTAGGCACGGCATTGCTACAATATTCCCAATTGACCAAATCTTTGGATTGTAAAATCGTAACACCAGGAAAAACAAACATCGTGGTACTCACCATATAATAGGTTCCGTCCACAAAAATAACATCAGGATCGGGAAAATCAGCTGGAATCAACGGATTGGTATAGGAACCATCACCATTGTCGCTACTTGTTTTTTGTGAAATCAAACTGATAGGTAACAGTAAGAAAAGTAGGAAAGTTAGAATGTAAGTAAGCGTATTATTCATTTTTCAATAGTATTTATAAACAGCATCATTACCAGCATATCTCAAAAACTTATAAGATGCTGAATTTTTACTTGGGTGACCTGATGATGTCGCATACATACCATAAATACAACCTATAAATCCACCTGCCGTTTTGGTACTCAAAAACTTCCCATCTACTTCGGATATTAAAACATTGAATTTATTTCCTTTGATCGCATAGTGAAAACTGTATATATCACCTTCCGATTGAATTCTCAGCTTTACAGACTTTGCAGATATTGGAGTTTGGGCTAATAATTCCATGGTTGAAGTTTCCGTACTTTTAAATAATTGTATCATATGTTGCGAGCCTACCTTTGATTTACACAAGTAGTAAAAATGTTTTTCATCTTGAAATATAACCAAACCAGCTTTTTCGTTTTCTGATGTTGCATCAAAAGTCAGAGAGACATCCGTCGTACTATTTAGATGTTGTTGACGCTTGCCAATAAAGGAAGGATTGCCCATTTCCATAATGGTTTCAGGTTTTAGTTTTAAAGTCAGTCCTTTTTGTTTTGATAGTGAAAAGGAAGATTCATCTTTGGTACGTAAAAAGAGAAGGGAAGGATCAAGCTTTCTGTCGAATGTCAGGGTGTAATCAAAATTTCCACTTTGAGGTAAAGCGCCTTTTTGTTTGACTTCTTTGATATTTTTAGTAAAAGAGTAGGGTAAAAGTTTATTATTCGGATTGATAATCGGCCATTCATCTTTCCATTCAACAGGTGCTAAAAATGTTTCTCTTCCTGTGTTGTAAAAATCGCCTTCATAAGGTCTTACTGCTAGGAAAACTGCATACCACTTTCCATTCGGTCCTTCTACCAAATCCGCATGACCTGCCGAAGTGATAGGATTAGGACGGTCTTCGGGTAAGTCTCTTTGTGTCAAAATAGGATTTTTTTCATACGGAATGTATGGACCCCAAACATCTTTGCTTCGCAATACCACTTGTGAATGATTGACCGATGTGCCGCCTTCTGCCGCATACAAATAATACCACCCAAACTTCTGAATGATGTGCGGACCTTCTATCCATACAGGCTTGGTAGAAATATCCACACCACCATTGACCAAGAGTTTTTCTTCGCCAGTCACCTTGAGATTTTTATAATCAAACTCGTACATTCTGATCGTCCGATGTCCTGAATACAGTGGCTTATTATCGGGAGCGTCACTGTTGTAAATGATATATGCTTTATCTTTCTCACTGTCAAAATATAATGAAGGATCGATGCCACGCACTTGTGGTACTTTGACAGGATCGCTCCAAGGTCCAGCAGGATTAGTAGCTGTGACCACAAAATTTCCATCGTTGTCAATGTCTGTACAAGTCACATAAAACACACCTTTGTAGTAACTGATGGCAGGTGCGAAAAGTCCACGAGTCATAGGTTCGCCCATGAAGTCCAATTGTGAAGGTCGGTCTATCACATTTCCTATTTGTTTCCAATTTTTAAGGTCTTTGCTGTGCATGATAGGAATGCCTGGAAAATATGAAAAGGTGGAATTGATGAGGTAGTAATCAGCACCTACTCTTACAATACTAGGATCAGGATAAAAACCTTTCAAAATAGGATTGGTAAACGTGGTGGTTTGTGCTTGAATACCAAGCGTAAAAAAGCATATTAAAACAGAAATAAAAAATAAATATCGCATAAATAGTTGGGTCTAAATTGGTTTGATAATGATTTGTGGTATAATTGCATACCAAAAATATACAATAATACTCCATTGTGGTTGTATGTATTATTGTATATTTTTGGTATG
>DLGT01000107.1 GCA_002482845.1 Saprospiraceae bacterium UBA7687
CCAATGATAGCCGTAATTAGTCCCATAATAGGTGGGAAATCTGAAGCTTTGGCTATTCCTAAACTTAAAGGTAATGCTAATAAAAACACTATAAAACCGGATATGGCATCCGAACTGAAATTCTCCTTAAGGCCAGCCAAGCCATCCTTAGGAAAGTTTAAACTTTTATTTTTCACGATTTAAATATTGATTATTGATCCAAAAAATTGATATAACCAAACAGTTGTGTAAAACTGGTTTTATATCAAATATAAATTTTCCATGATGGAATTATAAAATTGGAATTATTCCATAAGTAAAATAGATCATAGAACTATGTTATCCAAAAAGACATATTGTCAATGTCTTTAAGTTTACAATTCGATTAATCTATTATTCTTTTGCTTTATGAAATGTGATACTTCCAACTGTGGAACAATACAAATAGGGGAGATTTATTTTCTTTGAAGTTTAGTAGTCGATGGGTTGCACACTGATCTGTATCAGGTATGTTGTAATTTAATTCAGTATAGATCTGAACTTCATTTGTCGAACTAAGATTATGCTCTGTATCTTCTTCTGTATTTTCATCGCCATCTTTTCCTTCTAAAAACTCGATCAAATCCATCAAAGAAAATTCCGATGGACTTACTTGATCTACATTGCTGTGGATGTTAGTTTGGCTTGGAAAGCTAACCTGTTGTACATCCTGTCCGAAACAATGGTATAAACACATCATTTCGAGAAGCAAAAATGCCGAAAATAGTCTAAATGCTAACCTCATGGGCAAATAAATTTGAATAATATGAAATATTCAAAGCACAAATGTAATCTTTACTTTAAGATTTGTGTGTTAAACAAAATATAATTTTTTATTTTTCTTCCAAAATTTGTCTCTTGTAATTGATTTTGAACATATTTATCGATCAAATTTCCTTTCCCAAGAAAATCCATTTTACTTATTATAACATTATTTATATTAATTATATTTAAATTTTACAAAATTATATTTTATACATTATTTAACAATGTATTCTGAAACAAATTATATTCCACAGTGTTCTTTATGAAAAGGTCATCTAAAAGTATAGATATCATGACAGAAAATAACAAACCTAGAATTGTGGTCATCGGCGGCGGATTTGCTGGATTACAATTCATTCAAAATATTAAAGAAGATGCTTTTGACATCTTACTCATCGACAAGCTCAACCATCATCAGTTCCAACCACTTTTTTACCAAGTGGCTACTTCACAAATTGAGCCTTCAAGTATATCATTTCCTTTTCGTAAGATATTTCAGCAAAGAAAAGATGTCAGAATTCGTTTGACTAAAGTAGAAAGCGTGGACCAATCTACCAAAATGGTTCACACACCTATCGGAATTTTTGAATACGATTATTTAGTCATCGCCACAGGATGTAAGACTAACTTTTTTGGCAATAAAAACATCAAGAAGTATGCTTACAGTCTCAAATCAACTTATCAGGCAATTACCATTAGAAACAGCATACTTGAGAATTTTGAGAAATTGCTTTATGTAGATGACAAAGAAAAAGAAGCACTACTCAATATTGTTGTAGTTGGTGGTGGTCCGACAGGTGTGGAGCTTGCAGGCGCATTTGCAGAGATAAAAAGAGATATTTTACCTAAAGATTTTTTCAGAATAGACTTCACAAAAATGCAAATCATCTTGCTAGAAGGTAGTCCGAATACGCTCAACAATATGAGTGAGATGTCTAGAAAAGCTTCTGAGCGATATCTCCGTGATCTTGGTGTCATCATCAAAACCCAAGTATTTGTGACAGACTATGATGGCGTCAATCTAAAAATGAATAATGGGGAGACCATCCAAAGCAAGCATGTAATATGGGCAGCAGGTGTCACAGGAAATCTTATCAAAGGTCTTGATCCTGAAACCGTTACACCTACCAATAGATATAAAGTCAATAGACAAAACAAAATAGATAGCACTGAAAACATCTATGCCATTGGTGATATCTCATACATGGAAACGCCGGAATACCCCAAAGGTCACCCACAAGTGGCCAACGTAGCCATCAATCAAGGTAAATTGCTTTCCAAAAACTTACTTGCGCTCACACTCGGCAAACCACAGAAAGAGTATGAGTACAATGACCTTGGGTCTATGGCAACAATCGGTCGTAACAAAGCGGTAGTGGAGTTGCCTTTTATGAAGTTTAAGGGATACTTTGCATGGGTAGTGTGGATGTTTTTGCACTTGATGCTCATACTTAGTGTACGTAATAAACTGATCGTCTTCATCAATTGGGCATGGAATTATATTTCCAAAAACAGTTCGCTTCGTTTAATTCTTAAGGATGATGAACGCGTAGATGTAGACAAAGAGAAAAAAAAAGTGATCTCAAAATGGGAAGTCACTGAAAAGGCAGAATTGATAGAAGGATAATTTTATTTGGTTATTTTCTTTTTCTTTTTGAATATCGATAACCAATATTTTTAGGAACTTCATTGCTCACTATCTCAATGTCATTAGATTTTAGCACTTGCTCTATATAACTAATTGTACAGTTAAATTGAACACCTAAGTCCTTCAAACTTATTCCTTTATAATATCGCTTTATTATTTCATCTTTTCTACTAGGTATGATTATGGATTTCGGTTCGTTAATTTCTTTTGAAAGATTTTGAAGTTTGTAAAGTTCCTGTTTCATTGATTGTAAGTCTTCAATTAAGTCATTTATCATATTTGACCTAAATGTTATGCTTTTTATATCAGATCTTGTTGAAGTGTTCAATGTATTTTGAGTTATAGTAAAGTAATATAAATTGGATTCGTTTTTCAACAAATCTATCAAATATGAACTTTTACCATTTTCAATTAATTTTGTTTTTATGATTTCATCTTTCATAAATATAATTTTATATTTTAATTATCATCAATTAGTATAATCATCATTCTAGGTACTAAAGTACAAGTAATTTTTAAAATATCGATACCTTTGCCATAATAAATTCAGCATAGATGAGCAATAATAATTATACCACATTCACCGATGTCAATACTTTAGGAGAGTTTGGGCTTATCGACGACCTAACGAAACACATTCAAATTTACAATACAAATACCGTCAAAGGTGTAGGCGATGACGCAGCCATTATCCAAAACGATGGCGAAGTCACTGTAGTATCGACGGATATGCTCATAGAAGGCATCCACTTTGACCTGATGTACACACCACTCAAACACTTAGGCTATAAGTCTGTCGTGGTCAACGTATCTGATATCTTTTCAATGAATGCTGTGCCAACCCAAATTACGGTATCTATTGCTGTCTCTAATAAATATTCTCTAGAAGCGCTTCGTGAATTTTATGAAGGCATTCACCTTGCTTGCAAAATGTACAAAGTCGATCTGATAGGTGGAGACACGACTTCTTCTCCCAAAGGCATGGCAATCAGTATTACAGCAATAGGCCAAGCAAAAAAAGAAGATATAGTCTATAGAAATGGTGCAAAAAAAGGAGACATCATTTGCGTCACGGGAGATCTAGGTGCATCATATCTTGGATTGCAAATACTCGAGCGTGAAAAACAAGTATATCTAGCGCATCCTGGTGTCCAACCAGAACTTGACAAAAGCCAATACCTTATAGAGCGTCAACTTAAACCCGAAGCACAAGCTGGAGCCATAGAATATTTTAAGAAAATGGACATCAAACCTACCGCCATGATCGATGTATCAGACGGTCTTGCTAGCGAAATCATTCATATATGCAAACAGTCAGGTACTGGGGCATTTATTGAAGAAGGTAAAGTTCCTCTTCATCCCGATACAGAACGTACAGCACTAGAGTTTAATCTTGACCCAATAACATGTGCGCTTCACGGTGGTGAAGATTATGAACTTCTATTTACTATAGATGAAAAAGATTTAGAGAAAATCCGGTTTATGCCCGAAGTATTTATTATTGGTGAGATTACTGATCTTTCTGAAGGTATTACCTTACATACTACAGGTGGAAACATCCATCCTATCACTGCACAAGGATGGAATCATTTTAAGGAAAATTAGTGTTTTAATTCCAGGGCGGATGTCTCAAAATAATCCCATAGTAAATTTAAGGCCAAGTATATTGTTAATAATGACCTAATAAAGAATGTACAATTATCCTATTATTCCTTAAATCCATTTCATAAACTAATCGATGCTCTTTGTTAATCCTTCTACTCCAAAGTCCAGAAAGTTGGTGTTTTAAAGCTTCTGGCTTACCCAAACCCTGATACGGAGATTCAATTATACTTTCTAATAAAGCTCTTATTTTTTATAATATTTTCACTTGATTGGTCTTCTTTAAGATGATTAGCTATACTTCAGATTTATCGAAATAAACTATTTCCATACATCATCCAATGTTATGGTTTTATATTCCCCTTTTTTGTATTTGGATCTATTTTCTTCAACCATTGCAATGAAAGCTGGATCATATTCTTTCTGATCATTTCCTATTATTTCATATGCTACCTCCATTTTTTGTAAGAACTGAATAATTATTTCCTTATTCTCTGAATCAGGGTATATTAATAAAGCTTCCATTTTTTGAAATATTAAATGTTAAAATGAAGAAATGTTATCTTCTTACTATGAATGGCAATCAAAAATTACAATTTATTAGTTCCCATCAAAATCTAAGTTTTCAAAAATAAGAAAGTATCATCCAAAATAGAATATTTAAAGGATGGTTAATTTTAAACCATTTCATACACAATTGCCCTACCTAGGTATAAAAATAAACTGTGCGCCAAGTTCACTCAAAACAAATAAACACAAATTTATTTCGGGGTCTTTGTAGGTAGCTATAAAATCTTGCGCCTTGTCCATAAATATCAACTCCTTAGTCACAAACTCTTCTAGGGTAGAAGCATTGACGGACCATTTGAATTTATCACCTGCTTCTATGAGCGATACGCCCATGTGAAGTTCTTGTTGGTGAACTATAAATATGGGATATTTAGATACATTTTCATCCAAAATAATATCAGCCGCTTGCGCCAATATTTTTTTATAAGGTTGTAATTGCTGTTGGAGAGCCAAAAACTGATCTACGCTTGCCATATATTAGGTTCTGAGTTTTAATTTAGCAACACTTTCTATATGATGTGTATGTGGAAACATATCTACGGGTTGGATAGCGATGGTCTCATATTTCTCACTTAGCAAAGCTAGATCACGAGCCTGTGTAGCAGGATTACAACTGATGTACACGATCCTTGGTGCTTCTAGTTGAAGTAAGGTTTGGACCACATCTTCATGCATTCCCACTCTTGGTGGATCTGTAATGACGACATCAGGTTTGCCATGTTTTTTTACAAAACTTTCATTCAAGATACCTCGTACATCACCGGCATAAAATGTTGCATTGGTGATTTCATTAAAAGCCATATTGACATTTGCATCAGCGATGGCTTCTGGTATTTCTTCTATTCCTGTGACGTGTTTGACTTTGGCTGAGACATAAAGTGCAATACTTCCTAATCCTGTGTACAAGTCATATACATTATCGGTGTCCTTTAATTCTGCAAAATCTAGTGCCACATCAAATAATCTGACAGCTTGTTTTGGATTGGTCTGAAAAAACGACTTTGTGCCTATTTGATATTTTACATCTCTGAGTTTCTCCACGATATAAGACCTACCAGACCATAACGTCACATCACGATCAAAAATCGTATCATTTACCTTGGTATTAATGACATAGTTTAAGGAAGTAAGTTGTGGAAACTTTGCTTCCAACTCACCCATGATAGCTTTAATTTTATCACCATCATGATGGCCAAAAATCATGATCAACATCCACTCACCTTGAGTTGTATTGCGCACGATCATATTGCGGAGAAAACCTTTCTGTGACTTGATATCGTAAAATGAAAAATCATGTTCATGTGCGTACGTCCGCACAAAATTCCTAATCTGATTGGACAAGTCGTCTTGTAAAAGACATGTTTCTATATCCACAATTTTATCAAAAGATCCTGGACGGTGAAAACCTACCGCACCAGGTTGATCTATGACTTCATCTCCTGCTGCTTCTTGAGTGGTGATCCATCTTTTGGAAGAAAAACTATATTCAAGCTTATTCCTGTATGTAAAATTGTCTTCACATCCTATGATAGGTAAGACTAGACTTTCGTCCAATTTTGCAATACGTCTAACACTATCTTTTACCGTTTGGAACTTATGCCTTAGTTGCGCTTCGTAGGCTAGATGCTGCCATTTGCAACCACCACATACACCGAAATGTTGACACGCAGCTTCTATTCTATCAGGTGAGTAAGTAACAAATTTTGTCACGATGGCTTGGCTCATAGATTTTTTTCTTCTATATACCAATACATCCGCTACGTCACCAGGTACAACACCATCTACAAATATCACTTCACCTTCTGAAGTCCTTCCCACCGCTTTGCCTTTATCAGCTATTCCTGTGATGAGCAAGCTGGAGACAGATTTCTTTTTTCTGGCCAAAATGATATGGTTTTATATACTGATCTTAATTAAAATATTCCTTCATTCTATCGAAAAATCCCTTCTCTCCATCTCCTGGTTTAGGATTAAAATTAGACATGGTTCGCATTTTCTCTAACAATTGGGTTTCTTCAGCTGTCAGGTTTTTTGGTGTCCACACATTGACATTGATTAATTGGTCTCCTTTGCCATATTGTTGCATACTCGGAAATCCTTTACCTTTTAATCTCAATATCTTGCCTGATTGTGTACCTGCAGGAATTTTTATTTTCACCTTGCCCGATAGCGTTGGCACTTCTGCTTGTGTACCGAGTGCAGTATCCGCAAAATTCAAAAATAAGTCATACACCACATGATTGCCTTCTCTACTCAGATCAGCATGTGGTTTTTCTTCGATACTAATGAGCAAATCACCTGATGGTCCGCCCGCTTGACCTGCATTTCCTTTACCACGCATAGACAATTGCATACCGTCTTGAACGCCTGCAGGTATTGGAATTTCGATCAATTCTTCATCTGTCGTACGACCGTCCCCTCTACAAGTTCCGCAAGAAGCAGTGACTTTTTTGCCGCTACCATTACAAGTAGGACATACCGCAGTTGTTTGCATTTGTCCTAGGAAAGTATTTTTTATTTGTCTTACATATCCCGACCCTTGGCAAGTACCACAGGTAGAAATACTGCTTCTATCTTTGGCACCTGATCCATCACAAGTTTTGCAAGTGACTTGTTTTTTTACTTTAATTTTTTTGGTGACACCGGCTTCTATTTCTTCTAAGGTAAGTGCTACTTTTATCCTGAGATTGCTACCTTTCTGTCCGGTTCTGCTTCGTGATCCACCTTGTGATCCACCAAAAAAGCTTTCAAACGGACTTCCACCTTCGCCAAATACATCACCGAAATGCGCAAAGATATCTTCCATATTCATTCCACCGCCAGAAAATCCGCCACCACCCATATTTTCCATACCGGCGTGCCCATATCTATCATATCTAGCCTTTTTATTACCATCGCTTAGTACTTCGTAAGCTTCCGCAGCTTCCTTAAACTTGTCTTCTGCCGCTTTGTCACCCGGATTTCTATCAGGGTGAAACTGCATAGCTACTTTTCGGTAAGCCTTTTTTATGGTTCCTTCGTCGGCATTTTTATCTACGCCTAATATTTCGTAATAATCGCGTTTCATTATATATTACAGATTTACGCTGTGTTGATTTTGATTTAGAGAATATTTTATTTACCTACCACCACTTTGGCATGTCTAATGATCTTGTCATTCAGCACATAACCTTTTTCAACGGTGTCTATGACTTTACCCTTAAGGTCTTCTGTCGGTGCAGGTATATCTGTGATGGCTTCGTGCCATTCAGGATCAAAGTCTATGCCTGTGGACTCCATCGCCTTGAGACCTTTGTGCTCTAGTGTTGTATAAAGTTTATGATATACGAGTTGTACACCCTCGCTAAATGTTTCGGCGCCACTTTCTGCACTTTTTTTGGCTCTATCAAAGTCATCCAAAATAGGCAACATAGCAGTAATAGTCTCTTGCGCTGCTGTTTTCATGAGTTCAAAACGCTCCTTGACACTTCTTTTTTTGAAGTTATCAAACTCTGCAAAAAGACGAAGGTATTTATCTTTTGATTCTTCAAGTTCTGCCTGAAGTGTTTCTAATTCTTGCTGTAAAGCAACTTCCTTTTCAGAATGTTTGTCTTTTTTAGCCTTCTTTGGAGAAGTTTCCTCTACTTGATTTGACATAAACTCTTTTATTTTGTTGAACATCGTTTACAATATCAATTATGTTGCCATTCTAATAATTAAGTCAAAATGGCAGACAGCGCCTTAATTTCGGTGCAAAAATGGCATTTATTTCCTTAAAAATTGTTATTTATGGTCAATTAACTTACTATAAAAAGATTGCCATTATTAAAAATTCATTAGTTTTGCATAATCAAACCCTTAGAAAAATGAAATTTGTAATGTCTTTTTTGCTTGTGGTTCTCATTGCGTCAGTAGCGATAGGCCAAGGTTACACATCTACTACAGCTTACTCAGTAGGTAGTGGCATCAGTATAGGCGCTGTCATTGCAATAGTAGCTTCGTGGTCTAGGAACAAATCTATACTGTGGGCTATCATTCATGCTTTCTTAGGTTGGATTTATGTAATCTACTATGTCATTACCCGCTAAGTTCGCTTAATTCTCAATATTTTCTGCCAAATAAGATTTGACTTCTGAAAGCTTAGGATTGACTAGCAATATCCTGCCTTCGGGACTTATAAAGTATTTAGTAGGGATCTCTTTTACTCCATAAAGCGTAGCTATCGGACTTTTAAACCGCTCAAACTCTCCGACCTGATACCTCCAAGTCAATCCATCAGACTGTATAGCCTTCTGCCAACTCTCCTTCTTGGTTTCTATGGCGACACTGACGATCTCAAATCCTCCTGCACTTTTATAGTTCGTATCTCTTGTTTCGCTGTATAATGCTACTAACTCTGGATTTTCTCTCCTACAAGGTCCACACCATGATCCCCAAAAATCTAACAATACATATTTACCACGCAGCTCTGAAAGTTTGAAGGTCTGTCCATCTAGAAGCGTGGCTGTAAAATCATTAGCCATTTCTCCACTATCGTATTTCGGTTGCTTGTAGAAGTAATAAACTACGTAGCCCAAGACTAGAAGGACAAGTAAGTAATTAAGTACTTTGTTTATTATTGGCCAGTTCATGATAAATTTGTTTGCATGATTAAAGAAACTTTATAATAAATAAATTGATGTCTTGTTTTGTTTCATTCCCCTGAAGGCGAAAGTTTAAAACATCTATCTAAAGTCCTTCATTTCTGTACATCACTTTCGACCATTATGCTGAGTGTATCGAAGACTGATGAGCAAAAGTTATTACTGTGCTTCACTTTCGACCATAAAATATAACCCTTCATAATGAAAAGCAATATCGGTTGAAAAACAATATCCAAACCCAATCCCCGTGCCTTTAGGTACGAAACAACAACACAAAAAATCTGCGAAATCCGTGTAGTCTGTGAGATATAAAACTCATTCAAATTAAATGAACCCAAAAATCTGTCCCTTTAAGGACAAAATATCGGTAGAAATAAACATCCAAACCTAATCCCCGTGCCTTTAGGTACGGAACAACAACACAAAAAATCTGCGAAATCCGCGTAGTCTGTGAGATATAAACCTAAAATAAACCAAATGACCTCAAAAACCTGTCCCGTTAGGGACTAAATATCGGTAGAAAAACAATATCCAAACCCAATCCCCATGCCTTTAGGTACGAAACAACTTTAGCCATTAAAAATATACGATAAATAACGCGAAGCTCCCCCTGCATAAGCAAATCCCCAAACGTGTGCAGCTTCAGCGGCATCAACAATCGTGTGCAGCTTTAGCGGCATCAACAAATCCAACAACAAAAATGACATGCTACCGATATTTGTCATGTCTTACCTCCTTAGTGTTATTAAATTTTCCTTTAAAAAAAACCTTCAAAACCTACCCATTTTTTAGTCAAAAAACTTATCTTTATTCCTGATTCTGTTACAAAAAATCAAATGCCAGTGCAACTCAAAACATCTGCCAATACCGCTCTTAAACAAATAAAAACTACCATTTTTTACTAAAAACATAATAGGGTTGTCCCGACCTTGTCCCAAGGTTGTCCCAAGGTTGTGCCGACCTTGGCCCGACGACGCTTTACTAACCCTCCATATACGCTCCCGTTACGTTCCGTATACACATCGGTGGAACTTAATAGAAGTTCCATTGTAACTCCATACTTACTTCGTACTAACTCCGTATCAACTCCCTACATGC
>DLGT01000115.1 GCA_002482845.1 Saprospiraceae bacterium UBA7687
ATAACCTTTTTAGAGTGGACTCATCTAACAAAAAATACACTAAAAAAGTGCCTAGTTAGCAAATTAATAATCACAAAAATAGAAACTTTACTGAATTTTTCAAACTTTTTAATCTCCCCTACATCACCAAATCACTAACCACCTTCCCTTCCAATTTTGAAACACCCATCAGGTATTTATCTATCGCTCTTGCTGCTTCCCTACCTTCCGAAATAGCCCATACAACAAGGGATTGTCCTCTACGCATATCTCCTGCGGCAAAGACATGGGGAAGATTAGTTTGGTAGTTTTGGGTAGCTACATTTCCACGATTATCTAGCTCGATGCCTAGCTGATCGATGATGCCTTCTTTTTGCGGATGTAGAAATCCTGCGGCAATAAATACAATTTCACATGGTATAATCCTTTGGCTACCTGCCACTTCTGTGAAGTCATATCGTTCTTTTTCAGTATCAAATGCCCATGCTATTTCTACGATTTCTAAACCTGTGAGTTGGCCAGTTTCGTTTTTGATAAATCGTTTGGTTTGGATAGACCATTCTCGCTGACAACCTTCTTCGTGCGAACTCGAAGTACGTAGTGTCATTGGCCACAATGGCCATGGATCTTTGTCTGTTCTGCTCGTGCCTGGTTTTGAAAGTAATTCTATTTGTGTGACGGATGCCGCACCTTGACGATTGGATGTGCCTACACAATCTGCTCCTGTATCTCCACCACCGATGACGATGACATTTTTGCCTTGTACAAAGATATCTGGCAAAGTCTCCATACCTGCATCAATATATTTATTGGACTTTTCTAGGAAATCCATAGCAAAGTGTACACCCACTGCTTCTCTACCTTCGATATTCAGGTCTCTTGGGATGGTACTGCCACCACACAATACAATGGCATCGTGTTTAGCTTCTATTTCCTTGATATCCATGTTGTGCCCCACATCAGCATTACAAACAAAGGTGATTCCAGATTCTTCCATCACCTTGATGCGGCGATCTACTACCCACTTTTCTAGTTTGAAATCTGGGATTCCGTACCTTAATAATCCACCTGCTTTTTCATTTCGTTCATACACCGTGACTCGGTGACCTGCTTTATGGAGTTGCGCTGCAGCTGCCAGTCCGGCAGGTCCCGATCCGATGACGGCAATATGTTTGCCTGATTCTACCCTGTAATTATTGGCCATTACCCAGCCTTGAGCAAATGCATGCTCTATGATTTGTTTTTCTATATTTTCTATCGTGACAGGTTGATTATTGATACCCAATACACATGACGCCTCACATGGTGCAGGACAAATTCTACCTGTAAATTCTGGAAAATTATTAGTTTCAGACAATATTTGAAAAGCTTCCTGCCAATCTTCCCGATACACAGCATCATTAAAATCTGGTATCAAATTGCCTAGCGGACAACCGCTATGACAAAAAGGAACACCACAATCCATACATCTTGCCGACTGATTTTTGATCATATCGGGAGCTGTCGGCTGATAGATTTCTTTATAATCTTGGAGCCGCTCAGCTACACTTCGGGCAGAAAGCACTGCTCTTTGGTATTTCTGAAAACCTTTTGGATCGGACATTTTTTAGATATTAGGTATGAGAGATGAGTTATGAGATGTTATCAAGTTGATGTTACAAAACTTTGGCTATTGAGGCCTTTGACTTACGATTTCAGAAAGTCCTTCCATTTTTATAGGCTGTGTCACGACTTTAGCGTGAGAAGGATTTAGGATGGGTTGAACCTTTACCACACTTTTTCTTTCCAATATGGCTTTGTATTCTATGGGCATAACCTTGCTGAATCTTCTTTTGCTAACTTCCCATTCATTAAGAATCTCCAAAGCAGCCATAGAACCTGTATATCTGAAATGATCTCTCAATTGTTCCTTAACGACGGCATCGTCCGCTTCTGACATGGCATCCAAGATGACCATCTCCAGATTGAGTACTTGATTCAACTCGACTTTTTGATCAAATACATACGCGATGCCACCACTCATACCTGCCGCAAAATTCCTACCTACAGTTCCCAAGATGGTCACCGTGCCACCCGTCATATATTCACAAGCATTATCTCCAACACCTTCTACTACAGCAGATGCGCCTGAATTACGAACTGCAAATCGCTGCCCTGCCCTACCCTTGATAAATACTTGACCAGATGTGGCACCGAATAAGGCAACATTACCTACGATGATATTATCTGATGGCTCACCACCAAAAGCTCTGTCAGGCGTAATGATCAATGTGGCACCACTCAAACCTTTACCAAAGTAATCATTGGCTTCACCTTCCAAAATAAAATGGAGACCCTTGATACCAAAAGCGCCAAAACTCTGACCCGCTGACCCCTTAAATCGATAATCCAATGAACCATTTGGTAGCCCTTCAGCCCCGTACTTTTGGGCAATATTTCCTGATAACATCGTACCTACGGATCGGTCCGTACTAGTGATCTGAAATACACTATTTATCATTACTCTATCTTTTATAGCTAGCTCGGAATATTGGATGAGTTTTCTGTCCAATACTTGGTCTATGCCGTGGTCTTGTGCGATTGATTTATATGGCTTGTGTGCGTCATCTGCTTCAGGTCTGAACAGAATCGGAGATAAATCCAGCTGTCTGTATTTCCAATATTTGTCTGATACATCGTAGGTCATCATATCCGATCTGCCCACCATCTCATCTACGGTACGAAAGCCGAGATCAGCCATGATTTCTCTCAATTCCATGGCTAGGAAAGTGAAATAATTGATCAAATATTCGACTTTACCATCGTATTTTGCTCGCAGTGTTTCGTCTTGTGTAGCGATGCCTACGGGACATGTATTGAGATGACATTTACGCATCAGAATACATCCACTCACGACCAATGCTGCCGTAGCTATACCCCATTCTTCTGCGCCCAACATAGTAGCTACCGCCATATCTTTGGCCGAGCGGATTTGTCCATCTGTTTGTAAGGTGACACGATCACGGAGTTTGTTTTTGACCAACGTTTGATGTGTTTCTGCCAAACCTAATTCCCAAGGAATACCAGCGTGCATGATAGAACTCAAAGGTGATGCACCTGTACCACCATCAAATCCAGATATCAGAATGTGGTCTGCATGGGCTTTAGCTACACCCGAAGCTATGATACCGACACCGGCTTTGGCCACGAGTTTGACACTGATACGTGATTTGGGATTGGCATTTTTTAGATCAAAAATCAATTGTGCCAAATCTTCTATCGAATATATATCGTGATGTGGTGGCGGTGATATCAGACCTACACCTTCTGTGGAGTGACGAATGCGTGCAATATTGGCATCTACCTTGTGTCCGGGCAACTGACCACCTTCACCAGGTTTGGCACCTTGGGCCATTTTTATTTGTATCTCGTCAGCATTATTCAAGTATTCGATCGTGACGCCAAATCTTCCAGAAGCTACTTGTTTGATGGCTGAGCGAGTGGAGTCACCATTTGGCAGTTTTTTGTATCTGCGTGCATCTTCGCCACCTTCACCACTATTGCTTTTGCCACCAATACGATTCATGGCGATGGCAAGTGTGGTGTGTGCTTCTTCGGAGATGGACCCAAAAGACATGGCACCTGTAGCAAATCGACGCATGATTTTTTCTATTGGTTCTACTTCGTCTAATGGTATCGATTGTCCTACTTTAAAGTCAAACAAACTCCTGAGCGTACATGCTCGAGTAGATTGGTCATTGACTTCCGCAGTGTATTTTTTAAAGGTGGCATAATTATTTGTTTTGGTAGCGTGTTGCAACAAATGGACAGAGGTGGGATTAAAAAGATGGTACTCACCTCGTTGTTTCCATTGAAATTTTCCTGATTCTGTTAAGGAATCTTTACCTAGGCTGAAGGCCATAAAATGTTTGTGTAATTGTTCTTTGGCGAGCATCTCGAAGGTCATGCCTCCTATCCTACTCACTGCACCTTTAAAACAAATATCCATCACTTCTTTATGAATACCTAGCGCTTCGAAGGTTTGGGCTGCTTTGTATGAATTGACAGTAGAAATGCCGAGTTTGGACATAATTTTTAGTAATCCACTGTCTATCGCTTTGAGATAATTTTTGATAGCTGTCTTAGGTTCTTGTGCTTTTTCAACAGCTATATTTTGAATGGTGTTGATAGTCAAAGAAGGATAAACAGCATCGGCACCGAAGGACAATAAACAAGCTACGTGGTGTGCTTCGATGATATCGCCACCATTTACCACGAGAGAAACCCTTCTACGCAATCCATTGGTTATCAAATGATGGTGAATAGCCCCAACAATCATCATAGATGGAATGGCCGCTTTACCTTCAGCAATATCGGTATTATTGATCACCAAAATATCTGTGCCTGCTTTGACATGATTAGCCGCTTCTTCACAAAGCGAAAGGATACTTTTTTGCAAATGCCCTTCATTGTCTGCTTTGAAAATTGCTTGAATGAATCCTACTTTATACCCTATACTTGGACTGTTTAGTACTTTTAGATACTTTGATTTATCCAAGACAGGTGAAGTCAGAAATATCTTTTTGGCATTTTCTGGTTTTATGGTCAGAATATCTCCTTCACTGCCAAGGTAACAGTCCAATGTCATATAGAACTTTTCCCGCAAAGGGTCGATAGGTGGATTGGTAACTTGTGCAAATTCTTGTTTGAAATAGTTGCTAATATGTTGTGCTTGCATCGACAATACTGCCAATGGAATATCCGATCCCATAGAACTCAAAGGTTCATATCCCGATGCCATCATCGAAGCTAGGATAATATCTCGATCCTCCTTGGTATGTCCGTGCGCTATTTGTTGGGTCAATAGGTCTAGATTACATTCATCATCAATACTTGCTTCTTGTATCCGGTCTATTGGCGTTTGGTATGTGTCATTCCATTTTCCGTAAGGATATCGCTGACAAATTATGGCTTTTAGCTCTTCATCGCCTACGATTTTGCCTTGATCTAGATCTGCTATCAATATTTTGCCGGGACTTAGATTGGCTTTATAGACGATATTTTCTTGTGGCAATGCTAGTACACCTGACTCTGAAGCCAAGATCAATCTGTCATCATTAGTCAGACAATATTTGGATGGTCGTAGGCCATTTCTATCCACTGTCGCACCTACCAACACACCATCAGAAAAACAAAAAGATGCAGGTCCATCCCACGGCTCCATGAGTGGTTCGTAATATTTGTAAAAATCTTTTTTGTAAGAAGCCATATTTTCATCATTTTGAAAAGCTTCAGGTATCATCATCATCAATGCGTGTGGCATACTGTATCCACTCCTAAACAAAAACTCTAAAACGGCATCAAAGTTGCCACTATCCGAAAGCGAAGGGCTACAGACAGGCAACAATTTTTTCAGGTCTTCTTCACTAAATATATCAGAAACTAGATCCTTTTCTCTAGCTGTCCACCAGTTGACATTGCCTTTTACAGTATTGATTTCACCATTGTGGGCGATACATCGGAATGGTTGTGCGAGCTTCCACTTGGGCACGGTATTGGTAGAAAATCTGGAGTGGACCAAAGCGATGGCAGATGTATAATCATCATCACTCAAATCCGGAAAATATTGTCGCACTTGCGATGCTGTAAGTTGACCTTTGTAGATGATAGTAAGGCTCGAAAACGAAGCAAAATAAAAGACTTCTTTTAGGAATGGAAACGAACGTACCACATTACGCACTAGATGATTGCGCAGCACATACAATCTCCGCTCCAGATCTTTTCTGATTACACCATGCTGAATAGGTTGCACAAAAAGCTGCACCATCTTGGGTTCGGTAGCCAATGCACTAGCACCTATCATGCTATTATCTACAGGAACTTCTCTGATAAAAAGCAGCTTAAAATAATTTTGTTCCAATATCTGATCTAGAATATTCAGAATCTCTTCGTTGAGATCGGTATCTTTTGGTAGAAACAAAAATCCCACAGCATATCCTCCTGCATCTGGCAATTGATAACCATTGTCAAGTGCATATTTACAAAATAGATCATGGGGAATCTGTGTGAGTATGCCTGCTCCATCACCTGTATTTTCTTCACAACCACAAGCGCCACGGTGCTCCATATTTTCAAGCATGGTGAGGGCATCACGCACGATCATTGATGATTTTTCAGACTTGAGCTGAGCGATGAGTCCTATGCCGCAAGCATCCTTTTCGTATTCGGGTAGGTAAAGACTCTGGTCATATTCAAAAGCTGACATATTTAATATTTTAATCGTTCAAAATACATCAATCCGAATTTTATTGCTTGTGACTGATGATAAGAGTACAATTTTATATTACATTTACCACATAATACGATAGATTTAAAATATAAATGTCATATTCACCAATAAACTAAATGAAATAGTACACTGTTTATCAATTGTTTAGGTACAAAAGTCATGTTATGCCCATATCGCAATCGGATCAGCTCTTTAATCTCGTAAAATCGCTCACCAAAGCAGAAAAACGAAATTTCACCTTTTATTCTACCAGAATTCAGGATGCCGATACATTGAAATATATACACCTATTCGAATTGCTCGATAAACAAAAAGTACTCGACGAAAACCAAATCTTAGCCAAACTCAAAGACGTAGATAAAACCCAATATTCTAACCTCAAACGCCACCTATACAAACAACTCATGGTCAGTCTTCGTATGATACACATACAAAAAAAGACCGACATCCAAGTGCGCGAATACCTCGACTACGTAGATATCCTTTACGGAAAAGGACTCTACATCCAAAGTCTAAAAATCCTAGATAAAGCCAAAGCACTCGCCGAAAAATCCAATAATGATCTTCTTTCTCTCGCCATTTTAGAGACAGAAAAAAATATAGAATCGAGACACATCACCAGAAGTGGGACCGACATCGTACCCGATCTTATAGAAAAAAGTGTCGCCAAAATAAAAACCATAGAAGGCGTCACCAAACTATCCAATATCCGTATCCTCCTGCATAGTCATTACATCAAAAATGGCCACGTCAAAAATCAGGAAGAACTAGATGCCTTCACCTCAGAATATGCTTGGGTGCGAGATTATAACCAAGACACGACCCTATCCTATTACGAAAAAATCTACCTCTATCAGTCGTTAGTATGGTACTACTACATCGTACTAGACTTCGAGAATTGTCTCATCAATGCCGAACATTGGGTAGCCCTTTTTAACGAGTCGCCAGAACTAATCAATGAAGATCCCGATCTCTACATGCGTGGCTACCACTACATACTCACGTGTGCGTATAATCTCAAATATACCGAAAAATACACCAAATACCTAGACGAACTCGAAGACTTCCGCAACGAGCGATACGGACAGTTCAATAATAACTCGCAGATCATTTCCTTCCTATACGTTCACTATGGACGTCTTAACAAATACTTCCTATCTGAGCAGTACAGCGAAGGACTCAAAGTAATCCCATCTACCTTAAAACGCCTACAAAAATACAAGTACAAACTCGATGCTCACCGTGTCCTAGTATTCTACTTCAAAATTGCATGGATGCACCTCATGGCAGGCGACAATACCACAGCCATCAAGTATCTCAATCAGATATTTAACATGGAAGTAGGCTCCCTCCGAGAAGACATCCAAGGCTACAGCCAACTCATGTTCCTAATGGCGCACTACGATGCTGGGAATTACGAGATCATGGAATACCTAGTAAAAGGTGCCAAACAGTTTTTTGACAAGATGCACGAGACCAATACGCTTCAGATCAAGACCCTAGCATTTTTCCGCAAGGTAGTGAAGCTACCTATCAGCGACCGCAAGAAATTTATACAGCAGTTTTACCACGACCTACAAGCCCTAGAGCAAGACATCTTCGAGCAACGGTCTATGTTGTATTTGGATATTATTAAATGGTTGGGGAGGAAGGTGTGAAAAGTATCTCTTCACTCCAACCTAAACGTAACAGGCAACGTATACAACACTCTCACAGGTTTCTCATTTTTGTATCCGGGATTCCATGGGGGCATATTGGTTATTACTCTGGTGACTTCGTCTTTTATGCTTTGGCAGATGCCTCTTATCACTTTGACATCGACTACACTCCCATCTTTGTCTATGGTAAACTGTGCTATGGCTTCACCTGAAACATCATTTTCTCGAGCTTGTCTTGGATATCTCAGACTTTTATAGACATATTGCAGCATAGTTTGATCTGTACATTTTTTCCTTTCTACTAGATTTTCTTCCATGCAAGAAGCTATCATAGGCAATACTTCTTTGACCGTTATTTTCGTCTTTTGCCTTGTCTCAGAGAGTATAGTGTCCGCACGGTACAGCCCTTCATTCACTACCATACCAAGCGAGTCATACTCTATGAATGGACCATCTTTCTGGTTATTTGTGTAATGATAAATGGCAGATAATTCTCCTTTTTTATTTATTTGCTTCCACGCTCCTTCTTTTTTTCCTTCGTTGTACATGCCCTTACTACTACCTATGTACCATTCTCCCACTTCTTTTCCATCTTTATATTGACCTTCGGCTACGAGTGTACCGTCATCATACCATTCTTTGTACGGACCATTTTTTTGTTTAGTCACTTTATCATATTGATAATAAAGAGTCATCTGTCCCGTCTCAGGAAAAAACTGTCGAAAGACATGGCTTCCATCTAGCTTCCTGGAGATTACAGTGTGGTAATTCGTTAATACTTCTCTTTCGTCACTATCCAAAAACCTATTGTACTTACCCTTAAACGTTGGTATCTGTGACACATGGCAAGATGAGATCATAGTTAGTGTAATGATGCAAAAAAGTAAATTCTTCATGATCCAAATTTTGCACAAATATAATTAAACTGATCATATCCGTTTAATCAGAAATCACATTTTATAGATTTTATTAAAGACATATTTGTTCTTTAATAAAACATACACCATTTCAAAACATCATTATTTTTTTTTTACGAGCCACGCAGCAGAACTACATAAAAAACGAAAGTCTTAACCATACTAATATAAAGCTACTAAATATATCGTCCCTAAAGGACTAAAAATTATACATCTATTTTTTCTACCCATATGCGTACTTAATGGTACTTTATGCAATCAGCCATAACAATAGAAATTAATTAAGAAATATAAGCAATCTTGAACAGCTTTATAGGCATCAACACGAAAAAAAATGGCAAAAAATAATTTTTATAAAATATACAAAGACGTTATCCTTTCAAGCTTTTTAGGATTATTTTTGCATGGTGTAAAGTTATTGTAGGATTATTTAATTAACCTGTGTAGCTATTTTAGGACGAGACAGGACGAGACATCAAGTATTGTTCCCCCGACCTTCCCCCGACGTTCACCCGACCATTGCCCGACCATGTCCCGACGTTCTCTCGATGGAACACCGTAGGAACTCCATAGATATTCCATAGATACTCCATAGATACTCCGTACTTACT
>DLGT01000012.1:0-2807 GCA_002482845.1 Saprospiraceae bacterium UBA7687
AAACGCTAACTGATTACAAAGTAACGCGTCGATGTTTTAAGCTTATCAGACCATTATACACTGACTCCATTACTGATGTATATGCTATAGATGGTAAAAGAAAAAAAATAAGTAACTCATATATTATTTGTTTTGAAAAAGTTTGGAAAAACTGAAGGTCTTTTGTAGCTTTGATATAGTAATAAGTAAGTTCTCTTCCATAAATGAAAATATGAAACAAGGAAAACATAGAATAAAAAAAGAAATAGGAGGATATGGATTCTTTGGAGAAGTTGAATTAGAAGTAGAGCAATCCGAAGTTACGATAATAGAATTCGGGACAAATATAGACCAAATCAGTAATTCTAGAGAATATAAGAATTCTATTGAGTATGGAATTTACTATTCAATAAACAGGATAAACAATCTTAAAAAGAATCCGATGCATTTTTTCGTAAGAGTTCTTAAAATAGCTACATTTCCTGTTGACTCTAGTCCAACTGTGTTATCTTTTGTATCTGCAAGAGCATTTTTTGATGCAATCAATTTTGATTCGGAATACCCAAAATTCGGAGAACAAAATGGCGAAATAATTTTCACAAAATAGTATGAAAATAAAAATTCAAATAAGCAAACTAATTCTTCTTAGCACTATTCTTTTGTCATGTGCAAATAAAGATGACATAGCTTGTGTACAAGGAGGAAATAAAGGATATAAAGATTTTCATGAAGGAATTATGAATTATACTGAATATCTAAAAATAGAAGAACCAAACCAATTTTTTTTTGATTCTCTAAAAACAAAACTAAATCGCTTAGGAATAACTTATCGGCAAATTCCTTTAATAACGGGTGAAATTAAATATGATTCTATAAACTGTTATTATGAAACACAAAATAGGTATTTGGAATTCTATTTCGGCGAAAACTTCATAGATTCAATTAAACAAAGTATAACTCAAAGGAATACAGAAGAGAACACTAAATAAGAAGTAATAGCTCCTTCGTCGCTACAACTCTTATCATTATTCGCTAGAGTTCATAATATAAAAATAATAAAATACATAATACTACTATTCTTTACTATTACCCAAATGTGTCTAAGTCCAGATTCAATTTGAGTAGATTCGGAGATTTAAATTGAGACAAAAGGTCAACGTATTATATCTTTTTCAGGCATCATAAATATTGAATGCTGGTATTGAAATTCAGGGAACATATATGATAATCCAATTTTTCATTTGGCGATTTTTACGGGAATTAATTTCAAATTAAACATCTATTAGTACAACTTATCTGCAATATTGTCCAGAAAAATCCACCATCTTACATTAATAAGTTAAGTCTGTATCACACCAGGATTAAATTTCTCTACGATGCCATGATCTGCCATTTCGATTCCCTTTGATATAAATTCTCTTGTTTTCCTTGGATCGATGATGGCATCTACCCACAATCTTGCAGCCGCATAATAAGCAGATGTTTGCTCATCATAGTTGGCTTTCGTTTGTTCAAATAATGCTTGTTCTGCCGCAGGATCAGGAGCTTGTCCCCGTTTTTTGAGTGTGGATACTTGTATTTGGGTCAAAACTTTTGCTGCTTGTGTGCCACCCATCACTGCAATTTTTGCAGTCGGCCATGCAACGATAAGCCTTGGGTCATACGCCTTACCACACATAGCATAATTGCCTGCGCCATAAGAATTGCCCATTACAACCGTAAATTTTGGTACGGTGGAATTGGCTACCGCATTGACCATTTTGGCACCGTCTTTAATGATACCACCATGTTCGGATCTTTTTCCTACCATAAAACCTGTCACATCATGCAAAAATACTAGTGGAATCTTTTTTTGATTACAATTCATGATAAACCTAGTCGCTTTATCTGCTGAATCAGAATATATCACTCCTCCAAACTGCATTTCTTTGGCAGCATTTTTGACGACCATTCTTTGATTTGCTACAATACCTACTGACCATCCATCGATGCGAGCGTAAGCACAAATAATAGTTTTGCCATAATCTTCTTTGTATTGAAGCAATTCTGAGTCATCTACCAACCTTTTCAGTATTTCTACGGTGTCATAAGGTTTCGTTGAGTTTTCTGGAAAAAGGCCTAGGATTTCGTTGGCTTCAAATTTTGGTTCTTTGGGTGCTACCCTATCGAATCCCGCTTTCTGACCATGGCCTTGTTTTGAAATCAAATTTCTTATGGTATCTAAACAAGTTTTGTCGTCGGGCATCTTATAATCTGTTACGCCAGATATCTCACAGTGTGTAGAAGCTCCGCCAAGCGTTTCTTGGTCTACATCTTCTCCGATAGCTGCTTTTACAAGATATGGACCAGCCAAAAATATGGAGCCTGTACCTTCTACGATCAATGCTTCATCAGACATAATGGGCAAATAAGCACCACCAGCCACACAGCTACCCATGATGGCCGCTATCTGTGGAATACCCATGGATGACATCTTGGCATTGTTCCTAAACATACGTCCGAAGTGCTCCTTATCGGGAAAAATTTCGTCTTGCATCGGTAGGTAAACACCAGCACTATCTACCAAATAAATGATAGGGATGTGGTTTTCCATAGCTATCTCCTGCGCTCTCAGGTTTTTTTTGCCAGTGATTGGGAACCATGCACCTGCTTTTACCGTGGCATCATTGGCGACGATCATAACCATACGCCCTGCTACTTTACCAAGTCCAGTGACTACACCACCCGCAGGACATCCACCATGTTCTTTGTACATGTCGTAACCAGCAAAAGCCCCGATTTCAAAAAATGAACTATCTTTATCTATCAAGTAATCTATTCTTTCTCGA
>DLGT01000012.1:2852-12616 GCA_002482845.1 Saprospiraceae bacterium UBA7687
GATGTAGTTTTTCGATACGTTCTTTACCACCACCTAAATGGATTTTCTCCAGTTTATGGATGAAATTGGCGATGGTGAGTTGGTGGGTATCTTCGTTTTTATTAAATTCTAAATCTATTTTGCTCATAACTGTGACTACTTCTGAAGGGTAAATATACAAATCTTTCTCTGGTAAGAGAAAGCCTATAAACAAAAACTAGAATTTTGGTAAGATGTTTTGAAAATTATTAAGAATCAAGTCCATTTTACTAGCCACGAGACCACTCCGAAAAGTCCTTCGTATAAATAATTGAAAAATTGTGTTTTCTATTGAATTGATAATCAAATGTTTCCCTTTAGGGTCAGGGTAAAAAACAGTTTATTATCAATCAATTTGTATTTTCGGAGTAGACTCAGCCATTAAGTAGTTAAGAAGCGTTAAGATTTTGAATAAATAGTACAAACTATGGCATTTCAAATTTATATGGATAAGAGCCAGGATATTTTTTATAAATCCCTTCAAATAAAATCTCCTTATTGCTCTGTGATTCTAAATATTCAATCAATGAGGTCACAGATGTGACTTCCTGACCATTGACAGTAGTGATTATATAGCCGGGTTCCATCATAGTACTACCGATCAAGCTGCCAACTTTCACAGAAACGACGACAACGCCATTAGGAGTGAAAACAGATTTTTCGTACCGATCCATTTCCCGTAGTTCAAAACCCAATTCTTTCAAAATGCCATCTTCTCTGACCGCGACCAAGTCTGTGGAATTTATTTGATTTTTTAGTCTTGCCTTCGTTGTTTTTATTTCTCCCGATCTAATATAAACAACATCTATGACATCTCCGGGTCTATAGATAGCCACTTGCTCCATAAATTCTGCAGTATTCTTTGTTTTTACGCCATTAATACCGATCACTACATCCTCACTTTGCAACTTTGCATCCGAAGCGCTGCCATCCTTAAAAACGGATGCTAAATAAACTCCTGAAACTTCAGGCAATGCAAGGCGTTTTGCCATTTCATTATCAACATTCTCTATCTCAATTCCTAAAAAACCACGTTGGACAACTCCAAATTCCTTGAGGTCAGCGATTACTTTTTTGGTAAGATTGGCAGGAATGGCAAATGAAAACCCTTCGAATCGACCTGTATTACTAAGAATAGCAGAACAAATGCCTACCAAATCACCTCTTGTATTGATCAATGCACCACCACTATTTCCAGGGTTGATAGCTGCATCAGTTTGAATGAATGATTCTATTCCTTGGTTTTCTAGCAAATTGATATTCCTAGCTTTAGCACTGACTATACCTGCGGTTACGGTGGATTGTAGTCTAAATGGGTTACCAATAGCCATGACCCATTCCCCTACCTGAAGCGAATCTGAATTGCCAAAAACGAGATAGTCCATGTTTTGTACTTCCACCTTTAGCAGAGCCAAGTCTGTACTTGGGTCAGTACCAATGAGATTGGCCATAAAAACTCGATTATCACTAAACAAGACCTCTATATTTTTTGCACCTGCTACTACATGATGATTAGTAACAATGTAACCATCATTACTGATAATGACGCCAGAACCGGAACTCATAGACGTATTACTTTCATCCGTTTGTACGGCATCAGATTTTATAAACACAACTGCCTTACAACTTTCTCGAGCTGCTACCACAAAATCAGTAGGAGTGGCAGATCTATAAGCATTTTGGAAACGATCTGAAAACTGAATATCACTTTCTGCCACGCCGATAGCTCTATTGACTTGTTCATTGTACCAGTGATTGTATGGATTGATATAATAATGATATACGGTGATAAATCCAAAGGAAATCAACACCGAAAAACAACAGCCATAAAGAAAGTATTTCAGATTTTTATTCACTTTATATATTAAAGAATAATAAAATATAATGCAAATATATAGTATTTTTTGAGACATTTGCATATTAAGATTCACTTTTGCTTTTCTCTAACAATTTATTTTTGATGCCAGATATAAATAATAATTGGTAAAAGGATGTCAAACTTTACCTTTGAGACTTTGTTGTATTCAGATCAAAAGATAATTAATGTTGCTTACTTTCCAGAAATATCAAGGTACGGGAAATGATTTTGTCATGATAGATCAACGTACACATAAGTATATTGACCATAATGACCAAAAACAAATAGCCTTTTTATGCGATAGGAGATTTGGCATCGGCGCAGATGGACTCATACTGTTAGAACCGTCTGAAATTTATGATTTCAAAATGGTATATTTCAACGCAGATGGTCGCCAAAGTACCATGTGTGGAAATGGTGGAAGATGTATTGTACATTTTGCGTGGTCACTAGGTGTTTGTGGTGAAGAAACGAGTTTCGAAGCCATTGATGGAATGCACAAAGGAAAAATATTAGGTAAAGACTCAGTTAGTATTCAAATGTCTGATGTACAACACATTACTATTAAACCAGACCAAACTTATGTATTAAATACTGGATCACCACATTATGTAAAACTGCTTGACCACCTTCCAGATAATATCAAAACATCAGGTGCAGAAATCAGATATAGTGAAGACTACAAACAAGAAGGCATCAATGTAAACTTTGTCAAAACAAACAAAAACAACATAGAAGTTGCTACTTATGAGCGTGGTGTGGAAGACGAAACGCTCTCTTGCGGCACAGGAGTCACTGCTGCTGCCATTGCCACATACTTAAATAAACAAGACAACAATAACCTTGTAAATATTCAAACAAAAGGAGGACAACTATCCGTAAGTTTTGAGCAAGATGGAGATACTTTTAAAAATATCTGGTTAACAGGACCTGCTACTAAAGTTTTTGATGGGGAAATAGATATTTAATGTAGAAGGAAGTTTAAAGTTGATTGTTTAAGGTCGAATGCTCTAGGTTGAATGCTCTAGGTTGATTGTTTAAGGTCGAATGCTCTAGGTTGAATGTTTAAGGTTGAATGTTTAAGATTCAAGGTTCTCCCATAAGATTTCTTCCACTGACTTCTTCTCTTTGGAGAAATTGATGCCGATGGCAATAAGCATTTTCCCTTCATGTATATAAGGTGTTAGGTACGCTTTTTCTTTTATTTGGTTAATGGCATCAGCAGCTGATTTATCGAGTTTGATCTCTATTAAATATATCTTATCAACAAAATGAATGATACAATCGATACGACCATCAGATGTCAATACTTCACTTTGTACATAAACACCCAATAGTTTGAAGGTAAGATGAAGAATTGCATGAAAAAAGGCTTCGTTTTCATTTTGCCAGATGGTATAAGGTAGTGATTTAAATAGCGTATTAATGATTGATTTTACTTCTTCAAAATTCTCGTTATGCAATGCTCTCTCCATTTTTGTTGCTAAAACTACGCCAGTGGTGCTTTCATTATTTATATATGCATTAGCTAGCAACTCTAAATAAGACTTTCTTACCTCATGATTTGGGTAATCGAGCACACAGTAATCTCTATCTTCATCATAAGATTTGAGCGTAAGGTAACCTGTTTGGAACATTAATGGCAAAAGCTGCAGATGCTCTAGATCATAGCTCGATAAAAAATTCATGGAAGATTCTGATTCTTCAAAATTATATAATCTTTTGTCCCTAGTAAGATTTATTAAAAATGTCGGCGTACCACTTTCAAACCAATAATTTCTATATTGATCCGATGAGAAAAAATTGATCAACGAAAATGGATTATAGATCCACGTTTTCATGTCCCAAGTGTAGCCATTATACCACTCTTTGATCTTGACTTTGTCTTGTATCTTTAGCTCTTCTACAAAATTGGATTCTAGTTCGGTTTGTGTGATGCCACATATGCCTGCATATCGATGATCTACGGTGAGATCTGCAAGATTATTGAGGTCAGAAAAAATACTTACTTTGGTAAACTTAGAGATGCCTGTGATAAATAACATTTTGAGATGAGGATCAGCTTCTTTGAGAATAGAATAAAAGTTTTTCATAATATTTCTATGCTCTAATGCTTGTGCCGTATCGACTCCTAGATAATGGATGATAGGTTTGTCATATTCATCAATAAGAACGACAACTTTACCATGTGATGCTGATACTTTTTGAATCAACACTCTGAACATTTGATCGATATAACTTGTCTCAAATGTGACGCCAAAGTCATTTCCGTATTTTATCAATTCTTGTCTTATGGATTCATCTAATCCCATGGATTGGAAACCAATTTCTGCAAATGAGATCCTAATCACAGGGTATTTTACTTCCCAATCCCACTTATCCTCTACATATAGGCCTTTGAATAAATGTTTTTTACCTTCAAATAATGCTTGCATCGTAGTAGTAAGCATAGACTTTCCGAATCTCCGTGGACGTGACAGGAAGTAATAGCCACCACCTTGTATTAGTTCAAAGATGTATTTAGTTTTATCTACGTAGACAAAATTTCCTGTTATGATTTTTTCAAAATCTTGCAAGCCTACTGGGTATTTACGCATCAAAAACTTATTTTGGTAGGACAAAGATATAGTATTTCAAACATTTCATGTCAGATTGCCAAATATTAAATATTATGAAAACCCTAATTACTGACTATCATGAAGACGCTAAAAAACAAATTCAATGATCGAAAAAGTCTCACAGTGTAAATTCTTTTTTAATAAATTACAATCAATATGTAGTTTAAAATAAATCCTTCGTTTTCAATAATATATATTAATTATGAAGTAATCTATAACGTGACATCCCAAGCATTACAATGATCGTCACACTACTTCTTACCAAAATTGATTTGTAGGCTGATATTATATGTCCTATCTAATTGAGACACATCAGAACCCAAAATAGTGTTGACTGGATTTGCATTTGAACCTTGAGTAGGTGGCAACTGGAACACAAATTGTTTGTATTTGACATTGGTTCTATTCATGACATTAAATACTGTAAAACCAATTTTAGCTACATTTGAGAAGAGTTTAAACTGATAATTCAATCCGATATCAACACGATGATATGCGGGTAAATTACGTATACTTTTACTAATATCTAAGTTATTTCTATCCATATTATTACCTAAAACTGATAGATCTAAATATGGTCTACCCGAAGCTGTAATGTAATGCAGCGAAAGACTAAAATCCTTATAGCTGTAGCTGTTCAACCATTTCAACTGATGTCGACTGTCTTCTGATGATGGGAAAAACTGATTTTTAAAGATCTCTTTAAATCTATTTTCTGATTTGCTAAGTGTGTAATTTAACATGCTAAACCAAGCTTTTCTCTCATAAGAAAATGATAGATCCATACCATAAACTCTACCATCCCCTTGAAACAATTTAAAGCTTTGTGGTGGCGCTTGCATATTAAACTGTCGCAATCCTGGTCTTTGGCTAGCATGGATGATTGCCCCATCCAAAGTACGATAATAGCTCTCAAAATCTAATGAAAATCGATCCCAAAACTTAGATAAACCCAACATAAAATTAGTCCCAATTCCAACGGGTACATTCTTTCCATTACTTAGGGCAAAAAATGATTGTTTCTGGCCCAAGATACTTTCGTGTTCGAATTGCCTTACATACTGTGCATGTTTACCTGCAGATGATTTTAGCATCCACTGATTTCCTATTTGATAACTCATAAAAATCTGTGGTAAAAAATAAGCTTTATCTAATGCATGCAAATATGTCACCCTGAATGATGGCTTTACATAAAATTTATCTTTAGCACCCAAGTCCACAGAAGAGAAAATACCCGATTCTATTCCGATTTGATTTATTTCAAAAGTAGCATTTCTATTATTTTCTATGTACAATACATTGTCATGATTTATATACTCTAATCCCACCATCCAATTTACAACCTTTTTGCTTTGTAATGTAAATTTCAATCCTTTATCTGTGATATTGTTCGAGTTCTGAATGGATACGGTATCTCTCTCGATTCCTGCCATGGTGCGCTGAAAAAGCCTACTGACTATATCATAACTACTTGAAAAACCAGTCTTGTAGACATGTGTTGTCAGTAGTAAATCGTTATTCTCATATTTATAATTCAGTCCAAATGTCTTATTATCCCAAAAATTCTCTTGACTGAAAGATTCTTCGTTAATGGTAAGATTTTTGATTTTAAAAGTCGATTCATATTTATCAGAAAAATGATCAGAACTTCTGAAAAAATTCACATCCAAATGATGATTTTTGTGCTTAAAATATAGTTTGCCATTCATATCATAAAAGTCAAATGATGGACGCGAGACAACACTATTATTGGTATTCCGTGGTTCATCGGATTCTAGATTATTCCGCATAGACAAGTCATAAAATTTTGACTCAATAAGATTTGTATATGTCTTCCTTGCTGCAAATTTAAAACCCATACCTTTGGCAATAGGAGCATTTATAGCAATGCCAGAGTTCAATAAATTTAAGTCTAGACAAGCATTAAACTGTTCCACAGAATCTTTACTTTTAAGTTGTAACATACCTGATGTCCTACCGCCAAAAGTCACAGGAATATTATTTTTATACAGTGCTATATCTTGTATATATTTGGAATTAAATGCTCCAAAAAGACCATAAAAGTGATCCGCTTTATATATGGGCATTTCATCCAAAACAAGTAATGTAGCTTCTTCTTGTGATCCACGAATACGAAGTGAAGCTTTGGAGTCATCATGGGCAGCGACTCCTGAAATCAATTGAATACTGCGACTTGCGTCGTTCAAGAAGATACTAGAATTTGACAATTGATCTAAAAATCTTTGACTCAATGCTACAGATTGGTCATTATTGAATTTCACATTTTTATGCAAAGTCTGTACAGTCACAGCAGAGATGGATACAGGCGCAACTTGGAGTTGGATTTCAACAAAATTTTTATCTGGATTTATGACAAAGTGATGGTCTTTGTGTGCTAAAGAGTGAATGGTCAGTTTTTTGCCAGCTAATGATTTTGGCAACTTCAAAATACAATCCCCAAACTCATCCGTAAAAGCAAAGTAACGGAAAGTTTCATCATAAACAGACACATATGGCAATCTTTCGCCATTAGATTCATCACGAATTTTTAAGTGCAAATTAAAATCTTTTGCATTAAAAACATCATTTGCTTCTGACCTTACTAAAAATGAAGTTTGTCCTTGTTTGACAAAATCGAGATTGAAAGTCGCACATACTTTCTCCATAACGATCTGACTGTCTGATCCTTCGATGATTTTATTTTCCTTTGCAGTTAATTGTGCCAATGTCCCACTATATGCAATCAGTAGTTCATGCCTTGATTTAAGCATTTCCAAGGCTTGAACACAAGTCATTCCTTTTTCGATAGCAATCGTGGTTTTTTCTTTCTTTTGGGCTATGGACATAGTACAGTTGGCCCATATAAAAATAGGTATTAATATCAATTTGAAGAAAGCTAAAGAGAAGCTATTTACTCTAATAATATTAAGTTTGTTTTATTTGAAATTAATATTTAAATCAGATTATTTAGATAAAACCACTTTATTACCATCTATTTTGTAAGTAAGTCCCAATGGCCAAGTTACAGCATACAAAGCTTTGTCTAAATCACCTTTATTAAAAAATCCTGTGTACATGATGGTATCCATACCTTCAGCCATGACTATTTCCACTGCATACTGACGTTCTAATTCGTCAACCACTGATGCCACATTAACATTCTGAAAAGTGTACACACCATCTATCCAATCAACTTTATGTACGCCATCTGTTTCAGCGGTTTTATGGATTAATTTCCCACTTTCTAGCGTGGACATATCGCCTGGTAACAGGATAATCTGTGTATTATCATCTACTTTAGTCACAGCCACTTTTCCTGTTTTGCAAATTACTTCAAAAACATCACCACGTTGTCTCACACTGAAACTTGTACCTAGCACTTCTACCCTGCCCTTTGCTGTTTGCACTGTAAACTTAGATCCTTTTTGTACCTCAAAAAAAGCTACACCTTCTAATGAAACAGTCCTATCGCTTTCCCATTTCTTAGCATCATACGTAATCTTTGAATCTGCATTTATCAAAATCTCTGACCCATCTGGCAATACTTCAGTAATTTCTTGCCCCAATGTTGTGTGTATTTGTTTCTCTGAATTAAAACCAGGTCGGAATATTAAAAATAACGCCACACAAGCTGCAACTGCTAATCCGATCATTCTGAATCTAGACAATGAGATAATGGTTGCTGCCTTTTTGGGCGTATCAACCGAGATATCAGATTCGATACGCTGCCAAAGTTTTTTAGTATCAATGGTATTGTCATCTACGAAATCGATAGATCTTACTAAATGAATAGCTGCATTGATATCATCCATTTGATCTATATGATCATCTATGAATACTGACCATTTCTCATCTTCTTCTGTGTATTCTGACTTTACCCAAGTGATAAAAGATTCGTCTTCGACAAGATTATTTATAAAATTATGTACATCTTTATTTTCCATAAAAACTTTATTGTTAATTATCTAAGGCTTATTTGCAGATATTGTACTCATTAATAAGGTATTAAAAATACAAATTGGCCAAAATAAATACTATAATACTAACTATTTTCTCTCTTAAGAGCAAAATACCCTTTGAAATCAAATTTCTGACGGACTGATAATTGATATCCATGATCGTGCAAATCTCTTCATAACTCAATTCACTATAATACTTTAAATAGATGGCTTCTCGCTGACGATGACTTAAATGTTCAAAGGCTTTTTCCAATTTTGCCTTATCATCTTCTTTACTTTCTTCTTGTATCAGAATGTCTTCAGCAGATATACTGAAGTTGACATCCAATTTTTCCGTATTTTCAATAGAAGTTGTCTGGGTTGCTTTGTTTAATTTCCTAATCAAATCCCTTCGCACAGAGACACACAGATAACTCATAATGGAATCCGTATGCCCAATGGTATCTCGCTTCTGCCATATATGTACAAACATATCATGAAGAACATCTTCTACAAGTTCTACATCTTTGGTAAACTTTTTACAGTAATTTTCCAAGTCATGTATATGCAAGTCATATATTTCTTTAAGTGCTTTGGGGTCACCTTTTTTCATTTTGGACCAAAGAATCTCATCGCTCATTACATCTGTTAAATTTGATAAAGTTACTTTACTTTTTTGTCTATAAGGCTATTAGATGGTGAAATCAGGCATATCAACAAATACATTTAAAAGACTAATTTTTCTTTTTCATTTTAATGCAAATATTATCTTTATTACCCATGATTCATTTTAGACAATTTAATAGGACCAAAGTTATGTGAATATTTGATATATTTGCAGCCTAAACCAATAATTCATTTAAAATGACATTGATATTTATCCTTCAGGCACAAACTAGTAGCATGTTAAATTTTATATTTCCAGCATTATTACTTGCGTTCTTTTACTTTTTCTTTATCAGACCTCAAGTTAAAAAACAAAAAGAACAAGTAGCTTTCTCTACTGGACTCCAAAAAGGTGATGAAATCGTAACTGCAAGTGGTATAATAGGCCAAATCAGTAAAATAGAAGACGATGCAGTAACTGTACAGATAGATCCAAAAACATTTATCAGAGTAGTTCCAAGTGCTATTTCAAAAGAAATGACTGACCAATACAGAGTTAAGCCGAAGGCATAAAGTTAAGATTAAGGTTAAGATTAAGGTTAAGATTAAGATTAAGATTTAGATTAAGGGACGATCTCCCCTTTAGGGGTCGGGGGTAAACAAGAACATATAAGTTAAACGTTAAAGCTGAGACTTAGATTAAGATTTAGATTAAGGAGCGATCTC
>DLGT01000163.1:0-7330 GCA_002482845.1 Saprospiraceae bacterium UBA7687
GCCAAGTAAAATACCTATGGCCATTAACATTGGTAAACAAACTAAAAAGATTGTTTGGCAAAATATTTCATTGGCATTCGGTGTTAAAGCTATTGTTCTTATACTTGGGGCAGGAGGACTTGCTACGATGTGGGAAGCTGTTTTTGCTGATGTTGGTGTAGCGTTACTTGCGATACTAAATGCAGTAAGGATACAGCGGATGAAGTTTTGAAATAGAGTGTAAGGAAGCTGGTTATTGTATCAAAGGTGATTCATTCTCAAAATTGAATTTATTCTAACTAAATATTTGTGATGCAAGAAAAACGATAAAAGGAGTGTAAAAAACACTAGGATAATAATCAACCTACCTTGAATGTGCACCCCGGCTCTCCTGAAGAATGAACGAATGTAGGAATAGTAATGGAACGTGACGCATAAAAGTAGTGAAGTGGAATGGAAATGACGAAATGAATGAAATGATGAAGGTGTGCTGGAGGATGGATGGATATGACTGAGCTTAAAAATTATGAAATGGCAGCCTTTAGTTGATCAGTGAGTAGATTGATTTTTGAGGCTATTAGGAATTGCTGTCTTTTATGGATGTAGAGTTCTGTGATGATGCCTATTAGGTGGTAGTCATTCTCGATGGTTTCATGGTTTTTTGTGATGGAAATATACCAAAGGCCGCTACCGCTCATATTGTAAAGCTTTTTTGATTTGGTTTTGATGCCAGTTATGATCTCTTGTGGCTGTGTGTATGAAATGATGAAGTTTTCTTCTTTTGTGTAAAGATGGTTGTCATAATAGTTGTCGGGTGCCATTGAGCTAATTATGTATGATCCATTTGTTTGGGTATTTTCTTGGTTATGGTCACTGGTGGGTTTTGTGAAGCCTACTATGGCATATTGTGGTGTTTCTAGTTCAGAATGATAAGGAAGTATTTTTTCGTGTGGGAGATATTTGTAACCTATACCTATTAAAGATTCGGCTATTGATATATCCAAAATGATGTAGGCTAAGTTTAGATCACCTTTTTTTGTGGTGGTTTCTGGTTCTTCTGAGCTTCCAGTGCAAATGATATATTCTTCTGGACCAAGTTTAAAGTAAAGTTGATTGGATTCAAATGAGTTTTATACAATGTTCTTTGAAGTTAATAGGCATTAAAAGATATCATTTCATAGACATCAAATAGAGATGCTTTATTACGTGCAACACCTATAAGCAATACATATTTTATTGAAGCAAATATGGATAGTAATAAAAAGATAAAAAAGCTGAAGCAGGTGTTACAAATATTTGATATGGATGACGAATTGTTATTGAAATATAAGCAATAGAAAGTTAAAATGGAGTACTGCCGTACTTATAGTAGTATTCTTGATTCAACTCATTTTGAACAATGACTTTATTGGATATTAATTGCTGAATAATATTTTCATAATCAATAATTAAGGCAGAATGATGGGTTTTGATCAACGTTTTAATTTCATCAATATGGTAGGCTGTGTCAGGAAAGAATTCCCTTCCTATTTTTTTGATGGTTCCTAGTATATCATTGTACCAATTATCATTGGATAGTGGCGAAGGGTCAATATCTAGTGATAGTTTTGTTATTAGAGAACTTAAAGCAGTGTTATTATCTCTGTAAGTTTTAAGTTTTGATAATTCATCAACACTTGATGGGGATTCAATAATATTTTGGAGATTAGTATTCGGTTTGAGATGGGGTGGAATAGTTTTAAGAAGGAAGTCAGCAATGTCTGCACCTTTATAGATTGGATCATTCTCTGGAATATTTATGAGAAGGTTAGATACCTTAATATTGAATTCTGCTTTGCAATTCTGGGCAAACAGATGCCACGAATCAAATACTTCAGCATCAGGGAAGAGTATAATTTTTCTATTTTTCAGGTTATTAAACTTAGATTTGTTCAGACCAGATTTGCCTGAGGTAGCTAGCCAAAGATATTGAGGAAAGCAAATACTTGCAATAATAGCTGTCTTTTCACTTTCTACAATTGCCACTGTGTTTGTTGATGATTTTATTAAATGAGATCCAAATAATACCTGCTTATAATTAAAATCAGTTAACTTTAAAACAGCATGAACCCAATTAATATAAGAATGGGGTTCTTTTATTCTTTTACCCCTTTGTTTGTCATAAAGCATAATTTTGCCAGTCCTAACATTTCCTAAAGGGTCAATTTGCCAAAAAACAGTTGAACCGTTCCAGTGCTTAGAAGTACCAATTCTATATTTTGCAATTGCTTCTTCCACCAAAGTAGATTTAAAAGCTGTTTTTAAGAATGATATAAAATTGTTTGATTCATATCGATCAAGTGATTTTTGAAAAACATTAAAGTCAATAAAGGATATTGGTTTTTCTTCTTTAGGCTTTATTTTAATCTTTTCAACAATTGCAAATGGATTATTCTCTTTTTCTTTCTCAGGAAAGAAATTTCGCTCACAGCTATGGCAATAGCCTTTGTCAGTGTACCCTATGAAAGGGTTGAACTTTCCATCCTTATTGGACTTGCCACAAGGACATAGTTCAACCCTTTTTCGATTTTTGTCAAATGGGAATTCATAATCCATAATAAAAAAAATGATGAGTAAAAGATGTTTGAAATTTGCAACAGGCTATATAGGGCTTTGCAAACTTGCAAAGGTTATTTTAAGTGCTTTACACTATAATAAATGAGCTTTTTCTTTGTTGATTTTTCTAACTGATAAGGCTTGCTGTCGCTTGAAAGAACAAACTGAATTTCTTTCTTGATGATTTCTGCTAATCTACTTTCGATAGTTCGTGTGCTGCCACCAATATATTTACACAAACTCTCCATTAGGTCAGTTTTTGTAATTTCTGTATCTGAATTAAAATTCACAGTTATGTATTCAATAATATCGCTTATTTTGGCTGTCTGTTGTCGATTCGTTTTAATGGCATCTATGCTTTCAGAATCAACTAAAACAAGTCCTTTTTCTTCTTCACTGTATTTTATATAGAAAGGCTCGTGTCTTGCGGTACTGCGGCATTTCAAATATTTTACCTGTATAATATCTGTGGGGCCATTACCATCTCTTTCAAAGTCCACACGCATAACGGTACTGGATTTATTGATTAATTCTGTACCAAAATGACCCCGAGCTTTTTCAGATCCAGGATTCTCATGAATCAGGCATAAGAAAACAACATTGTGTTCATTTATAGCTAGATTCATGTGGTCAATCAGTTCCATACTCTTATCCGATTTGTTAAAATCTTCAATACAGTCTGTAGAAACATCTAAAATTATAAATGTCGGACGGTCTTTGTAAATAGTCCTGTAATGCGACAGGTATTTATTGAGTACTGTAAACCTTTCTTTACGATCGAATTCAAGCAAGCTAATGTAATCAAACTCTGTAGGATGATCTTCTCTTTTGTATCCAGCTTTTATTTGAATAGATTGTAAGGCAAAAGGCAATTGCTCATTTAAGTTTCGTTCTGTATCAACATACAATATCGAATACTTTTCTGTTAGCTCTGGAATGTAAAATCCTAAAAGTGGATTAACACATTGTGGAAGCTTTATCAAAGCTGAACAGATTGTTTCAGCTAATCGACTTTTATGTACCCCTGCTTGACCCTGTATAACATTTATGGTGTGCGGAAAGAAAACAGGGTTTTCATTTTGGTAAAGTATGGGATCAGCAAATTTGATTGAGCTAGATTTTCTATTTTTAAGTTTGTCCTTAGTTGCCAATATTCTTTGAATAATACTGTCATGACTTAGTGTTGGTTGGTCAATTAATTCTTGCTCGTTTTGAATCAGATCGTTTTGGATTTGTTCAAAAGTGATGGGAATTATATTTTTCTCTTCCATTGGAATTTGATTTTAAATATTTTAAGAATGAAAAAAAAGGGGATTACTTCTTCAATGAAGGGACATAATGTTTTTTTAGGAACTTGTCTATATCTGACATCTTAACCCAAATCTTATTACCCACTTGATAGAAGTCTATCTGTTGAGTGTCACGAAGCTGCTGATAGTGCCTACGAGATATCCCTAATATTTCGCAAGTCTTTGCAACATCCAAAATAGGATCAGATTGATTCATTTGAATCTGAGACAATTCTGTCTTAACAGATTCGATACGTTTTACGAGATCGTCGTATTGCTGGATACTTAATAATGTTACATCCATTTCTTTTAATATTTTATGAGTTAAATAATGAAATCGGATGCAAAACTAAGACCTACTAATCATGAATTATGGTAGTATCTAGGTAGTACTACCCCAAAATTAAACACATAATAGCTTAATAAATAAGATGTTAGATGAATTAATATTTTTCCTGTAATGTTTTAATATTTTTCAAGATTAGGTCGAATTTTGATTTTAAAATCAATAGATCAGAATAATCGATTTCATAATAGTTTTTCTGTAAAGAGCCTACAGATAAATTTTCTTTTTCCACACTTGAAAAAAAATTTGAAACAAGCTTTAAAAGTGGCTCAATTTTATGCTTTTCTTTATCAATAATTTCTGATTCTAATAATAGACGGATTAACAAAGCTAATTGCTTTGCTGAAATTGAAGTTTTAATTTTTTGTATTTCTTCATTTCGTTGTTGACTAGTAGTAATTGACTTTGATACTGTATCTTTGAATAAATGATTATCAAACTGAGATTTTATATATGCTATCCTGATTGAATTCAGTTTATTTGTGTTTAAACTTTGAAGGTACTCAATGAAGGTGGAAAAAAATATTGCTTTAATTTCATCTGATTGAATCAAATTGTAAACTGCGATATTTCTCTTTGCAATTTTTTTAAGTGTTTTTTCAACATGAGACTCAAAAGAATGATTATCGATTTCATTTAATTGCATCCCAACATCACCTATAGCTTCAAATATTATTTTAAAATCACTTTTAGATATTTCAATTCCTATAAGTTTTTTTAATGCGTATAAATAATCATTTGGACCCGTTATAATCATTAATCCTTTATCATCAAAGTGCGACAGCTTTGTATACCTAGACTCACTTTCTATAAAATTAAATTGGTTGATCGTGTAATAACCCAATTGTTTCTCGTAATTAGCAAGATTAACATCTTCTAAAAAATCAATGTATTTAACATAGGTAAGGGAGTGGTGTTTAAAAAAAAGTACGATATAATAAATCAAAGGGTCATCAGTAAGAAGTAGAAATTCTTCAAAATTCAAGTTGTTGATAACTACATGTTTAAAGAAAGAAAAACTGTAAAGACGATATTCTTTTAATAAATCAGAATCAATTAAAGTATGATAACTATTTTTTTCATTTTCGATTTCCTTTTGATAATTTGAAATATCAATCTTAAATAATAATTCTGCTTTAAGACATTCAAAATTACTAACATTCTTGATTCTTGATACATGGAAGTCAAAATTTGGATCAACAATTAGTTCATGTTTACTTAGAAAGGTTATGAATATTTTCTTTTCTTTATCGTTTTGAGGGAATCCTGAAAAAATACCATAATCTGGAATGTCATAATTTCGAAAGAAATTAAAAATTCTTCCAGACTCTAAAATAAAATTTAGCTTATCTTCATAATCTTTAAATTCACCATGATTTACCAATAAAACCTTTCTAATACATAACATCATTAAAGGACAAAGATCATCTTCACTCAACAGATTAAAGTCGTCACTAATATTTAGTAATTTTTGTTTAACTAGATAAGAAATGACATTACTTCTACTAAAAATTACATCATCCTTTGCCACTCGTGCCAATGCTTCCCTATAACAGTCGAAGCTTGGTCGATTGTAGACGTAATCAATCCTTATTTGATTTTCAAAGTTTAGTCTAAGTTCTGGTGTTATTTTTTCTTGAAAAAGAGATAGCAGTTCAATGTTTGTCATGTATAAAATTGTTACTTTGGTAAAAAATTGGTTAAATAAAATCATTCATTAAATACATCCATTGCCTTGTCGAGTTCTTCGCTTACGATCTTAGCATAGATTTGTGTCTCTCTGATCTGTGCATGCCCCATCAACTTTGATACCTTATCTATACTGATACCTTTCCTAAGTGCTCGTGTAGCCCATGTATGGCGGCTTATGTGGAAACTCAAAGGCTTCTCAATACCTGCCTTCTGAGCGATGAACTTTAGATTCTTATTGATGTACGCAGATGCAGAACTAATAGCATTATCCAATTCTCTTGCGTCTTTCTCATTTAAATCATCAGGTAACATCGGGAAGATATATTTAGCACTCTTACCTTGTTTCTTATATTTCTCAATGATGTCATGTGCCACTGTCGGGAGTTTTATTGCTGACTGAGTGCCTGTTTTCTTAATATTGAAATTAATGTGTGATCCATCAAAATTATTCCATTTGAGCAAAAGCGTATCTGAAACTCTCAAACCACCTGTATTGGCTGCAAAAATAAACATATCCCTATGCAACTCCATTCTTGTTTCTGGTGTCAAAGGTAACATCACTATAGAAAGCAATTCATCTTCAGACAAATAGGTTTTTGTCGTCTTTTCGGTTTTGATCTGATACTTGATGAATGGATTGATACCCGGCTCAATGTAATCTTGTCTAATGGCATAATTAAACACCTTTCTAATCAATTTCAGGGTATTGTGGATCGTATTGGTTTTATTCCCAAGTTCTACTCTCAAATAAGTGTCTAGCTTAGAAAGAAAGGCAGGTGTGATCTCTGCAAAGTACAATTTATTCCCTTTATGAAAATCTTTAATCTTACTCAACATTGCTTTATCTGCATCATGAGTACCAATTTTTTCGTCTCGTAAATATATCAATAACAATTCTTCTGTCACTTCATAGAATTCCGCAGGTGCTTTACCATGTATTTTGTCTTTGAGTTCTTTTGTGGACAACCCTTTATTGATGGTTTCAAATTCCAAAACTTGGTCCTGCAATTCGGTATATTTGGAAGATATAAATGAGTTAAGCCTTGCACTGTTTTTGTGTGTAGTCTTGACTTTGTTCTTGTTGAAATCCCATTGTGATTCGGGCATCATAATGCCAGATGTAACATAGGATACTTTTCTATTTTTGATGATACGAAAGTGGATAGGCGCTTCGCCCTTAGCGTTGAGTTTGTCTTTACGAAAGACTGTTTGTACAGATGCCATAATGTTAAGAATTTGATACACAAATATACAAACATTATTTGACATGGGGTAAACATTGGGGTAAACATTTTAAGTATTCGATGTATTTATTTTGCACTAAACTGCACTTTGTAAATATGTAAACACTTGTATAACAGTGTAATAAAGATATATCTAATGCATAGTAGTGAAGCTAAAGTAATCCCAGCCGGATCACAAATCGTAA
>DLGT01000163.1:7341-13526 GCA_002482845.1 Saprospiraceae bacterium UBA7687
TTCTTGTTTGGCGTTTGTTTTTCAGGGAGTTATGAAAAAAACTCTGCATAAAATCCCTGAAATTGAACTAAATTATAGGCGACAAATAAACGACGAATTTCCAAAACCTTCAATTATCTGCGACAAATATGCGACAAGCGACCCTAAAATTTAGGCTGTCGCAGATGTTTTTGTCGCAAATGATACACTTTCAAAGTATTTGTTTCTTGCGTGGGCAACACATAATATTTTTTAATCGTTTTAAAAATAAGTGCAAACCCATGAAAAAGTTAGATTTCTTAAAAGTTAGTTTTATGGTGCGTTCAGATAAGAAAGAGTCTGGAATGTCACCAGTTTTAATGATGTTATTTCTTGAAGGTCGAAGGGCTTATATTTCAACTGGACTAGTTGCCGAGTTTAAAAATTGGGATGCCAAATATGGTAGGTTCATAGGTGACCCTTCAAAAGTTAACACTAAGAATGAATTTCTGGAACGTTTGAAAATGGACGTTTTAAGAATTTACAATGAAATGAAGTCAAAGGAAGATGACATTACAGTTGATGTTTTGAGACAAAAGCTTAAAGGTGAATCAGAGTCGAAGGCTAAATCTTTGATCGAATGCTGCCAAATTTATAACTCAAGCTTTGAAAAACTTGTAGGCATCGAGATAGGTGAAATCACCTTTGGGAGGTATGCTACATTTGCTGCTAGAATTAATGACTTCATTTCGTCTAAGCTGAAGCTGAAAGATATACTGCTTGCTGATATCAAATATTCTTTTGGTATAGAGTATGAACACTACTTAAAGACTGAGCTGAAGCTTCACCAAAACACACTAGTCAAATACATTCAATATTTGAATAGAGTGCTAGACTATTGTGTAAAATATGAATGGCTCGAAAAGAATGTTCTTTTTGGATACAAATGTCCAGTCAAACAAAGCAAAAGAGAATATCTCAATCAAGATGAACTCCAAAGAATCATGGATAAGGTTATCAATATTGACAGACTTAGAGAAGTTCGAGACATCTTTGTATTTTGTTGTCATACTGGTTATGCTTATAAAGATGCAGCTGAACTGACACCTGACCATATTGGTACCGGCATCAATGGAAGGAAATGGATATATACATCGAGACAAAAAACTGATAATGTTTCCAATGTACCATTATTAGATCAAGCTATGGAGATTATTGAAAAATATAGGGATCACCCTATTTGCGTAAGCAAAAATAGACTTTTGCCCATGAAAAGCAATCAAAAGCTGAACTCGTACTTAAAGGAAATTGCTGATATTTGTGGCATCAGTAAACCTATGACTATGCACATTGCTAGGCACACATTCGCTACAACAGTACTTCTCAGTAATGGTGTAAGTATGGAGGCCACAAGCAAAATGCTAGGTCACAGCAGCTTAAAAACGACGCAAATTTATGGTAAGATATTAGAAACAAGGGTCGGAGCTGAAATGGAAATGCTTAGCGCGAAACTTTCAAAACCAACAGAAACAGAGATTAAGCTCAACCAAGCTAAGTAAAATGTACACTGTGTTTCATAAAAAAGCCCTAGTTTTTAATTAGGGCTTTTTTTATTCATTTCTGTCGCCATGGATACTTTGTTTTTAATATACTAAAATTATATTAATTATTGGTTAAAATTATAGCATATTGCCAAATAATTTCGTTATGATTTTTAGACAACCAAGATGATTATTTTAATGTGAACTAAAATTTTGCAATTTTGCTGCATCATAAATTACATACCATACTTGACGACTATGAGAGACAAACTCAGCAGCCTATTTTTGGTTATTTAAATTCCATAGATGTAATACTGTATCGAATAAACCTTTTTGTCTCCTACAACTTGGAACTTACAGAACTAGAAAATTCTTTTGAATTTAAAAGTACAGAAGATGAAATTAAGTATTATAAGTATGAAAAACCGAAGTTTCAAAAGTATGGTATATTTTATAACTCAATATCAAAATTAGAATTACATATGCCTATGGGATCAAAAAAGACAAAAAGTGACTATTACGAAAAGGAACTGGACCAAATTACTAATACCTTTCGTGAGAACGAAGATATCATCGTATACCATAGAATGAAAGGAACTGACAGAGACAAAGATATTTTTGTAAGAAACTCACCAAATAATCATATCTTTGCACTCATAGAAGCAACATCCATGATGGAAGAGTTTTTGTATAATATTAATGACCCCCGTTCAATTGATGACAAGATCCAAGATTATCCGAAGCTTACCTGGACTGGTAAGCTTACTGATTTGGTAATTTTGGTTAGGGCTTTGGTATTGTCTGGAAGTATTAACAATGGTCAGGCATCCATAAAAGATGTAGTAACCTATGTGCAGGTGATGTTTAATGTTGATTTGAAAGACTATCATAGAAAATATACAGATATAAAAGCGAGCCAAAATCCTACTAAATTCCTAGATTATTTAATTGATATAATTGTTGATGATATTGATCAACAAGACGAGAAAGCTAGTAATCAAAAAAAGAAATAACTGCTTCCGGGTCGATTCCCATATAACTACAGAATTCATCCACAGTCACCACGTGATGCGACTCCTTCCCATAGTAGGTTTTGATCTTGAGTAGCAATGACCAAGATGTCCTGTAGTTCTTGCCTGTGATGGCGGCTACATCTTTTGGATATATAATCATTCTTGAAAATTTACTCATTCAACATTCTATTTAACATAATCGTTAATACTATTGTCATACACTATCCATACACTATCTATACATCATCCATATACTATTGATGGGATTAGCCATAGATTGATATGGACGGTTTTACATTTTGGATTTTGTCGTGGGTGGTGTGTTGTAATCAATAATTAGTGTTTTCCTGAACTGAAAAAAGCCTGGCTCTTACCCTTGCTTAAATCAATTGCATTGCAAAAATAGGATATTTGTCAGAAATGACACATGATAATTTTAAAAATGTGTATGTAATAATTTGTCATTATATGCAATTTATTGTCATTTATGATAGTGGCGATCTGGAAAGTGGCGGAATGTGGAAAAGCTGACTATATCTTTGTTGTATTATTTTACTTTTTAAATTGTAGCATTATGGCTAGACAAGGTGGTTTATTGAAGGTGGTGGGAAAGCTTGATGACCTATCCTTTTACAAAAGTGCTGATGGTTTTTTGGTAAGGACCAAAGGTGGTGTCTCTGGAGACAGGATCGCGAATGATCCGACTTTTCAGCGAACGAGGGAGAATGGCGCTGAATTCGGAATGTCAGCGAGTGCAGGGAAGCTGTTGAGAACAGCATTGAGAAATCTGATGATGACAGCCAGTGACAACCGGGTGGTATCAAGACTGACCAGATTGATGACCGATGTGAAAAATCTTGATGCGGCTAATGACCGCGGAGAAAGACATGTCCATGAAGGGTTTGACTTGCCGCAAGGTAAGGCTGTGCTGAAGGGATTCAACTTTAACAATCGAGCTGTATTGAGTGGTATTTTGTTCAAGACTTTTGCTTTGAACACGACTACTGGCGCACTGGACATCCTTGGTGTGGTGCCAATGATGGATTTGGTGAAGGCTCCAGGATCTACGCATGTGACGTTCAAAGCTGGATGGTCAAAGATGGATTTCCAGTTGGGAGAGTTCGAGACGCTGATCAGCAACTCTGTGAACATCCCGATCAACAACACGTCTGTGGACATCAATCTGACGCATGCAGCTCCGCCAGCTTTGGCGACTGGTATTCATGTGTTCACACTTCAGATTGAGTTTTATCAGGAAGTGAATGGTACTCAGTATTCTCTTAAGAATGGTGGGTATAATGCGCTTGCGGTTATTGAAGTGGTTTAAGATTGAGTATTTGTCTTGTGCAGACGGCAGTTACTTTTTTTCATTGACAAAAAAAGTAACCAAAAAAGTCTAGTTCAAAAAAAGGCGATTGCGTAGCATCGTTCAATCTCGAATCAAAATGCTTTTTCTATCGCCCGTGGTGAGGATTTTATTTATGGTTGTGTGTAAATGCGATAGACGCACTTTTGATTCTTCATTCACTATCGCTTGTTTTTTGAACGGTCCATCCGTACAGACAAATATTTATATCAAGGTTTAAAGACAGGATTATTATTCAGTAAAGTTTTTATTAATGACAATTGAGCTTCAAAGGTTGTATCGGGATGGCTGGACAGATGGGGAGATTCTGATCAATGGTGTCTTGCTGTGTCGGAGTATTGAATTGAGATGGGCCAATAATGAGCGAAATATATCGTGTGTGCCAGAAGGAGTTTATCCTGTGGCCATCATTCAACATCCGAAATTCGGTGAATGCCTGCAGATAAATGGGGTGAAAGGCAGATCAGGTATCCTGGTACATGTGGCCAATGATGCTCAGAAGGAACTCCGGGGCTGTATAGCTCCGGTGTTTTCTTTGACAGGGAATGGTAAAGGACAATATTCCAGATTAGCATTGAACTATATCATTGAGAATCTGCGAATTAGTGATGAGAAGGAACATTTTATTGACATTAAAAGTAAAAAGTGATGAGTGAAATCATAGATAGGGTGAAGGCACCTACACCCAAGTTTTTTAAGGTGTTGCGAAATATTGGATTGATCATGGCAGGTGTGGGTACAGTTTTGCTGACTGCACCTGTATCGCTTCCTGCTGCGGTGGTCACTTTAGGTGGTTACCTGGTGACAGCTGGCGGTGTGGCCACAGCTGTAAGTCAGATCACCAATTTGGGTGATGATGCCATCGGCGAAAAAAAGGAAGGAGGGTCTGATGGGGATGGGAATTCACCATAGTGATCAGGCGATGGGAACGCTCGGCGGTACCTTGATCGCTTTCATCGGCATCGTAGATGGCAGTGATATCATCAAGACTGGGATTCTGGCATGTGTGGGAGCGATGGTCAGTTTTGGTGTATCAAAGGGATTGCACAAGATATTTCCCGGGAACGTAGAGCTTCCCTTCAAAAAGGAAAAGAGCGGTAAAGATTTAGGCAAGAAACCTGATGATACTGCATCAGAGCGCGGACGCTCTGACGAACGGAATAGAGATTGAGTTTTAGTTTGATTTGTTTTGCATGGGTTGGGCTCCGGACGCTGGTTCGGGGCCTTTTTTCATTTATTAAGATTGCAATTAGAAATTGCAATGCCATTATGCTGCGATGCCATAAAGATATTCTGCCATTAAAAAAAGATAGCCCTGATCACTGACCAAAGCTACCTAATGGACTACCTAAAGCTGCTCTGATGCAAACCTAATCGTGGTAGTACGCTCATCCAGATGGGTAGTGACAATGACAACTGTCTCTGGTGGACAAATAGTAGGAGTAATGAAGAATCTCGAAGTCAACTGACCTGTATCCATCAACGCAGCCAATACATTATCAAATCTCATGGCTCTGGAAATAATACCAAAATCTGTAGCTGCATGACACTCTAGGACATGATCTAAATAAGGCTGTAATCCTGATGATGACAATAATCCTGCTCTAATACCAGGACTAAAAACTATAGTACCAAGCTCAAATGTAAGCTCAGGAAGGCGATGTGTATATCTCATACGTAAAAATTAAATAGGTGAAATAAAAAAGGTGAAATAAAAAAATAGTCCCGAGCACAATACCCAGAACTACTAATGATGATGGACTAATACTCTGATGGAAAGATAACTGTAGTGTACTCTCTACTAGACTCTGTAATAATCCAAATCTTACTATCTAAACCGTACAATCCTGCAGGAATATGATATACTGAAAAAATACGACTACCATCTACTAAGGCAGCATCATTAAGGGCAGCATCATCTGGACAACAATCTCCCCAATCACAAGCTAAATGACGAGCAATACATGAACGAACAAACTCCCCAAACGGAATATGCTCACAACTAGCATCAAAAACTGTGGCACTAGTAAATAACGAACCATAATCAAAACGACGAACTGAAGCAACTGACGTACTCATAATAATAAGAATATAAAAATAAAAAACTAAGTGTACAGCCAACCTAGACCATACTAACGGATACCTGACAGCGTGAGGGAATGAATAAATGTATGGTGGAGAACGTAGAGGACCATACATGTTTCATTTCCCGAAGCTAACTTTGTATCTGTTTTGTGTGGTAGAAAAAAGCGGGCGGGTTTACAACTGCTTTTAAATATCGGGTGATCTGTGATTTGATGATCTGTG
>DLGT01000163.1:13624-15604 GCA_002482845.1 Saprospiraceae bacterium UBA7687
TGTGATTTGATGATCTGTGATTTGGTGATTGGTGATCTGTGATATGGAGTTGTAGGTTTAATTTGGAATGTTCACTTTGATTTTTAGGTTTAGTGTTTAAGTCATTGGTAGTTTGTTGTGGGATTGCTATTTGATGTTTTTCATTGGTAGAGTGGTGTCCCCAAAACATGGAATATCATAAATAAAACCGATAAGCAGCAAATAATTGGGGAGGCAGCTTTGTCAAGATTTTCGGTGTAAAATATACAGGAACAGCGCGATGCACTGAATCCAAGCAATATTTTGCACCGAAACCTGCAAGGCTTGATCTTTACTAAGCCGGAAGAGCATTAGATTTGCAGTTCGGTTTTTATAAAAACATTTACTTAGCCATTGTTAACAACATTTTTTATCTTGTTGAATTGGCGGACATTTTACACTTCCATAACTGCAATAAACACAACAGTCGCCTTGCTGTGGTTTTAGAACGGTCTTGCAATTTTCACATTCGTAAAAATATTGGCAAGCGTCTGTCGGCATTGTTTCTTCCTTTTTGTGTCCGCAGTTTGGGCAAGTGATTGTTGATTGTAATATGATTTCCATTTTATTTTTTCTTTTTGTCTGTTACTGAATATCCTGTTCCGTTAATTGCTTTTTCAATCTCGGTAATGGTTGTTTTTGAGTTGTCAAATTCTACAATTGCGTTTTCGTTTTCGTATGAAGCAGTTGATTTGATTATTCCCGAAAGTTTATTCACTTCGTGGTTTACGTGTTCTTCACAACTTGCACAAGTCATTCCGCTTATGGTAAACTCAACTGTCTGAACATATGATTTGTCAACCACAATGACTTGTTTTTCTGTCTTGGGATAAAAAATGTGAGCATAATATGGAAAGGCAAGCATAACTATTGAAAATGCTGTTATAATTCCTAAAAACATTTTGGATTGAATAAATTTTGGCTTTTCTTCCGTATCGCAATTGCAGTCAATTTGTTTATTGGGCTTTAATTTTTGGTACCAAGCAAAACCAAGAACCAAAATTGTCAAACCTATAAAATATGGTCTTGCAGGTTCTAGCCACGAAAAAGTGGAAGCAAGTCCGCTTGTCCCAGCAACAAGAGCCAATACAGGTGTGATACAACAAAGTGAAGCAGCAATTGCTGTCAAAAGTCCTGCACCGATTAATTTTTTGTCTGTTTTCATGTTGTTTCCAAAATTTTGTTTTCGTGAAGTATTTTGAAAAACGGTTTGAGCATTTTTTCATACTCTTTTGTCAATGAGTAGAAAATGGTTTGTGCTTGCCTTTCCGTTTCAATCAATTTTCTGTCTTTGAGTTTTCGCAGATGTTGTGAAATTGCCGAAATGGTCATTCCGAGAATGTCACTCAGGTCGCAAACGCAAAGTTGTTTCTCTTCGTAAAGTAGGAACAGGATTTTCAATCTAACGTTGTTACCCGCCAATTCAAGTCCGTTCGATAAATAGTCAAACGAACCGTTCAGTTCGGAAACTCGGTCTTTGCAACGATTGATTTGCTTAATGTCCGCTTGTTGTCTTATGCAAGAAATATTGTCCATAGCACAAAGATAGACAATTTGTTTATTTAAGCAATTACTTAAATACAAATTTTCAGGTAAAAGAGCCTTCAGCGTTGAAATTTCAAAAAAAAACATACCACCAGAGGTGGTAAAACTATAACCCGGATTATGCAATACAAAATCTATTCCGGCTTGAAATTACTGCAAAATAAGGCGTAAACTTGATTTCCCTCACTCACCATAGTAGTGACTATGATTCACTCACGAAATCACTTATTTTCTTGTACTTTCAACCCTCATGACGAAGTTCTATTGCATAATCCGGGTTTAAGTAAGAATTCACCAGGGGCAGCGGGGCAGATGGTGCGTACAGGAGCAATGTGAGGAACGAATGTGGCTGTACATACTAGATGCACCCACATGGCTGCCCCCAAAAACAAGTAAAATGAGCTGCGGTAGATGTGC
>DLGT01000158.1 GCA_002482845.1 Saprospiraceae bacterium UBA7687
TTTTTAAAACTCCAATTGGAATTAAAGCAAATTTGAGAATTTTCAAACAAGACTCAACTTTTCAAAACACTGTTACTGATTTGAATTTAGGTTACTATTTCGCTTACAACACAAAAGCCTTTATTGGTTACCAAAAAACTACTTCTGTTGATATTCAAAACACTAATTCGTTTAGTTTGAATGATTTTACCAATACTTTTCTAACTTCAAGTTTCGAACATCTTGAATCAAATTCTGACAGTTTTATTTTTCCTGAAAAAGGAAAAGTTTTTATGAAATTTGGAACAGGAAATCGAATAATTGCTTCTCAAAAAACGAGTCAGTTTTTCACGCAATTGGATGTGAATTATAGTTTTAATCTGAATCAGAAAAACAGCATTTTTGTTCGAAATCAGACTTTTTATTTACAAAGTGATGACTATTTAATTAACGAGTTATTTCGATTTGGAGGAATTAATTCGATTCGAGGTTTCAACGAAAACAGTTTACAAGCAAATGCTTTTACCGGAATCATAGTAGAATATCGTTATTTAGTTAATTCAAATTTATACTTACACTCCATAACCGATTTTGGCTACTTCCAAGATAAAACTGCCAACATTGACGACCGATTACTAGGCTTAGGTTTCGGTTTTGGATTATTTACAAAAAACGGATTATTCAATTTAGTTTATGCTAATGGAAGCACGAGCGAACAAGCCATAAAACTAAATAATTCAATAGTACACATAAGTTTTAAGACAAATTTTTAATTATATTAATTTTTTTAGTTAATTTTTTTAGAATAAAATGTTAATTTTTTTAACTAATGTTTATATATTTGTTCTCAACTAATCTATAACATTAAAATATGAAAACAAACTTTATTCGCTTTTTAACACTCTCAATGGTGTTATTTAGTCATTTTTTGTTTGCACAAGTTAGAACAGTAAGTGGAACTGTAACTGATGCAAACGGAGAAACATTAGCAGGTGTTTCAGTTGTTGTCAAAGGAACCAAAACAGGCACTCAAACTGATTTTGATGGTAAATTTAAAATACAAGCTTCAGAATCTCAAGTTTTAGTACTTAGCTTTATTGGAATGAAGACTCAAGAAGTTCTTGCAACTTCAACAACTTTAAACATCAAAATGACTGATGACACAAAAGAATTGTCGGAAGTAGTAGTAACTGCATTAGGTATTAAAAGAGAAAAAAAGGCATTAGGTTATGCCACACAACAAGTAAAAGGAGATGATGTCTCTGACACACCAGTCACAAATTTTGCAGATGCACTATCGGGCGAAGTAGCTGGCTTAGATATTTCTTCATCTGGTACTATGGGTGGATCAGCAAATATTATTGTTAGAGGATATAATTCTTTGTACGGAAACAATCAGGCGCTTATTGTAATCGATGGAACACCTGTCAATAACGATACTTATAATAGTGCAGATCAAAGAGCAGGAAGAGGTGGATACGATTACGGAAATGCTGCTTCAGACATCAATCCAGACGATATCGAATCACTAACAGTTCTTAAAGGCGCTTCTGCGACCGCTCTTTACGGTTCACGTGCCTCTAATGGAGCAATTATTATTACAACAAAGAAAGGTAAAAAAGGAAAAGGTATTGGGGTATCTTTCACTAGCTCATTAACCGTTGGAACAGTTGATAAAGAAACATTACCTAAATATCAAAACAAATACGGAGCCGGATACGGACCTTATTATGACGACCCATCTGGTTATTTCAGTTATTTTGATTTCTCAGGGGATGGGAACAACGATCTAGTTGTACCTTTCACAGAAGATGCATCTTATGGTGCTGCGTTTGATCCTAATTTATTAGTTTACCAATGGACATCTATTTTTCCTCAGTTACCTGGTTACGGTATTGCTACACCATGGATAGCTGGAGCCAACACTCCTAATTCTGTTTTTGAAAATGCTTTAACCAATACAAATTCGGTTTCGTTTGGTCAAAGTGACGATAAAAATTCTTTCAGATTAGGTTTCACAAATAAAAACCAAGCAGGTGTAATGCCAAATAGTGAAATACTGAGAAATACTCTTACATTTTCAGGAAGCACTAAGTTTAGTGAAAAATTAAAGGCTTCTATCGATTTTACTTACACAGACAACAAAGCAAAAGGTAGAAACGGAACGGGTTATGATTCAAAAAATCCAATGCAATCTTTTCGTCAATGGTGGCAAACTAATGTTGACCTAAAACAGCAAAAAGATGCCTTCTTTAGTACTGGTCAAAACATTACTTGGAATGTTAATAGTGTTGATGATTTATCTCCAATTTATACAGACAACGTTTATTGGACATTATACAAAAATTATCAAAACGACAGAAGAAACCGATATACAGGAAACACAAGCCTTACTTATGAAGTTAATAAATGGTTTAATATTTTAGGTAGATTTGCTTTCGATTCTTATTCAGAAATTAGAGAAGAGAGAACAGATGTTGGTTCAGCCGATCCTTCACGTTACTATGTTAACAATAGATCTGTTTCAGAAATCAATTACGACTTAATGGGTAATTTCAATTTTGATATTACAAATGATCTAAATTTTGATGGATTAGCAGGTTTTAACTTAAGAGTTAATAAATTAAATAGCTTAGGAATATCAACTAATGGAGGTATAGTTACTCCAGGACTATTCACTTTAGCGAATACCCTAAATCCAATTACATCAGACAACATAGCAAAAGTCGATTACACTAAAAAGGTGGATGGCATTTTTGCAAAAGCTGGTTTAGGATATAAAGGCACCTATTATATTGATGCTACAATCAGAAGAGATAGATCTTCAACGCTACCAAAAAACAACAACTCATATTACTACCCGTCTATTTCTTCAAGTATTGTATTCTCTAACTTGACAAATATTGCGTGGTTAAATTTTGGGAAATTTAGAATTAACTATGCAGAAGTTGGTAGCGATACAGATCCATATAATGTATTCAATACATATGACATAAACTCTGGCTTTGGAGGCAATGCTAGCGGTTCAAATCCATCAGTTTTCAACAACCCTAACTTAAAACCTGAAAAATCAAAAGATATTGAGGCAGGACTAGAGCTACAATTATTTAATAATAGATTTGGAGTAGATTTTTCATATTACACTAGAAAAACTATTAATCTAATTACACCTTTAGATGTTTCAAATGCTACTGGCTCATCTAACTTATGGCTGAATGCAGGAGATATTGAAAACAAAGGGATAGAAATGGTTTTGTCAGGCACACCAATTAAGAGTGAAAATTTTAGCTGGGATATTAAAGCAAACTATGCTCAGAATAGAAGTGAAGTAACAAGATTGGCTGAAGGCACAGAGTTTATTAGATTAGCTAATGCTCAAGGTGGTATTTCACTTGGAGCACAACTTGGTGAACCTTTTGGTGTAATTAGAGGTAGTGATTATGTTTACCATTCAAATGGACAACCAATTGTTTATACCTCTGCAGATGCTCCTTCAGCTTCTTGGATTGGTAAGTACGCTAGAACCTCAACTAATGATAAGGTGATTGGAAATATCAATCCTGATTGGACAGGAGGTATTAAAAATATTTTCCGTTATAAAAATATCAATTTAAGTTTCTTAATTGACATCCAAAAAGGAGGTGATGTATTCTCTTTAGATACTTGGTATGGTTATGCAACTGGATTATATGACTTTACAGCCGGAACAAATCATTTGGGCAATCCTGTTCGTAATACATTAGCAGACGGTGGTGGTTTATTGCTTCCTGGTGTGAATGCAGACGGAACTCCTAACACTACAGTTGGTGACGCATCAGAATATACTAACGGCTGGGGTTATGCCAGAACTCCAAACGCTGCTCACGTATATGATGCCTCTTTTGTAAAATTACGAGAATTAACTTTAGGGTTTAATTTCCCAGAAAGTTTTTACAGTAAATTAAATATAAACAATCTATCACTTTCTGTAATAGGTAGAAATTTATGGATTATTCATAAAAACACTCCTTACTCAGACCCAGAAGCTGGACTTAGTGCGGGTAACATTCAAGGTAACCAATCCGGGGTTTATCCTGCAGTTAAAGAAATTGGTGTAAGTTTAAAGTTTGAATTCTAAATATAAAATATCATGAGAAAATTTTTAGTTTTAATCTCTGTTTTATTAATAGCCTCTTGTGCTACTGATGAAGCGTATGAAAATCTCAATAGAGACCCCAATAAACCAACAAACTTATCAGCTGAAGCATTGTTTACTTCATCAATAAAGAGTTTGTTTGACCAAATGGAAAGCACGAATGTAAACACAAATGTATTCAGATTGTTTGCTCAATATTGGACCGAAACAACTTACATAGATGAGGCTAATTACGATTTAGTAACCAGAAATATTACAGGAAATCATTTTTCAGAATTATATAGAGATGTTTTATATGATTTGAAAGATGCTAAATCAAAAGTTACATCTAATTCTAAGAAAGGAATGATTGAAGTTTTAGAAGTATACACATGGCAACAACTGGTTGATACTTTTGGAGATATTCCATATAGCGAAGCATTAAACGGATCTGCTAATCCAACCCCATCGTACGATGATGCAGAAACTATTTATATTGACTTACTAGCAAGAATTAATACAGCTATAACCCAACTTAATTCAAGCGATGAAGCTTTTAGTTCTGCTGATGTTATTTATGGAGGTGATGTAACCAAATGGAGAAAGTTTGCTAATTCTTTAAAATTAAAGTTAGCTATGAGAGTTGCTGATGTTACATCTATGGCAGCACAATCTAAAAGTGAAGCCGAAGAAGCAATCTTAGCTGGTGTTTTCACCTCTAATAGTGAAAATGCAACAATTGCATATGAAAATGCAACACCAAACACAAATCCAATTTGGTTAGATTTAGTTCAATCAGGAAGAAGTGATTTTGTTGTAGCAAATACTGTAGTAGATTACATGAACAATCTAAGCGACCCAAGAAGAGCTTATTATTTTGACGATAACCTCGGAGCTGGAATTTATACCGGTGGTACTTATGGCGCTAGTAGTCCATATCCAAATTTTACGCATATTGGGGATATGCTACATGATCCAACATTCAGAGGAGTTTTAATGGATTTAACTGAGGTAGAATTTTTATTAGCTGAAGCAAAAGAAAGAAACTACAACGCTCCAGGTACAGCTGAATTTCACTATAACGCAGCAATTTCAGCTTCTATGGAAGATTGGGGAGTAAGTACAACAGAAATAACAACTTATCTTTTAAACCCATCTGTAGCATATGCAACAGCTACTGGAACATGGAGACAAAAAATTGGATTACAATTTTGGCTAGCAATGTACAATAGAGGATTTGAAGGATGGTCTGTTTATAGAAAATATGATGCCCCTGTATTAAATGTAGCTGCTAGTTCTGGATTACCTGTTCCAAATAGATATACATATCCTGTAAGTGAACAAACATTAAATGGAGCTAATTATCAAGCTGCATCATCTCAAATAGGTGGCGATTTATTGACAACAAAATTGTTCTGGGATGTAAATTAATTTATTTGTTAGTTATATTTCTAAAACCATCACTTTTTAAGTGATGGTTTTTCTTTATCTTTACCCCATGGAAAAAGACAAAGAAAAACCATCACT
>DLGT01000044.1 GCA_002482845.1 Saprospiraceae bacterium UBA7687
GTTCAGCAACTGTTGAATCAAGTAACGCGATCACTGAATCAAGTAACGTGATGGCGAAATCAAGTAACGCGATGACTGAATTAAGTAACGTGATCACTAAATTAAGTAACGTGATGACGAAATCAAACTACGTGATCACCGAATCAAATGTTACAACTCTCGTACTAAACTACACTCCCCCAAGTACTTCACAACCATCTTCAAGTACTTTAAAAATTACATTTAAGGCTCTTATAATTACATCAAGTGCAAAAAGATTCTTTTTTTTGTAAGCAAGTTTACAAATCCAAAAGGAAAAGTTGCTTATGAAGAAAGCAGATTAGATGCGTAACCTTGACATCCAAAATTGAGATAATGCACAATGAATAAAATTACTTTTTCCGGCTTTATCATGTAGGATAAATATTTAACGGGTCTATAATACCGAATTTTGAATAACTAAGCTAATACGATACTAATTAATGCATCCTTCAAAAACCAATGATTATTATAAAACTTAGCTATAATTATATAAATCTTTTTGGCTCTGCTCATAGACCTTTGTGCCAGCAATAATTATGTTGTCAATTCAAAATATTCACATGACCAATTCATTGAAGTTTATCAATCAATTTTACAAACCAGAAAAAAAGATAAATACTACATTTGTCAAATTACTTTTTGTTTCTTTCCTTTTCTTTGCTATTGCAAATCAATCTGCTACTGCACAATCAAATGGCGACTCGTACAAAACAGCCATCGGTATAAAATTCTACCCAACAGGTGTGACAATAAAGACATTTATGAAGCCCAATATTGCATTCGAAGCTATAGGATATTTTTGGGAAAAAGGAACAAGGATCACAGGTTTATTTGAATACCATTATAGCCTAGTACCTAGTGGAAGACTGAAGTGGTATATCGGACCAGGTGCCCACGTGGGTTTTTACAAAAACAACTTTTTTGAAGGTGGTACTAGTGTTGGGATTGATGGAGTACTTGGTTTAGATTACAAATTCCCTGGCATTCCTATTAATGTTTCATTAGATTGGCAACCATCATATGAATTTGGAAATTACGCTGGTTTCAGTGGCAATTGGGGAGGCGTAGGATTGAGACTGGCATTGTAATAGTGCTTATTATATCAATGAGTCATAAGACAAGCTAGCACTCACAGTTAAAATAGATTACAAAATTGAAAGATTTTGTAATCTATTTTACTTTATCGCTTTATCTAACCTTTCTTTTCACACTGGAATTAACCATCATTTAACTTCGATATTAAAAATTAACATCTTTTTGGGCTATCTTTGCAGCCCTAATCATTTATAACCATGCGAAGTTTTTTAATTTTCACCTTTCTATTTTGGCTTACATTCAATACATACGGACAAGCTGTAGTCATTAACGAAATAGACTGTGATACACCCGGCATTGATGACAAAGAATTTGTTGAGTTGTTATCTTCTTCTCCCAATTTCCCATTGGATGGATATGTCCTTGTCTTTTTTAATGGATCGGACAATGGTGGTAACACGAGTTATCTTGCACTAGATCTCGACGGATACGCCACTGATATTAATGGCATACTCTTGATAGGTAGCACCACTGTAGTACCTTTTCCACAATATATTATACCTACCAATGTTATACAAAACGGAGCAGATGCAGTAGCCATTTATCGTGGAAATGCTGAAGATTTTATAGAAGGCACGCTTGCATTTGTAGATGCTACTTTGATAGATGTACTGCTTTATGACACCAATGATGCAGATGCTATTAGTATGATTGAAATTTTTAAAGCATTCAATCCTAATATCCAACAAATCAATGAGGGAAATACCAATAATACCAACTCTGTACAGCGAAATAACGATGGTACATACTTCTCTGGTGCGCCTACTCCTAGACGTCTAAATGATGGATCAGGCATAGTCCTGATAGGTGTCCAATCAATTTTCGAAAAAACACATTATAATGAAGGTGAAGTTTTAGACATTACTATTACAACAGAACAATTGGTGGAAGAAGATCTTCCCATTTCCTTTACTTTAAACAATGGCAACTTTAACAGTGCAGATTACTCAGGAAATACAAATTTGACTATTCCCAAAGGATATAATACCACCAAAACTACCATTACACTGATAGATGACAATCTTGATGAAGGCGACGAAATCATGAAATTAAGGCTCTCTACCCTTCCTTCCATTTATCTACCACTCAATAATAATGTCGAGATTAGAATTGTAGATAATGATTTTAGGGTAGCTGATTTTGGCACACCTATCAATCCTACTTATGGAAAAGTAAAAGGAACTTTTGCAGCTGACTATTATGATAGTTTAAATGGACTTTCAGATGAAAACCTTAGAAACGCTCTTCAAAACATCATTGCAAACCCAAATCTTGTCAGAGCCCAGACATACAATGACCTCATAGCACTACTAAGTGAAGCAGATCAAAATCCAGAAAATAGTAATCAAGTATGGCTTGTATATTTAGAAAAAGGTAGGGCAAAATTAGATTTTCAAACATCATCTGACAATGCCAACACATGGAATCGGGAGCACACATGGCCTAGATCTCGAGGTGGTTTTAATAGCATAGAAGCTGACGAAACGATAGATGGCCCTAATGTTTTCTGGCCTACCAAGGCAGATTCTACTCGACATGCAAACTCGGATGCACATGCGATCAGAGCAGTTGACGGACCAGAAAATAGCAGTCGCGGCAATCAATTCTATGGTGAATATAATGGACCAGCAGGTACTTTAGAGAAATTTAAAGGTGATGTCGCACGAGGTATTTTCTATCTTGATGTGAGATACAATGGTCTAGAAGTTGTCAATGGCTATCCTGATGGCGTAGTGGGGAAATTTGGCGATCTTGCTACCCTACTTGATTGGCATAGAATTGATCCTGTTGATGACTTTGAAATGAATAGAAACAATGTCGTTTATGCATGGCAAAACAATAGAAATCCCTTCATTGACAATCCAGAAATGGTAGAATATTTTTGGGGAGATAAAATCGGACAGCCTTGGCAAAAAACATCTTCTACAAATAATACTCAAACGCAACAATATAAAATATCACCCAACCCAACTCAAAATATCCTTCACATAGCTGGTATCGAGACAATTACGACCGTAGAAATTATAAATGCGAATGGCGTATTGATTTCTAAAAAACAATACTCATCTGATACAAACATTGATTTGCATGATGTACTGAAAGGATTGTATTATATAAAAATGACCAATGGCAAAGGGTCTATCACCCAGAGTTTTGTAGTGCAATAGCAGTTTATAACTTGCAAATAATTTTAGGTAATAAGAAGGTTCTTACAACTATTGTTTTACATTTGCAATCATTAATATTATACTTACAAATCACTTGATATGATGTTGCGTACATTTTGCATGTTTATCTGTTTATGTTTGACGTTATCTGTAACTAGTCAAAACACTTTACAGTCCCCATTACAGTATTTTTCTCACTATGGAAAACAACATACATTCCACCATCAAGTATTGGAATATGTAAAACACATAGATGAAAAAAGTGAGATGGTGATGATGAAAAAATTTGGCGAAACATATCAAGGCCGACCACTTAATCTGATATTTGTATCAAGTCCAGAAAACATCAAAAACTTAGAAGATATTCGTCTTACAAATCTGTACAACTCAGGAGTGACAACCACCAAACCAAGCAATATTAATGAAAAAGCTCTCGTTTGGTGTAGTTTTGGTGTCCATGGCAATGAGGCAGGCACGACTGAGACAGTACCCAACTTTATTTATCAATTAATCGCAAGCAAAGATCAAAACACCAAAGATTGGTTAAAAAATGCAGTGGTTATCATTGATCCAAGTCTAAATCCTGATGGGTATGATAGATATGTTCATTTTCTAAAAAGTGTGTCCGGTGTGAATGAAAATCCCAACCTGTCACATAGAGAACACATGGAACCTTGGCCTACGGGTAGGTACAATCATTACATGTTTGACATGAATAGAGACTGGGCTTGGCAGACACAAAAAGAATCAAGAGAAAGAATCGCAGCATACAACCAATGGCTACCACACATCCATGCTGATTTCCATGAGATGGGTACTAATGCAAATTATTATTTCGCTCCCGCTGCGCAACCATACCACAAATTTATGTCCCCTTTCCAAAAAGATTTCCAAGTAGAAATCGGTAAAAATCATGCATCTTACTTCGATAAAAATGGATGGTTGTACTGGACTAGGGAAGTATTTGATCTTTTTTATCCGAGTTATGGTGATACCTACCCGACATATAGCGGTGCCATAGGTATGACCTACGAACAAGCAGGAAATAGCTCTTCAGGTAGAACCATTCAACTAGAAAATAGCGATACCCTTACCATTCAGGAAAAAATTGACCACAATACTGTAGTAGCACTGTCTACAGTAGAAATATCAGCAAAAAACGCAGAAAAAATCATCTCCAATTTTAAGAATTACTATGCCGAAAGTATTAAAAATCCGAATGGGAAATATAAAACATATGTGCTAAAATCAAGTCCTGGTATTCAAAGATTAGCAGCATTATTTGATAGAAGCGGTATTCAATATGGGTATGCTACCCAAAATAGTAAATCAACAGCCTATCATTACCAAACCAAAGCATCCAAAGCATTTGACATTCAGGAAGGAGATATAATCGTACAAGCAAGTCAGCCACGCTCGGTACTACTTCAGGTACTTATGGAAGAAGAGCCTGCTTTAAGCGACTCTTTGACTTATGACATCACATCTTGGGCATTGCCTTTTGCGTATGGTCTAGATTGTTATGCATATTCGACTGCTTTTAAAGTGGATGTATCCAAAACCAAAACAGAGAAAACAGTCACTAGGGAAACAAACGGAGCAGTTTTCAGCATTCAAATCCCTTGGAATGACCTGACATCTGCAAAAGCACTTTCAGATCTTTACAAAAAAGATTATAAAGTCAGAATGTCTGTCAAAGAATCCATGTATCAAGGAAAAGTCATCCCTAAAGGCACATTGATGGTCAATAAAGGTGATAATAAGTGGAAAAAAGATTTTGAAACTGAAATTTTGGCCATTCTATCAAAACATAATATTAACGACTACGTGCGCCACACAAGCGGATTCTCTGATAAAGGTGGAGATTTAGGTGGTAATTATTTTCAGCTTATAAAAGCACCAAAAGTCCTTACTTTTTCTGGTCGTGGTATTAGTGCCAATTCATGTGGTGAGATCTGGCATTACTTTGACGAATTGCTTGATTACCAAGTCAGTATTGTAGAGTGGGATAATTTTGAAAGAGCTGATCTATCGACATTTAATACTATCATCCTGCCTGATGGATATTATAGAATTACAGACGAAAGGTTCAAAGCCTTGACAGAATGGACAAGTAGAGGTGGCAGACTGATCGTAATAGATGGTGCATTGAGAAATTTTTCTGGAAAGGAAGGTTTGACTTTTGAGACATTTGCCACAGAAGATGAAAAAAAAGCAGCTGAAGAAGAAAAGTTGAAACAAGAATTAAAAGATAGATTGAATGATTTCGAAGGTCTAGAACGTAGAAGTATTAGCAAAAGCACTGGAGGCGCTATCATAAAAAATGTTGTAGATGACAGCCATCCACTTGGATATGGATTGGGCAAAAGTTACTACAGTCTTAAGACATCATCTAGTACATATGTCACACAAAAAGGCATGTGGAATGTCATTCACATACCAACCAAATACGATAGTTATGGTTTCCTAGGCAGTGGAATAAAGAAGAAATTAGAAAATGCTGTTTCGTTTGCAGTGCAATCACATGGCAATGGGCAGGCAATATATATGGTGGACAATCCGCTATTCAGAAGCTTTTGGGACAAGGGGCTTTTACTGTTTTCCAATGCCGTTTTCTTGAATGGTGGTTTACCCGAAAATTATTAATAGCTAATAAATTTTATAGCAAAATGACAAGTTTTATTCCTGTAGCAAGTGACAGTGACTTTACGATTTATAATATTCCATTTGGTGTGTTTTCTAAAGGTAATAACCGTAGTATTTGTAGTAGAATAGGCGATACGATCATAGATCTGAATGCATGTTTAGCGACAAACATTTTTGATGGATTAAACCTTCCCAATACGATTTTTGCGGCGAGATATATGAATGATTTTATCGCTTTGGGAAAGGCAACGACAAATGAAGTAAGAAAAAGATTGCAAGCTGCTTTAAGTACGGGTGGATATTTGGATAATGAATCTTTCAGTACATCAGATATATTTTTGAAAGCTGAGGAAGTTGAAATGTTGTTGCCCATACAAATAGGTGATTATACCGATTTTTACTCTAGTCGCGAACATGCTTATAATGCAGGTGTGATGTTTAGAGATCCTGCCAATGCATTGCTGCCCAATTGGTTACACCTACCTGTCGGTTACCACGGAAGAGCTTCATCGATAGTGGCATCAGGTACTCCCATCAAACGACCTAATGGGCAGACCATGCCAGATGGTGCAGAAAAACCGATTTTTGGACCAAGTAAACAGCTAGATTTTGAGTTGGAAATGGGATTTGTTATTGGCAAAGAAACACCAATGGGCACATCCATCAGCACAGCGGAAGCAGAAGAATATATCTTTGGATTGATGTTATTTAATGATTGGTCGGCACGTGATATCCAGAAATGGGAATATGTACCTTTAGGACCTTTTCTTGCCAAAAACTTCGCTTCTACAGCATCACCTTGGATTGTGACTTTGGAAGCATTGGATAGTTTCCGTACAGGTGGCCCAGATCAAGACCCTGAAGTACTACCCTATCTGACTTACGGAGGAAATAAAAACTTTGACATCCATTTGTCCGTAGATATCGTTACTGAAAATGGTATCTCAAAGAATGTCTCTAAATCAAATTTTAAATACATGTATTGGAATATGTGTCAGCAACTAGCACATCATACAGTCAATGGTTGTAATGTCCGTGTAGGAGACTTATTAGCTTCGGGCACCATTAGTGGCAAATCACCAGACTCTTATGGATCGATGTTGGAAATAGCTTGGAAAGGCACTAAACCTGTTCAAATGCCTGATGGGACGGAACGAAAATTTATCCTGAATGGAGATACAGTGGTCATGCGAGGATGGTGCGAAAAAGACGGCGTAAGGATAGGATTTGGGCCTTGTGATGGGAAGGTTATTGGGTGAGTTATGAGAGATGAGTTATGAGAGATGAGATAGGAGTCATTCTCATTAAAAATATCTTTACTGCTTCTATAAAACAAAAAAGGCTTTGAAATGTACGTTCCAAAGCCTTTTTTTATTTTTATTCCTAGTATTACTAGACTAACTCATCATTACCTATATTTCCTATTTCATTAGACCCCTTGGGATCAGGACCATAATCATTATCACCATGAGTTCCCTCTGTACAATACCAAACTAAAAGAAGTATTCCACCAATCAATGGTATTAATCCAATAAAATAAAACCAACCACTACGATTTGTGTCATGCAGCCGTCTAACTGCAACTGCCAATGATGGTATAATCGTTCCTAACGCTACAACAAATAATACCACAGTTCCTAAACCACTAATTATTGTTGATTCCATTGCTATTCCGACAAGCATAATCACATATGCTGCCAAAATAAATATTAAGAGAAAAAGGACATAATTCCAATATTCTTTTCTTCTAGCTCTACCATTAAAGTCAGCATATTTATTTTTTAACACTGATAAAAAGATTTCCATAAAAATAGGTTTTGATTTAATTAAATTACAATATCAAAGCAAAGATATATATCTATATTTTAAACTCAAAATAAATAATAAAATTATATTTCGAATATACCGATTTTAGTAAAACATAGCATCATCAAAACATATCCTAAAAACCTACTTCATCTTTCCACGCTGTTGTAAAATCTGTGTAATTTCATTTTTTGTTAAGCCTGTAATATTGGATATCAAGGCAATGTCGACGCCATGGTCAAAGGAGTTTAAAACAACTTCCATTTTTTCTTTCTGAATGCCTATTTGTTCCCCTTTCTGAATACCTATTTGCTCTCCTTTTTCCAAAAGCCTTGAGTATGTGGTCATAATATTATCTTTTAATTTGGATGGTATATTTTTGATCGAGTCCGCAAGCGCTTCTTAGGTTATATCTTAGAAATTTAAACTCAGAAAAATATCAAATATTCTAAAAACCTACTTCATCTTTCCATGCTCTTTTAATATCTGTGTAATTTCATCTTTCGTTAATCCTGTTATATTTGATATTAAACTAATGTCGACCCCATGGTCGAAGGAGTTTAAAACAACTTCTATTTTTTCTTTTTGAATACCTATTTGTTCCCCTTTTTCTAAAAGTCTTGAGTATGTGGTCATAATATTATCTTTTAATTTGGTTGGTATATTTTTGATCGAGTCCGCTAGCGCTTCTTCGGTTATATCTGATACATTTAGTGCATAAACTACTATCATCTCTAAAAAGTTCCAATCATATCCTTCTTTAGGAAACAAATCAAAGATACGTTTGAAGTCTTCAGCTAATTTTACTGGATTGATACGCCATTTTTGTGCAATGACAGCAGCAGCCATCATTGTATCTCTCATGGTCTCTATTTGGCTTTCGGGAATTGACTGAAGAGAAATAAAAACGTGCTTCATTTTCGGAACATAATCTGCTATGGATGTGGGATAAGTTTTAAACAAAGCTGACAAATCTGGTAGTTCCCACTTCTTTTTACCTTGATAATAAATAACTGGGATGATCACTTTGAGTTTTTTACGCTCTGTAACACATCTGAACCAATGACCAAACATATAACTACCCACTTGAATCAAAACATTGTTATCAGGTGATGATTTGTGTTCAAAGAGTAAAGCTACATCAACTGACCCATTCGAGTTTTCTTTCAAACTTACTTCAAAAACCAAATCAGAAAAATACTCTTTTAGTTCTTTTGTCATGTAGGATTCCTTTATCAGACGAAGCGTAGATAAATCCAAAGTCATCACTAATTCTCTAGGTAAGAAATGCTCTATAAATGCAGAAGCACGTCGTACATCAGAAAAAGATTCTCTTACAAATTTATCATGAATATTGTTTATTTTTTCTCCCATGCATCAAAAATAATAAATTATTTCTTATTGTCATAGTTAGTATAAATCTTCATAAAAAACTATTTTTTTAAGTAAAACTAATTCAAAAAAGCACCTTTTATTCCACCTCTAAAAAGTTGCCTTTATCTGTGCCCTACCCACATTGACCAAAGGAGAAATACCCGTTTTTCTACCTTCATAATTAATGGTAAGATCAATGTTTTTAGCCATTCTTTTGGTGTAAATGATATTCCAGATATAGTTACGTCCATTCTTCAGTCCATCGAGTAGATCATATTCAATGGGAGAATTTGCCTTTCCAGAAAACTTTATGTTGACATAACTGACTGTGCAATCAAAACTATATTTGCTTGCCTTCCTTAGCGCAAATTCCGATGTAAATTCATTTACAAAAGCATTATCTTTACTTAAAATCTTCTGCTGTTTGTCTTCATAATTGTATTTAATATTTATCCTCGTATTAGTACTCGGTCTGATACTTATCTCAGGTTTCACTCTATAAATATCAATAGCAAGATTACGATCTCCAAAGGCTTCTGATTGGTATGATTTTTCTGATTTCTCAAGGATAAAAAACATATCCAACTTATTCCAAAGGTTCCATCTAGACCTTAAAAAATAATCATTCAGTCCTCTATCTTCTCTTCCACTCACTTGGATGATTCTATTCTGATTATTGCGATTTCCTACTTGGATATCATACTTTACATTGCCACGATTAAAAAATAGTGTATTGGCATTCAATGAATTATAAGCTACTAGAGACGTATCTCCCAAACTAAAGTCTATATACGAACTTAAAGGAGAATCTGCGCCATCCATTTGTTTTTTTGTAATTCTGTAATTGGACAAAGTAGAAAATCGAGATACAAAACGATAAAACTTACTTTTTTTGACACCTTCTTTGTACACTTTAAATTTAGAAGGGTCGATGGTCAAATTTTGGTTCAACTCAATATTGTTTGTCCGTATAAACTCATTATTTGTCAATGTGAGTCTGATGTAATTCGAAAGTGGATTGGTAGGATCATATCTAAAATCTTGAATATTGCTCAGATTTGGATTTTCAGATTCGGTAATCAAAAAATAATCTCCCTGTCCTACTTCTACTTTCTGAAAGATGTACTCAATTTTAGGCTCTTGACCTGAGTTTGTATTATAACTTGTAGTAGATTTTATTCCTGAATTTATAGCAGCAAATGTGTAATCCATCCTACCGAGTATGGTCTTTTTACTACTATCATTAGGAAGTAAAGATGGGTCTATCACATTGAGATCGCGACCTATAAGGCTCCACTGCAAATCTGAATTTTTGGAAGCCAACCATTTACCTGCAATTTCTATTTCTTTAGCATTCGCAGCTTGCTGTAGGCTATTTTGTTTTGCAAAAAAATCATTCCTTTCTGCATATGAAAATTTCAGAGCAAAATCCTTTGTAAAATCATTGGTAATAAATAATTTGATATTGCTATAGGAGTAGCTCCTTGATTGCAAAGTATCAGAAATATTACCACGCAATTGATTGGACTCTGCATCATATTCACCACCTATCGACCAGTTACTATTTTTATCAAGTTTGTATTGTGCAACAATATTGGGTCGAATAAATGTTGTGTTTTGATTTAGTGCGGATGACTCCGATGTAAGATAATTTGTAAAAGCTTTAAAACTTATTCTTCCTTTATCATATTTGATGGTTCCTTGATGTTTATTCCCGTTATAGACGTCTGACTTGCCAAAATGATTGAATCCATAATCAACATTAAACCCTGACTTATTTCCCAAACTCAAGGTGGTAAATAGTAAGTTTTCATCCCCTTTTGCAGTAAGTTGACCAATATTCCAATCCCTTGTAAACTCAGCCACTCTGAATGGATTGAGCGCATTAAAATCACGTTGCACAAATTCGTGCTTGACATTAGCTTTTAACTTCCAATTACCAACACTATCGAGCTTTATAACATGATTCAATGAAATATGAGACGAAAAACCCACATTATCATCATTATTTATAGTAGATAACCGATTTTTATCCAAATTGGACATAGCAACCTCTGCAAAAACATCACTTTCCTGACTAAACTTATAGGATCCATTCAATGTAAAAAGTTGTTTTTGTTCCGGTGGAATCAATTGTACAACAGGTAAATAGCTCCCCATATTGTCACCAACATATCTATATACCCTTGCATTTTTATTTTTGGTATTGTCTATTACGTAATCTCCACGACCTTGACCGACTTCAGAAAAAACAGCTGTATATTGTGCACTATCTACGCTTTCTGTGAATCGCAAAATAATATCTGTCGGATCTATAGGATTGGGTTCACCAATGTATAAAATACGAGAACTCTCAAGTTTTTCAGCATCCGAAAGTACTCTGAGACTACGGCGAACAGACCTTGTGGGATCGTCGCCGCTCATCTGCAGAATATTCAAGTCAGTAGAATCCAGCTGCACATCTCCTGTCGAATTCTTGCTGTCCTGCTCAGAATAAAAGTTGAAATTTACATTCCAATTTCTACCACGATATTCTGTCTCCGTTGCATACAGCGAACGCAAATAAGATATATCTGTATATTCAAAATCGACAATGACCCTTGAGTCTCTTGCTATCACACGTGTGGGCGAAAAAGTAATCTCAGCTCTATTATAATCAATAATATAATCATAATCAAAACCTCGCTTTAGAAGGATACCATTATAAAAAACCTTTTCAGTACCTGCCAAAACTATGATGAATCGCTCTCCATTGTTTCCTTGCAATCTATATGGACCTTGATTTCCTTCAGCGGTGACAAGTGGCTGTCGTGCAAATTTTCCTCTTGAAATAGCAAAGCTACCTTTAGAATATACTTCGGTGCTTTTGGATGTATTTATGGTAGACGATAAGCTGACACCTTTCAGTTTTTTAAAGTAATTCATAAAATAACTGTTTGGTTTTCTCAATTCATAATCGCCTGCTATGATCGAAGTTTTGTCTTTGCTCACTTGGATAAATACCTTATCAAATTCCTGCAATTGTTGTGTATTACCTTGAGCCTGAATAGGAAGATTTTCGTCTGAAATGGCAGCTACAACTTTTAAACCATTTCCCAAATCTCCGATAAGTTGCATGTCAAAATTAGAATTTAATACCAAACTCTGACTGTTCCCCACGGACAATCCTCTTGAAAAACTACCTTTGTAATCCAATCCTTTGGACTCAATCAAAGCATTTTTATTGTCGTTAGGTCGATATTCGTATCCTGTGATCAAAGGTCTTTCTTTAAACTCTAATGCTGTAGAATCTACGACATAATAAGGCCTATTAATATCAAATGTAAACGTTCGATACTTTACTGAAATCAACTTATTGAGCAAACTATCGCAGACGTTTCGGTCAAATACAATCGCATTATTTGATATTTGAAAGGCCGAAATCGTATCATTGCCTTTGGTAATCAATACGTTATTAGGTATTATTGTTTTTTCATCTAATTTGACTGTACAACTGCTGACCAAGATGTGCTTAATCTTCAAAGGATGACTATTGACCACCTGACCGATGATCTCAGTCGGGAGTACCCAATAAATCGCCCAGAAAATTAATAATCTAAAATGCATATGCTAATATACGTAAAAAATCAACATTGAAGTATATAGATTGATTCCTGAATGTCTTCTTCATTAAGAAAATGATAAAATAAAGCTTTTTGTAGAATGATAAAATAGTTCAAGATTCCACTCCGAAAAGACTCAAAATCTGATAATCAACCGCTTTCTACCCTAGATTTTAAAGGAAACCCGTTGATTATCAATTTAGTAGAAAATAGTAATTTTCTTGGGAAATACTTTTCTAAGTAGAGTCACTTTTAGTTGTTTTATATCGCTAAAAACAAAGAAAATCGTTCCCTATTTACTCAGATAAGCTTGTACATTGTCTAATATTCTTTTTTCAATATTAGCAACATCTGCTTTTACAAATGACTGTCCAGTAATAATTTCGTATAACTGAATATATCTATTGGATATTTCCCATACAAAATCATCTGGCATCACAGGCATTTCTTGACCTTCAAGACCTTGAAAACCATGGGCGATTAACCATTCACGAACAAACTCTTTGGATAGTTGTGGTTGAGCTATGCCTTCTTCTTGTCGTTTTTCGTAACCATCTGCATGAAAATATCTGGAGCTATCCGGCGTATGAATCTCATCGATCAAAATGATGTCATCACTTACCATCCCAAATTCATACTTGGTGTCTACTAAAATCAAACCACGCTCCGCTGCCATTTCTGTACCTCGAGCAAAAAGCGCTCTAGTGTATTTCTCTAAAACATCCCAATCTGCTTGACTGACGATACCTTGACTGATGATTTCAGCCACAGAGATGTCCATGTCGTGACCTTCTGATGCCTTGGTTGTAGGTGTAATGATGGGTGTCGGAAATTTTCCATTTTCAAGCATTCCTTCTGGCATGGTCACGCCACACAATACTCTTCCACCTGATTTATAAGTCCTCCATGCATGACCTGACAAATAGCCACGAATGACCATTTCTATTTTGATGGATGCTGCTTTGACCCCTATTGATACATTTGGATCAGGACTTGCTTCCAACCAATTGGGTACAATATCTCTTGTAGCTTGCAGAAAATGATAGGCTATTTGATTTAAAACTTGGCCTTTATAAGGGATTGACTTTGGGAGTATATGATCGAATGCAGATATTCTGTCTGATGCTACCATCAACAACGAATGTCCTAGATCATAAACATCCCTGACTTTGCCATGATAAACATTCTGAACACCTGTAAAATCAAAAGAAGTATTACGAATCGTACAGCTATCTACTGTCATATCTACAAAAAATGAAAGTTAAATATTGGTCACAGAGTTTCTATCAAAAAGCACATCTTTTAATTCTTTCAATGCTTTATACTCATGGGGTAAAACTTTTTTGAATGCTTCTTTTACTGCGAAATAAGCACCTTTTTCACTACCTGGAAGGTTTTCTTTTACGATTGCTTTTACGAGTTTTACATCGTGCTTGAGCATGCCACGTATCGATGGGATATCATGCCAGTCTCCTTCTATAGCTAGCGTTTTAATCGTACGACCTTGCTCGTCTTCTGTTGTATCAAGGTCTATGATATTTTTCACATTTCCTTTTTCACGTATAGATTCTGACAAACCTTGTGGTATTTGCCAGATGTCTTGATCTTTATCCATCTCATTATTGATCAAGAAAATCTCTAATCCTTTCTCATGAAATCGGTAAATAACTACCCTTGCTAAATCTAATACACTCATAAAATCATGTGATTTACAGCCCAAAAATACAAACATTAGACTAAACTAAGTCATAATAACTTGCATAACTTAAAAAAAATATATTTGTTGCGGTAATTCACTAAAAAACTTACATAGCAACTTTATATTTTAATCGCCTATAAAGCCTTGTATCATGGTAAAAAACCCAACCAAAATAAGGCCATACGTAATCACTTGACCATCTGAACCCATCGTTATCATGATTCCAACGATAAAAAGTATAAGTCCCAAAATAATTTTACCAGCATTAGGACCTCTAGTGTTTGTTACATTGGGTTGATGACTTGGATTATTTCCTGGTATGCCATTTAAATTGTAAGGCGAATTATTCTGCGGTGCTCCTTGACTTACAACGGTAATAAATCGCTCATCCATGACTTCTTTTAATACCTTTTTTAAATTGAAGTGGGAGATATCATTATTGTTAAAATCAAATGTACCAAAAGGGTCTGCATTTAGTCTTTCGAGTTCAGATCGTAATTCATCATCAGTCTTTGACTTATACAGTTCTCGGATTTTCATTTCGTCGTTAATAGTCATGTTTGTAAGATTTAAAGTTGTTTTTGTTAATATTGTTTTATTTATTATTCGTTACAAAAACTTCTGAAAAGTCCTTTTTAATATCGAACTTTTCAGAAGTGAGTTATTTTTTATTTCAAAACATTTATTCTTTTTCTTCCTGTGCAGAAGGCCAATAAATAGATGCAATCACTGATAGTACTAATACACCTCCTATTACCATAAGTGAGTACACGGAATCAATGTGGTAGAAAGGAGAAATGATCATTTTTATACCAATAAATGAAAGTATAAAAGCTAGACCATAAGACAATTTGCTAAATAAATGTATAAAATTATCTAGCAAGAAAAATAAGGCTCTTAATCCTAAGATGGCAAATATATTAGACGTGTATAAAATAAAAGGATCGTTTGAAATAGCAAAAATAGCTGGAATAGAGTCTACAGCAAATAACAAATCGGTAAATTCTATTACTGCTACTACCACTAATAATGGAGTAGCCATTTTTACACCATTTTCCATGGTAAAAAACTTATCACCATGATATTTATCTGTCACATTAAAGAACTTTCTAATTAATCTTGCACCTCTTGTATCATTATAATCTTCATCATCATCTTCATCTCCTGCTGACCAAGATTTTATACCCGCATAAACTAGGAACAAACCGAAAAGAGTCATGATAATATTGATATTGTATTTGAATCCTTCCATACCTACCATATTTAACAACTTATTTAAATAAGTTAACTCAATTAAAAAAGCGCCTGAAAATATAAATATAGCTCTTAAAACCAGAGCTCCTATAATACCCCAAAACAGGACTTTGTGTTTATTCTCATTGGGAACATCAAAAAATTTGAACACCAAAATAAAAACAAATAAGTTATCTACAGAAAGGGCTTTTTCGACCCAATATGCTGACTGAAATTCAAAAAACTTTGTAGAACCTGCAAGATTATACACTAAACCACTAAACACCATAGCCAAAGAAATCCATACTGTAGACCAAATGATGGCTTCTTTATTAGATATAGAATGACTTTTTTTATTAAAAATACCTAAGTCAAGGATTAACATAATTAAAACTGCTACAGCAAAAGTGACAATAAGCCACGGATGTTCAGAAAAAATAGGATGATCGTTCATTTAATTGATTTTAAAATAATTTTTATTGATTTGCTAATGTTACTAAAACTACTCTTCCTCCTTCTTCTTTGGATAAGAGTAATTGTTTGCCGTGTGTAAGTTCGACCATTGCCCCTATGGGAATATCGACATTATCTGTTTTATCTACTAGTGAAGTCAGTTTTTGATTGACTAAGACCCACTTATTATTATGAAATGTAAAATAACCCACTGGGACTTTCTGCTCGTCAGTGAGTTTTTCGTTTCGGGCTATATTTCTATTGACATGCCACTGAAACAAATATTGATTATGATACACCATCAATCTATGATTTTCAGGCTTCCACACTGTTGGTTTAAATTGGTAATATAAATCCAAAACTGGCAACGTCCCTTGATGTTTTGTGCCGCAAAAAGGGCATCTAGGTGTGTTGGTATTATCAAAAACATACCATTTTTGCTCACACGCTGTATTACTACAAGGCTGCATAAGATCGGTCGTCTTTAGCAATGCTTGTTCCCAGAGATCTGCTGTAGGTCTTTCTGATGGCTGATGCAATCCCTTGATAAATGCATTGTCAAACATTTCTTTTAGATATGGACCAGTGATCGTATAAGGAAGTTTGTCTATATCTGCCCAATACTGATCCCATTTTGATACCTGATTTAACTTGGGGCGATTAGATTTGTCAGTTGGATGCTCTATAAAAAGAGCTTTTTCGCCCATGCTGAGTAGATCATCCTTTTCTGTATCAAGATCATGTACTTTTCCACCTTTTAGCGGATGTCTATGCAATAAGTACATATAAACCAAACATGCAAAAGAGTGGAGATCTGTGAGACGATTAGGTAATTTCCTATTTGGATCTGTCTTGCTCAGATGTTTTGTAGCTAGGACTTCAGGCGCAATAAAATCTGCTGTCCCTATGACTTCTGCTGCAAATACACCAGGCACAACTAGTCCATCTAAATCTATCATACAAGCTGATTTGGTCACAGGGTCTACCAAGACATTATTGTAAGAAAGGTCGGAGTGAGAAAGCCCCATTTGATGCATTTTTTTTACACCACGGGCTAGATTGACACATATCTGAAAATAACTCAACCAATTACCAAGTTCTGATGCATCCAAACTTAAAGGAAACTGTTTGTTCCTAAATTTACCTGCTGCAAACCATTTCCCATTCTTTTCTTCCCCTTTTATAAGGTCACTCGAGCTGTATCCCTTTGCGAAGAAAAACTTACTGTTGTATAAAGGTACGATAATGCCTATTTTGCCATTTTGTTCAATGACATCTGTAGGCCATCTAAATATTTCATTCAAATAATAATCTCCCGCTTCTTTTTCCTGAATTTGCTTCAGGTATTTGTCAGTTATTTTTATAAGCCTTTCTTTCTGATTAAAATCTTGTTTATCCCTAAAAATTGCAACCACATATTTTCTATCAGGAGAAAAATATACATCCTTGACACCTCCTTTTTTGGGTTCTCCTTGTACATATTGGTACGTGGCATTTCCTATGATTGATTTTACCGTAACTATATTTGACATAATCAATTATTTAATAAATGATTGCTAATGTTCTGTCATCATGGTTGCCTGAGCTCCAGAAATCTAGCCATGTGGACAATTGTTGTCCAATATTTTCGTTTTCCGGATTGAAGTCTACGACGGTATTTTCTTCATTTGAGCCTTTTAAATCTGCGATAAACTCTTTCCATTTTTCTATACGCTCAAGATTGGCTTCTACAATGAACTTTGGATCGTATATGCCATCTGTCATTAACATTAAGTAAGAAAAATCATCTACCAACTTAAACCTAAATCTACTGACAAACTTATCACTACTGAATATTTCTGGCATTGTAACAAATCTTGTACCACCTCCAAACTCACCGACATCTAACCAATTCATCAATTTGATCTCTGTCAGTTCTTTATTCAGTAAGCCAATAGGACAATCCCCTACTCCGAAGGTGAGTACTGCATAACCAAATTCGTATCTCTTTAATAAGGTAAAAATCAAGGTTGTGTGGTAATCTTTAATGGATCGTTCACATCTTACAGCTTCTTCTTCTATCTTTTTGTGCGCATAATATGCCATTTTGGATAGGCTTTCGTACACAAAAGTACTTATATATTTATTGGTTTCATCTGTAGAATTATGATGATGTTGTGCTAAGACTTGATCAAATTCAACCAACTTTTCACCTTTAAAATATTCTTCAGTATAATCAATTACGGACCTACAAGCAATTTTAGAACCTTGACGTGCTTGGCTAGCGCTACCCGCTCCATCCGCTACACTGATGATACTCCAACCAGTATTCGCAAAATGTTTAAATGCAAAATCATCATCTCTAAATGTACCAGCATTGGCATGAGACCTACCTCTTTTAGACGCTACGACAATTTGCCGATCACCTAATTTTTGGTTGTCAAATATCTCATCAGCCTTCCAATATATATCATCTGTATTGCTTCCTATATTCTTCCAAAGAGAGCGTGGATTCGGATTTACGATAAAATTAAATACTTTTTCATTAATTACTTGATCATCTTCACCTTGCAATCGATAGAGAAATTTGATCTTATGGTCACCAGAAAAACTTGGTGTTCCTGATATGATTTCATTTTCATTATCATATGCCATGCCCAATTCATCGAGTCCTTCCATAGATGTGAAGACCATAGTATCCCAACCCAATCCGATAATATCTACTTTATGTTGATATGCCTTACCAACTGTCGCGTTTGGCAAGGATACCCATTGACCAGTAATATCTTTTATTTTATTTCTTATCTGATATTTATCCACAAGATTTTTATTAATTTGTATTGCCTTCTCAATTTCTTCTTTAAAATCTTCTACAAATATATTGAGTATAGATTCTTTTGATTCCGTCACTTCTATATTGTGGGACGAAAGTAATGCTTTTAGATAAGAATGAAGCATATTTTAGCCTTGTGTCCTATTTACATCAAATCCACCACCATCGCTCATGCCATACTGACCGCTATTGCCACACCATGGACAAGTACTGATTTTTTCATCTCCGATACAATGTATATTCCCACACACGCACATAGCAAAGGCAAATTGGTTGCCACAACATGGACATGTAGGCGCACCCATTAATTCAGATGTATTTATTTTTTTGGTAAATGTATTTTCTCCACTCAACTCATAATAAGTGTTATCTACCTGAAATGCTCCGACCAACCTAAATTGTCTCGTCGTAAATCCTTCCATCATAGACGGACTCAGCATTGATCTATATTTCATGAGATATGGACGTTTGCTGTTTTGACATTTTGCCGATAGAACTACGAAATTATTGTCTACATAATTTCGCTTAGGTGGCAACTTGGATAGGTCTATTTTTGCAATAGTATCCGTGTCCAATTTTGTAAGATCAAAATCATTTGACTTTTTGTCAATGCTCTCACTAGTACTCTTGATGGAAGAAGTGATCCATTTAAAAAATTCTTTATAGGAAGCTGCTGTTGTATTTTTGAACATCAAAACATTTTCCGTGAGTTCGCCCAATAACTTAGCGTCCGCGTCTTCGCCAAAAGAGATCGCCACTAAATTGGATGAATTTTGCCAATTTTGTTTCCATTCTTTGATAGCCATAGTGGTGTCATCAGTCGGAACTCCATCGGTAAATAAAAATATCAATGGCTTCCAATCACCTTTTTGCTCCATGGTTGTCTTTTTGATATTTCTGCGAAGTTCAAACATCAAATGACCTAATCCATTTGATAAGGACGTACCACTACCAATGGGAAATCTAGGTGGATAAAAACTCACAATTTCTTGTAATGGGACAAGCGTTTTGGCAGCACCAGCAAAAACAATGATAGATAACCACACTGTTTCTAAGGCATGTGGGTCCATTTTTAGTTCTTTTATGATCGTGGCAATACCTTCTTCTACCTGTTGAATTTGCTCTCCAACCATAGATTCAGATATATCAATCAAAAAATAAATGGGTAATCGTCTCATGTTTTTTTTTTAATTTTTTAGATGATATAATTGATTATTAAAAGAATTATTAAAATAAATATCTGAGTCATATCCACTGCAAGACCAACGCCTACTTGGAATGGTTTAACTTTAGTTTTGATTAACTCAAATATTGGCAGAAATATCTTTTCAAAAAACTCAAAATATCCTTTGAAGGGATGAATGAGTTTATCCTTATGTGGAACCAATTTTCCATAGAGAAACAAACCAATTATCAATATATTGATAAATATTTTTAATATAAAAAACAACATACTTATTTTAAATTACGATGGTTATTTCACTTGGTGGTGGGGGAAGCGCTACGGTCTCACCTGTTCCTTGACTTTTATTACCTTGTTCAATGGTCTCGGATACCCACTTAAAAAATGTTTTTAAAGTAGCACTATCTGCTGAATCTAAATGTACTACATTGTCTGTCAATTCTTTGAGTAAACTATCGTCTGCTAAATTTCCAGCTGCACATGCAATAATAGATCCGAAATTTACAGCTTTTATCTTTGGTATCATCTCTCTATACAGCATGATATCCGATGGTTTGCCGTCAGTGAACAAAAACAATAACGGTTTCCAATCTCCCTTCTGATTTGCGGTACTAAGGATAATCTCAGATTTAACTTTTTTATGAAGCATTTCTAAGGCTAATCCAGTATGCGTAGGTCCACTCTGTGGGCATGATATAGATGGTAACTGAAAAGAAGCCAATTCAGTAAGTGGAACAATCTCTCGTACTTCTCTATCAAAGGTAATGACTGATATCCATAATGAATCTAGCGCTTGAGCATCCGTTCGTAACGTATTGATCATACCACTCAATGCATTATTTAATGCTTCTATAGGTTCACCATACATTGAACCTGATGTATCGAGCAAAAAATATACGGGAAGTCTTCTCATACTACTATATTAATTTCTGAAGGTGGTGGCGGCAATTCACTTAGACTACCTATCTCTTTGCCACTATCTTCTATTTTTGTAGATGTAACTCCTATAGATGCAGTCACCCAAGTAAAAAACTTAGAAATACTACTACTATCCGCAGTATCAAGACTGACGACATTCTCTGTGATTTGCTTAAGTATGCTTGTATCTACACCACTACCTGCAGCACAAGCTACGGTAAAGGCTGTTTTTTTGCTACTAAATGCATTTAATCCTTGTCTCCAGTCATCAGTAGGTATACCATCCGTCATGATAAATACCAATGGCTTCCAATCTCCTTTTCGCTCCAAGGTTGTACTCATCACTTCATTATCAATTCGTTCTGCTACCAAAGATAAAGCGGCACCTAGCGCTGTTGTACCTGATGCTCGCAGGTCTACCATCTGAAAAGTAGCTAGATCTGTCAATGGAATAATTTGCTGAGCTGTGCTATCAAAAGTTATAACACTTAAGTATGCTGTTTCGATCGCTTGTGGGTTTTGTCTCAACGTACTGATCATGATCTGCACACCATTTTTTACGGCTTCTATTGGTTCGCCGCTCATGGAGCCTGATGTGTCGAGAAGTAAATAAACCGGTAATCTACGCATGTTTAAAATTTAAATTATCTGATATTATAATTACTGTTTCCTGAAGATAAATTTCCTTGACCAGGAACATTGTAACCCGAATTATTTGATTGTCCACTATTGGGTACGTTATAACCACTTTGTTGTCCTGCGGATGGATTAGGGACATTATATCCCCCAGCATTTGCATTAGCAGCATTACCCAAAGTATTTAAAACCTCTTGTGTAACATCTTTACCGCCTGATAGGTTTCTATATAAAGCACCTATAGTATAAATAGGTCCCCAAGGAAATCCCCACCAACCTAAAAATAAGGACATCATTATATATGAAAACGAATGTTTAAATGTACCCTCACCAGCCCGAACAAAGTAGATGTCTGAGCTCCTATTGAATGTCATGATTACAATCGAAATAGCATATGGAAAAACCCTAAAAGTTGCACCTCTCCTTATTTCGCTTTCTATTTGACTTCCTGTCAGTCCTTGGATATTTTTTATTGCGGCCATGTTTGTGTTTTTTTTAAATAATTAAAGAAAAACTAGATCCTGCCAACATATTCTTAAAGGTCCTTATTGAACTCAATATGAATACTAACTGAATCTAGTTTTTTCTTATTGGCAAAACTTTTCTTTCTCTCACACCCAATTAAAGGTATGACTTCACTATACGATGAATAGTCTGACCTAAAAACACATCGTCTGTAGGGTCACCGATCGCATTAAATTTCCATTCTCCATCTTTTTTGTACAACTTGCCTAAAATCATAGATCTTTTACCTGCAAACTGTGGTTCGGCTGCTATATTATATGATGCAAAAACTTCTTTTACAGATGTGGGTGTACCTTCATACATTCTTATTTTTGCATATGGTATCTGCGCAAAATCTTCTTTACCAGCGTTATTTATGAAGAAATATATCTGTGTTATATTAGGATTCAACTGTGCTAGATTTACTGTAATAATCTCATTATCAAGACCATCATCTCCGCCACTATCTCCTGCAAGATCATCACCTGAGTGTCTCAATGCATTATCTACAGTCACCAACTTACCTTTTGGAAGGCCAAATTGCTGCAGAACAGAAGGGTTATAAAGATGTGAATATAAGTGATCTGCTAGTTGATTTTGATTATCAATCAGGATACAACTTAGATCCAAATCTACTTTTTCGGTACTTTTGGACAAACCAAAAAATGCTTTCTTTTCTATGCCGCCCCAGTTGACCCCAACACAAAAATTAGTTAGTGTCGCTCCAGTGCTTTTCCTAAGGTCTATTCGCTGACCTTTCTGTAAATTAATTGCCATGAGTTCTGTTTTATAAGTGATTTAATTAATTATATTTATTTAAGTAATCTTCTAATCCTCCCTTCATACCTGAACCTACTGCCTCAAACTTCCAATTACCATCCTTTTTATAGATTCTACCAAATTCAATGGCAGTTTCTATAGAGAAGTCTTCTTCTAAATCATATTTTAATATCTCTGTTTTCGTACTAGAATCAAACACTCTTATAAATGAATTTCTGACTTGACCGAAATTCTGCCTGCGTGCTTCTGCATCATGTATCGTCACTACCACGCATATCTCAGCTACGTCTCCTGATATTCTCGAAAGATCTACGTTAATTTGTTCATCATCCCCATCTCCATCTCCTGTAAGGTTGTCACCTGTGTGCTCTACAGCTCCATCAGGACTTTTAAGGTTATTATAAAAAATAAAGTGTGCATCAGAAACCAGTTTTTTGTTATCACCTAATACAAATACTGATGCATCCAGGTCAAAACCAGTTCCTGTGGATGTTGCATTCGTGTCCCATCCTAAACCAATAGTAAATTTTGGTGCGTTGATAGATTCTCTTTGTCCTTTCTGTAAGTTGATTGCCATGATAATTATATTTTAAAATTTAAATGATCTCTTGTTTTATCAATAAATAATTTTCTAGTCGACTAATGTTTAAAACTACTAGTCTGTGTAATGTCAGCAGCGACTTTTAACGTTAAATACTTTTCTATGGTGCCCAAATTTGTCTTGTATGCATCTATCATGTGATAACCATTACCAATAGAAAGATGGTACAAATTGTAAATAAAATCAAAACTTTGTGATGGTAAAAAAACATTAAATGCATTGCTGTCTGCATGTAGTATAAACTTTACTATCCGAGTATTGAATGCAAATTTAGGATTATTTATGATATCTAATAGATCAAATATTGATTTAACTTTATAGTAATTTAAGAAGTTTTCAATACTTGGGTGAACTTTAGTGTTGACTAATTCTGCGAAGTATAAAAAAAAGTGGTCATTCTTAAGTTCATATTTCTCCACCATTCTAGATATCATACGTTCGTGGCTTCCTGTTATCTTAATATCATCGATAAAAATCACTAATTTATCTTCCAAAAATGTTCTGTCTATATGAAAATCATCATTTCCTATCAATGCCAATCTTGCGGCTGCATCCAAGGCTCCATAGTCTTCCTTATATGTAGTTGTACGGTGAATTTTTGTCTGCTGTATAACGGGAAAGTTCTTTGATGCCAACCATTTATTTAATTCAAAAATGAAATATTTTGTCATCTCATTTGTAGCTGTGGGTATAAAAGCATATGGACTAGACAAGACGACAATTTGGGTTGCTACTTCTTCTTTTTCCAGATGATTTGCTATAAAACCTTTGGCTAATGCGACACCAAATTGCTCTGCAATTTGACCATCTCCATATTTAAATCGGCTATAATCCGATGGTTTAAATGTAAACTTATCAGGATTTTCGATTTTATGTAATGAATATGATTTCTGTATCAATTTAATAAATTTGTTATTAATTGTTGATTACTATTGATCACTAGACCTTGGATTCCTGCTGCTTTTGCACCCAAATAATCTGCTACTTGATTGTCTCCTACATGGATAATGTCACCAAGCTGTATATCTTCTGCTAATCTTAAATTCTGAATTTTTTCTAAAAGATGTTCAAACAATTTGATATTCGGCTTTGACATACCTACTTCGTCGGAATAAATTTGAAAATCAAAATATTGACCTATTTTCAACATATCAAGCAATTCTCTCAACAACCTACCCTCAATAAATGCTGTATTACTAAGGATATTTAAACTTGTATGATCGTAAGACGCTAATAATTCAATGGTGCCTTTTGTCTCATTATTGTATAAAACTGGTAAATATTTAAAAAACAAATTATCCATTTCATTTTTTAAAGCAGTCAAATCTACTTTTTCTATTACCTCTTTCGAATCATTAATCTGATACACAACCATTAAATACATCTCATCAGAACTTATATTTTTGCCGGTTTGCTCATTGATTACATTGCACATATCATCGACCTGTCTAAAGATCGATTTCACTTCATCAAGAGATTTATTTTTCCAATTTAAGTTCTTAAAAAAATAATTAGCTCTTTCTTCTTTAAAAATGGGATTTGACTTAATTAGTGTGAGCCAAAGATCAAATGAATAATGCTTATACTGCACCATAATAGCTTAATTTGGATGAAATATTTAACAATCCATCCACCAAACTACCACATCTCATCATAAAAAAACAAGCATTCATTGCAAATTCCATATTACCATATGATTTCACTACTTTATGATTTGACCTGTATAATATTTTGCAAGGAAAAAAGCTAAGTCTTCTTTATAACCGATTCCAGATGCTTCAAACTTCCATTTCCCATCTCTTTTGTATAATCTACCAAATTCCACAGCTGTTTCGATAGAAAAGTCTTCGCCTAGCTCATATTTTGCCACTTCTTGGCCATTAGAATCGTCCACAATTCTTATGTAAGAATCCCTTACTTGTCCGAAGTTTTGTTTTCTGACAATTGCATCATGTATGGTAACTACGAATAATATTTCATTGATAGTAGGATTGACTTTAGATAAATCTACTTCTATGGTTTCGTCATCACCATCTGCACTATTGCCTCCTGTAGGATCATCTCCGGTATGATGCAATGCACCATCTGGAGAATCAGTATTACCATAAAACACAAAATATTCTTCTGCAGGGATAGCCCTATTTCCATCGATCATAAACGCAGATGCATCTAAATCAAAATCATGACCAGTTCCTTCATTAGGTACCCAACCTAAGCCTACACTCAGCTTTGAGAGACCTATATCTATTTTTTGTCCTTTCTGTAAGTTAATTGCCATTTTACTCAATTCTTGTTTTAGTTAACGCAAATATATTTGTAAATATTAATTTCACATCATAAAGTCTTGTTATTTTTTTATGATATTCTATCTATTTGACATAATCATCAAGTATAGAAATCAACAAATTCCCTATTAAATTTTTATTTAATGCCAAAAACTTAGCAAGATCATCTATTCAAAGTCAAATACTATCCAAATCAGAATATTATTCTAAAAGTAATAAATGCAAGATACTTAACAAATTATTGTTTTGGAAGATAAGCTTCTTCTACCAAATTGACTAAAGTGAGACACAAAAACAAGTTTCGTTCGTCAAGATTCATGTTTCTGAAAAGGCTATATGCTCTCGGAGATGTTTTATTTACAAATCTAGGGTTTACGATATAACCATAATCCTTTTCATTGATATATACTGTATGAGTAGGCAATTCGTCTCCACCATCTATTCGTGCGAGCAACTGGTTTTTAGCATTTAGAAGGTGGCCATTTTTTGTTAATACGCCTACTTCAAAATCATTAATGTATACATGGGTTTTATTGTCTTTATCAAGATAAATAAACTCCAAATCTGACGTGGAAATAAGTATTAATCTTTGGTCAGCACTGTACGTTTTTATTGCATATGCTATTAATGGTTCATAGAAAATGGTAGAAAATATCCCTTTTAATATTTTTTGGAATCCTCTTTTTTTAGATGTGTTAGTCTGACGGAGAGAAAGTATTTCCATCTCTTCATCATTAAATGGAACTAAATCTTTCTTCAAATCAGCAATTTCAGATCTCATCAAAGTGATGTCTCTGAGCATCTGATTTCTTGACAATGTCAATTTAAATAAAAACTGTAAAGCCTCTCGTATCATACAAAAAGGCAAATATGTAACAATAACAGAAATAATCTATAAAACAAAACCTATTTTTTATAATAATATTCAAAATTCAAGTCAAAAAGCCACTTCTTATTTCCTTTTAGTCAATTTTTACACTTCATATTCTTACCCTAAAAAAGAACGCATGGAATTTTTATTCAAAGATTTACGCATTCTCCTAATCGCTCTTTCTTTTATTTGTCGTACCCTTTCTCTTGTCAACCCATAAAGATCACCTATCTCTTCTAGTGTCAAAGGCTTGTTATTATCTAGACCATAATAAGCTGTTACGACTTGTATCTCACGTGGAGATAGTATTTCTAGACCATCTACGACTTCTTTTCTGACGGACTCTTCCATGAGTTTTAAGTCTGGACTATCTTCATCACCTAGTGTCATCATATCGACCATGGTCATAGAGCCTTCATCATCCGTAAGGGGCGCATCTACAGAAATATGGCGATTTGCTCCTCTGATCATATTGGCAATATCTTTTGGATTCACACCTAATATTTCAGCAAGTTCTTCATTAGTAGGTTCGCGTTCATTTTTCTGGACAAACGCCACATAAGCATCATTCACTTTATTGTAAGCGGTCATTTTATTGAGTGGTAATCTTACCATCCTAGAGTATTCTACTATAGCCTGTAAAATAGACTGTCTGATCCACCATACTGCATAAGAAATAAATTTAAACCCTTTTGACTCATCAAATCTTTTGGCAGCTTTCATCAGTCCCACATTACCTTCATTGATAAGATCTGATAATGAGAGTCCTTGGTTTTGGTATTGTTTTGCAACCGATACAACGAATCTAAGATTAGCTTTGGTCAGTTTTTCCAAGGCGACTTCGTCACCTGCTTTTATTCTTTTAGCAAGATCAGATTCTTCTTCTAGTGTTAATAGATCAATTCGCCCTATATCACCAAGGTACTTGTCCAAAGCAAGACTTTCTCTTGATGTAATATTATTAGAAATTTTTAATTGTCGCATATTGGTTGGATCTTAATTATTTAGTTAAGGCAATATGCTTAGAAAACGAAGAAAATTCAAAATCACTTTTGAAAAGTTATATTTTGACTTCTTATTAACATAATTGATGCCCTTATGTACTATGACAAAAATTAATTAAAAAAAGTTCAACCTTGAAGTCTTTTTTGACTTTATTATGATTTTAATAACTTTCTTAATGTATTTGGGTGATGTATTTTAGTGTAAAAGGTGTAGGCTAAAATAAAAAAAGCATCCCGAAGGTGATTAAAGTGTCTGCTTGCTTTAACGGGTGTTCGGTGCGTATGGGGCAAAAAAGAACTGCTCATATTTGTCAACGGGATGCGTAGTCATTGGATTAATGTTGATAAAGCCTTAAAATTTAACTTAAAACTTATAGAAAATTAACTTAAAAAAACCTTTTTCGAATCGGAGGGCAAAAATAGCACAAAAAATCAATAATTTAAATCTTTTAAAATTTATTTTGTTAAATGCGACTTTTTTAAAGGTAAAATTAGTCACTTTGGTGACAAAACTAACTTTTCACACCTATATTGGTCAATCAACCAATTCTAACAGATGTCATACTCAATGAACCAGCAAGCATTTTGTCATTAAACAGACTTAACTCATCTTTTTTACTTTTGAGACCTAAAGTATATATCAAAGGTAGGTAATGTTCTGGTGTAGGAATAGCCAATTGAAACGCCTTTCCTTGTTTATCATATTCTACAATAGACTTAAAATTGCCATCGTCTAACCAAGTATTAATTTTGGATCTGACTTCAATCGCCCAATCAAAACCATAATTATCTTTATTAAAGTTTGCAAAATCTACCAAACCCAAATTATGAACTATATTACCTGATCCAATAATCATAATTCCTTTATCACGCAATTCATTCAGTTTTGCAGCCAATTCAAAATGATATGCAGGAGATTTAGTATAATCAATACTCATCTGTATCACTGGAACATCAGCACTCGGATATAAATGTTTTATCACCGTCCAAGCACCATGGTCTAAACCCCACTTTTCATCAAGTTCAACTTCCAATGGCTTCAGGATATCGGCCGTTTCTTTTGCTAAAGTCGGGCTACCTTTGGCAGGATACTGAACATCAAATAATGCTTGTGGAAAGCCACCGAAATCATGTATCGTGCGGGGCATTTCCATAGCTGTGACCTTCGTACCACGAGTGAACCAATGTGCTGATATACAAAGTATTGCCTTAGGTTTCGGAAGTTTTTCTGCTACATTTCGAAAGCCAGTTACAAATTCATTTTCTTCTATTGCATTCATAGGACTGCCATGACCTAAAAACAAAACTGGCATTCTTTCAGAAGAAGGCAATGCATCTGAAAGTTGTTGCAAATGTGATAAACTTCCCATACTAACTGCTAAAGTGGAAACTCCCAAAATTTTTACAAATGTTTTTCGTTGCATCAGAATAAAAAATGCTTGTTAATAAAAGGAATATAACAAATCAACCAAATAAATAGTTGTTGCAACAAATGATTTGATAATGAGATACCTTTACCTAAATATCTCGATAAATTAAATTTTCATATCTTTGCCGATTCAAGCAGCAATCATTGTATACCAACTTTTATTTTAGAATCATAAGTTTAATCCTTATTGTCATTTCGGCGATTTTGGTTAGCAATCTGATTTTATTGGGTATAGCTTCGATATTTAACGTAGCTATTGAGTCTGAAAACGACCTAATGGCGCTTTTAAAAGATGAAAATAATATCGGGTATGTTAAATCTTATGTTGCGATCAATCATATTTTGATATTTATCATTAGCCCTTTGATATTTCTAATGGTATTCTATAGAAATCGTGTCATTTCCTATCTTTCATTAAGCCATTTTCACCCATCTTTATTACTTTTGTTTCCTTTGGCATTATTCAGTTTGTATCCTTTAATGGGATTTTTGTCTTTCTTTGTAGAGCAAATAGAATTACCTGATTTTCTTGACAATATGGACAAAAGCTCTATGGAATCACTAGGAGAACTGTTAAATATGACTTCCGTTCAAGATCTACTCATTAATATAGTCATCATTGGTATTATCCCTGGTATAGGAGAAGAGTTACTTTTCAGAGGAGTCATTCAAAAAGAATTGAGTAAAAAACTTACAAATCCTCACGTTGCAATATTTATTACTGCATTTTTATTTAGCGCTTTTCATTTTCAAGTAGCTGGATTTATACCTAAGCTAATGATAGGACTTGTGCTTGGTTATGCTTACTTTTTGTCGGGAAGCCTTATACTTCCTATGATTATCCACTCATTAAATAATATATTTTTGACTACAAGTTTATTTGCAGCAGGTGGAAAAATACAAACGCAAGATATTCAATCAGAAAATGTACCTATCGCCGCAGTGCTTTTTTCATTGATATTATTTGCAACACTAACGTATCTGATACTTTCTATCACAAAACCTAATTTACAACAATATGAATAAAAATCAGGTATTAAGACAAAGAACAATGACAGCTATTGTGTTTGGTGCCATTGTATTGACACTACTGTTATCAGGTAAGCTTGGTGCAATTATTTTATTTGTAACAATAGCTATTGCATGTTCATATGAGTACGTCAGAATGGTATTTTTCAAAAACAACAATAGACTTTTGATTTCTGTGTCACTCACATTTGTGGCGATAGCATTAATATCTTCTATTCATTCTGAGAGTGCTTTATTTTATGATTTGGTCATGTTTAGTTGTGTTGCTATGATAGCAGGTATAGTTCATTTATTCATACCGTTCATTAACCATAAAAAAACATTTTGGTTAGTAAGTATTTGTTATTTTGGATTGCCTTTAGGTTTGATTATTTCATACGTTTATCATACAGATGTTTACCCTAAATACCTTACTATCATATTGATATCTATGATATGGGTGAGTGATACTTTTGCATATCTATTTGGATCAAGGATAGGTAGAACTAAACTTTTGGAGCGTATTTCTCCTAAAAAAACGTGGGAAGGGTTTCTTGGAGGTGGTGTCGGCACTTATATTTTGGGCTATATGTTCTCCAACTACTTTGACCAATTACCGCTTCTGTTCTGGATGCTGACAGCAACAGTTGTATGGATAATCGGTACGTTCGGAGACTTGGTAGAGTCTTCTATAAAAAGAAAATATGATGTAAAAGACTCTGGAAAGCTACTGCCAGGTCATGGCGGAATTTTCGATAGATTCGATAGTTTTATATATATTCTACCATTTATATTATTTTTGCTGCTCGAATTCAAATTTTAATCAAAAATCAACATAGAATCACAACCAACGTAATATCATGACAATACATAAAGAAGGATATCCTACGCTACTAATAGGTCTTGTAGTATTAAGCATTATAAACATCTCCATCTATTATTTTTTGGGTTCGTTTTCAACGATATTTTTAATATTGAGTGTAAGCTTTTATCTATTTCTGATATCATTTTTCCGAAAACCGAATAGAGATGTTGTAAGTGTTGATAACAATATTCTCCTATCTCCATGTGATGGAAAAGTAGTCGTGATAGAAAAAGTATATGAGCCAGAATTTTTACAGAGTGAGTGTATACAAGTTTCTATTTTTATGTCGCCACTTAATGTACATATCAATTGGTTTCCAACGGATGCACTAGTGACTTATTCAAAATATCACCCAGGTAAATATCTTGCTGCTTGGAATCCTAAAGCTTCTACAGAAAACGAGAGAACTACAGTTTGTTATGACATTTATGGAAAACAAGTTTTGCTTCGTCAGGTAGCAGGAGCATTGGCAAGACGTATAGTTTGTTATGCTACTGCTGGCAAATCCTACAGACAAGGAGATGAGATGGGATTTATTAAATTTGGCTCCCGAGTAGACTTATACCTACCTTTAAACACAGATATCCAAGTAAAAATGGGCGATGTAGTACAAGGTAACCGGTCAACAATAGGTAAACTATAATCATAAAATTATAAAAATTGGTCTGAGAGATTCAGTACATTTTATTGAAATTTTAATGAATAGTTTACATAAATCGTAAAACAATTTTCTAAAAAATTAACTTTTAAATGTTATATTGTGGTCTTACTAGCCATATAAATCACATTTTAAAGTTCAATGGAATGAAAATCACACCTGTAGATCGATGGATCGTAAATCCATTACAACGTTTTATAAACAACAGTACGACGAGTGGAATTGTATTATTTTCATCAGCCTTGTTAGCAATAATTATATCAAATTCTCCTTGGGCAGAACTGTTTCACCATTTCTGGGAAATACATTTTACGGTAGGATTTGATGGACACGAAATCACAAAAAGTCTTCATCATTGGATAAATGATGGTCTGATGGCAATTTTCTTTTTTGTAGTAGGACTTGAATTGAAAAGGGAAATCATCGCAGGCGAACTCAGAGATCCCAAAAATGCTATCCTACCAATAAGTGCTGCAATAGGTGGTATGGTTTGTCCTGCCGTAATATATCTCATGTTTAATGCGGAAGGAGCCACTACTTCTGGATGGGGAATTCCTATGGCTACCGATATAGCATTTGCCTTAGGTGTGTTGTATTTATTAGGAGATAAAGTGCCACTTTCGCTAAAAGTGTTTCTTACTGCTCTCGCTATTGTAGATGATATTGGAGCCGTGTTAGTGATAGCTTTCTTTTATACTTCAGATATTAATTTTGCGAGTCTTGCCACAGGTGGTGTATTTATGGTAGTCCTGTTTGTTTCAAACATTATTGGTGTGAGAAACTCCCTTTATTATGCGATTATTGGTATAGGCGGACTGTGGCTCGCTTTTCTTATGTCGGGCGTACACGCTACGATTGCAGCAGTACTAGCGGCTATGACGATACCTGCCGATGTAAAAATTTCGGAAATAGAATATATTAAAAAGATGCATCTATTAGTTACAAAATTTGATAATGCCACACCCAATGATGTAGCAACCGTCACCAATAAACAACTTTATATTGTAGAAGATATTATTAGCTATTCAAAAGGGGCCCTAACACCATTACAAAGACTTGAACATAATTTTCACCCATTTGTAGCATTTGTGATACTACCTATTTTTGCTTTTAGTAATGCGGGCGTCACTTTTTCTGGCGATATATTAGGCCAAATGTCCAGTCCTGTTTTTACTGGAGTATTTTTTGGTCTGCTACTAGGAAAAGTATTGGGTGTATTTGGCCTTGTAATGCTATTACTAAAGCTGAAGTGGGTCAAATTACCTGTAGGAATGAATAACCTTCATTTATTGGGAGCAGGTTTTCTAGCTTCTATAGGATTTACGATGTCGATCTTTATAGGTGGACTTGCTTTTACGGATCCAATGTATATTTTTGAAGCAAAAATGGGCGTTTTGTTTGCTTCAGTTATTGCTAGCATCATAGGTTTTCAAATCATCAAATATGCAAACAAAGTAGCTAGTAAAAATTGATTTCACATCGCTAATGTTAAAAATAAAACAAATTAAAAAGCCAATAAATGATTGTTAACTCATCTATTGGCCTTCATTATTCAAAAAAATTATTTTTTATTGTTTCACTACTTTTCTAGTGACATTTTTGCCTCCAATATGCATTTGGAAGTAATAAATTCCTGATGGTAACTGGCTGAAATCAATGTATGATTTCTCATTTCCTCTTACAGTACCCGTCAATACCGTTGTACCATTTGCATTCAGAACTTGGTATGTCTGTGGTGTATCATCACTAGATATATAAGATAAGGTAGCCAACATTGATACCGGATTCGGGTGGATTTCGAAGGAAGCTTCATGTGCATTTCTGAGTGAAACGACGCCTAGTTGAGATGATTTGCCATCAAGGTCGTATTGAACAAGTTTTACATAACTGACACCATCAAATGGATTTTCGCACTCTACATAATAATTATGAGTTTGGTTATGGTTGCCTATAGAGAACGATCTTGCTGCTGATTTATAATCTCTTCCATCTTTAGAAATCAATATTTCGAAATAATGATTATTTACTTCACTTGATGTCGTCCAACTCACTCCACATACAAGGTCACCAACCCAAGTTGCTTTAAGATTGGTCAATTTGACTGGAAGTGGAGAGAATAACTTTTCTACAAAATCTTGATTTACAGCATTAAAATTACTCGAAGTCAAGTCGACATTTATGATGTTATCATTTGCTCCATCGATATCTCTTACATTCTCATAACCTTCAGGATTATCTTGTGAAATCACGTATCTTCCTAATGGTAAAAAAGGAAAACTATACGTCCCATCAAGACCTGTGATGACCTCCATCAAATCTCCTGATTTATTGTAAACTGGCTTACCGTCACTATCTAATAGTGTAATAAGCGAACCAGAAAGCGGCTGATTTGTAAGTTCTTCTAATACTGTACCTTCTATAGCGCCATAAGCTTCACTAAAGTCAAACTCTGAAATTCTGACTGCGTGGCTATTACTTAAACCATCATCTTCTGGTCCATTAGAAAGACAAATATCAAATTTATCCACGGGCAATGTACTAGAAACAATTATAGCCCCTGAAACGTCAGTATGGAGAACATCACCATTTGTATTAGGTAGAAAGGTTGCCTTAACATTCTGATCTAAGATATCAAAAGTTGTTACACGGCTCATCGGCGTGATATCCAGTTTAATTCTCCCTGCACTGTTATAGCCATAGATATTCAGATTATCTTGAAACGTACTGAGATCAACTGGCGTAGACTGGAGCATATCTATATCCCAAATATTGAATTTATTCAACAGGATAGACTTTGAAAATTCGAAACTTAAGCATACGTCTTGATTTGCTTTAGTTGCTGTAACTTGGAATGATAAACTACCCCTTCCAAAAAAACTATGGGACTTAGTGTAATCACCATAATCACTAGGATTTTTTGTGGTGGTGTTTTTGCGATGTGGATCTAACATTTTGACGGTAACATCTATGCCGTTTAAATTAGTATAGGTCTTAAGAGTGTCATCAATAGCCCACACAGCTCTATTTCCTGTAAACGCTCCTTCCCAAGTAAATTTTGACGTAGGAAATGGCGATACTTGCGCAAAACTAACAGATGTTAAGAATGCACATAATACGATTAAAAAGATTCTATTCAACATAACAAGGGTATTAAAAACAATTTCAAATTATAAATATATTTAATATGTATTTTACATTACAGCTAATTTCGTACCAAACTATAATTTACTACTCTTATGATTGTAAAAAATTTTACAAATACATCATATTTAACTGTATATCAACATTTTAAAAATTAAACCATTCTAAAATTGATGCCAATCATTATAAAATTACATTCAAAAATTGAACATTAAAGTCGATTAATGAATAAAATCAAACATTTTAAGAATGAGTCACGTAGCAAAATATTGTATTTTGATAAATATTAAATTTTGATAATTTTTAACGAAAATAACTTTTTATTTAGTTAATTTTAATTTTACTAAACACTAACCAAAATTAATCATATTTTCGCAAAATTTACTGTACTAAATCAAATTTTATAGTGGAAGATCAGCAAAATTTCAATCAAAAAAAGAACAATTTGGCTCAATGGATTTTTATTGGACTAATTGTAGGTGTTATTGTAGGTACATTAATCAATCTATACTCTACTATTGATTTTATCAATCAGTACGTGGAAATAGCTAAGTATGGAAGCATTTTATTCTTAAAATTTATTAAATTAATTATTGGACCATTAGTTTTAAGTACACTAGTAGTAGGTGTAGCTGGTATCGGCGATGCTGGTACAGTAGGTAGAATGGGTATAAAAACGATTGGTTGGTTTATTTTTGCTAGTATGATGTCGCTTACACTTGGGCTGATTATTGTAAATATTTTTAAACCAGGGCTTGACTTTCAAAATCAAATTTCGGAAGCAGTAGCAAGTAATCTTCCTAAAACAGATAGTTTCACATTAGATCACTTTATCGAACAATTAATACCAGAAAATATCTTTGTCGCTTTATCTAGCCATAAAATGGTACTTCAAATTGTAGTTTTCTCCGTGCTTTTTGGTTTAGCAACAGCTGCTATCGGAGAAAAAGGGCAACCAATCATCAAAGCAATGGATTCACTAGCACATGTAATGTTGAAACTGACCAATATGATTATGTGGTTAGCACCTATAGCTGTATTCTGTGCTATTTCTATAGTGATCGCGGAAAAAGGCATTGGGATAATGGTACAATATGGAAAACTGATTTTATTATTCTATTTTTCCTTATTGATATTATGGGCTATGCTCTTGGCTTTTGGGTATTATTTTGTTAAAAAAAGAGTTTGGACATTGATGTCTCATATTAAAGAGCCAATTCTATTAGCTTTTGCAACAGCTAGTAGTGAATCAGCTTATCCAAAATTACTCAATCAACTTGAAAGGTTTGGAGTAAATGAAAAAATAACAAGCTTTGTACTTCCATTGGGTTATTCTTTCAATTTGGATGGAAGTATGATGTATATGACTTTCGGCTCACTTCTGATAGCTCAAGCATATGGTGTGGATTTAACCATATCTCAACAAATCACTATGTTATTGGTCTTAATGGTGACAAGTAAAGGTATAGCAGCAGTGCCACGAGCATCATTAGTAGTAATAGCAGCAACGATTGCAGGCTTTGGAATACCAGAAATTGGTCTTGCTATCTTACTTCCTATTGATCAGTTTTTAGATATGGGTAGAACTGCAACAAATGTAGTAGGAAATGCTATTGCAACTGTAGCAGTAAGTAAAATGGAAGGTGAAGAAATTCATACATGATGTAAGAAAACAAAACTAAATACTATATAAGTCTTTCTATCTTCTCTCTCATATTGGCAAAAAAGATGAGTCGTTCCTTTTCGCCTGCAATAGTGATGAAGGTAGAGATCTTACTGATGTTTTCGAGTTATTTTTATAGTTTTGTGTTATTTTATCAAAACAAGCACTCATATTAAAATGAAAAAATCATTATTACATACAATAACATCATTATTAATTTTGATTTTTTCTTTCCAACTTTATGGACAAAAATATCAATTTTATCCATATTTGGGTGGAAATAAATATGGAATTTGTGATTATACTGGGAAATTAGTAACAAAACCTAGTTATGATATAATTGAAAGGTCAAGTTATTGGAAAGATTATTTTATGGTTAAAGATAAAGACACCTCATATGTAATTGATGCAAAGGGAAATATTATTTTCAAATCACCATTTAACTATATTTCACTTACAAATCTTTATGAAGAAAGCAATAAGCAACCAGATATATTGAGTCGTAAGTTTGATTTTACAATTGAAAGAAAAAACTTCACGTCCTTGTTTATTTACGAAGATGGTATGTTGATAAATAAAACTTTTAAATCATTTGAAGATTATAAGCAGGCTAATAACATTTACAGGTACTATAGTGATGAAATAAAATATTCAAATAACGCTATCCCTGTTGCAATTGATAGTAACAGAATGAATTTCGTAAACGAAAAATTAGAATTCATATTTGAAGATCATTTTTTTGATGGTATTGCATTGAGTAATAAACTATTTGCATTAGCAAAAGCTAAAGGACAATATCATTTATACAATAGAGAAGGTAAACTTCTAACATCAGAAGCATTTACAGATGCATATTCTATCCATAGAGATGATCAAGCTATTTTAATTAGAGGGTTGGAGCAAAGTACTGTATCTTATTTATTCACACCAAGTCTTAAAGAAATAAAGTTAGATATTAATGAAGTAAAACATTTTTCGAATACCGTTTTATATGGATATAGCCAAGAAGCCCAAAACTTAAAATTGTATGATAATGATGGCAATCCAACTGGTATTGTCTTATCGGATGTTTATCAGATGAATAAAGGGTTGATAATGTGCAAGGCTCAAAATGGAAAACTAGGATTGATGGATGAAAATGCTAAATGGGTTTTGCAACCTGAGTGTGATGTATTAGAATATCATTCTGGTGGCTACTATATTTATGCAAATGATGGATATTGTGGCTTTCGTGACTCTATTGGAAGAGTTAAGAGAAAAGTAGAAGGAGATGGTATTTATCATCATTTCAGGTCAATTTACAAATACAAGAAAGGACAAAATTATGGATTTGTGGACACGTCCGGTACAATACTTTTACGGGCTTTGTTTGCAAAAGCTTATATTCAGGAGTACCATGATAAAAAATATTTTATTGTCCAAAAAGATCAGAAATGGGGCATTTTGGATGCTGAAAATCAGGTTGTTTTTGATTTTACATTTGATAATATAGATTTCTCAAGCCTAGAAGCTACTCAAGGCGAAAATGTGTTTAGTATCAATTTGGATAAAAAAGAGATGAATATGATTTTCAAACATCCAAAAACTTTTAAATATGATAGTAAATCTTCAAAATTACTTGATTTATTAGGTAATCCTATTTCTAATGAGTTGTACACAGAGTGCAAAGTTTATAATAAGGATTCAGAAGAAAAATTCTTTTATACATCACTGAATACAAAACAAAGTCGATATACAATAAATGAAATTTACAATTACGAAGGAAGACAAATAATACCAAATGGCTTTGTATATTGGGAATCTAGTTTTGAAAGTTTGGGGTTAATTTATTTAAAAACTCAAAAAAAAGATGAACGAGGGAGATTAAAGTTGGGCATAATAAATACTAATGGTGAATTTATCGTAGGACCTTCTTCTAACGAAATTTATAAAATTGGCGATGCGTTTATATGTGAATATGACAAAATAAATAAAACAAAAACACTCTATGACTTTGATGGTAAAAAACTTGAAAAGCAATATCCTTTTTTGGAACATCATTCATCCAAACATCTGATAAGATATGGTGTCATTAACCCTAACCCCGTTAAGATGACAAATACACAAATTATGGCGAGTGACGATTTGACTTTTATAAATGATGACTGTAATCCTGCATATCTCTATGGGTATTTAGACCAAGATGGCAAAGAAGTAGTAGCTCCTAAATATGAAAAGTTAAGTTTTTTTCACAACTATGGCGTCGGAGTTTATAAAGAAAAAGGTGTTTGGATTAGTGAAGCATTTGGTCCTAATGGTAATTCTATCTCCAAACTGCCAAATGTATTGGCGTACTATGTTAATGCTCCACCAATAGATATTGAGACTCAAATTGATGATTCGCAGTTAATAAACTCGTATTTATTGATTTTTGAAAAAAGTTTGAATGATAACAAATCTCAATCTTTATTTGGGTTGATGACTTTGAATGGTGAAATAAAACTACCTACAGAATATCAGTCATTTTTATTTGATGGTATGTTTTGGCATTGTCAAAAAAATGGAAAATTTATTGTATTAAACAAACAATTAAAAAGACTTTTTGAATATCAAGGTAAAAGAGCTAGTGTTATTAAATTATCAGATAGGTATTATTTTGTCGGATCTGGAGTAAATTTATATATTTTGGATTTAAAAACAAATAAAAAAATCATTGTAAAAGATAGTCCACTTTATATTGAAGAATATGATGAAAATCTATTATTGTTAGGAGATGTTAATCAACCATATCATCTAAGATTAGATACAGGAGTACATTTCAGGAGTTGACATTATATAATTATTAATCGAGCAAAAAGTTGCCTAATAAAAACCATAATTATCATTTAGAATAATTATACTACATTTGTAGTAATTACAACTTTAGACATGGCTTCATTCCAAGATTGAGATGTCATTTGTAAATTGGTGTTATACGTCAAAGAATCATCATCAATCTATACCCAAAAACTTATGCGTCTGAATACTTAGTTTCCAGTTAGGGTGTTGTTTACAATAATCGATGGTTTGTTTTATGTGTTCCGCTTGGTTTTGATCATCAAGTGGTTGTAAGTAGAAATGGTCAAAATCTAATGATTCATAGTCGGAAGGCGTATTTTCTTTTTGTGGATAAACCAATTTTAACTCATGTCCTTTGGTAATGATGATGTCTGTATTTGCCTTGGGACTGACACATATCCAGTCTATTCCATCTGGCAGCGCTACAGTACCATTGGTCTCGATAGCTATTTCGATACCTTTCTTGTGAAATGTGTCGATCAATTCGTCATTCATTTGTAATCCCGGTTCTCCACCTGTACACACGACAAAAACAGGTGTATCGCTCTCAGGCCAAAGTGACACCAATAGGTCTGCAAGTGCATCTGCGGTGTACTTTCCACCCAAAACACCATCTGTACCCCAAAAATCTGTGTCGCAAAATTTACAAATGGCATTCTCTCGATCCACTTCCCTACCCGTCCACAAATTACAACCTGCAAAACGACAAAAAACCGCAGGTCTGCCCGTGTGAAAACCTTCGCCTTGTATAGTGTAATATATCTCTTTTATTTTGTACATCTGTAAATTATGAAATGATTGCTGTAGCTTCTATTTCCACTAGCATTTCAGGATTGATCATTGATGAAACTGCAAGCATAGTACTCACAGGTTTTATCTTACTAAAAAATTCGCCATGTGCTCTACCCACTTCTTCCCAATCATTGATATGTTTGAGATAAATTCTCGTGCGCACTACATCATCCATACTTGCATCTAGTTGTTTGAGTGCGTGCTCAATGATCTGCAAGATATATTTTGTCTGATGATAAGGATCTCCTGTATGAACTACTTCACCATTTTTGACGGCTGCTGTACCTGCTATTTCTATGGTATTTCCCACCTTGATCGCACGAGAATACCCGATGATATCTTCCCAAATGGCACTCGAACTCAGTTTTGTTTTCATAAACTACTAAATTTAAAAGATGAAGACGAGTGCAAAAGTAGGATTTTTCTTGTATTTATTTGAAATTTTATAGATGAGATGGGGAATTAAAATATTTTGTATGTACTAAGTTTCATTTATGATTTATAAAAAACATAAATCTTCGTTACATCATAAATAGCGAAAGATTTTATGGAATAGTAGATATTTTATCTATCCAAAATCAAATATAATCATATCTTTACAGTTATTAATATTGGTTTTCAGCGTTATTTTACTGCCTTTAAAACATTAATTTAAAATAAGTAAAATTTAGAAAACTTTATCGAGACACACTATAAATTCTTAAGTCAAATGCATAGGACTCTGCTCATAGTTTTCATATCATTTTTTCAAATTATTGTTGCGTTTTGTCAAGAAAAACCAGAACTTAGTGATTCTACAGGTTACAACTTGCTTCAAGACGTAGGCAAATATGCTGTAAATGAGCTAGATATGAAAATTAGTCCTTCGTTTTATACAAAATGGGCTAGCAATGAAAACCCAAATATTTTTGTTTATGTCTCCAGTAAAGATTCACTATATTCTCCACTGAAATCATCTTTTTTAGCTTTTGGGAATATTACGGAAGAAGATGCGAAAGCCAAATCAACTGAATATTACGAAAAAGGTTATGATGTACTAATCTATAAAACTTATGGAACATCTGGTACTCAATTAAGTCATCATCTTATAAATTATAGCAAACCTAGCATTATGTTTATAGGTTTTCATGAGGCCACACATCAGCATATTAGCGGTTTTGTCAGTCTTCCTTACATTTATATAGAAGCATTATGCGATTTGATAGGTACGCAAGGCAGTTTGGCCTATACCAAAACTCATTCCATCGAAAATTACGAAATAACAAAGCAATTTGTTGACAAAGTTGAGTCTTTAGGTCAACATATCAATGATTGTATCTTATTGGCACAAACGTATGATATTAATTTACCAAAGTCGTTTGCTAGTCTCAAAAAAGAAATTTGCAACTTACCAAAGAATGAAACATTTCTAATAGAAAGATATGATTATGACATTAATAATGCATATTTGATTCGTTATGAATCCTACACAAAATACTATTTTAAACTAAAAGAACTCTTAACATTATATAACGATTTTTCAACTTTCTGGAATTTTATAGAAAAACTTCCTAATGACGAATCAAAAATTAATGCCCTTATTGATACTGAAATTATAAAGCTTAAATCATAGTTGTGATTTGGCTGTAAACTACCATAATAGAATCTTCTACCATCTAAATCTATGTATTTACCATTACAAACTTTCCAAATACAAAGTCACATCTGTCAACGAATCAAGCTTACAATCAGGAATGCTATTGGGTAATAAAAAACTATTATCCTTCTTATTTCCCACCAAAATGGTCTTCATACCAAGATTATTGCCAAATGCTATATCACTATCGGAGTCGCCTATCATAAGGCTTTTTGTAAAGTTGATTTCGGGATAGTCTTTTTTTGCTTCGATGGCCATGCCAGGATTAGGTTTTCTGCATAGCGGATCTAGAGCACTAGTAAATGGACAATAATAAATCTCATCTATTCTGCCACCATGATATATGATGTATTCCATCATTTGGTCGTGGATGGACTTCAAGTCGTCATGACTCATAATACCTTTCTCTATACCTGCTTGGTTTGTCACAATAAATATACGAGTGAAGTACTGAGAGAAAACACCCAAAGCATCTAATACACCTGGCAAAAATTTAAAATCCTCCCATTTGGAGATGTATTCATCAGGAATTCTATGATTAATGACGCCATCTCTATCCAAAAAAAGTGTCCACTCAGGTGTCACTTTAAAGTTTGGCCAGTTGAACGATATTTTAGTTTGCATGATAAAAAACTAGGATAAAAAGTTTAAAAATTCTGCTCATTAAAAAACAGCCCAACTGGCCAGAATATTTAATTCTATAAGATATTAAGCAATGTTTAACTTTGCCTTTAGACCTTGATCCAATGCCTCTAAAAATTCTTCTGTATATAAATAGTGCTCACCATGTGCGACTTTATTGCCGTGGATAATGACTGCAAGATCCTTGGTCATTTTGCCACTTTCTACAGTCTCTACACACACTTCTTCAAGAGCTTCTGCAAATCTGATCAATTCTTGATTACCATCCAATTTACCTCTGAATGCTAGTCCACGTGTCCATGCATAGATAGATGCTATCGGGTTGGTTGATGTAGGTTTACCTGCTTGGTGGTCTCTGTAATGTCTAGTCACTGTACCATGTGCTGCTTCAGACTCCATAGTACTACCATCCGGGGTAATCAATACAGAAGTCATCAATCCAAGTGAACCGAAACCTTGTGCCACTGTATCTGACTGTACATCACCGTCATAATTTTTGCATGCCCAAACGAAACTTCCGCTCCATTTTAATGCACTCGCTACCATGTCGTCTATGAGTCTATGTTCATATACGATACCAGCAGCTTCAAATTGCGACTTATAATCGTTTTCGTATATCTCTTGGAAAATATCTTTGAATCTACCATCATATTTTTTTAAGATGGTATTTTTTGTAGAAAGGTATAAAGGCCATTTTTTGGTAAGCGCCATGTTAAAACATGAATGTGCAAATCCTTTGATGGACTCATCCGTATTGTACATACACATTGCAACACCATCTCCTTTGAAATCATAGACAGTCCAACTAGTTTCTGTACCATCTTCTGCTGTGAAGGTCATAGTAAGCTTACCTTTGCCTTTGGTCACAGTGTCGGTCGCCCTATATTGATCACCGAATGCATGACGACCTATGATGATAGGTGATGTCCAGTTTGTAACCAATCTAGGTACATTATTCATGACGATCGGCTCACGGAATACTGTACCATCAAGGATGTTTCGTATAGTCCCATTTGGAGACTTCCACATTTGCTTCAGCTTAAACTCTTCTACACGCGCTTCATCCGGTGTGATCGTTGCACATTTTATACCAACTCCATATTGTTTGATAGCATTGGCAGCATCTATGGTTACTTGATCATCTGTCTCATCTCTATACTCCATACCAAGGTCGTAATATTTCAAATCAATGTCAAGATAAGGGAGAATAAGTTTGTCTTTGATAAATTTCCAGATGATGCGTGTCATTTCATCACCGTCCAACTCTACTACAGGGTTGGCCACTTTGATTTTACTGAAAGCCATATTTGTTTGAATTTTAATATATAATATTGCAAAGATAAAAAAGTATTTTTAAAACATGGTAATTAAGAATCTTTGATCATCAAAATGCTCGTTAATAAGTATTTGATAAAGAAAAATATTGAGTAAGTCTAGGACAATTTTAATTAAATGGTCCTTATAGTTTAACGATGTAAACATAAATACCTAATTTTGCATCATCTAAAATAAATAATAATGGCTGAAAACAACCAAAATCAAATCAACATAGAATTATCTGAAGAAGTGGCAGAAGGCGTTTACTCTAATCTCGCTATCATATCTCATTCTCATTCAGAGTTTATAGTTGACTTCATCAGACTAGTACCTAATGTACCAAAGGCTAAGGTAAAATCAAGAATTATCCTGACACCTCAACATGCTAAAAGGCTTATGAAAGCTTTGCAGGATAATATCAAAAGATATGAAACACAGTTTGGCAATATCGAAGATCCAGAAGCAGGTATGATGCCACCAATGAACTTTGCGCCCACTGGAATGGCATAAAAGAAAGTAACTTAGCTAGACAATCATGGTTAAAAACTATGATTGTTTAGTTCTTTATGAAAAACCTTAAAACTACTTTGTGATTTACAATTAGAAGAAATTCTCTTTCAATAAAAAATGAAACAAAATAAATTTGTGATCTTGGCCAAGGTATCTATTCGTAGGAAAAATATCTTTAGATTTATTAGAAGTTTCTTGTAATCTCATCATATAGGGGCAAAAAAAAATGGTCGCCCCCCAGCGACCATTTACAAATTATAATCCCATAAACATATCCAAAACTCATCTGCAACTTCGGATCTCACCCGCTATTGCATTATTTATTTAACTAAAACTCATATTCAATTTCGAACTTAATGGCTTTGACACCATTTTGAATCTCACTCTTTGCGCTGATTCATGATACAATATTACGGCGAGTATCCCTATTCAAAAAAAACATAATTTAGCAATTATCATATATTTATATTTAATATATTAAATCTGTTTTTGTACATATCATTGATTTTGTGACATTAATTATGTAAATAATTTTAAAATATGTGTAAAAATAATAAAATAACAACTAAATATCGCTATCCAAAAAGTAAAAAATTGGACAAAAAAAGGTGGTAAATCACCATTTGGGTTCTATTTCATTGATTAATTCGCTAGATTTGCAGTCATATTAATTCATTATACATAATCAAAGTCATGTCTTACAAACTATTTATTTATATTATCGCAACATTTATGATAACCATTTTCGGTTGCCAAAATGGAAAAAAAACTTCATCACCTGATACATTAGACCTCATGAAATATGGTGTGCCATATACCATTAATGCTCCAGATGATGTGAAAGTGGCAAAAGTAGGGGCTGGCAAACTCGAAGATATTTCTATAAAAAATTCAAATGGATATGATGTACAAGTCTTTATGGGAGACGCATTCTCCAGTGATCTTGAAAAACTAAAATCCATTAAAAAAGAAGAAATCACCAGCAACCCAAGTTTTAAAAAGATAATTGAAGAATTTGATAATGGATTTATCTATGAAAAGACATCAGATGTAGGTGAGCGAAGCTATGACTTTTCTATCATTGTGGTTCAGGGTGACAAAGAAATAACCTTTCAGGCGGGAAATTCAAAAGAATTTACAGAAGCCGAAGTAAAAACAATGGTAAATTCTATAAATAAAAACTAATATCTTGGGTTGTGTGAAAATTGGTCACTTTTGAGTTAAAAGAGCAGAACGTTTAAAAATAGAAATTTCAGAAAATATAAAAAGGCTGTTGACCTGGGGGAAGGTAACAGCCTTTTTAATTTCTTACGCCTCTTTGAGAATTTTATCTCCAAACATGATAAGAATCATTAAGGCAATTGTGAATATAATCATGGGTTAAAAATTTCAATAAAAATACGGGTATTAAAATAACTTGTCAATAGCCTTTCGGACATCTAACACAATCTTAGGACAATCTTAACAAATTTTAATTCATTGAATACTTACATTCACCATATAACACACTGAATGTCAGGTATCTTACAAAAATATTAATGGTTTTCACTGAATTTTTAGATTAGTGGTATCAAATTTGCGTGTTTAAATATACATACCTATTAATTTACACAAATATTTGCATTTTATCGATCAAAATTTCAGTTCAATTAAATCCTTAGAAATTTATTAGAATTGCAAATTCCAATGATTATGCATCTTTTTGGATATTTTTTTTGTACTTTTGCACCCGACATTTCAAAATTTCGATATTATGATCCGTGCCCTATCATTTATGGCATCCATAGGATGTCTTTTATTTTTAGTAAGTTGTCAACATGAAGAGTTAACATCTCAAGACAAGGAATTGCATCAATTGATTCCCAATACGGAAAGATATATTCTTCCAGATGAAAAAAATCTATCAGAAATACCTCAATCCCCATCCAATCCATTGACCCCTGAAAAAGTCGCTTTGGGTAAGTTATTATTTTTTGAACCAGTATTCGCTAATGAATCAAAAAGACAAGATCAGAGATTCACATTTACATGTGCAAGTTGTCATGTGCCTGAATCTGGGTTTAGGCCAGGAAGGATGCAAGGTATAGCAGATGGTGGTGTTGGCTTCGGCGTAAAAGGTGAATCAAGATTAAAATATCCTTTGTATCATAACGATAGTATTGACGCACAAGGCGCGAGACCATTGGCGGTACTGAATACCGCTTATGTTGAAAATACAATGTGGAATGGATCTTTTGGCTCGGACCATCACAATGTAGGAACGGAAGCACTTTGGGGCGTATTCGATCCTGGCACAGCCATCAATAGTTTAAATCTAGGTGCATTGGAAGGCCAAAACATAGAAGGCTTGAAAACACATAGAATGAATTACACCAAAGAAATTATTGAGAATGCAGGATATAAAGAGATGTTTGATGCTGCTTTCCCTGATATGTCTGAAGAAGAAAGATATTCTAGAAAAGGAGCAAGTTTTGCTATTACTGCATATTTGAGACAAGTTATAACAAACCAAGCACCATTCCAGAAATGGTTAAAAGGTGACAAATATGGTATGACTGAACAACAAAAAAAGGGAGCCGTTTTGTTTTTTAGCAAAGCTGGTTGTAATACTTGTCACTTTGAGCGCAACTTAGGTTCAATGAAATTTGAAGCACTAGGCGTAGATGATCTTTACGAACATGGTGGTATTAAAACAGGACCTGCAGATCGTAGGAATATGGGTAGAGGTGGTTTTACTGGTAGAGCAGAAGATATGTTCAAATTCAGAACGCCACAATTGTACAACTTAGGAGATAGTGGACCATATTTCCACGGAGGAAGTATGGAAACATTAGAAGATGTTGTCAATTATTTTAATAAAGGCGTAAAACAAAACCAAAGAGTACCTGATTCCCAACTATCATCATTTATCCGTCCGTTAGGATTGACAGATGAAGAAGTTGCTGACCTTACAGAGTTTGTTAAAAATGGCTTGAGAGATCCAAACCTTATCAGATACAAACCAGAAAGTGTACTGTCAGGCTTGTGTTTTCCAAATAACGATCCCGCATCTAAAATTGATATGGGCTGCAATTAATCAAGAAGCAACCTAAAGTGTAATAAAAAAAGGCCTGAAAAGTAAGTTTTCAGGTCTTTTTTGTTTTCAAGATTTCCAGTAGTAACTATTTATTACAAATCACCTAACTGAGGTCTAATCACAATCTCTTCTACTACAGCTGAGGGCCCGAGAGCATATGCTGCCCATACAGTATCAGCAATGTCTTCTGCTTCCATGAGCCGCTCATGTGGTAAGTCTACACCTGACCAAGAAGCAGACCAAGTAGCCCCTGGCAAGATGGAAGTTACTTTGATACCTTTGTCTTTGAGTTCTTCGCGCAATACTTTGGAAAAACCCAACAATGCAAACTTTGAAATAGTGTAAGACCCACCATTGGGGTAAGCTATTTGACTCGCTATGCTACACATATTAAAGACATGTCCGCTACCTTTGCGAATCATCACGGGAACAATCTCTCGAGACAGATGGTAAGCAGAGTATAAATTTGTCTCAATCTGAGCGGCCAAAACACCTTCTTCTTCTTCCAAAACATTACCTGAAAAGAAGACACCACCGTTATTAATCAGGGCATCGACTTCACCGAATTCAGATATTACATCTGCACCAAACGCTCTCAGTTCATTTGGCTTACTGATATCTATAGATTTTATAAACACTTTAATATTCGGATATTGGGTATTTATTTCTTTTTTTAACAAATTTAGATCGCTGACATTCCTAGCACAAAGCGCTAAGTTATGACCTTGGGAGGCAAATTTTAATGCTATGGCTTTCCCTATTCCTTTTGATGCACCTGTTATTACGGTATTCATGTGTTTATTTATTAATCTTCATTCAAACCATAAGTAATATTCATTTGTTGTGTCTTGGATAAATAAAATAGGTTAATTTTGGCCTTTAAACTTTTGAGCCTTATCATTCAGAATACATTTTCATGAATTTAAACCTTTTTTACCATTTTGGCAACTTTGTAATTTGGCAAGCACAGATTTTCAAGCGACCAGAAAACGGTAGTATGTATTACAAGGAAACAGTACGACAGATGTATGACATCGGCATCGGGTCACTACCTATCGTATTCTTAATTTCGATATTTATTGGTGCTGTGACAGCTGTCCAGTTTTACTACCAGATGGCAGGATCGCTAATCCCTGCTTATTACATAGGTTATATTGTCAGAGATATGACCATTATTGAATTGGCGCCTACGATCACATGTTTGGTTTTAGCTGGAAAGGTGGGTAGCAATATGGCTGCAGAAATAGGTGGAATGAGACAAAAAGAACATATCGATGCCATGGAAATCATGGGTGTCAACACATCAGCGTACCTCATACTGCCGAAACTTATCGCATCCTTATTAATGATTCCGATTTTGGTTTGTGCTGCTGCGTTGATTGGGATTTTGGGAGCTTATATAGCTAGTGTGCCAGCTGGATTATTTTCTTCTGCTGAATTTATTAAAGGAGTTCGTTCATTTTTCATACCATATAACGTCATCATGATGTTGGTAAAAGCATTTGTTTTTGCTTATATTTTGACTGGTGTTTCGTGTTATCAGGGGTATTTTGTAAAAGGAGGTAGTATAGAACTAGGACAAGCAAGCACACGTGCCGTAGTATATAGTAACATTTTAATATTATTGGCAGATTATATTATTGCACTGATCCTCACCGCATAACCAAGATAATGATAAGAGCAGAAAAAATATTTAAAAATTTCGGTGATCAAGCCGTTCTAAAAGGAATAGATTTTACTTTTGAAGCAGGAAAAACAAACCTAGTAATTGGCAAAAGTGGATCAGGAAAAACAGTTCTTCTCAAGATTTTGGTTGGATTATTTCAACCTACCTCAGGTAATATATGGTACAGCGATATCAATTTGGTCTCAGCAGATAAAGAATCTCTTCGTAAACTGAGAATGGAAGTGGGTATGTTGTTTCAAGGAAATGCATTGTTTGACTCGATGACCATAGAAGAAAATATAAGATTTCCATTGGACATGTTTACCACAAAAACACTAAAGGAAAAAAAAGATAGAGTGAACTATTGTTTAGAAAGGGTAAGTCTTGAAGGTAATAATAATAAATTTCCTTCTGAAATATCTGGTGGGATGCAAAAACGTGTAGGTATAGCTCGAGCAATTGTACTAAATCCAAAGTATCTTTTTTGTGACGAACCCAATTCAGGTCTTGATCCACAAACATCAATTACTATAGATGAATTGATATTGAATATTACAAAAGATAATAAAATTACTACCATCATCAATACCCATGATATGAATTCTGTCATGGAAATAGGCGAAAATATTTGTCTATTAGACAAAGGAAAACTAGCTTGGCAAGGAAGTAAGGATGAAGTTTTAATCAGTAAAAACGAAGTACTTCATGACTTTATTTTTGCGTCTCCATTTTTACAAAAATTGATTGAAAATAGTAAGTAATTTTATAAATCTTTAAACAAAAAAGCGAAATATTTCAAATAGAAGTATTTCGCTTTTTTATTATATTAAATTTTGCCTATCGAATTACAGTAACATCACCCTTAACTGCATCTTCAAATAAATTATCATCTTCATCTAATGCAGTATACGTAAAGATAAAGGCATAAACTCCTATTTCTACAGGTTGGCCTTTGTAGGTTCCATCCCAAGGTTCTAAACCATTGTCAGAACGATAAACCATGTTACCCCATCTATCGTAAATGGAAAGTTTTGATGTAATCACACAACTTGTTTCTGTCATGCTGAATTGATCGTTGCCTGAAGTAGAACTTAAACTAATAATATTAGGATGATAGATTCTACAACAGAAATTTTTAATTCGAATATCATCTGTTGATCTGCATCCATGGTCATCAATCACTTCGACGCTGTAAACACCTTTGCTTCTAATAAACATATTTTCTCTTTCTGTACCATCGCTCCATATAACATGTTCATAATCACCCACAGAAAGCATTATACCACCATCCAGTTCACATATAGTAGTGTCACTTCCAATATTAAATCTTGGCAAATCATTCACAACTAATGTAATTTCGATTGGCAGTGATTCTAATTGACAAGCTTCAAACTTTTGTGTGATTGTGTAAGTATACGTGCCAGGAGCAGTAGGAATAACTATGCTTTCAGCAGATAATCCATTTTGCAAACCTGAACTAGCGGATGATGATGACCAATTAAATACTGCGCCATCAATACCAGATACAGTTACCGTAACTGTATCACCCAGACATATAGGATCTTTATCGGCAACCACATCAAATGGCGCATCTAATCTGTCTGTTACCTCTAATGATAACGAAGCCACATCATAACATCCTGCTGCGTCATATACTGAAACTGAATATAAACCATTTTCTGCGACTGTAATTGAATTTGTTGTTTCATCAGTGTTCCATAAATATGTTGATCCACCAGAAGCAGTAAAGATAGAAGTTGCACCTTGGCAAATTTTGGTATTTCCACTTATTCTTGCATTCACTTCCTGACCGACTGTAAGTACTCTCGAAGCACTAGCTGTACAACCATTGGCATCCGTTACAACTACTACATAAGTATCCGTATCGGTCACTGTGATATAAGGCGTTACTGCTCCTGTATTCCATAAGTAACTTGATCCGCCACTTGCCGTGAAGATAGTGCTTGTTCCAAAACAAATATTATTATTTCCTGTAATAGCAGCATTCACTTCTTGACCAACAGTAAGTACGCTCGAAGCACTACCTGTACAACCATTCGCATCTGTAACTGTAACTATGTAATCATTTGAAACGCTCACTGTGATAGCTGCACTTGTTTCTCCATTACTCCAAATATAAGATGTGCCACCATTTGCTGTGAAGATTGTGTTTTCTCCAGCACAAATTTCATTGTCGCCTGTTATGCTTGCATTGGGTAATGGATTTACTTTTAATGTTCTACTTGCTGTCGCTGTACAGCCATTTGCATCTGTTACTGTCACAATGTATTCATTTGCTACACTTACTATTATGGAAGCACTCGTTTCTGTTGTATTCCAAAGGTAAGACGCACCGCCATTGGCTGTGAAGACTGTATTCTCTCCTGCACAAATTTCGTTATCGCCTGTTATGCTTACTACTGGTAAAGGATTTACTGTCAAAGTGCTACTTGCTGTCGCTGTACATCCATTTGCATCCGTAACTGTAACGATGTAATCGCTTGCTACATTTACTGTTATGGAAGCACTTGTTTCTGTTGTATTCCAAAGATACGTTGTACCGCCATTGGCTGTGAAGATTGTGTTCTCTCCAAAGCAAATTTCATTATCGCCTACGATGCTTGCTATTGGCAATGGATTGACTGTCAAAGTCCTACTTGCTGTCGCTGTACAACCATTAACATCTGTTACAGTAACAATATATTCTTTTGCAACGCTTACTGAGATAAATGATGTTGTCTCATTCGTATCCCAAAGGTAAGTCACACCGCCATCCGCAGTTAAGATTGTGCTTTCTCCTGTACAGATTGTATTGTCCCCTGTGATGCTTGCTGTTGGTAATGGATTAACTCTCAAAGAAACAATATTACTTGTATCTGAACATGCAATAGGTCCAGTGATCGTATATATTCTTCTGAATCTATGATTGCCAACACCAAGAACTTGGGTCGTTAAATCATTAACATTACTAAGGGCTATCGGTGTGAATTGACCTGCATTAAAACTATATTCCCATTGATAATCTCCACCAGCAGGGCTTGCTATTGATGCTGTAATATTTACATTGGCTACCTCATTACAGAATTGTCCATTGATAGGTAGAATGATGTTATTTGATATTGCACAATCACAATCATCGCCAACATTTACCAATAGAGTATCGCTACAAGCTCCAACTGTCCAGATCAATTCATAAGTACCATTGATACTGAAATTCGTAATGGTAGTTGTTGCACTATTTGGATTTGTAATAATTGCCGTTCCAACACTAGAACCTAATGTCCACGTTCCTACTCCACTTGCAGACATCACCGCTACACCTGTTTCATAACAAGTAACTGATACATCAGCGCCTGCATTTGGTAATGGTGTTACTGTAAGTGTTCTACTTGCTGTTGCTGTACAACCATTTAAGTCTGTAACAGTAACAATATATTCTCTTGCAACGCTTAATGATATAAATGATGTTATCTCATTAGTATCCCAAAGATAAGTCACACCTCCATTAGCTGTGAAGATTGTATTTTCTCCAGCACATATTTCGTTGTCCCCTGTGAT